>JAOKTT010000001.1 GCA_028336245.1 Polaribacter sp.
AAACACTACGGGTGTATACTCAAAATCCTCACAAAATTCAATAAACAATTCTTCGTCTGCCCTTACAGATAAAGCACAATATGCTTTTTTATTAACCCTATCCAAAATGATACTTCCGGTACCTTCTAAAAAGAAATCTTCAAATTCGGCAGCAGTGTAATCTACCACATTCTCTATCAAAAACCCTTTTTCTTCTATTTCAGTAAGAATATCATCTCTTCTTTCTAAGCGTCTGTTTTCAGCGAACATTGGATATAAACCAACAGTTCCGTCTGCATGAAAGGAAATCCAATTGTTTGGAAAGATAGCATCCGGTGTATCAAAAGTATCTGTATCCGAAATAACAAGCACTTCTACACCATAACTTTTCAGTTTGAAAACATAACTATCAAATTCTTCTTGCGCTTTTCTATTGATTTCTGCATTTTGTAAATCTACGTTTTCTTGAAAATAATTATTTACGGCTGTCTGTTCATTCATCCTAAAGTTGATAGGACGAATCATTAATATAGAATTTGTAGTTTGCTGCATTTTTTAGAATTTGGACACAAAGATAGACACATATTATGACAGAGGCCTCCTTTTATTAAAAAACCACTTCCTTTTTTGAAACGATTACTTAAAAAACACTTAATCCTATTCTAGGGGTCCTTAGCGTAATACTTGTTCGCTTGGGGCTTCTATGATATCCTCTTTCATACCGATAGTTGCTATGGTAATAATAATTGGCATAGTATTGATAATAATACCCGTGATTGCAATGATCATTGCAATGCGCAGAGTGCTCTGCATAGGCATCTCTTTTGCCCTCCATATAAGCGCTGTGAGCAACCTCATCTCGCTTCTTTAATTCTCTTTCGTACTGTTTTTGTTCTTTCCAAAAATTTTTGTCTTCGGATTTTGATTTGGAGTTCAAACCCTGTTCAAATTTAGCATCCTCTTTTGCGCGTTTAGTGTAATAATTTTCTTTTCCAAATAAGGTGTCTTTTTCATACCCTTGTGCGTAAGAAAAGTTTATTGCTCCGAATAAAATTACAGTTAATAGTAGTCTTGTTGTCTTCATGATTTTAGTTTTAAACGTTCATAAATAATTTTATTTATGCTATTCTTAAAACAACTATCTCCTGATTTACCCTACTGCAATAAATTATTTTTTTCCTATTTAATCTCTTATCAGTGGCATGGTAGAACAGCGCAGCAAACCTTCTTGTTTAGCAATTTCTGCATAGGCAACTTCTTCCACAATAAAACCGTTCGCGCGCAACCACGTATTTAGACGTGTAAAGTTTTTTTCTGATATTATTACCTCTTCGGAAATAGAAAATATATTACTATTCATGCTAAACATCTCCTCTTTGTCAATTTCAAAAACATTTTCCTTTCCAAAAAAATTCAACAACCATTCATATTCCTGTTCAACTAAAAATCCATTTTTATGAAGTATGGCTTTGTTTCTTCCTATGGGTTGGAAACAACAGTCTAAATGCAGCGCATTTTCCTTTGCCATTGTATTGTGTTTTCTTAACTCAAAGGGTTTTACAATTTTCTCTGGAAACAACTTTTGTATCGCTTGAACTGCAGCTAAATTTGTACGTGCTGTAATATATTCTGTATAATCTTCACCCGAATACGTACCCACAAAAATATACTCATTCCAAGGCATTACATCCCCACCCTCGACATGACAATCTTCCGGAAGTTTAATGATTTTTGCTGGATTAATTTTAGAGATAACAGAATGTATGGCTTCTATTTCTTGATCTCTGTCTGGCAAAATGTTTGCTTTTACTAATTTGTCTTCAATAACAAAAGCAATATCTCTAGAAAAAATTTGATTGTAATTTTCAATAAGCTCAGGTCTAAAAACCGTTACTTTATACTTTTCTAAAATAGCAGCCAATGCCTCCATTTCCATAACCATGGCGCCCTCTTTTGGATACGTACCTGCCAAAACGTGTTGTATGCTTTTCGGATCGTAACAATCTTCTGCTTTGGGCACGCCCCCATTACTATTTGCAATTCCCAAAACAACTGCTCTTAACCTGGAAGTTTCGTTCTTAATATTGAGTGCTAACATCTAAAAAGGGATGAAAAAAGCCTCATTAATTAATGAAGCTTTTATTGGAATAAATATACTGTTTTAATTTATCTTTTTTCTATTGACTGGAAGGGTCTTAAATTTTCTCCAGTATAAATCTGACGCGGTCTTCCTATTGGTTCTTTGTTTAAACGCATTTCCTTCCATTGCGCAATCCAACCCGGCAAACGCCCTAAGGCAAACATCACAGTAAACATCTCCACAGGTATGCCCATAGCTCTGTATATGATTCCTGAATAAAAATCTACATTTGGGTATAATTTTCTATCTACAAAATAAGGATCATTTAAAGCTTCTTGCTCTAAACCTCTTGCGATTTCTAAAATAGGGTCTTCTACACCTAAATCTTTTAATACTTCATCAGCCGCCTTTTTAATAATAGTAGCTCTTGGATCAAAGTTCTTATACACACGGTGACCAAATCCCATCAAACGGAAAGGATCATTTTTATCTTTTGCCTTCGCCATGTATTTTTTGGTATCTCCACCATCTGCCTTTATTGCCTCTAACATCTCTAAAACTGCTTGGTTTGCACCTCCGTGCAATGGTCCCCATAGTGCAGATATTCCTGCCGATAATGAAGCGAATAAGCCCGCATGAGATGAACCCGCTATTCTTACAGTTGAAGTAGAACAATTTTGCTCGTGATCTGCATGTAAGATTAATAACTTGTCAAGTGCATCTTTTATAATTGGATTTATGATATATTCTTCGTTCGGCTCCTCGAACATCATTTTCATCACATTTTCAACATAACCTGAAGATTTAGAACCATAATTTAATGGTAAACCTGACTTTTTACGCATTGTCCAAGCAACTAATACTGGAAATTTTCCTAATATTTTAACAATGGCATTGTACATTTCCTCTTCTGAATCTACATTTACCGAAGATGGGTTAAATGCAGTTAAAGCACTTGTTAACGAAGATAAAATCCCCATGGGATGGGCAGACTTTGGAAATGCTTCTAAAATTTTTCTAACATCGTCATCCACAACAGATTTAGATTTTATATCCGTATGAAACTTTTCAAGCTGCTCCTTTGTTGGCAACTCGCCAAAAATTAAGGCATAAGCCACTTCTAAAAAACTTGCTTTTTCAGCTAATTCCTCAATAGCGAAACCTCTATATCTTAAAATCCCTTTTTCTCCATCTAAAAATGTAATAGCACTTTCACAGGAACCCGTATTTTTGAAACCAGGATCAATTGTTATTACTCCGTTGGTTGTACTCCTTAGAGTTTTAATATCTATCCCAACCTCATTTTCTGTTCCTTTTACAAGAGGAAATTCGTATACGTTTTCTCCAATCTGTAATTTCGCTATATCTGGCATCTGCAATGGTTTTTTTTATTATTCTAACGGCTTACAAGGTACCAATTTTAATAGCAATTTAAAATGAGTTCGCATAAAATTTTAATATAATAAAATACTGGAAAGCTATGCTGTTTTTTTACAAAAAAAAACCCCACAAATTTCTTTGTGGGGCTCTGAATTTAAGTATTTTACGCCTTATATATTAAACGCTTTTTCTCCAGGAAAATAGGCAATATCTCCTAACTCCTCTTCAATTCTTAATAACTGGTTGTACTTCGCCATTCTATCTGAACGTGAAGCAGATCCTGTTTTTATTTGACCACAGTTTAAAGCAACTGCTAAGTCTGCAATTGTATTGTCTTCTGTTTCACCAGACCTATGAGACATTACAGAGGTATAACCTGCGTTCTTGGCCATATTAACGGCTGCAATTGTTTCTGTTAACGTTCCTATTTGATTTACCTTAATTAAGATTGAATTTGCAATACCATTTTCGATTCCTCTCGACAAACGTGCTACATTAGTTACAAATAAATCATCTCCAACTAATTGTACTTTATCACCAATTTTTTCGGTTAAATATTTCCAACCCTCCCAATCGTTTTCATCCATTCCGTCTTCAATCGAAATAATGGGATACTTTTCAGACAATTCAGCCAAATAATCAGCTTGTTCTTTTGAAGAACGCACTTTACCCGTTTCTCCTTCAAACTTGGAATAATCATAATTTCCATTCACATAAAATTCTGCAGCTGCACAATCTAAGGCAATCATAATATCATCTCCCAAGGTATACCCTGCATTACTAACCGCTAATGCAATCGTTTCCAAAGCATCTTCAGTTCCACCCGCTAAATTTGGAGCAAAACCTCCCTCATCACCCACGGCTGTGGACAAACCCCTATCATGTAAAACTTTTTTTAGATTGTGAAAAATTTCAGAACCCATTTGCATTGCTTTCGAAAAAGTTGCTGCTTTCACAGGCATTACCATAAATTCTTGAAAAGCAATAGGTGCGTCAGAATGTGATCCACCATTAATAATATTCATCATCGGTACTGGCAAAGTATTCGCGGAAACACCACCAATATAACGATACAAAGGCATCCCTAACTCATTTGCGGCAGCCTTTGATACTGCTAAAGAAACACCTAAAATTGCGTTCGCTCCTAATTTAGATTTGTTCGGCGTGCCATCTAAAGCTATCATAAGTTGATCGATTGCATTTTGATCAAAAACAGAAACACCTAATAACTCCGCAGCAATATGTTGATTTACATTTTTAACAGCATTTAAAACGCCTTTACCCATATAATCTTTGCCTCCATCGCGTAATTCAACTGCTTCATGTTCACCTGTAGAAGCTCCTGACGGAACTGCAGCTCTGCCTAAAACTCCATTTTCTGTAGTAACATCTACTTCTACTGTAGGATTTCCTCTTGAATCAAAAATCTGACGTGCGTGAACGCTAATTATAATGCTCATTCTTTTATTTTTATGATTAATTTTAATTTTTTTTTATACCTCTGTAAAATTACGAAATGTCTTAGGTATTTAATACTATGTAATTGATTAATTACGAAAACGTTTCCTGAAATTAAACAAAAAAACCCACTCAAAAAATGAGCGGGAAAATATTATGAAAATAAGTGTGAATTTTACACTACGGTCAAATTTACAATCTCATAGGGCTAACTATTTAATAATGCGTTCAATAAGATGTATCGTTAGACGAATGTGCCTTAAATTTCGATAACCTGATTTAATGCTTCTTGATTAACTCGATAAATTGATCAAATAAGTATTCCGAATCGTGCGGACCAGGGCTAGCCTCTGGATGGTATTGCACAGAAAACACCGGTTTATTTTTTAGTTTAATTCCTGCAACTGTGTGATCATTTAAATGCACATGGGTGATTTCTATATCTTCATTCTGAACTGTTTGCTCTTTATCAATTGCGAAACCGTGATTTTGCGAAGTAATCTCTCCTTTACCTGTTAATAAATTTTTGACAGGATGGTTTATTCCTCTATGGCCATTATGCATTTTATAAGTAGAGATGCCATTTGCCAAAGCAATCACCTGATGTCCTAAACAAATACCAAATAACGGCAAATCTCTTTTAATAATTTCTTTCGCCAGCTCTTGGGCAGCCTTAAGAGGTTCGGGATCTCCAGGACCGTTAGAAATAAAATAACCGTTTGGATTAAAAGCTTCAAGCTCTGAAAATACAGCATCAAAAGGAAATACTTTAATATAAGCTCCTCTTTTTACCAAATTTCTTAAAATATTTTTCTTAATTCCAATATCTAAAGCAGCAATTCTTATTGCAGCATTTTCATCTCCTACAAAGTAAGCCTTCTTAGTTGAAACTTTAGATGCCAACTCGAGGCCTTCCATAGAAGGTACATCTGATAACTTTCCTTTTAAGCTTTCAATATCGTCAATTTCCGTAGAAATAATAGCATTCATTGCTCCATTATCTCTTATATACGCCACTAATGCCCTTGTGTCTACATCAGAAATCGCAACAATATTATGTTTTTCAAACCAATTCTTTAAATTCCCATCGGAATCCACTCTAGAATGGTTAAAACTAAAGTTTCTACAAATTAAACCTGAAATTTTAATACCTTCAGACTCTACCTCTTGGTCATTTACACCATAGTTTCCAATATGCGCATTCGCAGTCACCATAATCTGGCCAAAGTAAGAAGGATCCGTAAATATTTCTTGATATCCGGTCATTCCTGTATTAAAACATATTTCCCCTGTTGAAGTGCCCTCGATACCTACAGATTTACCATAAAAAATAGTCCCGTCAGCTAGCAACACCAATGCTTTTTTTCTTGTTTGATATTTCATTAATTATTATTATTGTTGTTGTTGTTGTTGTTGTTGTTGTTGTTGTTGTTGTATTTATAAATTTATTTGATCTTGCTAAAGTATAAAAAAAAGAAATAAACAATCAAAGTACTTTTTTCTACATTCTATTAAATAATTTAACCAAATCCTTCTCTCTCTTATAGGCTATTTTGTGCTTAGACATAGTGTATTTTCGCTTTCTTAGCATCCTCAATCAAGAAACAAAAAAAAACTCATAGTTGTCCTAAACTTCAAACTAAGTTATAAAAAAAGGGATAAACGTAAACGTTTATCCCTTTTTTTTATATTAACATAATCTCATTTCTTACTCTTCAGATTTCTCTTCAGTTACCGTACCTTCTACTTTAGGAGTTTCAACTTTCTTGCTTCTTCCTCTTCTTGTAGTTTTCTTAGCTTTATTTCCATTAGGATTATAGATCTCGTTGTAATCAACTAACTCTACCATAGCCATAGGAGCATTATCTCCCTGACGATTTCCCAATTTTATAATACGAAGATACCCACCTGGTCTGTCTGCAACCTTTACAGAAATTTCTTTAAACAATTCCGTTACTGCGAACTTATCACGAAGATGAGAAAATACAATACGTCTATTGTGCGTTGTATCTGATTTAGATTTGGTGATTAATGGTTCTGCATACACTCTTAATGCTTTTGCTTTTGCCACTGTGGTATTAATACGCTTGTGTTCTATTAATGAACAAGTCATATTTGACAACATCGCCTTTCTATGCGAAGTTGTTCTTCCTAAATGATTGTGCTTTTTACCGTGTCTCATGACTTTTGTTTTGAACTTTCATCTTGCATCAACTCGTTTTGAGGAGCAAAATATGAATGATTAATCTCTATCTAACTTATATTTACTTAAATCCATTCCAAAACTTAACCCCTTCACAATAACTAATTCTTCTAGTTCTGTTAACGATTTCTTTCCAAAGTTTCTGAATTTCATTAAATCACTCTTATTGAACGATACTAAATCTCCTAGGGTATCTACTTCTGCCGCTTTTAAACAATTCAAAGCTCTAACAGATAAATCCATATCGATTAATCTCGTTTTTAATAACTGACGCATGTGCAATGATTCCTCATCATATGTTTCAGTTTGTGCAATCTCATCCGCCTCTAAAGTAATACGCTCATCAGAGAATAACATAAAGTGGTGAATTAAAATTTTAGCTGCCTCTGTTAACGCATCTTTAGGACTAATAGATCCATCAGTGTCGATATCAAAAACCAATTTTTCATAATCTGTTTTCTGCTCTACACGAAAATTTTCGACTGCGTACTTGACATTCTTAATTGGTGTATAAATAGAATCTGTGAAAATTGTACCTATTGGAGCAGAAGCTTTCTTATTTTCCTCTGCAGGCACAAATCCTCTTCCTTTTTCAATAGTGATCTCTGCATTTAATTTCACAGATTTATCCATGTTACAAATTACTAAATCGGGGTTTAATACTTGAAAACCTGAAATAAATTTCTGTAAATCTCCCGCAGTAAACTGCTCTTGACCAGATACTGCGATAGAAACCGTTTCTCTGTCTGTTTCTTCTATTTGTTTCTTAAAACGTACTTGTTTTAAGTTCAATATAATTTCAGTAACATCCTCTACAACACCGGAAATAGTAGAAAACTCATGTTCTACTCCATCCAATCTTAAGGACGTAATTGCGAACCCTTCTAAAGAGGATAAAAGTACTCTCCTTAAAGCATTTCCTACCGTTAAACCAAAACCTGGCTCTAAAGGTCTGAACTCAAATCTACCAGAAAAATCTGTAGATTCAATCATTATTACTTTATCGGGCTTTTGAAAATTTAAAATTGCCATATTTCTTCGTTTTAATTGTTATTCAGTTGCGCGGTATATAAGTCTGAAGAAGTACTTATGAACCCTTTGGTTGAATTCCAATATGATTAATTTATTACTTAGAATATAATTCTACGATTAACTGCTCTTTGATGTTTTCTGGAATCTGAAGTCTTGCAGGTACTTTTACAAAAGTTCCCTCTTTCTTATCTGAATTCCACGTCAACCATTCATATACACTGCTATTAGACGCTAAGGCATCTTCAATAGCCTGTAAAGATTTAGATTTCTCTCTCACTGCAACTACATCTCCTTCATTCAAACTATAAGATGGTACGTTTACAATCTCTCCATTCACCGTAATGTGTCTGTGAGAAACTAACTGACGTGCTCCACTTCTAGAAGTAGAAACTCCCATTCTATACACTACATTATCTAAACGAGATTCACATAACTGCACTAAAATCTCACCAGTAATCCCTTGAGAAGCTGATGCCTTTTTAAACAAGTTACTAAACTGACGCTCAAGAATACCATAAGTATACTTCGCTTTTTGCTTCTCCATTAATTGAGTTGCATATTCAGATTTTTTTCCACGTCTTCTTGCATTTCCATGCTGTCCTGGAGGGTAATTTCTTTTTTCGAAGTTTTTATCTTCCCCAAAAATTGCTTCGCCAAATTTACGTGCAATTTTGGTCTTTGGTCCTGTATATCTTGCCATTTCTTTGTTGTTATAATCGGGGATTATGAATTAAGGCTAATCCTTCGATAATCTAATTCCCAATTGGTTAAAATATTTAATTATACTCTTCTTCTCTTTGGTGGACGACAACCGTTATGCGGAATTGGGGTAACATCAATAATTTCAGTTACTTCAATACCTGCATTGTGGATTGATCTAATAGCAGATTCTCTACCATTTCCTGGACCTTTCACGTACACTTTTACTTTACGTAAACCTGCTTCTTTTGCAACTGCTGAACAATCTTCTGCTGCTAATTGAGCTGCATACGGAGTATTCTTCTTAGAACCTCTGAAACCCATTTTACCTGCAGATGACCATGATATCACGTCACCTTTTTTATTTGTTAAAGAAATAATGATATTGTTAAAAGATGCCGTTACATGCGCCTCTCCTACTGCATCAATTATTACTTTACGTTTTTTTGAACTTGCTTTTGCCATAATGATTCAATTTTAGTAATTTAGTTTTCTGATTTTATAGTATTGCTATTATCAAATCTTTATTACTTGTCTAACTTTATTTTTTCTTGTTAGCTACGGTTTTTCTCTTACCTTTTCTTGTACGAGAATTGTTCTTCGTTCTTTGTCCTCTTAAAGGCAAGCCAAGTCTATGGCGAATTCCTCGTTGACAACCGATATCCATCAAACGTTTGATATTTATCTGAACTTCCGAACGTAATTCTCCTTCAATTGTAAAAGATCCTACTTGTTCTCTAATTGCTGCGATCTGATCATCTGTCCAATCTTGAACCTTAATACTCTCGTCTACTTTTGCTTCTGCTAAAACTTTTTTAGCTCTGCTGCTTCCAATACCGAAGATGTAAGTTAAAGCAATAACTCCTCTTTTGTTTTTTGGAATATCAATACCTGCTATTCTTGCCATTACCCTTGTCTTTGTTTAAATCTAGGATTTTGTTTATTAATCACATATAATCTACCTTTCCTGCGCACTATTTTGCAGTCGGCACTTCTTTTTTTAACTGATGCTCTAACTTTCATCTGTTTTGTTTTTTAATTAATATCTGTATGTTATTCTTGCTTTTGATAAATCGTATGGACTCATCTCTAATTTTACCTTATCTCCAGGTAATAATTTTATATAATGCATCCGCATTTTACCAGAAATGTGTGCCGTAACAATATGACCATTTTCTAATTCCACACGAAACATTGCATTAGACAATGCTTCTGTAATAGTTCCGTCTTGTTGAATTGCTGATTGTTTAGCCATATAATTATTTATTCGATTTTCTATTGCTATTTCCCGCCTTCATTAAACCATCATAGTGATTGTTTAATAAATACGAATTAATTTGTTGCATCGTGTCAATTGCTACACCAACCATGATGATTAAAGAGGTACCTCCATAAAACATTGACCATCCTTGTTGCACTCCAAATTGAACTACAATTGCCGGTAAAATTGAAAGTGCTGCTAGAAATAATGATCCTGGAAACGTTATCCTCGACAAAATACTATCTAATCTATCTGCTGTATCTTTACCGGGTCTAATTCCTGGTATAAAACCGCCACTTCTCTTCAGATCCTCCGCCATTTTATTTGTTGGAATTGTTATTGCGGTATAGAAATAACTAAAAATAATGATTAAAAGCGCAAAGATGACATTGTATTGCCAACCATTAGGATTTGTCAAACCTACTAAAGCAGGAAACCTTTGTCCCAATGCTAAGGGCAAAAACATAATTGCTTGCGCAAAAATTATTGGCATCACACCTGCTGCATTTAACTTCAAGGGAATATAATCTCTTGAACCTGCAACATTTTGTGCGCTTCCCGCAACATTCCTTCTTGCATATTGGACCGCTATCTTTCGAACCGCAGTCACTAGAAGTACTGTTAATAAAATTACAACAAACCAAACAATAATTTCAATTAAAATCATCATTACTCCACCTGCACCTGCATTGGTAGTTTTAGACACAAATTCCTGCAAAAATGCTGCTGGGAAATTTGCAATGATACCTACCGTTATCAAAAGTGATATCCCATTACCAATCCCTTTATCAGTGATACGCTCACCTAACCACATTGCAAAAATAGTACCTGCAGTTAAAATAATAATTGAAGAAACCCAAAACGTTGCTCCACCTACTAAAAAAGCTTCTGGAGGTAAATTAAATTGAGTTTTAATTGCCGTTATATAGGTTGGTGCCTGCACCAACGTAATACCAATTGTCAACCAACGCGTTATTTGTGTAATTTTCTTTCTACCACTTTCACCGTCTTTTTGTAACTTTTGTAAATAAGGAACCGCGATTCCCATCAACTGAACTACAATAGAAGCTGAAATATATGGCATTATACCAAGAGCCATTACTGACGCTCTAGCAAATGCTCCTCCTGTAAATGCATTCAATAATCCTAAAAGTCCTCCTGAAGTACTTTCTTTTAACGCTGTCAACTGCAATGGATCTATTCCAGGTAATGGAACAGCAGCCATAAAACGGTATACCGCAATTAATCCGATCGTAAGAAGAATTCTGTTCTTTAATTCCTCAATCTTAAAAATGTCTTTTAGTGTATTAATAAACTTCATCATTTACGTTTCTTATAAAGCTACAGCCACGCCTCCAGCAGCCTCGATAGCCGCTTTTGCTGTTGCCGTAAACTTATGTACAGTTATATTTAATTTAGCCTTTAACTCTCCATTACCTAGAATTTTAACAAGGTCATTCTTCCCTGCTAATCTATGGATAATTAGAGTTTCTAAACTTAATGTATCTGTTATTTTCCCACTATCCACTAAAGACTGTATTTTGTCTAAATTGATCCCCTGATACTCCTTACGGTTTATATTGGTAAATCCAAATTTAGGTACACGTCTTTGAAGCGGCATTTGTCCTCCTTCAAATCCAATCTTCTTAGAATAACCAGAACGAGATTTCTGTCCATTGTGGCCTCTTGTAGCGGTACCACCTTTTCCAGAACCTTCACCCCTTGCAATTCTTTTTCCTTTTTTAATGGAGCCTTCTGCTGGTGTTAAATTATGTAAACTCATTTTTTTATATCTTATTTAATTTCTTCAAAAGAAACTAAGTGTTTAACTGTATTTACCATCCCTACTATTGCTGGAGTTGCCTCATGCTCTACGGTATGATTCATTCTGCGTAAACCTAATGCTTCTAAAGTTCTCTTTTGACTTTGAAGACGCCCGATTTGACTTTTTACTTGTGTTACTTTGATTCTTGCCATCGTTCTTCGATTTAACCGTTAAATACTTTTTCTATAGAGATTCCTCTTTGCTTCGCAATTGCAGATGCACTACGTAATTGTAATAAAGCATTAAAAGTTGCTTTTACTGCATTGTGAGGATTTGAAGAACCTTGAGACTTAGATAACACATCATGTATTCCTACAGATTCAAGTACCATACGTACCGCTCCACCAGCAATAACCCCTGTACCAGGAGAAGCAGGCTTGATAAAGATCTTAGCTCCACCAAACTTTCCTTTTTGCTCATGCGGTAAAGTACCCCCTAAAATAGGAATTCTTACCAAATTCTTTTTAGCATCCTCAATTGCTTTTGCAATTGCAGAAGCCACATCCTTAGATTTACCTAAACCATGTCCAACAACCCCATTACCATCACCAACTACTACAATTGCAGAGAAACCAAATGCTCTACCACCTTTCGTAACTTTAGTAACACGTTGCACTCCTACTAACTTATCTACAAGCTCTAACCCACTTGGTTTTACTCTTTCTACGTTTTTATAACCTTGCATAATTTCTTAAAATTTTAAACCAGATTCTCTTGCAGCTTCTGCTAATACTTTAACTCTACCATGGTATAAATAACCATTTCTATCGAAAGCAACTTTTTCTAATCCAGCTTTTGTTGCTTTTTCACCAATTGCTTTACCAACTGCCGCAGCCGCTTCTAGTTTAGAAGTTCCTTTTATATCTTTATCTCGTGATGAAACTGAAGCTAATGTAACTCCGTTCACATCGTCCACTATTTGAGCGTAAATTTCCTTGTTACTTCTAAAAACCGACAATCTTGGTTTTGTAGCTGTCCCAGAAATAATCTTTCTGATTCTACGCTTAATTCTAGCTCTTCTTTGTAGCTTTGATAATGCCATAATGCTATATATTATGCAGATTTACCTGCTTTTCTTCTTAATATTTCACCAACAAACTTAACGCCCTTACCTTTATAAGGTTCCGGTGCTCTGAAAGAACGAATCTTTGCAGCTATTTGACCTACTAATTGTTTGTCAAATGAAGATAATTTAATGATTGGGTTTTTCCCTTTCTCAGATACTGTTTCGATTTTGACCTCTGGCGCAATTTCTAAAACAATATTATGAGAGAAACCTAAAGCCAAATCTAATTTTTGTCCTTGATTGGATGCTCTATAACCAACACCAACCAATTCTAAATCTTTCGTCCAACCTTTGCTTACACCTTCAATCATATTATTGATTAAAGCTCTCATTAAACCATGTTGTGCTTTATGATCTTTACTTTCCGATGTTCTATCAAGAGTGATAATACCATCTTCAATTTTAATTGTAATACCGTCAGAAATTTTTTGAGTTAATTCACCCAATTTTCCTTTTACGGTTACAATGTTGTTTTCTATGCTAACATCTACACCTTGTGAAATGCTAACGGGATTTTTTCCTATTCTACTCATTTCTTAAGATTTAATAAACGTAACATAAAACTTCTCCTCCGACATTCTCAAGACGTGCTTTCTTGTTTGTCATGACACCTTTCGATGTAGAAACAATAGCAATTCCAAGTCCGTTCAATACTCTTGGCATCTCTGTAGAGCCAACATATTTACGCAAACCTGGTGTACTGATACGTTGAATTTTTCTAATCACTGACTCCTTTGTTTCTCTGTCGTACTTTAAAGCGATCTTAATTGCCCCCTGAACCTTATTGTCATTGAACTGATAACTTAAAATAAAACCTTGATCAAACAAAATCTTAGTCATTTCCTTCTTCAAGTTTGAAGCCGGAATTTCCACTACTCTGTGCCCTGCTGCGATTGCATTTCTAACTCTCGTTAAAAAATCCGCGATTGGATCTGTATACATACTTATTTATATTGCGATTATGGTTTTCAAACACCTCTATTTGTGTTACGGATTCTCCGTGATATTTGAACCTACAATCAGTTAAAATTCTTTTACTCAAAAAAAATAGAGCGCGCAAATATACACATTCTATTTTTATTTTTAAGCTTTAATTTAGATTACTACCAACTTGCCTTTTTGACTCCTGGTATCAATCCTTGATTTGCCATTTCACGAAATGTAACCCGTGATAAACCAAACTGTCTCATATATCCTTTTGGACGACCTGTTAGTTTACACCTATTGTGCATTCTAACTGGTGAAGCGTTCTTTGGTAATTTTTGCAATGCTAAATAATCTCCAGCATCTTTCAATGCTTTTCTTTTCTCAGCATACTTTGCAACCGTGCTCGCTCTTTTACGTTCGCGAGCTTTCATTGATTCTTTAGCCATCTCTTAATTTTTTTTGAATGGTAAACCTAATTCTCCTAATAATGACTTCGCTTCTTTATCAGTAGCAGCAGACGTTACAAATGTAATATCCATACCATTGATTTTCTTTACTTGGTCAATATTTATTTCTGGGTAAATGATTTGTTCAGTAATTCCTAAATTGTAATTACCTCTGCCGTCAAATCCATTTGCCTTGATACCGTTAAAGTCTCTTACACGAGGTAAAGAGGCTGTAACTAATCTGTCTAAAAACTCATACATTTTAACACCTCTTAACGTAACCTTCACACCAATAGGCATTCCTTTACGCAATTTAAAAGATGCAACATCCTTTTTAGACATCGTAGATATTGCCTTTTGACCTGTAATTTTGGTCAACTCTTCAATAGCATAATCTATTAATTTCTTATCTGCAATCGCAGCACCCACACCTTTAGAAATAACTATTTTTTCTAATTTAGGTACTTGCATTACATTCTTATAACTGAATTCCTCCGTAAGAGCTTTGACCACTCTTTCTTTGTATTCTGATTTTAATCTTGGTACGTAACTCATGATTATTCTTATTTTTTAGTTTTTTTAGAGATTCTAGTCTTCGTATCTCCATCAACTTGATAACCTACTCTTACAGCTACACCAGCATCTACTAACATTACGTTAGAAATGTGAAGTGAAGCTTCTTTCTTTACAATACCACCTTGAGGACTTTGTGCACTTGGCTTGGTATGTTTAGAAACTAAATTCACGCCTTCTACCAATACTCTATCCTTGTCTTTAATGATTTGTAAAACTTTCCCTTCAGCTCCCTTGTGGTCACCTGCGATTACTTTTACAGTATCTCCTGATTTTATTTTAAACTTCTTCATTTTGTTATAATGTTAAAGCACTTCCGGTGCTAATGATACAATTTTCATGAATTGTTTCTCACGAAGTTCACGAGCTACAGGACCAAATACACGTGTTCCTCTCATTTCCTCTGTAGGATTTAAAAGCACACAAGCATTGTCATCAAATCTGATATAAGATCCATCCTTACGTCTAACTTCTTTTTTAGTTCTCACAACAACTGCTCTAGAAACTTGACCTTTCTTTACAGTTCCGTTTGGAGTCGCAGATTTAACAGATACTACAATCTTGTCTCCAATACTTGCGTAACGTTTTCTTGTTCCTCCTAAGACTCTGATCACCAAAACCTCTTTGGCTCCAGTATTATCTGCTACTTTTAATCTTGATTCTGTCTGTAACATATTATTTAGCTCTTTCTAGGATTTCTACTAATCTCCAACGTTTAGATTTACTCATAGGTCTTGTTTCCATAATCCTAACCGTATCTCCTTCGTTGCAATCATTCTTTTCGTCGTGTGCAACGTACTTCTTAGTCTTTAATACGAACTTTCCGTACATCGGGTGCTTTACTCTCTTAGTTTCCGCAACAACAATAGATTTTTCCATTTTGCTACTTGAAACTACACCAATTCTCTCTTTTCTAAGATTTCTTTTTTCCATCTTTAAAACTGACTATAGAATTATTGTAATTCTCTTTTTGTTAATTCTGTTGCAATTCTTGCTACAGTTCTTCTTAAACTTCTCAACTGCAACGGATTCTCCAAAGGAGTGATCGCATGCGCCATTTTAAGATCGGTATAATTCTTTTGCAACGCTCCAAGTTTCTCATTAAGAGCAACTATAGATAATTCTTTTACTTCTGATTGTTTCATTCTATTTCGAATTAGGCGTTAATATCAAAGTCTCTTGCAACCACAAACTTCGTTCTTACTGGAAGTTTCTGCGCTGCCAAGCGTAAGGCTTCTTTTGCAACGTTAATTGGTACACCACCAATTTCGAACAATATTCTACCTGGTTTTATAACTGCAACGAAATGATCCGGTGCTCCTTTACCTTTACCCATACGAACCTCTAAAGGTTTTTTGGTAATTGGCTTATCTGGAAATACTTTAATCCATAACTGCCCTTCTCTCTTCATATGACGTGTAGCTGCAATACGAGCTGCTTCAATTTGACGAGAAGTTAGTAAATTCTGATCTATAGATTTGATTCCGAACATTCCATTAGAAAGTTGATTTCCTCTACCAGAAATACCAGTCATATTTCCTTTCGCCTTCTGTACCTTACGGTATTTTACTCTTTTTGGCTGTAACATTTTTAATTTCTAATTTTAAAAATTATTTTCTTCTACGAGGTTGCGGTCTCTTTCCACGATCAGCACCACCTTTATTTCCGCCAGCTTGCTTCTTAGACAATCCAACTAAAGGAGATAATTCTCTCTTACCATATACCTCACCTTTCATGATCCATACTTTGATACCTAATCTTCCGTACGTAGTATGTGCTTCAACTAGTGAATAATCAATATCTGCTCTGAACGTAGAAAGCGGAATTCTTCCTTCTTTAAAATGCTCCGAACGTGCCATCTCTGCTCCATTTAAACGACCTGAAATCTGAATTTTAATTCCTTCAGCGTTCATTCGCATCGTAGCTTGGATTGCCATTTTGATTGCTCTTTTGTAAGAAATTCTATTTTCAATTTGACGTGCAACACTTACTGCAACCAATTTAGAATCCAATTCAGGACGCTTAATCTCAAAAATATTAATCTGTACTTCCTTTCCTGTGATCTTTTTCAGCTCCTCTTTTAACTTGTCTACTTCTGTTCCACCTTTACCAATAATGATCCCTGGTCTCGCAGTAGTAATTGTTACTGTTACAAGTTTTAAAGTACGCTCTATAATTACACGAGATACACTTGCCTTAGATAAACGAGCATTTACATACTCTCTAATTTTAAAATCTTCAGCTAATCTATCTCCGTAGTCATTACCACCGTACCAGTTAGACTCCCAACCTCTGATGATTCCTAAACGATTTCCTATTGGATTTGTTTTTTGTCCCATTTCTAGTTTGATTGATTACTTAAGTTCTTAGCACCTAACTCTAATGTAACGTGATTAGAACGCTTGCGAATTCTATGAGCACGCCCTTGTGGAGCTGGTCTTAATCTTTTTAACATTCCTGCACTATCTACACAGATCGTTTTTACAAACAATCCAGCTTCCTCAATAACTGCATCTCCATTCTTAGCTTGCCAGTTTGCGATTGCAGACAATAACAATTTTTCTAAGTTTATAGATGCCTCTTTTGGACTGAATTTTAAAATTTGTAAAGCCTTTTCAACCTCTACTCCTCTTACTTGATCCGCTACTAAACGCATTTTTCTCGGTGACGTAGGACAGTTAGTAAGCTTTGCGAAAGCACGGTGCTTTCTCGCTTCTTTTAACTGATCCGCCATATTTTTTTTACGAACTCCCATTGTCTGTTATTTTTTACCTTTATTTTTTGCACCTGCATGTCCTCTAAAAGAACGTGTTGGTGAAAATTCGCCTAACTTATGCCCTACCATGTTTTCTGTAACAAATACAGGAACAAACTGACGGCCATTGTGCACAGCAATCGTTTGACCAACGAAATCTGGAGTAATCATACTTGCTCTAGACCAAGTTTTAATCACTGTCTTACTACCAGCTTCTACATTAGCTAACACTTTTTTCTCTAATTTATAGTGAACGAAAGGTCCTTTTTTTAATGATCTTGCCATAACTTATTATTTCTTTCTACGTTCTAAAATATACTTATTACTAGCTTTGGTTTTAGACCTTGTCTTAAATCCTTTTGCAGGAATACCATTTCTAGATCTTGGATGTCCTCCAGAAGCACGTCCTTCACCACCACCCATTGGGTGATCAACAGGATTCATTCTAACGGCATTCACTCTTGGTCTTCTACCTAACCATCTTGATCTACCAGCTTTACCAGAAACTAGTAATTGGTGATCTGAATTCGATACAACTCCAATCGTAGCCAAACAAGTTAACAAGATATATCTTGTCTCTCCCGAAGGCAACTTCACAGTAGCATACTTCCCTTCTCTTGCCATTAATTGTGCAAAAGAACCTGCCGAACGCGCCATAACAGCACCTTGACCTGGACGTAATTCGATACATGAAATTGTAGTTCCTAAAGGAATTTCACTTAGAAACATTGCATTCCCTACTTCTGGAGCAATGTTACTACCTGAAACTATTACTTGACCTACTTTTAAACCGTTTTGTGCAATCACATAACGCTTTTCACCATCAGCATAACTTAATAGCGCAATAAATGCGGTACGATTAGGATCGTATTCTATTGTTTTTACTGTTGCGGGAATACCTTGCTTATCTCTTTTAAAATCGATAATACGATATTTTTGTTTATGACCTCCACCGATGTTCCGTGTTGTCATTCTACCCTGATTGTTTCGACCTCCAGATCGTTTTTTCGGAGCAAGTAAACTTTTCTCCGGCTTATCAGTTGTAATGGTGTCGAACCCATTTACAACTCTAAAACGCTGACCTGGTGTTATTGGCTTTAATTTTCTAACTGACATGTTTGTCTTTTCTTAAAGATTGTTATAAAAATCAATACTTTCTCCCTCTGCTAATTGTATGATCGCTTTTTTGTAGCCACTCTTAATACCTGTTACTAAACCTTTTTTAGTAAACTTTGTATTTCTTTTGATTGGATAGTTTAAAGTTTTCACGCTTAAAATAGCGACTCCGTATGCTGCCTCAACAGCACCTTTGATCTCTAATTTATTAGCTTTCTTAGCGACTACAAATGAATAACGATTATGTAATTCACTATTGTTTGTAGCTTTTTCCGTAATAATAGGTTTTATTAAAATACTCATTTTGATTCCCTATTTGCTTAAATTTGTGTTTATATCTTCTAAAGATCCCTCGGTAATTACTAACTTGTTAGTGTTTAAAACACCATAAGTATACAATTCTGAAGCTTTAATCACTTTAGCTTTTTTCAAGTTACGCGATGATAAATACACATTTGCATTCTCATTACCTAACACGAACAAAGACTTTTTAGTATCTAACTCCAACGCTTTTAAAACGTCTAAGAAGTTTTTAGTTTTTGGAGTTTCAAAACTGAAATCTTCAATTACTATTACATTTTTGTCATTTGCTTGAATACTCAAAGCTGACTTTCGTGCTAAACGCTTTAAGTTCTTATTCAATTTAAAAGAATAATCTCTTGGTCTTGGTCCGAACATACGTCCACCACCTCTAAAAACACCAGACTTGATAGAACCTGCTCTTGCAGTACCAGTTCCTTTTTGTTTTTTTATCTTTCTTGTAGAACCACTAATTTCAGCTCTCTCTTTAGACTTGTGCGTTCCTTGACGTTGATTTGCCAAGTATTGCTTTACGTCTAAATAAATAGCGTGATCGTTAGGCTCGATACCGAATACATCCTTAGAAAGCTCAACCTTTCTACCTGTATCTTTTCCTGTAATATCTAAAACTGCTACTTTCATTATTTCTGAATAGTTACAAAAGCATTTTTGTGTCCAGGAACTGCTCCTTTAACAACCAGTAAGTTCTTTTCAGCAACTACCTTTAATACTCTTAAGTTTTGTACTTTCACTTTATCTCCACCCATTCTACCTGCCATGCGCATTCCTTTGAATACTCTTGCAGGATATGATGCAGCACCAATTGATCCCGGAGCTCTTAAACGGTTATGCTGTCCGTGCGTTGCTTGACCAACACCGGCAAATCCATGACGCTTTACAACCCCTTGGAAACCTTTACCTTTAGAAACACCTGATACATCCACAAATTCACCTTCTTCAAAGTGAGCTACAGATATAGAATCTCCTAATTTATACTCTTCATCAAATCCTTGGAATTCAACAACTTTTTTCTTAGCACTTGAGCCCGCCTTTTTAAAGTGACCATCTAACGCTTTGTTAGAACTCTTTGCCGATTTGTCATCGAAACCAAGCTGCAACGCACTATAGCCGTCAACCTCTATGGTTCTGACCTGAGTGACTACACAAGGACCTGCTTCGATAACGGTACACGGAATGTTCTTCCCGTTTTCGTCAAATAAGCTGGTCATTCCAATCTTTCTTCCTATTAACCCAGACATTTAGTTAAAATTTTAGACGATAGAGCTTTCTCCAGCGCGTCTTTATTAATAATTGTGTTTTTGAAACAACTGTTTCTTTAACTTCCTTTGAATTCTGCTCAAAAAAAACAGCGTAAACAAAGTCAACGCTGATTTTGTTTTTTCCGTTTTTCTTTCGCGAAACGCTCCAGACATGTTGCTATTATTGAATTTTACACTCAAAACAGCCTCACCCTACTCTAATTCGGGTTGCAAAAGTATTGAAAACTTTCGGTTTAACAAAATTAAACCGAAAGTTAATAAATTACTTATACTTTGATCTCCACTTCAACTCCACTAGGCAATTCAAGTTTCATTAAAGCATCAATAGTTTTCGAAGAAGAACTATAGATATCTAACAATCTTTTGTACGAAGCTAATTGAAATTGCTCTCTAGATTTTTTATTTACGTGTGGTGAACGCAATACTGTGAAAATCTTTTTATGTGTTGGCAATGGTATTGGTCCGTTTACAACGGCACCAGTACTTTTTACCGTCTTTACAATTTTTTCAGCAGACTTATCTACCAAGTTGTAATCGTAAGACTTTAATTTTATTCTAATTTTTTGACTCATCTTGTAATTATTAAGTAGATTAACCTTTAGATTTTGCGATTACTTCTTCCGATATATTTGAAGGAGTTTCTGCGTAATGTGAAAATTCCATAGTAGAGGTTGCTCTACCAGAAGACAATGTTCTTAATGTAGTCACATAACCAAACATCTCCGATAACGGTACATCTGCCTTTACAACTTTTGCTCCTGCTCTGTCATCCATTGCATTTACTTGCCCTCTTCTTCTATTTAAATCTCCTACGATATCACCCATATAATCTTCAGGTGTAACCACATCCATTTTCATTATAGGCTCAAGAATCACAGCACCTGCTGCTTTCGCTGCCGCCTTATATCCCAGTTTTGCTGCTAGCTCAAAAGAAAGTGCATCAGAATCCACTGCGTGAAAAGAACCATCTTTCAATGTAATTTTCATAGAATCCATTTCAAAACCAGCTAAAGGTCCATTCTTCATGGCCATTGCAAATCCTTTTTCTATTGAAGGAATAAATTCTTTTGGAATACGACCTCCTTTAATCTGATCTACAAACTGTAAACCTGACCCTACGAAATCTTCATCCACTTGTCCCATTTCAAATACAATATCACCAAACTTACCACGTCCTCCAGATTGTTTCTTATAAACTTCTCTGTGATCTGCAGTTTTTGTTAAAGCTTCTTTATATTCAACTTGAGGCTCACCTTGATTCAATTCGACATTAAATTCACGTCTCATCCTATCCACAATAATATCTAAGTGTAATTCTCCCATTCCTGAGATAATTGTTTGTCCGGAAGCCTCGTCTGTTTTTACTTGAAAAGTAGGATCTTCTTCTGCTAATTTTGACAATGCAGTACCCATTTTTTCAACATCAGCTTTCGTTTTGGGCTCTATAGCAATACCAATTACTGGGTCTGGAAAGTCCATTGATTCTAAAACAATTGGATGTTTTTCATCAGATAAAGTATCTCCTGTTTTGATAGACTTAAAACCTACAGCAGCACCAATATCTCCAGCCTCAATATAATCAATTGCATTCTGCTTATTCGCATGCATTTGATAAATACGTGAAATACGTTCTTTTTTACCAGAACGATTGTTCAAAACATAAGAGCCTGCATCTAAACGACCAGAATATGCTCTAAAAAAAGCTAAACGTCCTACAAAAGGATCTGTTGCAATTTTAAATGCTAAAGCTGCAAAAGGCTCTTTAACATTTGGCTTGCGAATAATTTCTTCACCTGTATTTGGGTTTGTTCCCACAATAGCTTCTTTATCCAAGGGAGAAGGCAAATAACGACATACAGCATCTAAAAGAAACTGAACCCCTTTATTTTTAAATGCAGAACCACAAATCATAGGAATGATAGACATGTCCATAACAGCAGCTCTCAATGCAGCATGCACTTCGTCTTCTGTAATAGAGTCTTCATCCTCCATGTATTTTTCTAACAAATCCTCATCATAAGCAGCAACTTCTTCAATAAGTTTACCACGAAGAATCTTTGCTTCTTCTTTCAATTCTTCAGGAATTGCAACAACATCAAATGTTGCTCCCATACCTTCATCGTGCCATACAATAGCTCTGTTCTTCACAAGATCTACAATACCTTTAAAGTTCTCCTCGTCACCAATGTTTAAAACAATTGGCACTGCGTTTGAACCTAGCATTTCTTTCACTTGCTTACAAACCATCATAAAATCAGATCCTTGACGGTCCATTTTATTTACAAAACCAATTCTTGGCACTTTGTAATTGTCGGCAAGTCTCCAGTTTGTTTCCGATTGTGGCTCAACACCATCAACTGCTGAAAACAAAAACACCAAACCATCCAAAACACGCAAAGATCTATTTACTTCTACCGTAAAATCTACGTGACCTGGGGTATCAATAATATTAAAGTGATAATCTTTGGTATCTGCAAGAACCTCTGCATTTTCTTTTGGAAATTGCCAAGTACAAGTAGTCGCAGCAGAAGTAATTGTAATACCTCTTTCTTGCTCTTGCTCCATCCAGTCCATTGTCGCTGCTCCATCATGTACTTCTCCAATCTTGTGAGAAACACCAGTGTAGAACAACACACGTTCTGTAGTTGTGGTTTTACCAGCATCAATATGCGCAGCAATACCAATATTTCTAGTATATTTTAAATCTCTAGCCATTTCTATTAAAATCTAAAGTGAGAGAATGCTTTATTCGCTTCTGCCATTTTGTGAGTATCTGTACGCTTTTTAACCGCAGCACCTTCTTCCTTAGCCGCAGCTAAAATTTCAGCAGCTAAACGCTGTGCCATTGTTTTCTCGTTTCTTTTACGAGTGTACAAAATCATCCATTTAATAGCCATAGAAACCTTACGGTCTGGTCTAATTTGCATAGGAATTTGAAATGTAGCTCCACCAACACGACGAGATCTTACTTCTACGTGTGGCATTACATTTGACAAACCATCTTTCCAAATTTCTAAAGCTGATTTTTCTTCTTCACCTTTTCTTTCTTCTACGATGTCTAACGCATCGTAAAATACTTTAAAAGCTACTGACTTTTTACCTGCCCACATTAAATTGTTAACGAATCTAGTTACTAACTGATCGTTAAATTTCGGGTCTGGCAATAAGACTCTTTTTTTTGCTGCTCTTTTTCTCATGTCTTTACATTAAAAAAGTTACTAATTTACTTTTTTGGGCGTTTTGCTCCGTACTTAGATCTACGTTGGGTTCTACCCTCTACTCCCGCAGTATCTAATGCACCACGTACTACGTGGTATTTAACTCCTGGCAAATCTTTTACCCTTCCACCTCTAACTAATACTATCGAGTGCTCTTGTAAGTTATGTCCTTCACCTGGGATGTACGCATTTATCTCATTACCATTTGTCAATCTAACTCTGGCAACTTTACGCATTGCTGAATTAGGTTTCTTTGGCGTTGTGGTATAAACACGAGTACATACTCCACGTCTTTGAGGACAAGACAACAAAGCAGCCGATTTACTCTTCTTAGTTATTTTGGTTCTTCCTTTACGAACTAATTGTTGAATAGTAGGCATACTAAATAATTACTGGTTTTAGTTTATATTAAACTTCTTCTCTTTTTTAAGAGTGCGCAAATGTACAATTAAATTCTAATTATTCAAATATCAGTACCTTCTTTTTTAAAAAGCATTTTTATATTTAAGTATTTGCTCATTTTTAAATACATTTGAATTTCAAAATAAACATAATTTTGATTTTTAAAAAAAAAAAATTCTTATTATTAATGTGGCTCTTCGGTTTGTCTTCGGGACTCCTGTCTCAAGAACTTCACTTAAATTTAACTTCTAAAGAAACCGTTGAAAATATATTTTTAAAAACCCTTAATTTTCAACAAAAACATTCGGATACGATTTCGATACAGCATACACTAAAAAAAATTGAACGCCAACTGAAATTACATGGATTTTTCTTAAGCACCTTAGACAGCACCCTTACAAACAAAACAAACTTTACTGCTTTTTTTTCTTTGA
Source organism: Polaribacter sp. (assembly GCA_028336245.1). Lineage (GTDB taxonomy): Bacteria > Bacteroidota > Bacteroidia > Flavobacteriales > Flavobacteriaceae > Polaribacter. The sequence goes on from JAOKTT010000001.1 coordinate 24,435, forward strand.
AGGAGAAGCTAGACACCGCCGTGCTTTACTTTGAACAAAAACCAGCATTTTTATTAAAAAAATTCAAATTCAAAGATTCTATTTTAAGCCTACCAATATACGAATTGGAAGAAACTTTAGAGAAAATTTCAGACAGCTTTGAGAACGCTGGAAACGCATTCTCAAAAATAAAATTAAAAAACTTTAGAATCAGGGACAAAACTCTATTCGCAGAACTTCAATTTGCAGTTGCTAAAAAAAGAAAAATAAACAAATTAATTTTTAAAGGGTATCCAAATTTTCCAAAAGCATTTGTTCGCAACCATTTTCAAATTCGGGATACTTCTACCTTTAATAAAAAACAACTGCAGAAATTCTCTAAATTATCTCAAAACTTAACTTTTGCTTCAGAAATAAAACCTCCAGAAACTTTATTTACCCAAGACTCCACATTTGTATATATTTATTTAAAAAAAAAGAAGGGTACTAGTTTTGACGGCCTTATAAATTTTAATACTCAAGAAAGTGGAGCAATACAATTCAATGGACACCTTGACCTCAAAATAAATAATCTTTTAAACAAAGGTGAAAGCTTAGCACTATTATGGAAACATTATGGCAATGAAAAACAAGAGTTTCAATTGGCCACCACAACTCCTTATCTCTTTAATTCTAAAATATCTCCAGAACTAAATTTTTCTATCTATAAACAAGACTCTACTTTTCTAAACACCAAATTTCATTCAAACATAAAGTACCAGGTAACCAATAGGGCTTCCTTATATGTCAGTTTTTCTTCTGAAAACTCAGAAAAATTATCCAATGCGTCGTTAGAGCGCATTGAATCCTTTAAAAGCAATTTTTTTGGTTTTGGATATGCAATAAGAGTTCCGAAAAAGAACCACTTCGATAAAACCACTTTTTCATTCAATATAAACCCCTCTTTTGGAAAAAGAAAAGACACCAACGGCTCTTCACATCAAATAAAATTAGAAAGCACACTCTCTTACCTCCTGGACCTCAATCAAAGGAGCAGCTTTTATTTTAAAAATAGTATTGGTATTTTAAATTCTAAAAACTACATTGAAAACGAGTTGTTTAGAATTGGAGGGAACAATACTATACGGGGATTCAAAGAACAAAGTCTGTATCTTAAAGAATACCTGATTCAAAGTATTGAATACAGATACCACACCGCAAACAACGCTTTTCTTTATTCAATTACAGACCTAGCTCTAGTATCTACAACAAATCAAACAGAAAAACTACTGGGAATGGGCATTGGCTATTTGTTCTCCACGAACAATGCGCAAATAAATATCTCCACCGCCATAGGTAGTAGTTCCAATACTCCAATAAATTTAAAAAATACACAGTTTTTTGTAAATTGGGTCAACTTCTTTTGAATTGGTCGGAACTTCCTTTTATTCATTTAAAATTTTGCAACTTAAATCTAATAGCATCATTACCATCAGTTTATTGATAGCTACATATATTTAAACATAATCACAGCAACTTAATTTAAACTTTCAAATAAGTATCACTTCCTATGATTTTCTCTCCAGGAAGAAGGTAAAAAATTTTACGCACTACCCTCATAAAATGAAACAACTATTCATATCGCTCTTAAATATTTAATTAAAGTTAAAAAGAAAGTAATTTAATAAATTCTCAAAAAAAACGTTTTTTTTTTAAATTAATTTAAAATAAATAAATTATTTTATGAATACCGTAAATTATTTTACTCATCTCCTAGGTCAATTAAGAAAATTTTAACACCTTTGAACTAATTAATTCAAATCAAATAAAATGATGAAAACAAAGTTTAATGGAATTTTAACGCTATTGCTAGCGTTTGTTGTGCACATAACGTTTGCACAGGAAAAAACTGTTTCTGGTACGGTGTCAGACGAATCAGGTACACTGCCGGGCGTGAGTGTCGTTATTAAAGGCACGAGCACAGGAACTCAAACTGATTTTGATGGAAAATACGCTATCATAGCAAAGCAAGGAGACATCTTAAGCTTTAGCTACATGGGGTACAAAACTGTTGAACAATCCGTAACTGATACCAATACAATGAATGTATCCTTACAACAAGACGCTAATTTATTAGACGAAATTGTAGTTACGGCCTTAGGTATTTCTAAAGAGAAAAAATCATTAGGATACTCTACTCAAAAAGTTGATGGAGATGAAGTTTCTAGAGTTAAAGACGCAAACTTTATTAACTCATTATCTGGTAAAATATCAGGTGTAGAGATTAAGTCAAGTGGAACTATGGGTGGATCTACAAATGTTATTATTCGTGGAAACAGTTCATTAACAGGAAATAATCAAGCATTATTTGTAGTAGACGGTGTTCCGATGAGCAATAACAATACGAACACTTCTGGCCAGACAACAGGTAGAGGTGGTTATGATTATGGAAATGCTGCTTCAGACATTAACCCAGATGATATTGCATCAATCAATGTACTAAAAGGTGGAGCGGCTTCTGTGTTGTATGGATCTAGCGCGGCAAATGGAGTTGTGATTATTACCACTAAGAAAGGTAAATCTAAAAAGAATCAACTTGGTGTTACTATCAACTCAAGTTTCTCTTTAGGTGCTATCGACAAAACTACGTTTACTGAATACCAAGATGGTTACGGTGCTGGTTATGGAGCTTATTACGGAAGTACTGGTTATTTTAATGATGTTGATATGAATGGAGACGGAGTCTTAGACTTAGTAACTCCTTCTACAGAAGACGCTTCTTTTGGAGCAGCCTTTGACGGTAGAATGGTGTACCAATGGAATTCATTTTACCCACAATTACCTGATACTTACTTAAAAGCAACACCATGGCAAGCTGCTAAAAACACACCAGTAAGCTTTTATGAAACTGCTGAAACAGCGATAAACAGTCTTTCTTTTGAGGGTTCTACAGATACATCAACGTATAGATTTGCGTACACAAATTTTGATCAAAAAGGTGTTTTACCCAACAGTTCAATCAAAAAAGATATTATCGATTTTGGTTCTAGTTATGATTTAACTGACAGATTTAATATTAGGTCAAAAATAACATACTCTAGCGTAAGAGGTAAAGGACGTTATGGAACAGGTTATGATTCTAAAAACGTTAATCAATCATTTAAACAATGGTTTCAGACGAATGTAGATATCAAAGAATTAGAAGATGCTTACTTTTTAACAGGAGAAAACATTACTTGGAACAGTAATTCTACGACAGATTTAACTCCTATTTACATGGACAATCCTTACTGGACACGTTACGAGAATTATCAAAATGATGAAAGAAACCGTATCAATGGACACGTTACCATGTCTTTTGAGGTGAACGATTGGTTAAACGTAATGGGTAGAGCTACAATTGATACTTACAGCCAAATACAAGAAGAAAGAATTGCAGTAGGTAGTGTAGACGTGTCTGAATACAGCAAAGCTGTAAACCGTTTTCAAAACAACAACTACGATCTTTATCTGAATTTTGATAAAAACTTCCTAGAGGATAAGTTAAATGTTAGAGGTACCTTAGGAGCCAACATCGTAAGAACTACCATAAACAACATGTCTGCTAGAACTACTGGAGGTCTTGTAGTTCCTGGACTATATGCGTTAAGTAATAGTAAAGAACTTTCATCTGCACCTGGAGAATATGAAGCTACTTTTGGTAGAAACTCAATCTTTGGAAATGTTAGTTTAGGATATGACAACTTCTTATACTTAGAAGGTTCTTACAGAAATGAAAAAGCGTCTACATTACCTAAGGATAATAATACATTTGATTATTTTGCAGTTTCTTCAAGTTTTATATTTTCTAAATTTATTGATTCTGACCTTATCTCATTTGGTAAGTTAAGAGCGGGCTATGCAGAAACTGGTAATGCTGCAGATGCACTTAGAATTTACGATACCTATTCTGCTATTGGAAACATGGGTGGTAATCCTCTTTACTCTTTGCCTTCATCTAAAAATAACGCAAACTTACAAGATGAGTCAACCAAAGAAATGGAAGCAGGTTTAGAAATGAGATTTGCAAATAACAGATTAGGTTTTGATTTTTCAGCATATAATAAAAAATCAATTAATCAAATTATGTCTGTATCTGTTTCTACAGCTACGGGGTACGACTCAAAATTTGTGAATGCAGGAGAAATATCTAACAAAGGTGTAGAACTTAGCCTTTATGGAGAGCCTATTAGAACTAGTGATTTTAATTGGAAAGTAAATGTAAACTGGAGTAAAAACCAAAATGAAGTTGTTTCTTTATACGGTGATGTAAACCAATTACAGCTAGCGAGTGTGCAAGGTGGTGTTTCTATTAATGCTACAATTGGGCAACCTTATGGTTCTATTGTTGGTTATAACTATGTGTATGACGCAAATGGTAACCAAACTATTGGTGCTGATGGATACTATACAAAATCGTCCTCTAAAGAAGTGATCGGTAATGTAAACCCAGATTGGATTGGTGGAATTAATAACTCATTCAGATATAAAAACTTTAACTTTAGTTTCTTAATTGACATTAAAAAAGGTGGTGATGTATTTTCTCTTGATACTTGGTATGGTTATGCAACTGGTATTTATGCAAATACAGACTTTGTAAATGACCTTGGAAACCCAGTAAGAAATAGCTTAGCTAATGGCGGAGGTGTCGTTTTAGACGGCGTCTTGGCTGATGGATCTGTAAATACTACAAGAGTTAGAACAGATTACTATGCAAACCCTTGGGGATACAAGCATGCTCCAAATGCAGAACATACTTATGACGCAGGATTTGTAAAACTAAGAGAGGTTTCTCTTTCTTATGATTTTGATACTACGGTCATTGAGAGATTAAAAATTGCTAAGTTAACATTAACTGCAATAGGTAAAAACTTATGGATTATTGATAAAAGTACGCCCTACGCAGATCCTGAAGCAGGTTTAAGTTCGGGGAATATCCAAGGATATCAATCTGGTGCGTACCCTTCTGTAAGGGAATTTGGTTTAAATCTTAAAGTTCAACTCTAAAAATAATTTAATTATGAAAAAACTTATAATAATAGCTTTTATTTTAGTAGGCGCTATTTCATGTACTAATGATTTTAGTGAATGGAATATAGATCCGAAAAAAGCGACAGAAGTGCCAGCTAGCACACTATTTAGTAATGCCGAGAGAAACTTGGTAAGAACAATGAAAACCCAGAATGTTAATACAAACATCTTTAACTTTATGGCTCAATACTGGACCGCAACAACCTATCCAGATGAGTCTAATTATGATTTAGGATCACGTGATGTACCTGGTAACTTTTGGAATGCACTATATACAGGGGTTTTAATTGATTTAAAGGAATCATCTAAAGTGTTAAATGCTACAACCGCAACTTTGGCACCGGCACTTTTACCTAAAAACAAAAATCAATTAGCAGTGGTATCTATACTTGAAGTATATACCTACCACGTATTGGTTGATGTTTTTGGAGATGTTCCATTTATCGAAGCTTTAGATATCGATAATTCGTCACCAAAATATGACGATGATACCGCAATTTACGCTGCATTATTTGTGCAACTTGACGCTGCAATTGGCAATTTAGATGCAAGTGCTGGTTCTTTTGGAAGTGCAGATTTTATTTACGAAGGAGATGTGTCTTCTTGGGAAAAATTCGCGAATTCTTTAAAGTTAAGAATGGCCTTAAGAGTGAAAGATGGTGCGAAAATCAGTTCTGCTATTGCAGGAGGTGTATTTACCTCTAATAGCGATAATGCTGCATTTAAATTCTTATCATCTGCACCGTATTCAAATCCGTTATGGGAGAATTTAGTTCAAAGTGGTCGTTCAGATGTTTTAGTTTCTGACACCTTTGTAAATATTATATCTCCTTTAAATGATCCTAGAACACCTGCATATATGGATGATAACCAAGACCCATATGTTGGAGGGCCTTATGGAGCAAATAATTCTTTTGCAGAATTTACGCATTTGGGAGCTATTTTCCATGAGCCAGCTTTCGAAGGTGTTATTTTAGACTATGCAGAAGTTAAATTTTTATTAGCTGAAGCCGCGGCAAGAGGTCTTGGTGGGGTTACTGCAGCTGAAGCCCATTACAATGAAGCAGTTACTGCTTCAATTGAATACTGGGTACCGGGAGCGGATACCGCAACCTATTTAGCGCAAAATACGGTTGCGTATGATGCTACTAACTGGGAAATGTCAATTGGAATGCAAAAATACATTGCTTTGTATTCTCACGGATTTGAAGGTTGGGCGTCATGGAGAATATTTGGATACCCTACATTAAATGCTCCTTCTACTGCGCACATAAGTGCAGCAGGAATGGTACCTGTTAGATTCACGTATCCTGCAGATGAGTCTCAAAGAAATGGAGCCAACTATGAGGCAGCTAGTACTAATATAGGTGGAGATAAGTTTTCTACCAAAATTTTCTGGAATAAATAATACAATTACAGCTGATAAATTTAAAAGCTTTTTTTTAATAGATTGAACCAGTGAATATAAATTCACTGGTTTTTTTTCTAAAAACTTCATATTTATACCAGCCAAACTGCCATTAATTCAGATATAATACCAAAAAAAAATACTAACCTTTTATTATTTATATATTTAATCGGTTTACATTTAAGAAAGCTGAGCAATGGAAACATTGTTCAGCTTTCTTTTTTTTATTCAAATTAATATAGGACCTCATAAATAACATTTATAAAACAATAATAAATATTTAAAAACACCAATTAGAATCTCCCCGAACATACACCCTGCCTATTTTTAAATTGCAGGAGGCAAAGAAAGATTCTCTGTTACAGGCATTAAATACTTGGTAGAAAATAAAATTGGCCTCTAGAAAACTAAGATAAATCATAATGCACGAATTTAAATCGCTGAAAATTATATTGTTATAATAAATTAAATTATCCTTTAACAAAAAAAAGCATGCCCTACTATTTATTCATTTCTCATAATTAAACCTAAGCAAAACCATAAATATCTATTAAATCTTTAAAAACACTCCCTAATTCTTGTATTTTTAATAACAAAAAATTAATAAATAATGTTTATGTAATATTAATTTAATATGTTTGTAGCAACTAATTCAAATAATCAAAAAAATGAAAACAAAGTTTAATGGAATTTTAACGCTTTTTCTGGCGTTAGTAGTGCACATATCATTTGCACAGGAAAGTACTATTTCAGGGACAGTATCCGATAGTTCGGGTGTATTGCCAGGAGTAAGTGTTATAATAAAAGGTAGTACAAAAGGTACAGAAACTGATTTTGATGGGAAGTATTCGATCAAAGTAAATACAGGTGCTGTATTAGTATTTAGATATCTTGGCTATAAAGTAACCGAAAGAAAAACAAGTAATTCTATAACTATTAATGTCAAAATGGAAGAAGATTCGAGTAGTCTTGACGAAGTTATTGTCGTAGCTTATGGTACTCAGACAAAAGAATCTATTGTAGGGTCAGTTGCGGTAGTATCTAATGAAGTTATAGAAAAACAACAATTAGTTTCTGTAACAAATGCATTACAAGGAACCGTATCCGGTGTCAACATTATTTCTGCTGGTGGTCAACCTGGAGAAAATCCAACTATAAGGATTAGAGGAATAGGATCGATTAATGCAGATGCTTCTCCATTAATTATTTTAGATGGCACGCCTTACAATGGAAATATTAATTCCATAAGTGCAGATCAGATTCAATCTATGAATGTTCTTAAAGATGCTTCTTCAACTGCTTTGTATGGTTCTCGAGGTGCAAATGGAGTTATTTTGATAAATACCAAGAAAGGAAAAATAAATGCTCCAACTAAAATAACTTTAAGGTCTTCAACAGGTTTTGCTAATCAAGCAGTAAGACAACATGAACTTTTAAATACTGATGATCAAATGATGTTCAGTTGGGAAGCTATTAAAAATGCTGAAGTATATGTCAATAATGTTGACCCTACAACTGCAGCTCAAAACGCATCTAATTCTTTAATTAATGGTTTTGGTTACAACCCTTACGGTCCGTCAGTACCTAATCCAGTTGATGTAAACGGAGATTTAGTGACCAGTAATAAATTATGGGAAACAGATTGGGCTAGTTTACTATTTAATGAAGCTGCGATTAGAAAAGAACACGGACTTACTGCATCAGGGGGTTCTGATTCATCCACATATTTTTTCTCAGTAAATTATTTAGATCAGCAAGGTAGTATTTCAGAATCTGATTTTGAGAGAGTAACAACAAGATTGAATATGACTTCATATCTAAAAGACTGGTTAAAAATTGGGTTTAACACTTCATATTCAACATCGAAGCAAAATAATCCAACGCAATCAGGTTCCTCATACCAATCAGCCGTTCAATGGACAACTAGTGTATCTTCAATATACCCTTTGTATAGAAGAGATGAAAACGGTGTATTAATAAATGATAATTTTGGACAACCAATTTTTGATTATGGTAATGCTGCTCAAACAACAAATGGCGTAAGACCAAGTTTAGAAGGTGAAAATGCATATGGTGCGTTGTTTAATTACACTAACGTAAACAATAGAGACAATATACAAGCAAACGGTAATGTTCAGGTGAAATTCTCAGACAATCTTAACTTCAAGACTACCTTAGGTTTTGAAAAAGTTTTGTTTGATAGCTATCAATATGTTAATAATGAATTCGGTTATGCCGCAAACGTAGGTGGTCGTGTTTCTCAATCAAGAAATGTAACAACTACTTTAAATCTTATTAATTCTTTAAATTTTGATAAGACTTTTTACAATAATCATAATGTTTCAGCTAGCGTAATACAAGAAGCATATAAATTTAAAGTTGATGCGCTTAGTGCCCAAGGTGTTGGATTCTTACCTAACGTAAAAGTATTAAACGGTAGTACTACACCAGAAGGAGTTGGAGGTTACGTAAGTGAAGAAAGGTTAGAAAGTTATTTAGGACGCGTTTCTTACAATTATGCTACCAAATATTTTATTGAAGGTTCATACAGACGTGATGGCTCTTCTAGATTCTCAAAAGAAACTAGATTTGGAGATTTTTATTCCGTAGGTGGTGCTTGGTTAATTTCTAAGGAAAATTTCTTAGAAGGGAACTCTGTGTTAAACTATTTGAAGCTCAGTGCATCTTATGGTGAATTAGGAAATAATAGAGGTATTGGATACTTCCCATACCTGTCGTTATTTGAAACAGGTTATAATGAATTAACACAAACTGGTGTTATACTAGGTGCCGTAAGTGATCCATTATTATCTTGGGAGAAGACTGCTTCGTTTAATACAGGTTTAGATTTTGGGTTTTTAAACAACAGAATAAATGGTAGTATTACCTATTTCGAAAAAGAATCAATAGATTTAATTTACAATAAGCCATTACCTGGTTCTACAGGAAATACAAGTATTACAACGAATGTAGGTGCCATAAAAAATTCTGGTATAGAATTTGAATTAAGGACTAAAAACATTGAAAAAAATAAATTTCAATGGAACACGAGTTTTAATATTACAGCGACTAAAAATGAAATTACAGAGTTAACACAGGAATCTTTTATAAACGGAACAAAAAGATGGGAAGTTGGTACGTCCCTATACGAATTCTTTATAAGAGAGTATGCTGGAGTTGATTCATCAAATGGAAAAGCACTTTGGTTTAAAGACCAATTAGATGCTGATGGGGAGCCTACTGGAACTAAATTAGTCACAGATGTGTATGCAGATGCTACTCGTTATGCAACTGGTAAAGAGTCATTGCCAGATTTTGAAGGAGGAATCACAAATACATTTAGTTATGGTGATTTTGACCTAAACGTACTGATGAACTTTAGTGTTGGTGGGTATATATATGATTCTACTTACGCTGGCCTAATGGGTGGTTTTGAAACATTGGGTGGCGCAGGTTCTGTTGACTTAGATAATAGATGGCAAAACCCAGGTGATGTTTCTAATGTTCCTCGTCTTCAAAACAGTCAGAATGATTTTAACTCAACATCAACAAGATTTTTATTTAAAAATGATTACTTGAGGTTAAAAGCATTAACTTTTGGATATAACGTGCCTCTAAATACCATTGAAAACATTGGATTAAGCAAACTTAGACTTTATTTCCAAGGTGATAATTTAGTAACGGTTCAATCTCATAAAGGAATTGATCCTGAGCAAAGTATATCAGGAACTACCAACAATAGATCTTTCAATCAAAGAATATTCTCTTTGGGGATTAATTTAGAATTTTAAAAACTCACAAAATGAAAAAAAATAATTTAAACTTGTTATTACTATTGTTCATGACTTGTTCTTTAATAAGTTGTAATGAAGAATTTTTAAATGACCCTCAACCAACAGATGCCGTTACATCTAGTGTAATTTTTGGTTCTAGAGAAGGAGCTAATGCATTTGTATCCGGAATCATGAGAAACTTTAGATCTCAGTTCACTGCAACTGATGCTGCAGGAGTAAACTCAATCTATTATGCGAGAACTGTAAAGGGAAATGATATTATCCAAAGAGCTACTTGGTTTTCGTTTGATTATGAAAATGAGAATAGAGAGCCAACATACAGACGTGTTGGATTTTCATGGAATTATCCTTATTATATGATCAATCAAGCCAACAACCTAATTATTGGCGCGGAAACTTCTGAATTATCTGATATAGATAAAAAGGAAATTATTGGTCAAGGAAAAGCGCTTCGTGCATTTTTCTATTTTCAATTAGCAATGGAATTTCAACATACTTATTCATATGATGCTTCATTGCCCGCACCTCCAATCTATACGGAAGTTGCTACAGAAGGAAATCCAATGAGTACACTAACTGAAATGTATGCATTAATTTTAGAAGATCTAAGCTATGCAACTACGAATTTAACTTCGGATAGACTTGCAAAATCTTACATCAATCAAAATGTAGCTTATGGAATATTGGCTAGAGTTTACCAAACTATGGGTAATTGGACTGGAGCGGAAGATGCTGCCAAAAAAGCATATGGAGGAGGAACTCCTAATAGTATCTTGAACAACAATTATACTACTGGCTTTAATAGTATTGCTGATTCCGAGTGGATTTGGGGAAGTGCTCAATCTTTAGACCAATCTAATTATTATTGGGGTGCGCCTCACGCGCATGCTGATCATTCAGTATTGTCTTACGTAGCAACATTTTTCAACAATGATTTTGTAGCTTTATTTTCACCCTCTGACATTAGAAATACATTTTCTGAGGAATATGATGTTCCTGAAACGGATTACAGAAATTACATATCAAATAAATTTAGTTTTAATTTTGACTCTGATCATCCAATAATTAGGACAGCAGAAATGTTATTGGTGGAAGCAGAAGCAAAATATCACAATGGAGATATAACTGGAGCGCACACTCTGCTTTTTGCTTTACAATCTAAGAGAGATGCTACCGCAACAAAATCAACGAATATTGGACAAGCACTCTTAGATGAAATTCTAGTAGAAAGACGTAAAGAACTTTATGCTGAAATAGGAGTTGAATGGTTTGATGCGAAGAGATATAGAAAAGGCATCACAAGAACAGGAAATCAAAGACTTACAGGAGCTTCTAGTTTAGAAGCAGATGATAAAAGATTTTTCTTGAAAGTACCTCAAGCTGAAATAGATGCAAATGACAATATAACTGATAGCGTAAACGAAAATAGATAATTATTTTAGTATGCCTTTTTAGTAAAGAGGTATACTAAAATTTATATTTTTATCCATAATAATTTAAAAAACATTCACAATGAAGAAAAAAATAATATACCTTTTACTACTAGCATTACCTTTGGTTTTGATGACTAGTTGTGAGGAAAACGCAGTAGGAACTCCTACCTTGAATCATGTTAGCTTTGAAGCTAATACTTATAGCTTTGGAGTTGATATTGATGGTGAAAACACAAATACAATCGCCATATATGCATCTACAATATCCGCATCCGCGAGAACAGTAGACGTTGTTGTTGTATCAGAAGAAACTTCAGCTGATGAAGCTTCTTACACAGTACCCACCTCATTTACAATTCCAGCAAATTCTAATGTAGGTGAAATTTCTGTAACAATTTCAGATTTAAACATTGGCGCTGACGGTGAAACTTTAACCATCGGTTTAGTTTCAAAAGAAGGGCTGTATGTTGGTGCTAACCTTACCTTCGATGTAAGGCAAGTATGTCCTTTTAATGATGTAAATATTAACATTGTTTTTGATACATACCCAGAGGAAGTCTATTGGGTTTTAGAAAATTCAAATGGAGTGGTAGTCGCTGAAAGTGCAGATGGAGCCTATGGGGCGTACGCTGGCTACGAAACGGGATCTAATATTAATGTTCCTTTATGCTTGGAAAGTGATACGTATACATTTACAATATACGATGCGTATGCCGATGGTGCTGGTGCAGTTTCTATAACCTCTGGTGGTGCAGTTTTATTTAGTACTGACGGAGTATACGGCGCTGGTGTCCAAGATACATTTACCTTGCCATAAGCTAAATTTTATATATAAAACCATCTCTTTTAGAGATGGTTTTTTTTTGCTCATTATTTTAATCTACATTTGCAAAATGGATAATGCATTGACAAATATTTTTGGCCTTAGAGCCATCATAGAAGCGATAGAATCGGGCTCTACACTCAACAAAATATACCTTCAAAAAGAATTGCGGGGTTCTCTTTTTTATGAGTTAAATAAACTGATAAAAGAAAAAGAGATCACTACCAGTTTGGTTCCCATAGAGAAGTTAAATCGTTTGTCTAAAAACGGAAACCATCAAGGTGCTGTTGCTCAAATATCTCCAGTAGAATTTCATGATTTAGAAGAACTTATAGAACAAACTTTAGAAAGTAATAAAGTACCTTTATTTTTATTATTAGATCAGCTTTCTGATGTACGTAATTTTGGAGCTATTATAAGAACTGCAGAATGCACTGGTGTAAATGGTATTATTATTCAAAAAGATGGAAGTGCTCCTGTAAATGCAGAAACGATAAAAACTTCTGCGGGTGCCGCTTTTAAAATACCTATTTGTAAAGTAGACCATATAAAAGATGCCTTATATATTTTACAAGCTGCCGAAATTAAGACCGTTGCCGCTACAGAAAAAACAGAAGACTCTATTTATGATATAAACATGAACCAACCAATTGCAATTGTTATGGGTTCTGAACAAAGAGGTGTAAATCCGTCGATACTTAAAATGGTAGATTATAAGGCTAAATTACCATTGTTAGGTGAAATAGCTTCTTTAAATGTGTCCGTTGCTTGTGGCGCCTTCTTATACGAGACCATACGACAAAGAATTTCTACTGTTAAAATTTAAAAAGACTTATTTTATTTCTTCCTCTTGCTCCTCCTCTATTTTTGGTGGCACATAATTCCCTTCTTCGTCAAACAAGAGGTCAAATTCGGTCTGCGTATATTGATGCTCCTTTCTAACCAATCCCTTGTTTCTGTAAAAAATAGCAAAAAATAGTCCTACTAAAAACCCAGACAAATGCCCTTCCCATGACATCCCGTCTTTGATTGGCAATACATACCAAATCATGCTTCCATAAAGAAAAATAGTTATTAAAGAGAGCGCTACCAATCTGTAATGCTTGCGAATCATTCCACTAAAAAAAACAAAACTAAACAATAGATATACCACCCCACTTGCACCAATATGATAGGATTCTCTTGCAATTACCCAGGTTATAAAACCCGATGCGATGCCTCCAAACAAAAGGACTTGATATGCAGTTTCTTTATAAAAATAAAACAAACTTAAAAGTAACACAAACAGCGGCACTGAATTGTTAAAAAGGTGATTGGCATCACTGTGTATAAAATGCGTTAGAAAAACACCTCTTAAACCAAATAATTCTCGAGGAAAAACGCCGTACTTATTAAAATTGAAATTGAAATAAATTTCAACCCAATATACAAACCAGATACCCAAGACATATACTACCGGAATAAGAAAAATACCTTTAGTGCTTTTTAATTGACTGTTCTCTTTCATGACTCCAAAAGTAACAAATATGTTACCAAGTTAAAAAACAACAGCTTCTGTCATAAAACTTTATTATTTTTACAGTATGAATGAACCTTTGGCAGAAAGAATTAGACCTAAAGTATTAGAAGATTACATAAGTCAGCAACATCTGGTAGGAAAAGAGGGTGTATTGACTAATTTGGTTAAAAAAGGCATGATCCCTTCTTTATTACTCTGGGGTCCTCCAGGAATTGGTAAAACTACCTTAGCAAACATTATTGCTACAGAAAGTAAGAGACCTTTTTATACACTAAGTGCTATTAGTTCTGGTGTGAAAGACGTAAGAGAAGTTATAGAAAAAGCTAAAAAAAGTGGTGGATTATTTACTGCTAAAAACCCTATTTTATTTATTGATGAAATTCACCGATTTAGTAAATCTCAGCAAGATTCTTTATTAGGAGCCGTTGAAAAAGGATGGGTAACCTTAATTGGCGCAACTACAGAAAACCCTAGTTTTGAAGTGATTCCTGCCCTACTCTCTAGGTGCCAAGTATATATTTTAAATTCTTTTGATAAAAAAGATTTAGTGGCGCTTTTGCATAGAGCTATGAAGAAAGACGAATTTTTATCTTCAAAAAAGATCACATTAAAAGAAACAGATGCTTTACTACAGGTTTCTGGAGGAGATGCTAGAAAACTTTTAAACATATTCGAAATCTTAGTTTCTGTTGATGATGAAATTGAAATTACAAATAAACTTGTATTATCTAAAATACAGCAAAATACAGCTAGATATGATAAGACTGGAGAACAACATTATGATATTATTTCCGCTTTTATAAAATCCATACGCGGAAGTGATCCTAATGCAGCAGTCTATTGGTTGGCGCGCATGATTGAAGGAGGTGAAGATGTAAAGTTTATAGCTAGAAGAATGTTGATTTTGGCTTCAGAAGATATTGGAAATGCCAACCCTACTGCCTTAATATTTGCTAACAATACCTTTCAGGCGGTTTCAATCATCGGTCATCCAGAATCTAGAATCATACTTAGTCAATGTGCCGTCTATTTGTCCAATTCCTCAAAAAGTAATGCTTCTTATTTAGCGATTGGTAAAGCACAGGATTTAGTGAGAAAAACTGGAGATTTATCTGTGCCTTTAAGTTTGAGAAATGCACCTTCAAAATTAATGAAAGATTTAGAGTATGGGAAAGAATACCAATACTCACATAATTATCCTAATAACTTTGTAGAACAGGAGTTTATGCCTGATGAAATTTCTGGAACAAAACTATATGAACCCGGAGAAAATCCACGAGAACAACAATTTAAGGAGCTCTTAAAAAATAGATGGAAAGATAAATATAAATATTAACTATTCTTTTTGAGCAAAACGAATCACAAACTGTTTTGTTATTCGTTTATTTTGTTCATAGTACTCTGAAACCCAATATGCCTCTTTTTTATAGAGTATGCCATTGCTTCCCTTAACAATAAAAAAATCCTTGCGTCCAGTATTCAGTATTACAAAAACAACCTCTTGCTTGATATTTGTTAATTGATATCCATTTTCTATTGATTGTGCTGATAAAACTCTTATTGCAGCCTTAGGTTCACTGCTACTCAAGTCCTCCTCTTTTTGCATCATATGGACTGCTATTCCCTTCTCTTTTAAACCCAATTCTTTTTCCTTTTCTATTGAAGATAGCGCGCTATCCATTGTGGGATTATATCTAAGATCTCCCATAGTACCATGCATATTTCTTATGGCCTCCTGATAGCTTTTCTTATACTCCTTTGACCTACTTGTTCCTGTATCAGAAGCATAGACCAACTGCTTAAAACAATCCTTTAATTCCAAGCGAATACTAGTTTTAAACATGGAAGACTCCTTTATAATAGTTACGTTTAGAGCTTTACAAAGGTCTTTTCTCAGTTCTAAAGGATATTGCTCCGTATCTAAAATTACAGTAAAACCATTTTTCTTCAATAAAAATTTAATAAGTGAACTGGTTTGATATTGATCAATTTCTTTTAAAAATTTTAATTGCTGAGGTACTATTAAATATTTATAATTGGCACCCTTATTTTCTTGACCAAAGACTAGATAAGAACAAAATAATACGCAGAAAAGTGTAACTATATTTTTCATTTTAATTAAATATAAAATTAAATCCAAGTTGTAAAGAAACATTATTCGCTTTAGAAACATCCAATAATTTGGTAATATTATCTAAAATTACATAGCAATTAATATTCCTAATTTGTGCAGCAGCACCTAGTCCAATGTTAGCATACGAATAATCGTCTATCGTATAGGTGATTTTAGCATGTACCGCATCTGAAAAAGATGTTTCATAAAAACCGGTAAATGCGAACTGCTGCTTTAAGGGCCTAAATATGGAATATAATTGCGCACCAAAGGCATTTTTATAGACATTCTTATGACTATTATCATAACATTTGATACTCCTTTTCTCTCCATAACTATATTTAATAGCTGCATTTAATTTGGCGGAGCGCCAAGAAATATAAGATTTCTGATTTTCTGACGTGCGCACCTGCTCCTCGAAGGAGTTCTCTAACTCTTTCCAATAATCCCGCATGCCCGCAGCATACTCAAACTCTAATCCTTCAAAGTTAAAACTACCCGTTGCGCTGATATTTTTAATACGTTTTGCGTGCTTTACAAAACCTACATCCAATAAGCTTGCAGAAAATTGCAATTGTGGGGTACTGTGATACGTGACTCCAACATCTATACCAGCACCTAAATTACCTCCAAAAAAAGAATTTTTTAAATGGACCGCTGGAGCGGTAACCAAAAGGTCATTTTCATAAATACCTGAAGATTTCACGTTTAGATTCACTTTGGCTAAAGCACTTGTATAGGTATTATTACTTCCTAAGGTAGTGGTAAATGTCCCTGTATTATTTGTAGACGTTATATTCATCGCAGAAGAATAAATTTTAAAACGACCACCAATGGTCAGTTTCTCATTGATCTTCTTAGAAATACCTATATGCATTACCCCCAGCAAGTCTGCCTTAAAATTTATTTGCGAGAGTTCAAAAACCCTACTTAAATAATCCGAATTACCCTCAATACCTAAAGTTATTAAATCATTTGGGAAATAAATAATTGCTTCAAACTCTTGATAAAAACCTACACTTAGGTAGGTATTGCGGTTCCTCCAATACCCTGCACTCAAGACTTCTATTTGTGCATTCAACTTTAAATTATCATTCGGAGAAATACCGCTAGCAATAGTTGCAATTTTCTGGTTAATATCCACTCCATTCGCAATAAAAAGATCTGAAAGCACAAAACCACTAAGCCCTAACTCTCCATACCATCCTGAAGTTAAAGGCACCCCAAAATGAGATTTGTAATTGATCTCTGCTCCTGGGTTAATTAGTAACGTTTGAGGTAAGCTCGCAAAATCATAAAGCACCGCCTTATGCTGAGCATTGCTATTTAAAATAAAAACCAAGGTGAAGATAAATAAAGATTTCTTCATGTTACAGCGCAGTTCCAAAGTGAATGGTTAAGCCCGATTTAAAGCGAAGTACAGGAGTATCCGAAATATCATTTACTCCGATGGGACCTTCCAAGTTTATTAGAATCTTAATACCTGCCAAATTCTTAACTTCTTGATGCACTGCAATAGCAACAACCTCTCGATATTGGTATTCTAAGTTCTTTGCGGCAATTTTCAACGTTTCTAAGCTATACAGTACGCTGTCTTCATTATCTAATAAAAGTATTTGGATATTAATATCGCGATTCAACTCGTTTATAACCTCAAACTTTAATTCAATTTTAGAAAGATTATCTTTGATAAAAAAGGAATTGAGAAACTTAACATCTGATTTTTCTATGACTTGCTCAGTTTTTAAAAAATTCGCTAACGCAACCTCAAAATAAACAAGAGGAACTGTATATGAAGCATTTAATTCATACGCCTGTACTTGCTCAAAATCCAACACTTGAGAGCAAGAAAAAAAAATAGTGCAAAAGAAAAAATACCAACTTTTCGGAAATTTCATGTTATGGGGGTTCAGAAAGAATACTTAAGTTGGAATCAAAGGTATCGTTTAATTTCTAGTAAGCTGGTTACCGAGGTAATATTTTTATCAGTTGGGGTGTTCGCGTCAAAAACACAATGAATCGCACTAAGCCCGCCATTTAGAGCTCCATGAATGTCTGCCTCTAGGCTGTCTCCAATCATGATAGAATTTTCCTTCTTTGCCTTTGAAACCTTCAAAGCATGTTCAAAAACTCTTGCATCTGGTTTTTTTACTCCCACCGATTCAGAAGTAATTATTTGCTCAAAATAGGGAAACAGTTTAGAATTTATCATTTTTTTATTCTGAACCTCTTCAAAACCATTGGTAATAATATGCAAGGTATACTTCTCTTTTAAATAATCTAACAATTCAAAAGCACCCTCAAATAAATGATTAAATTCTGATAAATTATCGATGTATGCAGTTGCTAACGTATCTATTACAGCATCAGAAACACTGTAACCGATGGCATCAAAAGGCTTTTTGAGTCTTTCGTACCTGAGGGCTTCTTTCGAAACCTTTTCATTTCTATATAATTTCCAATACTGTAAGTTCAGCGGCACATACACTTCTAAGAAATCCGCAATATTTACATCAATATTATTTTCTGAGAATATTTTTTCAAAAGTTAAGGCAGAATTTTTTTCAAAATCCCATAAGGTATGATCTAGGTCAAAAAAAATGTGTTCTATTTTCATGCGCATAAAAATATAAATTTTAATACTAAAAAAGGCTATTCTGCGTTATATTTGTGAAAACTAAATTCTTCTTTTTTGAATAATAAACTTCATGTTTTATTTCTTTGTGGTTGGTATCCTTCGAGGGTATTGCCGACCAATGGAGATTTTATTCAAAGACATGCAGAAGCTGTTTCTTTAAATCACAAGGTAACCGTTATTCATTTAATTACTGATAAAAATTGTAGACAAAATATAGAAATCATCTCTAAAAAAGAGAAGGGATTAAATGTACATATTGCATATTTAAAACCTCAAAAAAATTATATACGTAAAATAAGATTATTTTGGAAAGCCTATAAATTACTCTTAAAAAAAGTAGGCAGTTTTGATGTTATTCATCTGAATGAAATCTATCCTTTTGGTGTTTTGGCTAGGTTAACTTGCAAAAAATATCAAAAACCATATATCATTTCCGAGCACTTTACAGGTTACCTTAAAGCATCTAAGTATAAAATTCCTGTTTTACAAAAATTAATTTCTAGACATATTACAAAAAAAGCTTTTGCCATTTGCCCTGTGAGTGATTTTCTTACTGAAAACATGAAAAAATCAGGTTTTAAAGGGAATTATGTAACTGTGCCAAATGTTGTAGACACTAATTTATTTATTCCCAAGAAAAAAGAACACACATTTTTAAAATTAGTACACGTATCTAATTTAAAAGATAATCATAAAAATATTTCTGGAATGTTGCGCGTTGCAAAACGCTTAGAGGATACATTAGATTATTTTGAATGGAAATTTATAGGAAATAACGGTGTTGAGTTCAAAAAGTTAATACATGTTTTAAATATTGAAAAAGGCAAAGTTTCTTTTTTAGAACATCAAACACAAAAAGAATTAGCAGCTAATTTACAAGAAGCCTCTGTTTGTATTTCTTTTAGTAATTACGAAACTTTTGGTATTGTAATTCCAGAAGCAATTGCTTCTGGAACACTCGTAATTTCTACAAACACTGGTATTGCAATTAAATTAAAAGCATCCTTATTCTGCAAAGTAATTTCAATAAGAGATGAAGATGATTTGTTTCAAAACATTTTAAACTGTGAGAGCACTTTTATAAACTTAGATGCAGAAGAAATGCACACTTTTGTAAAACAGGAATTTAGTAAAAAAGTGATTTCCAATAAATTTTCTTTACTTTACTATCAATCATTAAAAAAATAGTTTGAATTTAATAACTACTTACATTTCAAATTTCTTATCAAGATCTGGAAGCTATGTGTTTTTAGGAACTATTATATCTAGATGTTTATCTTTTTTAGCATCTTGGTTAGCCCTGCAGTTGATTCCAAATAAAGTACTAGGTGTTGTTCTTTTTGCATATAGCATAATCGCATTTTTAATTCCTTTTGGTGGCCTCGGCTTGCATCAAAGTTTAATTCGATATGGAGCATTACTTTCGACCGAAGAGGACAAAAATAATTTGTTTATTTACGTATTAAAAAAGGGAACTATGGTCACTTTTTTAATAATTTCTGTAATCATTGTTTTTGGATATGTATTTCCTTTTAAATTTGAAAATACGAGATATTATCTAACTATATTGTCATTTGTTTTAATTCCTTCATTTATATTAAGTATTATACAAATTCAATTTAGATTAAAATATAATAACAAGGAGTTCTCTAAAACAGATATTGTATATAATTTAATTTTGGTTATTTCTATTTTAATCTTTAGTTATCTTTATCAAGAAAAAGGATATATTTTTGCGCTAATAATTGCACCAACTTTAACATCATTCTTCTTTTTTAAAAAATTAAACATTAATTTTTATATTACAAAAAAATTAAAGATTGTTAACTTTTCTTTTTGGAAATATGGATTTTATTCTGGCATCACAAGTGTGGTTACCAGCCTACTTTTAATTATTGATATTTTATTAATTGGGCATTTAATGGAAAACTCAGAAATGGTAACGGCCTATAAATATGTTTCACTAATTCCTTTAAGTTTATTGTTTTTACCGCGCATTTTTATAAATACAGATTTTGTAACTTTTACAGAAAAAATATACGACAGAACTTATATTGAACAATATATTAAGAGTTATATGCTCTTGTTTTTTTTAATTAGTCTGGTTATTTGTGTATTTTCCTTTTTCTTTTCAAAAGAAATTTTAAGCATTTTTAGTCAGGACTTTACAATTTATTCAGAAAGTTTTTTGATATTAATTTTTGGCATTAGTGGTATTCTTATTTTTAGAGGATTATTTGGAAACCTGCTTTGCTCTATTGGTAAAATTGAAATTAACTCTTATATAATGGCGATCGCTTTAGTTTTAAATATTTTTAGTAATTTTTATTTAATCCCAATTTATGGAATAAAAGGCGCAGCAATTACATCTGCAATATTAATGTGGTTTACTGGTGTATTTTCTTGCGTATGGTTTTTATATTTGTATAAAAAAATGTTAATCAATGAATAAGTTTAAAAAAATACTTTTAGCAATAAAAATGCTTTATAAGAAGCCTAGTTTAATAAACCTAGTTATTGAAAGTGATGACAAATGGGATGAATTTTTACTAAAAAAACATCCAAAGATAACCAGTTTACCCATAGTAGCTTTAGAAGACTTAATTCCTAATTTTAATGAACACTTAAATATATTTTCTTTTTTGGGTGGTGGTTCTTTACCAACAGACATTATGCTATTAAAAGGGCTATGCGCTAAAACACCAAACTGTAATTATTTTGAAATAGGAACTTGGCGAGGAGAAAGTGTTGCTAATATCGCTGAAGTAGCAAAAGAATGTTTTACTTTAAACCTTTCTAAACAAGAAATTTCTGATTTAGGAATGCCTAAAAAATACTCAGATTTACATGGTTTTTTCTCTAAAGGAAAAGAAAATATTACGCATTTATTTGGCAACTCACTTACCTTCGACTTTAAAGGTTTAAATAAAAAATTTGATGTTATTTTTATTGATGGAAATCATAAATATAACTTTGTGAAAAATGATACAGAGCAAGTATTTAAGCACCTTTTAAAAGAAAACTCCATTGTAGTTTGGCATGATTATGCCTATCATCCAGAAAAAGTAAGGAGTGAAATTTTGGCGGGGATTTTAGATGGAATTCCTGAACATTTTAAAGAAAATCTATATCACGTATCTAACACTATGTGTGCTATTTATATAAATAAAGAATTAAAAACCTCGGCACCTGATTTCCCTTTAAAACCGGAGAAAGTATTTAAAATAAGCCTAAAAGTTAATGCTTCTACTTCTTAAACAACCTTATTAAATAAGGTAAATTAGTATACTTGACTTGCTGATAATGACTGTTTTTAGCTCCAAAGCTTAAAAAGTAATTTGCTATTTGTGGCATTGAAGATCCTCCAAAATTAAAGATTCCAAAAGTTTTTTGGTATTTATAAATTGCCCTATCAATTAGAAATGTATTTTCTCCATTTTTCCGGTTATCGAAATCTGTAGATGATACTAAAATTGTTACCTCATTTTTGTGTTTTAAAAAAAATCCAGAAGCCACTAATTTACTTTCACTATTATAAATTGAGAGCACCTCTCCTACTCCTTTTGTAATACAAGTCTTCATTAAATCCTGCAATACCTTATAGTCTTTATCTACTATATTAGGAGTTCTTTTACCTACGTTAGCTCTAAATAATTGAACTAATTTTTGAAGATCATCATTCCAGTTTTCTGTTAAATTTATTTTCTTAGATTTTCGTAAATCTTTCTTTCTATCCTTTCTATAAGCATTAAAAATAGTGTCGTAATCTTCTTGCATTGCTAAAGTTTGCATTTGCTTTTTTATCAAAAAAGATTCGGATGCTTCTATATTATTTTTAGTATTTAACCTTAATTCAATTGATTTAAATTTACCAAAAAGAACTTTAAAAAAAGCTTTATAATCAATAGCATCTTTCAAAGAAAATAACCCAAGCTCTAGCAACCAAAATGGCGGATACACATAATTAACTCCAAACTTTCTTCTAAATGGAACAGGCATTACCGCCTCGTAATCGTTCAAAACCAAAACATCCCAATTGTCTGCAACAATATCTAAATACCAAGAATATGCATAGATTCTAGATTGTATAGAATTCTCTATACAGTCATTATACTTTACAGCATTTAATTCCTTCCTTTTAACGTAGTGTATCATCTTAAGAAGTCGCTATTTTTATCATCGATTCATACAAACGCTTCCAGCCTTTCCAGCGTGTGTGGTTGCTTAAACTTTCATTATGAAATAAGGTAATAAAAGTACCGTTTACCGCTTTTACTTCATTTCTTAAATCTCTAATTTTCCCTAAAGATTGTTTTGGAGTTAACTTCATATAATCATTTAAAGTAGTATCCATAAGTGCAAAAGGAAATATTTTTAGCGGTGTTTGAATTTCAAAGTCTAAATCATAAAAATAAAAAGGAGTGCAGGTGCTTGCTCTAAAACCAACGTTGCTCGCATAGCCCATAGAGTGATCTTCAAGAATTTCTAAATCGATTAACTGCTGATAGGTTTCTGGCAAGCTAAAGCGCAAATAATGCTGTCTCGACCTTTTAATTGGCGTATTTGTGATGCTTTCTAAGCGCTCTTTTTCTTTCTTTAACAAAACTCCATTTTGCATCGTAAAATAAGAAGGATGCAAACCTACATCAGCATAATCTAACAATTCTTTGAGAAGCAATCTGTATTTATTTTTCGAAGCAGAAACATTCGTGTCAAAAGTAGTATAATCTCCAATAGAGCAAAAGAAAATAGTTTGAATATCTCTGGAGTTTTTAGCATGCAGTATCCGCTGAAAAGTATCAAAAGGATCTTTTTTGACACTTAAAATAACCGTTAAACGGTACCAAACATCTAGGAGTCTTAATTTCAATAAATCATTTATAAAGCCTCCCAGTGTTCTAATAAAATTCTTGTGTTTATATGCAAATGCATTGTCAATATCTATGGTAGAGATATATTTGAAAGACCTTGTTTTATAGGCAAAATCTGGGAATTTTTCTTTCAAGTTCAGTAAGAGCTTATATGCCCAAATATCAATTACTGGCTTTTCTAAAAAACCGTTCTTATACGCCAAACTTTCAGTAGCTGTATACCGTCCGTGCGTGTCTTTTACATGCGGTAAGTATTCTTCATAACGCGAGATTAAATAAAAACTTGCCGCAAAAATATCATACGGAATCGCTGCTTGGTTTCCCGTTGAAAAAAAACAAGGAACCCCCTCCCAATTTTGGATGTTTATATCCAAATCATTTACACCCTGTTCGAATAATAAATCGTTACTTTTTATAAAAAACTCCTTGCCTAAAGGAGTTTTTGTGTAGCTAAATTTTGGCCCATTGTGCGCTACAAATTCAGCGACTGTTGTTGTAAAACCAACTGGGATTAAAAGCGTTCTTGTTAGTATGTGCTTAAATATATACCGTATTCGAGGTGTAACTTTATGTGTATAAACTAAGATCATGCTTTCCGTATTCAATGTTCATTGTTCTGTAATCATTCTGCAGGGTCCAAAAATATTTGTCATATTTTTTTTACAAATTACAACT
Source organism: Polaribacter sp. (assembly GCA_028336245.1). Classification (GTDB taxonomy): domain Bacteria; phylum Bacteroidota; class Bacteroidia; order Flavobacteriales; family Flavobacteriaceae; genus Polaribacter. The sequence goes on from JAOKTT010000001.1 coordinate 48,737, forward strand.
ACAAATAACGCCTCCTAGAGCAACCCCTCATCTGCAAAGCTAAAATAAGCTTTTTCCGTAATAATTAAATGATCTAAAAGTTTAATATCTAAAGTAATTCCTGCTGCTTTAATTTTTGAGGTCAATTGTTTGTCCGCGGCACTCGGCTGTAATTTACCTGAAGGGTGGTTATGACAAACAATAATACCTACAGCAGCTAATTCTAAAGCCCTTTTATAAACCAATCGAACATCTACCAAAGTTGCCGTTAAGCCGCCTTTACTGATTTGTACCTTTGCTACTATTTTATTAGAATTATTAAGATATAATGCCCAAAACTCTTCATGCTCTAAATGACCAATAACCGCCTGCATTGTATGTGCGGCATCCTTGCTACTTGTAATTTTTGGTCTTTCTAAAGCAATTTCCAATTGCTTTCTTTTTCCCAATTCTAAGGCAGTAATAATACTAATTGCCTTTGCCAATCCAATCCCTTTAAATGTCGTCAGTTTTTCTACCGATAATTTAGCAAGTGCATTTAAATTACCGTGTACTGTTTTTAAAATTCTTTTAGACAAAGCAACCGCACTTTCCTCGCGATTTCCAGAGCCAATTAAAATGGCAATTAGTTCGGCATCTGAAAGTGCCATGCTGCCTTTGCTTACTAATTTTTCTCTAGGTCTGTCGTCCAAAGCCCAGGACTTAATTGTCAACTTTTCCATAGCTCTTTTCTTATAAATATACAAAACAGTCTGCAAGTATCACACTGCTTTAGTTGGCAAAAAGCAAAAAAATAAAGGAAAAATCAATTTTTAAAAATTAGTTTACAGACTTTTGTATCTTCGCTGCTTATATTCTATCTATTTTTACACATGAAGATTATTATAGCAGGTGCTGGAGATGTTGGCTTTCATTTAGCAAAACTACTTTCGTACGAATCTCAAGATACCTACATTATAGATTTTGATGGTGAAAAGTTAAATTACCTCAATAGCCATTTAGATGTAATTACTAAAAAAGGAGATGCCACTTCCATAAAACTATTGAAAGAAATTGGAATTGATTCTGCCGATTTATTAATAGCGGTTACTGAGAGCCAGAATACAAATTTTACTATTTCTGTAATTGGAAAAGCGTTAGGTGCAAAAAAAACCATTGCTAGAATAGACAATCCTGAGTTTTTAAATGACTGCGAAGTAGACTTTAAACAATTTGGTTTAGATTTTATGATCTCTCCACAAGAATTGGCTGCAAATGAAATAAAGATGTTGTTAAATCAATCCTCTTTTAATGATACTGTAGAATTTGAAAAAGGCTTGTTTAATGTAATGGGGACCTCGCTCAGCTACAAATCTCCATTAGTAGATTTAACAGTGAAAGAGGCAAAACTAAAGTTTAGTACAATTGACTTTATTACCATTGCTATCAAAAGAGAGAATATTTCACAAACAATTATTCCAAGAGGAGACACTACCTATCAAGTAAACGATCAAGTTTATTTTTCTGTTCCTAGTTACAATATGAAAGACTTGTATCCCATTATTGGAAAGAAGAAATTCGATATAAAAAATGTAATTATTCTTGGGGGAAGTAGTATTGGACAAAAAACAGCAAGAAATTTATGTCAGGAAGGATTTAAAGTTAAGTTAATAGAAAAAGACAAAGAGAAAGCAGAAAATCTTGCAGAAGAACTAGACAGTGTTTTAGTAATTAATGGGGACGGCACAGATTTAGAATTGTTAGAAGAGGAAAATATTCGGGAAACTGATGCCTTTATTGCGGTCACTAACAATTCTGAAACCAATATTATGTCCTGCTTAGTGGCAAAGTCTAAAGGGGTTAAAAAAACAATTGCTTTGGTGGAAAATATGGATTATATTGATATTTCTCAAACTATTGGAATTGAATCGTTGATCAATAAAAAACTGATTGCTGCAAGTAATATTTTAAGACACATTAGAAAAGGAGAAATTTTAGCACTCGCTAACTTACATAATATCGATGCAGAAGTTTTTGAATTTGAAGTACAGCCGAATGCAAGAGTAACAGAAAAACCTATTAAAGACTTAAACTTTCCCCGAGAGGCCGTTTTTGGAGGTATTATTAGAGATGGGAAACCGTACATGTCTTTTGGTGAAATGCAGATACAAAGTGGCGACAAGGTAATTGTGTTTTGTTTGCCGGAAGCAATCAGCACGGTAGAAAGTCTATTTAGATAAGATGGGATCTTTAAACATAAAAATAATTTATCGTTTTTTAGGAATTACTGCCATTTTAAACGGACTGTTTATGTTTTTAGCAGTTCCTTTTAGTGTGTATCACAATGAACCAGAAAAATGGGGAATTCTAAATGCTGGTATTATTACTATTTCTATTGGTATTTTACTTTATTTTTTAAACAAACCGACCACTACCAACATTCAAAAAAAAGAAGGCTATCTTATTGTTACTTTGGGATGGCTCACATTATCCTTTACAGGAATGCTCCCTTATTTACTATCTGGAGCAATTCCAACGATTTCTGATGCTTTTTTTGAAACCATCTCTGGATATTCTACGACGGGCTCTACTATCTTAACTGATATTGAAAACATGCCAAAAGGGATTCTATTCTGGCGAAGTGCTACGCATTGGATTGGTGGAATGGGAATTATTGTCCTCACCATTGCGATATTACCTCTTTTAGGAATTGGAGGAATGCAGCTTTTTATGGCAGAAGCACCTGGCCCTTCTGCCGATAAATTACACCCAAGAATCACGGATACTGCAAAGAGATTGTACTTGATTTATGTAATTTTAACTTTAGTAGAATTTCTATTATTAAAATTTGCAGGAATGACTTGGTTTGACGCTATAAACCATGCAATGGCTACCATGAGTACTGGAGGGTTTTCTACAAAATCAGATAGTATTGCGCATTACAATAGCACCCCTTTAATTCAGTATATCATTATTTTTTTTATGTTTGTAGCCGGTACTAACTTTGTACTCACCTACTTTGCCTTAAAAGGAAATGTTCAAAAGGTTTTTAAAAGCGAAGAATTTCGCTATTATTTATTTGGGATTTTGGGAATCTCTTTCATTGTTGCCCTTTTAATTCTCTTTTTTCAAGATCCAAACTTAGAAAGTGTTCTAGCACATCCAAAAGTATTTGGAGAAACAGAAAGTGCTATTAGGCATGCCTTATTTATGGTAACCTCTATCATTACCACTACTGGGTTTGTCTCTGCAGATTTTACCATGTGGAGTTTCTTTGCCACGGGTATTTTCTTTGCCTTATTTTTTACAGGAGGTTCTGCTGGCTCTACAAGTGGTGGTGTCAAAGTAATGCGACATATTATCATGTTAAAAAACAGCTTTTTAGAATTTAAGAAAACCTTGCACCCTAATGCCATTATCCCTGTTAGATATGACGGCAAAACCGTACATAAAACAATTGTTTTTAACATTCTTTCCTTCTTTATTATTTACATGTTAATTTTCATTATCTCCTCTGTAATCTTAACCTTATTTGGTTTAGATTTCCTTTCGGCGCTTGGTGCTTCCGCTTCCTCTCTAGGAAATATTGGACCGGCAATTGGATCGGTAAGTCCCGTAGATAATTTTGCACATTTATCGAATGCTGCAAAATGGTTTTGTTCTTTTTTAATGTTAATTGGAAGACTTGAGCTATTTACTGTGCTTATTTTATTCACACCCTTCTTTTGGCGCAAAAACTAAAAGAATTCAATTATTTTATTTTCAATTAATTACTTCGAATACCGCTTTTATTTTAATTTTTGTTCGTATTTTTGGAATCCCAGAAAACATCTAATTATGAAACGAACACTCCTTTTCCCACTAGCACACGTTTTCTCGGAGCGCACAATAGTTTCTTTTACTACTTCAGAAAAAAATGAATACACCCTATTTACAGCAATAAAAATTAGTACTACTATTTATTTTATACTAAAACTACAAAATAAGCTTGCAGCTTCATTGGGTGTAAAAAAATCCTTAGACAAGGCCTACCAAACCCGAACACAAAAGACATCTGCCCCTTTTAGCAGTGGTATTCATACCGCTGTAAAAGGCCTGCAGTACAAATTTCCAATGCAGTGGAAAGGCCCATCTTACGCAGCATAATTTCATGAAAAATATTTTATAATCTCTAAATTAAAACCCCAATAAAAATGGAAAAAAAAGAAATAAAAACAACGGAGCACCATGAAGAAATTTCTAGAAAAGAAGCCCTAAAAAAAATGAGTACGTACGGCAAGTACGCCGCCTTAACCGCTTTGGGAACCTACGCTATTTTAACACCGCTACAAGCGCAAGTACTCAGTGCAGTTGAAGATAATACAGGTGTAGGAGGAACGGCTTTCTAAGACCTGTTTTAATTAAACTTAATACATCCCTCCAAGCATGCGCGCATAGCCATCGCTTCTTTTTAAAAAGAAGCGATGGCTATTTTTATTTCATATAAACATTAAAAAAAGGGCAGTTCTTGGGAAACTGCCCGCTATGGCAGCGCAACTCTTTGTAATGAATTAAATACTACTACTTTTTTATTTCGTATCTTTTGAATCCCCCTTAAAACAAAAGTTATGAAACTTCCTAAAAATTACAAAATTGTCCCTTTATTTCTCTTTTTAACAATCCCAACTTTACTCTTTTCTCAAACTGCAGGAGACCTTGCATTTGTAGGCTTTAATGCCGATGGCGATGACGACTTTGCAGTTGTACTGCTAAAAGACCACCCTAAAAACACGCTTATTTATTTTTCTGACAAACAACCTGCAAGTGCCACCACGTTTTCGGGCGGCGAAGGTAATGTAGAGTGGAATACAGGAAACACAGTACTAAAGTCTGGCACCATTGTTATTTTTAACGACTTTGACTCAAGTGCCGCTAGGAATGCTTCCGCTGGCAGTATTACAAATCAAGCGGGTAGTTTTAACCTTGCCACAAGCGGGGATGCTTTATTTGCCTATTCAGGAACTCTCGATCATGTTGCTGTTTGGTTGGCAGGCATTCAAAATGCCGCAGGAAATGAAGGTGATCATTTTTCAGAGACCTCTTTGGTCATGGGCAGCACATTTGTAAATTTCTATACATCAGGAAATTCAGAGGCTGGGTTTTATAAAGGTAGTAGGTCTTCGAATACATCGTACAGTAGTTATTTAACCTTTATTGGAGATAGCGCCAACTGGGAAAGAGCTCCGTCTAATGTTGCTGGAGAAACCCTGCTGCCCTTCTCGCAAGAAGCCTTCACTACAAACACAACAACTTGGCTAGGTACTTCAAGTAATCTCTGGAATTATTCAGAAAACTGGGATAACGGCATACCAACTTCCAGCTCATTCGCACAGATTCCTATCACTGCTGAAGCTCCAAATATTACAGCAGGAAATAGCGCTAATGTTGGCAACATTGCTATTACAGAAGGAACACAAATCACACTAAAATCAGGGGCATCCCTAATTATTTCTGGAACTTCAAGCGGCACTATGAACTATTACAGAAACTTAGAATATCACATGGACCGCCTCAAAGCTTGGTATTTAGTTTCGAGCCCTACACATGGAGAGACCGTAACAAACTTGCGTTCCAATAATAGCTTTCTAACAAATGAAAATAATGAAATTAGTTTTGCTCATTATGACAATTCACAAACGATTGCATCTGACCGGTGGTCTTATTATTCTGATACTACAACAGAAACACTTACACAAGGCAAAGGATACGCTACAAAACTAGCCTCGATTGGCACCATTTCTTTCACCGGGAATATCCCAACATCGGACATATTTATTCCCTTGTCCCTAGCAGCTGAAAGTGGAGGGAATAACTTTAACCTTTTAGGAAACCCTTTTACGGCTTTCATCAACAGCTCAGAATTTTTAAAATTTAACACTGCTGCGCTCGCTCAAGAAGAAATATATATTTGGAATCAAAGCACGTCTTCCTATGAGACTAAAATTTCTGGAGTTTCTTATAAAATTGCACCAGGGCAAGCTTTTTTCGTAGAAGCTTCCAACACAAACATTGTTCGGTTTTCAGAAAGTTTTCAATCTCACGAATCTACGGATACGTTTCAAAAAAAGTCAGAAGTACGCCTCCAACTTATACTAGAGGATGAAACTACTTCTAGATATGCAAACATATACTATGCCTCAGAACGCGCTACAGGTTACGAGAATGGCTATGATGGGAAATTATTTGAAGGTACTGCCCACCCCTTTGCAATTTACACACATTTAGTTTCCGGTAGTCAAGGGCAAAATTACCAAATACAATCTTTACCAAATACAAATCATGAAACTATGGTTATCCCTATTGGCGTGAATGCTGCAATTGATAAAGCACTTACCTTTTCCATAAAAACAATGAACTTCCCTTCCGAATTAAATGTGTTTTTAGAAGACCGACTTTTAAATAAATTCATAGCCTTAACTCAAGAAAATAGCAAATATCAAATCACCTTAGATACTGCCTTGGACGGTATTGGAAGGTTTTACTTACACACTTCAGAAGCCTTATTAGAGAGGCCCCATACCACCGTCTTAAAGAATATAAGTATTTATGAAACGAATTCCGCATCCTTGCGCATCACAGGCATACTTGATATGAATTCGGAAATTACAGTATACAATATACTTGGAGAAAAAGTATTGCACACTTCTTTTAACTCAACTGGAATAAAAGACATTCCATTACCAAGACTGCAGCGAGGCTTTTATATGATTCAGCTAGCAACCAAGATCGGCATACTGCACAAAAAACTAATTCTAGGAATAAAATAAAAAATCATGGAAAATAGACAAATAAAACGAAAAATTTCTCGTAAAGATGCGCTGAGAATACTAGGAAATTATGGCAAATATACTGCTTTCACAGCTATTGGAACCTATCTAATTTTAAGTCCAAGAAAAGCGCAAGCGGCAAGCCCAGAAGTTCCAGGAACGGAATTCTAAGACCTGTTTTAATTAAACTTAATACATATCTCAAAGTTTGAGGTGTTTATGTTTTTATATAGCAAATAAAACAACTACTTTTATTTTTTATGAAAAGAAACCCCAAATTCTTATTTCAAAAAATTGAAGACAAAACAATCGTTTGGTCTGAACATGCCAATGAATATTTACTATTAGAAGATACCACTGCAACGATTATAGAAAGGTTGTGTGCTGGCGACTCGATACAGAAAATAGCCACAGAATTAGCCCATGATTTAGAACTCCCATTGGATACAGCAATCGACTTTATAGTAGATTTAGAAAAAGAAATAAAGACCTAAAAAGCAGAAAAAACACTAAAAACAGCGGCAATAGCTACTGTAATCAGAAAACCAAAGCTATTTGAGTACACAAAATATTATAAAGTAAATGAGCTATTTTTTAAAGTAGCCTTTTCTTCCGAATATGAGCTGTACTTAATTCATCCTAAGTTTGCCCATTTAGAGGTGGCATCAAAAAATAATCCCTCGCATACATTTACTGTTTTTTCAAAGAACCAATGTATTTACTTCTATGTTGACAACCAATTTATTAATACTTGGAATCACAAAGAAATTCATTTTTTTCAAGGAAAATTTTCCATGGAGTTCCTCCAGAAAATACATCAAAAAGAAGAAAGCCAGTGGTTGGGTGTTTTTCATGCCTCCGCAGTTTCTAATGGAAAAAAAACGGTGCTATTTTTAGGAGATTCTGGAAACGGAAAAAGTACTTCCTTAGCATTACTGCAGGCAAATGGGTTTGCCTGCTTAGCAGATGATTTTGTACCTGTAGCATCTAAGACCCAAGAGGTCTATAGTTTCCCTGCTGCCATCTCTATTAAAAAAAATAGCTTAGAAACCTTACTACCACTCTACCCTCAGCTAGCACATTCCGCAGAATATCACTTTAAAGGATTAAATAAAATTGTTAGGTACTTGCAACCAAACAACGTAGACTTTCTCTCTCATTTACCTTGCAAAGATGTAGTCTTTATTAAATATGAAAAAAACAGTGATTTAAAATTCGATAAAATATCCAAAATGAATGCTTTTATTAAATTAGTACCAGATTCTTGGCTATCACCAATAAAAGAAAATGCACAACTATTTTTAGAGTGGTTTGATGGCTTAAATTGTTATCAAATCACCTATTCAGAAAACGAAAAAATGATTGCAACGGTCTCCAAAATTTTTAAAAATGAGCTGTAAATAAATGCTCCTTTTTGCAGCAAATACTTGCCGATCTCTGTAAAAAAAGACAGGAAATATGTTGAAACAAAATTAGATTATACTTTTATTAAGAGAAAGAAACCAATTCAACTAGCTATTAGAAAAACCTAAAGCATTGTTTTTAGCGCTTCAAAATTCAACCCACCATAATTACCAGAACTCATTAATACAAGCGCCGTATTCTCTAAATTCTGACGGAATAAAAATTCTTGAAACTCTTGTGGATTTGTATAAATAATTAAGTCCTCTCTTTCAAATGCATTTGCAATTTGAGATTTAGTGACTTCTTCTAATTGCTTAATTTTTACAGCATGCGGTGAGTAAAACACTACTGCTATATCTGCAGCATCTAAAGCCCCTTTGTACTCCGCTAAAAATGCTGCATTTAAACTGGAATAGGTATGCAACTCTAAACAGGCTAAAACCGTTCTCTCTGTATATTGTTTTTTAACCGCGTTTGTGGTTGCCAAGACTTTACTTGGACTGTGCGCAAAATCTTTAAAAATTACCGTCGTATTATTTTCTGCGATCTTCTCCAAGCGCTTGCTTGCTCCCTTAAAGTTGGCAATTGCCTCGTAAAAATCGTCTTCATCTACCCCCATATGTTGACAAATCCATTTTGCACCTGCCAAGTTTTCTAAATTGTGATTTCCAAAAATTTCTAAAGGCAAATCTCCTTCTTTTGTTTCTAAATAGGTGATTCCGTTTTCTATAAAATGATTTGGAATTTGATACGGGTACTTTTTAATCTGATTTACCGAAGACTCTACGACTTCTTTTACAATTGCATCTCCCTCGTTATACACCATACTTCCGCCCGGAATCATGGAATCTGTAAAAATCCTAAATTGAGCTGTATAATTTTCAAAAGTTGGAAACACATTAATATGATCCCATGCAATTCCGCTTAACAAGGCAATATTTGGTTTGTATAAGTGAAACTTAGGACGCATGTCTATTGGCGAACTCAAATACTCATCGCCTTCTAAAACAATAAAATCATTTTCCTTTGTCAAATGCACCATGGTTTCAAAACCTTCCAATTGGGCACCTACCATATAATCCACTTCTTTGTCATGATACCTTAAAACGTGCAGAATCATTGAGGTTATGGTCGTCTTACCATGAGAACCACCAATTACCACGCGTGTTTTATCCTTAGACTGCTCATATAAAAACTCAGGATATGAATAGATTTTAAGCCCCAATGCCTGCGCTTTCAACAATTCTATATTGTCTTTTTTTGCATGCATTCCTAAAATTATTACGTCTAAATTAGTCGTTATTTTTTCAGGAAACCAACCAAATTCAGCAGGCAACAATCCGTATTTTTCCAATCTCGCTTTAGAAGGATTGTGAATAGCATCATCGCTTCCAGCGATTTGATATCCCTTTTGATGTAATGCAATAGCAAGGTTGTGCATCGCACTTCCCCCGATGGCAATAAAATGAATGTTCATGTAACAAAATTTTAGAAACACAAAAATACAAAAGCTTTGCTCAACATACAGAATCTATGCCCCTAAGATGTGGTATAAAAAACAAGATCCAAAAGGCAGCCTCTGACTATTGCCCTATTCCGTCTTGCAACACCACTCTTGTAGGGGTGTCTTTTCCATTGATAATACTTTCTGTACCAATTGCAACCGCTTGTATTGTTTGCGTAATCACCTTTATATTTAAGGTTTCTGGAGTGTCCGACACCTGATGATAATGAAGATCTATATCAATTGGCGTCGTGGAAAAAGTATGAGAAGGAACCCCTAATCTTGCCAGTGAAGCATTGTCTGATCTGAAAAATAAATTAAATTTTTTATATGGATCTGGAAACAACTGATATCCAGTTCCTTTTAAGTTTTTTTGAATAATCTTTCCAAAATTAGAACGTTCAAAACCCGATAACCATGCGGTATTTGGACCAAAACCTGAAATTTTCCCGATCATTTCTAAATTGATTCCTGCAATAAATTTTGAAGCATCAATTCCCTTTCCAAAATGCGTAGAACCCATTAAACCCATTTCCTCAGCAGTAAAAGCTACAAAAACAAGCGTTCTTTCATTCCCCACTTTCATAAAATGGGATGCCAATGCTAGGACACCTGCAACTCCAGAAGCATCATCATTTGCACCATTATAAATAAGATCTCCAACCCCCTGCTTCTGCATCCCTAAATGATCATAATGGGCAGAAATAATTACATATTCTTCTTTTTTACTTTTGCCTTCCAACACGCCTATAATATTGGCACTTGTAATTTCTTTTGGACCCCCTCTTGGTTTAAAACTAAAGGTTTGTCGATACGTTTCCAATCCTTCGAAAGTGGTTAAACCAATTCTTTTAAATTCGTTTTCTATATATTTCGCTGCCTTTTCAATCCCCGCTGTTCCAGATTTCCTACCTTCCATAGCATCAGAAGCCAATGTATAGAGATGTCTTCTAACGGCTGCAGAATCAATAAAAAAAGAAGGTTTTACTACTTGTGTTGTTTTGGTTTTTGAATGTACACTGGACATTTTTTTATGGCTTGCACAAAAAAATATTAATCCCAATGCAACTAAAATAAGGCCTATTTTTTTCATTATTATTCGATTTTTAAAAGCTTGAATATAGCTAATTTTATTTCGTATTTTTGCATAAAATTTTTACAAATGATTTTATCTGAAATTCCAAATATAAAACACACCAACGAAAACAACTTTTTTCTGTTGGCGGGACCCTGTGCTATTGAAAGTGAAGAAATGGCAATGAAAATTGCTGAGAAAGTAGTTGGCATTGCAGACAAATTAAAAATTCCATATATCTTTAAAGGAAGTTTTAAAAAAGCGAATAGAAGTAGAATTGATAGTTTTACTGGAATTGGAGACGAGAAAGCATTGAAAATTTTACGCAAAGTTTCTGAAACTTTTGGAGTACCTACAGTTACGGATATCCATGAAGTTTCGGATGCTATGAAGGCAGCAGAATATGTAGATGTATTGCAAATCCCAGCCTTTTTAGTGCGTCAGACGGATTTGGTAGTTGCCGCTGCCAAAACAGGAAAAGTTGTCAACTTAAAAAAAGGGCAATTCATGAGTCCTGATGCCATGAAACATGCGGTACAAAAAGTAAAAGATGCAGGGTCTCACAAAGCATGGATTACCGATAGAGGTACTATGTTTGGGTACCAAGACATGATTGTTGACTTTAGAGGAATTCCTGAAATGCGCGCATTTGCCCCTACCATTTTAGATGTTACCCATTCCTTACAGCAACCAAATCAAACTGCTGGGGTTACCGGTGGAAGACCAGAGATGATCGAAACGATTGCGAGAGCGGGAATTGTAAATAATATAGATGGCTTGTTTATAGAAACTCATTTTGATCCCTCAAATGCAAAAAGTGACGGTGCAAACATGTTACACTTAGACAAGCTAGAAGCACTTTTAACCAATTTAGTAGCAATTAGAAAAACTATTAATAATTTTTAAACACAAGTATACCTCTAAAAATGAGCGCCTTAAAAAAATTAAAGTGTTCATGTATTTTGTTAAAATTGAAATAAAAAGGAACTGCCTGCCGCAAACCTAGGATCTTAATTTCTGAATTTTTATCTTTTACAATTTCACAAAAATACTCCTCATTTTGTATCTTTACGAAATAGATTCCCTTCTTATGGTAAAAAAAACAGTACTGCATGACAATTTTGAGGTTAATTTTACTTTAAAAGGATTTACAAGTATTCTTATTGGAGGGTATTTCTTTATACTCGGGTATGCCTATAAGTACATCTTAGAAAGCTTTTTAATTGACGGGCACGCACTGGGATTTTTATCACCCGAAATTATAGAGCTCGTTTTTATTTCCTTGGCAATTACTTTTGTCGTACTCGCTTCCTTTGCTTTGTTTTTTAGTGGATTAAGGACTGCTAGAAGCTTTCAGCAGCGTTTTTGGAATTCAAAAACAATCCGCTTCTTTCTTAAATTTATAATTGCAGTCGTTTTTGTCTTTCTGCTATTAACAAGCCTTATGAAATACGGTTTTATAGATTTGCTAATGCCTGTTTTTTTGACATTATATGCACTCTTCTTATTTTTTACGAAAAATAAAGAACGTAAAAACTTGCTTTTTTTAAGTATGGTAGCACTCCTATTGGGAGTGCTGTGTTTTGTAATTCCTAGTTATTGGAATACCACATTTACTATTTTAGCCATCTCCCATGTTACCTATGGTGTTGTTGTTAGATGACTCCTGAATTTAAAAAAATAATACTTTTCATAGGAAATAGTGCTTAAAATTTTCTTCTAATCTCCCTGACCATTTCTTCAAGACCATTTAACTGCAGCTCATAGACCAATCCCATTTGCTTTCCCAATTTTCCTGCAGGAAAACCTTTGGTTTTATACCAAACAATATAATGCTCTGGTAAATCAATTAAAAAAGTTCCTTTATACTTCCCAAAAGGCATCCGCATTTTTGCCAAGTCTATTAAAAATTGTCTGTCGTCCGTCATTTATTCTTTCCCATCAATATAGTCCTGTAAATAGGCAAAACGTGCTGTTAATTTTCCGTTTGCTGTCATTTTTGAGCGCTTTAAAACACCCTCTTTATCATCATTGAAAAAAGCAGGAATTACATTTTCCAAGAACAATGCTCCAAAACCTTCGCTGGCATCCATGGGTAATTCACAAGGCAGATTGTCTACGGCCATTACAACAATGGCATTTTCCGACGTATAAGATACTTCAGACTCTGACTTCGGGTCGTACCCATATATTGGATCTGCAATGGTTGAAGCTCGTATGGTAGAGGCTACTGGCCCGTCTACGTCACAAGAGATGTCTGCTACAAACTTAATTTTAAAATCGTTTGATTTCGCGTCTTCTCGCGTAAAAAGAAAGGGCGCTCCATTTCCATAAAAATGTCCTGCAATAAAGAAATCTGTTACCTTTGCAAAGCGATAAAAATCAGAAGTATAGGCCCCTGGATGCGCATAGAAATGCTTATTTGTAGTGTTCTTATCTTCTTTGTGCTTATTATAATCTAAGACATCTGCCAAACAATACACCGGTTCATCAAAAGAGTTCTCGATATAGTCTTGCACTGAAACTTGTTTTATATGCAGCGCGTCTAACATCTCTTTTGCGCCGTACGCTACTTTTCCATTTCCCGTTAATAAGATTTTATACTTCGGAATGTCTGTTCCCTTTAAAGCTTCAATTAATTCTTGCTGTCCCGCTAGGGTTTCGGCTTTTGGCAGCATAAAAGTGGTGTTTTTTAACCCAATGGCCCTAAAACCATTGTACGCACCTACAATACCCGCATACCTCCCAAAACCAATTAAACGATTGCCATTTTTTTTGGTAATCGTTTCGTGATCATACAATTCAATGTTTTTATCAAGAATAGCACGCATCAATGCACGATTGTAGGGTTGTTTTTTGACCGTATGACTAAAGAAAAAATATTTTTTATTCGGAATCAGTGCAGCTATTGGCACCTCTTTTACACCAAATAACACATCACATCCCGTCATGTCCTGGGTTACTTCAAAACCGGCTTCTTTGTATTGCTGGTCGGAAAATACGCGAATGTCTGAACTTTCTACAAGCAGTGCAGCCGTATTAAATTTATTTTTGAATTCTTTTAATTTTCCAGGGGAAAAAACGACTCTTCTATCTGGGGGATTTTTACGTTCTTTTATAATACCAAACTTCATGATCTCTGCGGTTATAGGTTCCTAAAACTAATGCGGTATGTGGCTACAAATATTTGTTCGAAGATATTGGAATTAATACGGATAACCAACTGTATTTTTTATACTTTTACAGTCCATATTTCAAACTACTAGAAATATTTCATTGACATTTTGGGGACGACTGGTTTTGACAGCAAGGACAGTAGATTGGTAAGCATATCGAGTTATGAAATAACACTCGTAAAACCTAATTTCAACTTTTTAAACGGCGAAGATAACTACGCTTTAGCTGCATAATCCGAATTATAGTAGGATTGGCCTCGGCACACTAGGTGTGCAAGCTTTATGTCCACGAACAGCCTTGATTTACGGCGTTTCACTTTTGGATATCGTAAAAGTAAATATAGAAAGCCTGGTACTTTGACGGGTTTTTGAAACTAAAGAAGTTAAGCTAAAAATGGATTGTTCTTAATCAGCTTTTAGTCGAAAATTAAGAAAGAAATAAATATGTAGAAAGCTTTTTGACTGCTTGTTTGGACCCGAGTTCGATTCTCGGCGTCTCCACTAAACGGGACAAACTCATATTTCTTGAGATTTGTCCCTTTTTATTTTCACCTAACTCCTTGTCTATCTGTAAGATATACCTTAACACATCATTGATTCGGTTCTGTCGCATCTAATGTAATGAAAAATTTTATTTTTTTATATTTACAACAAAAAGATGTTCAAAGGTCACTGTTTTCCTAAAGCAATCATATTACAAGCTGTTTACTTCAAATTAAGGTTTAGTCTTAGCTATAGAGATGTAGAAGAACTTTTATCTATCAGAGGAGTCAAAGTTGATCATGCTACTATTCAACGCTGGGTATTCAAATTCACACCCCTTGTAGAACAACAATTCAGAAAGAGAAAAAAATTAGTTGGAAAAAGGTGGAGACTAGATGAAACCTATATTAAGGTAAAGGGTGAGTGGAGATATTTATACAGAGCAGTTGATAAAGAAGGGAATACTATAGACTTTTTGTTAACTAAAAGAAGACAACGTATATCTGCACAGAAATTTTTAATCAAAGCCATAGAGAATAATGTTAATCCAGAACTTATAAACATCGATAAGAGTGGGTCGAATAAAGCTGCGATAAAACTATACAATCGAAGAAACTATTCAAACATAAAAATAAGGCAATGCAAATACCTCAATAATATTGTAGAACAAGACCATCGAATGATAAAGTGGCGTATTATGCTAGGTCTAGGTTTTAAAGAATTTGAATCAGCAAAGAGAACCATATCAGGAATAGAAGTAGTTAGAATGATAAAGAAAAATCAACTGGTGAACCCTGAAAGTTCAACCTACAAATCATTTATATCATTAGCTTCTTAAAAAATTAAATTAGTTTAAAACTTGATGCTTAATTTTAGCAGATGCGACAGAACCAAAAACAAGCCCTATAGTTATCCTCATTCTTATTGTATTCAATTTGATTTAATCCCAGTACTCTGTAAATATCAACACAACGAAAAATAAAGTTGTAGAAGAGATTCCACTCTTCATCATCCCAATCATCAAAGAATCTGTGTCCAAAAACCATCATAGGTGTATTATATTCATTAAAAAAGGCACTAAACTTAAACTCTCTAAATCGTCTCTTAGTTGAGGTATTTTTTTCATCATATCTAACAGCCCAATTAGTAGTTATGATAAACTTTGGAGCTTCATTAAATGGAATAGTAACTGCTTCAGTACCTTTTCTTTGACAGCTAATACTTCCAGTGATATTAGTATACAAGTCGTCGTATTTAAAACCTGCCTCTACGTCATCAATAATAAAAATTCTAGTATCATTTTTTAGGTCAGCAAAGTTATGGGTGTAATTTGGGTTAAACTCATGTGGACCTCTAAGCATAGCTTTTTGAACATGCATTAATGCATTAACAAGTATAGTTTTTCCTCTTCCTCCATTTCTATTAATATCATTAGCGCCGTCATCTGATAATATAATTGCAGGAGTAAAATTGGGATCCTTAAATGTATAACACATATACCCTATCATTGCACAAAACTGATCAAATATTTCTTTCTCTTCCTTTGTTAATTCAGTATCTCTAGCATCTCTATTAATACAAACCATTTTTATGAATTGTTCAAATTCACTCTCATAATCGGATTCTGAAAAATTATGTTCTTGGGGATATTTATTTTAATCTTTGAGAAGAAAATTTACATGGAAGTATTGATCACTCCATTGATTATCAGAAAGGGTTGTTAAATTTGAGGGGAATGTCCCATCACCATTCGTGTTCTTTGAAAAAAGTGGAGATGATGTCACAGTCAAAGGAGTTATTCTACTATCATAATCTGTAGTCACTAAGTTTGAATCAAAATACCCAAATTTACTTGACCCTTCATAATTTCCAATAATGAAATATTCATCTCCCGGTGTCAATACAAAATCATCAATTTTAATGTATCTTGAATTTCCAATAACAAACCCGGTTGAAGCGTTTATCACTTTTTCCAAAACTAAAACATCATTTTTATAGATAGCTATTGGGACTGAAAAATTGGAAGCTTCTGGGCAAGAACTAAACTCATCATTTACTTCAATATTATGTCCTTCATCCCAGGCACCCAATGCAGTTATGGTTTGTGTATCACTAACACTAAATTTAAATCCTAGCCAAAATCCTTCACAAGATACTCCAGAATAAGTTTTATTGTTGTGGTTAATTGCAGCAGTTCCTTGTGGGGGTGTAAGTGCATCCAATTGAGTTTGTAAATTTGAAATTAATTCATCAACCTGGGCTTGCGTGTACATTGTTGGAGTGTCAGTGAGGTCGTTGTAGCTTCCACTAAAAGAGCCTAAATTATTATCCACATAATTTTTTGTAGCTGCATCCTGAGCGTCTGTTGGGTCAGCTATATTTTTGATTTGGTTACTTTCAGCGCTAATAGTTCCGCTTAGTAGAATATCAGTAGATGTTTCTGATTGAATAGTGGTGAAATTAATGTCATCAATATTCAAATAGTTGCCTCCTTCTGGGTTGGTTGGATTACAAACAATTTTTTTTATTGAACCCGTTGAAAATTGAAAATTCTTTGCCACCTCATTAGTTCCTTTTGAAATTGTTTCGATGATCTGATTGTTGGCGTCATAACTTTTGCAATCACATCCCATATCTCCATTACCATCAATCATACCTCCATAGTTAAGCCA
This sequence comes from Polaribacter sp., assembly GCA_028336245.1. Classification (GTDB taxonomy): domain Bacteria; phylum Bacteroidota; class Bacteroidia; order Flavobacteriales; family Flavobacteriaceae; genus Polaribacter. The sequence goes on from JAOKTT010000001.1 coordinate 65,815, forward strand.
TAAATCAAAAGAAATAGAACTTAAAACTTGGTTTTGGTCATTCAATGATATTTCAAAGTAATTATTAGTGGTACTCGGATTTATATACGGAATAGGAGGTGACATTGTAACTCCATTATATACAAGCTCGTTTGAGTAAGTAGACCAAACTAAATCAGAACTAATTACCAACCCCGTGTTGGTAGTAATTGTGTTACTTGAAATTGTTTCGTCAGAAAAATCTTCTACAGTTTGACTATACGCTAAAAATGGAATTAGAAATAAGGCAAATATTATGGTTAATAAAATTCGTTTCATTGCTTGATAATTTTAAATGATTGTGTGTGCATCTTCATACCAAAGTGGAATGTTTTTAAGTAAATTTAGTAAATATTTTTTATATTTCATAGTTATGCTGTTATTCTAATCACATACACACCGCTTGGCAATGCATTTACAACTGCAGTTATCTTTGTTTTCTTACAAATACCTTTATTAAGTAATAAATTCCCAACAATGACAATCCAATGATTAGCAAAGTGCTCGCACCTCTCCAAGACATTAACTTAAATAGGCAGCCAAAAATTCCAATTGACAACCCTAGGTGTTTTAATTTAATCATTGTTAACTAGATTGATTTATCTCTAAAATAGAGTAAATAAGTTACTTATTTAAGTCACATACTTACACAATCATTGTAAGAGAATTATGTAGGTTCGACAAAAGAAAATTAGATACATAAGAGGATTTACTTTGAAAGAAAACCTCCTTTGTAGGGAAGTTTTTATTGTCAAAAAATGAAAATAGTTTTACCAAGCAGCATCAAATTGACGAATTGTAAACACTTTCCCTTCTTTATTAATCATAAATTTCTCCAGCAATCGTTCATTTTCTTGGGTTCCATCTTTTAAAAACCGCACTTCATTAGAAACCACTTGCACTACACTATGATTCCAACCCTCTATTTGGTAAGGTAAAAAATAAACCGGCTTCGCTTGGATAGAATCGTATTTAGAAAACATTTGGGTAAGTAATGCTCTGTTCATATACATTGGCTCCTCCATATTGTGCAAAAACACTTTTATTGAATCTTTAGAAAGATTAAAAATGGTTTCTACATTCATGTTTTGATATCCTTGAATAAATTCTTTTACCGTTGCAACATGTATATCATTACCAAGAGTGTATTTAGCACCACTAGAAACCCATTCTCCAGCTCCTTTTTCATCTTCTACAATGTCTGATATTTTTGTGTCCGAAGAAACCGTTACCCTATCACAAGAAGCCAAAAAAAACACAAACGCAAACCATAAACTTAATACATTTTTCATTTTCAAATTAATTTTAGTTAGCCACGAATATAGTAATTTAAAATTAAATTTTAACCCATTAATCTCTAACCACTGAAATCATAGGTAAAGGAATATTAACCGTTTTTACTTTAAAAGAAGGCCAAAAATATTTTTCTATTCCTAATTAAAAGCTGCATGTTATATATACTTAATGCCAGTCGAATAACATTTTCTTGTAGAAAAAAGAACATCTATGAAAGTTAATTTAAGATAATTTGTATCAATTTGTAGTACAAAAGTAAATTATGAGAAAAATTATCTGTGTAGTCCTCTTGACGCTTATGTCAGTTCAATTATCAGCACAAATCAACCAAGAAACAAAAACTGAAAAAGTAGCGCGCATGCAGTGGTGGACAGAAGCGCGCTTTGGAATGTTTATTCATTGGGGGCTGTATGCGCTTCCTGCGCGTCATGAATGGGTGATGAGCAACGAAAAAATGTCCAAAAAAACATATGAAAAATATGCAAATTACTTCAATCCTGATTTATACAACCCAACAGAATGGGCACAATTAGCAAAAAAAGCAGGCATGAAATATGTAGTTTTTACTGCGAAACACCATGACGGGTTTTCTATGTATGATTCAAAATACACAGATTACAAAGTAACCAACACGCCTTTTGGAAGAGATGTTATGAAAGAGCTAATAGACGCTTTTAGAGCAGAAGGAATTCGCATTGGGCTGTATTACTCACTCATTGACTGGCACCATCCCGACTTTATAGTTAAAGATCCCATTCATCCCGAAAAAGACAACAAAAAAGAATTAGCAAAAGATTCGAATCGAAACCTCCAGAACTTTCAAAAGTATTTAAAAAATCAGTTAACAGAAATCCTAACTAATTATGGGGAAATAGATATTTTGTTTACCGATTTTTCTTATCCACATAGAGAAAATGGAAAAGGAAAAGCATATTGGAATTCAGAAGATTTGTATCGTCAAATAAGAAAACTTCAACCACAGATTATTATAAATGATCGCTTAGACTTGAGAGAGGAAGGTGGATGGGATTTTATGACGCCCGAACAATTTATGCCAAAAGAATGGGTAACGTATGAAGGTGAAAAAGTGCCCTGGGAAACATGTCAAACTTTTTCTGGATATTCTTGGGGGTACCATAGAGACGATCGCTCGTGGAAGAGTTCAGAGCAAACCATTGTTATGCTTATTGAAACCGTAAGTAAAGGGGGGAATCTTTTACTCAATGTGGGTCCAACTGCCAGAGGAATTATTCAAAACGAAGCGGTTGAAAGACTTGAAGCAACGCACCAATGGATGAAGTTTCACAGCCGCGCAATCTATGGTTGTACGGCCGCTCCAGAACAGTTTGAAAAACCCGACAATTGCCTTCTCACATACAACCCCAAAACAAAGCGTTTGTATGTTCATGTATTGGAATGGCCGTTTAAAACAATATACCTTCCTGGTTTGGAAGGAAAAGTAGCCTATGCGCAACTGCTGAATGATGGATCAGAGCTCAAACTAAAAACTAAAAAAGGTGCTTGGCTTGATGACATTAAAGAAGATGATAACGGACTAACAATTACAATTCCTGTAACAAGGCCAGGGGTAGAAATTCCGGTGATTGAAATTTTTTTAAAATAAATAAATTTGATTAAAATTTTATGATAAGTAGCATCAAAACCATAGCAATATTGTTTATAGGATTATTTTTCGCTTGTGAATCGGCAGAATCTAAAAAAATAAAACCGTCTAATTTAAATGACAAACCTAACATCATTATCATCTTAACAGATGACCAAGGCTATGCAGATGTAGGTTTTAATGGTTCGAAAGACATCCTAACTCCAAATATTGATAAAATTGCTGAGCATGGTGTTGTTTTTTCAAATGGATATGTTTCACACCCCTACTGCAGTCCCTCCCGAGCTGGTTTGATGACTGGGCGGTATCAGCAACGTTTTGGACACGAGCACAATGTTCCCTATGCTCCAAAAGATTCTACAATGGGAACATCAAAAAATGAAGTATTTCTTTCTAAAAAATTGAAAGAAGCTGGCTACAGTACATGTGCCATTGGAAAATGGCATTTAGGTGACCACCCCAGTTTTTTACCTCCAGAAAGAGGGTTTGATCATTGGTTTGGGTTTTCAGGTGGAAACATGAATTATTGGGGCTACCCATATAGCAAAAACAAGACCATGCATATCCAACGTAATGGTAAAAATGTAGATCCTAAAGAATTAACCTATTTAACAGACGACTTTACAGATGAAGCATTGTCTTATATTACCCAACACAAAAAAGATCCCTTTTTTATGTATTTATCTTATAATGCCCCGCACAGCCCAGACCATGCTACAAAAAAGTATTTAAAGAAAACGGAACACATTGAATATGGGAGCAGGAGTGTTTATGGAGCCATGATTGCTGGTGTAGATGCGGGTGTGGGAAAAATAGATTCATTACTCAAAACTTTAGGGTTGCGAGAAAATACAATCATTATCTTCTTGAGTGATAATGGTGGTAGGTTAGATGGCGCAAATAACGGGCACTTTAGAGGGCATAAAGGGATGTTGTTTGAAGGGGGTATTAGAGTCCCTTTTGCCATTTCTTGGCCTTCTCAACTTCCCCAAGGCACAACCTACAACCAACCCATAACATCTCTAGATATTTTTGGAACTTGCTTAGCTGCTGCAGAAATAAAAGCGGACAAAAAGCAGCCTTTAGACGGAAAAAATCTTTTACCCTATCTCAACCAAAACAATAAGGAAGCCCCTCACGAAGCTTTATTTTGGAGAGTTGCTAATGGCCAAGAATATGCGGTTAGAAAAGGAACGTATAAATTAATAAGAAGTGCTTACAAAAACAAAACAATGCTTTTTGACTTGAGTAAAGATGAAATGGAATTAAATGATATTTCATTACAAAAACCAGAAATCCTACAAGAATTAGAAACCCGCTATCAGCAATGGAATAATGAGTTAGCAGCACCTAAATGGACAGATGCACACATGCAAAATGTAAGAAAAGAAGAAACAAATGTTCAAAATATCAGAATTAAAAGTTTGTCTAAAAAAGAAAGAGAAAATATTAAATTATGAGATTAATTTTGAAGGAAAATAGAGCACAAAGGTTTTTATTCAATTTATTATTAATTGGCTTCATCCAATTAATTTCTTTACAACTAAGTCTTGCTCAAAAAAAACAACAAAAAAAACCAAATTTCATTTTCATCTTAACAGATGATCAACGCTATGACTTATTAGGAACTTCGGGAAATGAACTCATCAAAACACCCCATTTAGACCAACTTGCCAATGAAGGAGTTTTATTTACAAATGCACATGTAACAAGTGCTATTTGTACGCCGAGTCGTATTTCTATACTTTTAAGCCAATTTGAGAGAAAACATTCAGTGAATTTTAACTCTGGAACCAGTGTGTCAGAAGAAGCTTGGAATGAATCATATCCTGTAGTTATGAAAAAAAATGGGTACTACACGGGTTATGTAGGTAAAAATCACGCTCCAATTGGGGATGGAGGCTATCAATCTGGACTTATGGATGCATCTTTTGATTATTGGTATGCCGGTCATGGACATCTGTCTTTTTATCCAAAAGATCGACATGAAATATTTGCAGCAGCAAAACAAAATACGCAGATAGAAATAATGGATGAAGGTGTCTCTGATTTTTTTAGTAATGCACATAAACTAGAGGGAACAAAACACTTTTTAAATCAACGTCCTAAAGAGCAACCATTTTGCCTTAGCATTGCATTCAATTTGCCGCATGGCGCAAGCACATCTACGATGAAAATGTTAGACGCTGATCCTGATACTTATAAATCGCTCTATAGAGATAAAGAAATTCCACTTCCTCTAGATTATATTGCAAAAAAAGATATAAAAACCCCAAAATTGCCGCCAGAAATACTTCATGTTGATGATAGACAGGATATCTATGATTTTGTAGATAATGAAGAAGACTTGAAAGAGCGTATGATTCGTAACATGCAGGCCGTTACTGGAATTGACAATCTCGTTGGTAACTTAAGGGCTACCCTAAAGCAACTTGACTTAGATGAAAATACAATTATTATTTTTACTTCAGATCATGGTATATTTTGGGGTGAATATGGATTGGGAGGCAAAGCATTGTGTTATGAAATTTGTACCCGTGTGCCAATGATCATTCATAACCCCATGAGTTCCGGAGCAGCAAAAGGAATTATTACAAACGAGCTTGTTCAAACAATAGATATCGCACCTACAATGCTCCAATATGCAGGCATCAAAATTCCAAACTCTTACCAGGGAAAGCCATTAAATAATTTGATTAATGGAAACAACCAGCCCATCCACAAATACTTATTTACAGAAAACTTATGGTCAACGCATTTTGGAAATCCACGATGTGAATCTGTTCAAGACAAGGAATGGAAATACATTCGATATTATAAAAATGAAAATATTTCATCGAGAGATGTGATGGCGATAGCAAAAGAGCATTCCATTAATCTTACGAAAATGTTATATGCAAATCACGATTCACAAATACCTGTTTATCAAACTTACATTGAGTCATCAATTAATGGAGAGCAGCCCGTGTTTGAAGAATTATATCATTTGAAAATAGATCCAAAAGAGAAAAAAAACCTCATAAATAATCCTGAATTTAAAGATAAAATAAAAGAAATGAAGGCGGTATGGAAAGAGAAAATACTTTTTGCTCGTGGCGAAGGAAAAGCACAGATTTTGAGGTATACATCAGACAGTAAAGCAGAAAAAGGAACTATTTCGATGCCTAAGTAATACTTGATTTTCTATTTTAAACAACCTTTAAGCACCTATATATGCAACGTAAAACATACTACAAATGAAAAGATATCATGTATTCTTCCTCCTCTCAGTTAGTTTGCTTATTGCTTCTTGCCAAACAAGCATAATAAATACTGACCCCGTCAGTTTCAATACAGGATGGAAATTTTATAAGGGAGCTGCAAGCAATGCAGAAAATTTAACTTTTGATGATACCAATTGGCGTGCACAAAATTTACCACATGATTGGGCTATTGAAGGCCCCTTTGATGAAAAATATAACGCACGTTGCGGAGGGTTGCCTTTTCATGGAACAGGATGGTACCGCAAACAGTTTATAATCCCAAAAAATGTAAAAGGAAAACACATCACACTGCACTTTGATGGGGCAATGTACAATGCTAAAATATGGCTGAATGGCGTATTAATTGGCCATCGACCAAATGGATATATTGGCTTTTCAGTGGATCTGAGTAAACATCTGAAGTATGGAAGCGAAAACCTCATCGCTGTTCAGCTTACTCCTGAAGACCTTTCTTCAAGATGGTATCCCGGAGCAGGTATTTATCGCAATACATGGTTAGAAATCAATAACCCTATTCATGTTGCAAAATGGGGGACATTCATTACCACTCCCAAAATTACAAATGACAAAGCAACTATTAATATTCTAACAGAAATTGAAAACATTGGAGAGAAAGACAGCCCAATAACAATTCAAACCACCATTTTTAATAAAAAAGGGGAGCCTTTAACGTCAGTATCAGAAAATGTGTTTTCAAGAAAGAATGACACCTTAATAGTCAATCAAAACCTCGAAGTATTAAACCCAGAGTTGTGGGATTTAAAGACCCCTTACCTCTACAGTGCTGAAACTAAATTATTTAAAAATAAGGAGTTAATCGATACATACAATACTAGGTTTGGTGTTCGCACCATTGAATATGGAAGTGATTTTGGATTTAAATTAAATGGAAAAAAAACTCGTTTTCAAGGGGTATGCCTTCATCATGATTTAGGACCTCTTGGGACTGCTGTAAATAGAAGAGCCACAGAGCGACAATTAGAAATCATGCAATCTATGGGTGTCAATGCAATTCGAACAAGTCACAACCCACCTTCACCAGAACAAGTTCAACTATGCGACGAAATGGGCTTGCTAATGCAAATAGAAGCGTTTGACATGTGGGAGAAACCAAAAGTTGAAAATGGTTACAGTACGTATTTTAAAGAATGGCATGAACGAGATTTAAGAGATATGATTCGGGCTTTTAGAAATAATCCATCTGTAATAATGTGGAGTATTGGTAATGAGATTTTAGAACAAAGCGACAAAAAGGGAGGGGAATTAGCAAGTAAACTTGCAATGATTTGCAAAAACGAAGATCCCACAAGACCTACAACAGCTGGTTTTAATTATTACCCAGCCCCCATAAAGAATGGTTTGGCAAGTGCAATAGATCTTGTTGGGTGGAATTACAAGCCAAGAAAATACGCAGAAGTAGCAGCGCAGCACCCAGATTGGATCATGTATGGTTCCGAGACATCAAGCACCGTAAGCAGTCGTGGGGTCTATCATTTGCCTGTAGAGAAATATGAGCTTCATGAATCATTACAAATTACGAGCTACGATATCATTGGTCCTCCATGGGCTTACCCACCAGATATTGAGTTCGAATCTCTAGAAAATAACCCAAATAATTTGGGGGAATTTATTTGGACAGGTTTTGATTATTTAGGCGAACCTACGCCGTTTGGAGGGAAAGATAACGCAACAAATGGCTATTGGAATGGCGACTGGCCCGCTAGAAGTTCTTATTTCGGAGCGGTAGACTTGTGCGGCTTGCCAAAAGACCGTTACTATCTCTATCAAAGTCAATGGACAAGTGAACCTATGGTTCATGTCTTACCGCATTGGAACTGGAAAGGAATGGAGGGAACAATAATTCCTGTTTTTTCATATACAAACTGTGATGAAGTAGAATTATTTGTTAATGGAAAATCGCTTGGTAAAAAAATAAAAGGAGTGGATAAAACGTCGATCCCTATTAATTTTATTGATTGGGAAGGCGGCCGCTATACAGGTGATTTTATGTCACCTTATCGACTCCATTGGAATGTGCCTTATGAGGCTGGAGAAATAAAAGTTGTTGGCTATATTAATGGAGCAATAGTCACTGAAAAAAGTATAAGGACAGCAGGAAAGCCTGCAAAAATTGAACTTATCCCGGATCATGATATAATAAAAGCTGACGGAGAAGACATGGTGTTTATTACGGTTCGAATTTTAGATAATGAAGGGAATTTGTGTCCAAATTCTGACAATCTTATTCATTTTGAAATAGAAGGAAATGGGGAAATTGTAGCCGTAGGAAATGGGAATGCAGCGACCACTGCCCCTTTTCAATCCAAACAACGTAAAGCTTTTAGTGGGAAATGTGTGGTGTATATAAAAGCTTCAACAGAACCAGGTAAAATTATTCTTAAGGCGAAATCGGAAGGTCTTATTCGCAAGAGTATTCAAATCCAAACCAAGTAGTATTTTTAAATCATAATGCAGATTTAGAAAAAAACAAAGCAATACATATCGCTTTTACTTTAAAATAGTTTTTCCTTTTTGATCGTAAGAAAAATAAATATATTTAAATGCTATCCCTAACTTTTATAAGATTAAGTGAATAGGATGTACTGCATTGGTTTAAAAAATTTAAGTATTTTTAATAAAAAATTGAATACCTCTGAAAGATACTTCTTTTAAGACGCTACTTTCCATATAGGCTGTCGTTATGCACAAAAAGAAATAGGTGTTAAAAAAAATTAAAGAAACTGTATAATGAAAAAAGCAATTTTACTTTTTACCATTTTATTATCAATTCTAAGCAGTTGTAAAAAAGATGATAATAAAAATCCAGAGGAATGTTACTCAAATACTAATGCACAGACTATAGTTCATGACGGTCTCAACAGAGAATATGTGTTGTATATCCCAAACTCTTATGATGGAACATCTTCTGTTCCACTAATGCTGAATTTTCATGGGTTTGGTGGTAGTGCTAGTGATTATATGCAAGAAGCAGATATGCGCTCATTGGCAGAAGCTGACACTTTTATTTTAATCTATCCTCAAGGTAGTTGTTTAGATGGTTTATCTCATTGGAATGCTTGTCCATTAGGAGTAGACAATAAAAGTAATGCTGATGATTTTGGATTTATTGAATCCATGATAAATGAGATCTCATCTCAGTATAATGTAGCTATGGAGAGAATTTATGCTGCTGGATACTCAAACGGAGGCATGATGGCATATGGACTTGCGAACTATAAAAGTGATTTAATTGCTGCGGTAGCATCTGTTTCTGGAGCAATGTTAGATTGTGCAGGATCTACCAGTCATCCTATGCCAGTAATACATCTTCATGGAACTTCTGATGGCGTTCTCCCCTACAATGGGAGTAGTGACTGGAACTCTGCCCAAAGTACGTTGGACCATTGGATTAATTTTAATAATACAGTTTTTACCCCAACCGAAACAAGTGACAATAATATTGTACATTATGTTTATGATCAGGGAGATAGCTCAGTTTCTGTTGAGCATTACAAATATATTGGTGGAGACCATGTTTGGTTTAGCGCAACTTTTCAAGGTCAGAACACATCTGAATTGGTTTGGAATTTTGTGTCACGATATAACATAAATGGATTGAGATAAAAAATAAAAGTGCATGACAATGTATATAAAAAATAGGCGAAATAGTAGTAAATTTAAAGCTATTGACTCGTATCAAACTAAGTGCTTAACCGAAAGTTTCGTGCTTCGTAATCGCCTACTTTTCATATACTAACCATTCATGTAAGAAAACAAAATTATAATTATAGAATAATGAAAACCAAAATTGGATTAAAAATAGCATTTTCAGTTTTTAAGCTGCTATTCTTACTTTTTGTAACTTCATGTAATTCCCCAGAAAAAGAAAACACCCCTCCAAACATTATTATTTTTCTAGTTGACGATATGGGGCTAATGGATACTTCAGTTCCATTTTTGACAGATACGAATGGTAATTCGGTAAGATATCCGTTAAATGATTATTATAAAACGCCAAATATGGAAGAACTTGCAGAGCATGGCATTCGCTTTACAAATTTTTATGCACACTCGGTTTGTTCTCCTTCGCGAACATCAATTTTGACGGGTCAGAACTCTGCTCGCCATGGGGTGACCAATTGGATTAAACCTGAGGAGAACAATCGCTCCGAGTTTGGGCCAGCCAATTGGAACTGGAAAGGACTTACCAAAGAATCGATAACACTTCCGCGAATCTTACAACAAGCAGGCTATAAAACAATTCATATAGGCAAAGCTCATTTTGGACCATTCAACAGTGAAGGGGAAAATCCACTTAATTTGGGTTTTGACATTAACGTTGCCGGCAGCTCGATTGGGCAACCAGGGAGTTACCTTGGTACAGAAGGATTTGGGCATACAGGTGGCAATAAAGCAAGGGCTGTAACGGGTTTAGAGAAATACCACGGCAAAGATATATTTCTGTCAGAGGCTTTGACCTTAGAAGCCAATTTAGCCATATCTCAAGCCAAAGAAGAAGGCAAGCCTTTCTTCCTTCATATGGCACATTATGCTTTACATGCGCCTTTTTATTCGGATCTCCGTTTTGCCAAAAACTATAAAGACTCGGATATGTCTGAAAAGGCTCAAGCTTATGCTACACTAATTGAAGGCATCGATAAATCTCTTGGTGACATTGTGTTACACGTGAAAGATCTGGGATTAGGAGAGAACACGCTTATTTTCTTCTTGGGAGACAATGGTTCGGATGCTCCTCTGCCAATTGAAAACAACTACAGTAGCGCATCACCGCTGAAAGGGAAAAAAGCCAATCACTGGGAAGGTGGTATACGAGTACCATTTATTGCATCGTGGGTAATACCCAATGAAAATGCATTCTCTCAAGAAAAATTACCTATTGCGAAAAATGCCATCCAACAACAAATGGGTTCTATTTTGGACATTTTTTCAACCCTGTCTCAGGTAGCCAATGTGAATTCACCTGGAGATTTTGTCATGGATGGTTTTGATCTTAAAGATCAGCTTATGGGTAGACAAAACGAAATACGTGATGAGTTATTTCTAAACCATTTTCCCCATAATCACCGCTCCAGTTATTTTACGAGCCTGGTTAAATCAGACTGGAAAATCATGTACCATTATCAAGTAGAAGAGCAACCTCTTTATGAACTATTCAACTTAAAAAAAGATCCGTTTGAAACTAAGAATTTAGCGGAAAAGAATCCTGAACAACTCAAAATTATGATGAAGGTTTTATCTAGTGAAATGAAAAGCAAAAAGGCACGCTATCCTATGAAAGAAAATCGACCACTGGAACTGATTATACCTAAATAAACAAATAATTTGGAATCATAAAATTCATTTGAACCAAATTGCCAAGAACAAGAAATAATGCAAATCTAAATGTTGCTTAATTTTTATTTTGTTGAACGTACGCTGTAGGAGTCATTTTATACAAAACCTTGAAAGATTGTGTGAAGTAAGAGGGCGTATTAAAGCCTGTTTTGTACATACATTCCTTGACACTGAAACCCTTTAATAAAAATTGTGCTGCTAATTTTAATCGATAGTTACGTAAAAACTCTGTTGGTTTTAGTCCGGTAATACCCTTGATTTTATTAAAAAAACTAGTTCTACTCATTCCGCTGAGGTTAGAAAACTCTTGAACAGTAAATATTGGATTATCGATATTATCTTTAATAATCGTAATTATTTTTTCTATAAACAGCTCATCTATAGTTGAGATATCAATTTTGGAAGGTTCAAAGTTTGGCTTTCTAAACTCACTGTGAACTTTTTTACGATTGTCAAGCAAAGAAGTGATTTGCGTTTTTAAAACCTCTAAACTAAAGGGTTTCGTCAAGTACACATCAGCACCAGCTTTTAAACCTTCAATTTTAGACTCGTCATTTACTCTAGCTGACAACAAAATAATTGGAATATGACTTGTTCTAATGTCATTTTTTAACTTTCTACAAACCTCAATTCCATCTGTTTTTGGCATCATAATATCGCTAATAATAATGTCAGGAAGTGTCTCAAAAGCCATTTCAATTCCTTGTGAACCATCCATACTAGACAATATCGAATAGTACGCACTTAGTTCTGATGTCAAATAATGGTATATTTCGGGGTTGTCTTCAATAATTAGCAAACTTGGCTTGTCCTTAATACCAGCGTCCGTTGTTTGCAGGTCCTTGGTTAAAACTGAGTTACTAGTAGGAGCTACTTTAGAAATAAAAATTTCATTATTTTCAACCATTTGTTCGTTGGATAAATGAGCGTTCCCTAAAGGAATCAAAAGTGTAAAACAGCTCCCTTTTTCGAGCTCGCTGACAACTTCGATCACGCCTCCATGAAGCTTCGCAAGGTTTTGAGAAAATGAAAGCCCGATCCCTACCCCTTCATTTTCTTTATTTTGATTATCTGATTGATAAAACCGATTGAAAACATTTTTTAAATCAGAAGCACTGATACCTTTCCCATTATCTTTTACAAATATTTCAACATGTCCTTCTGGATAATTCGATTTTTTTGACGTAACAGAGTTAATACCTATTGAAATACAGCCTCCTTTTGGGGTGAATTTAATAGCATTTGACAGCAAATTATACAGGATTTTCTCGATAATATTCACATCAATCCAAACAAATAGTTTGTTTTTAGGAAGTGTATTCTTTAATGATAGTTTTTCTTGCTCTGCAAGCGTATAAAACTGATCTGTTATTTTATTTACTAGCGTAAGCAAATTGAGATGCGTACAGTTTAATTTGATTTTCCCTTGGTCTAGTTTTCTAAAGTCTAAAAGCTGCTTAATCAGTTTTAATAGGTAGTCAGAATTGCGCTGCATGGTTTGATACAGTCTCAGCCTTTCTTTTTTATGAAGCTTTTCACCTTGTTTTATTAGTTTTTCTGCAGGCCCTAATATGAGTGTCAAAGGGGACCTAAGCTCATGAGAGATATTTGTAAAAAACTCTAACTTCACCTTATTAATTTCTTTTTCTTTTTCTTTTTTAAGACGGTCAAATTCTAATTTTCTTTTTCTTTTTAGGTTGAGAACAGCAAGCATTTTAAGAAAATAAACTAAAAGTACAAATGAAAGGACGTATATTATTTTAGCCCACAACGTTAAATACCAAGGAGGCAATATTGTAACACTTACTTCTGCAGGATATTCAGACCACATCCCTTTATTATTGCTTCCATAAACTTTAAAGAGGTAATTACCTGGCCTTATATTAGTATAATTCGCAATACGCAGGTCAGAAGTCGTTTCAATCCAATTTTGATCAAACCCTTCTAAAATATACTTGTATTTATTTAGCTTAGAATCATTGTAATGAAGAGATGAAAAACTAAATGAAAAATTATTAACATTGGCCTCTAAGTTAATATGGTCTGTATGAGCTATGCTTTTATTTAAAATAATTTCATTATTTATTTCCTCCATAGGCTCAACCGGCTCATACATGATGTTCAGTTGTGTGATTAAAGGACGTGGCGGCGGCATGTCTTTCTTTTCACTGCGGTTTGGAGTAAAGACATTGATGCCATTAACACCTCCAAAAATCAATTCACCATTTTTTCTTTTAATGGCCGAAATCTCACTCATTCCGGGGTTTTGAAGTTCATTTGTTGAATAAGTTTCATAGGTCTCTGTTTGTGAGTCAAACCGAATCAGCCCTGTATTTGTACCCACCCATAAAAAACCACTATTATCTTCATTTATAGAGTTAATAACATCGTCTGGAAATAACTTATTTTGACTGCTATAGCGTTTAAACTCAACTACACTTCCATCTTTATCTCTAATTAATTTATTAAGACCGCCTCCAATAGTACCAATCCAAAGCGTATTTTTAGAGCTCTCAAAAATTTGCAATGTATAATCACTTCCAATACTTTTGTCATTGGCAGCATCATATCTGTAGGACTTGAAATTACTATTGGTTATATCGTTACTATTTTCAATTAACTTGTTTAACCCACTATTGGTAGTAACCCAAAGAATTCCATAGCTATCTCTATAGATGTCTCTAATAATCTTCCCAGAAAATTCTGTAGTCTGATTTGTTGGATTTATATAAGAGAAAAATGGTTGCTCTCGTGAGTCATTCCACTCTGCAAGACCAAGACCCAAACCATAGTACCCAATCCATAATCTATTTTCACCTTCGCTATAAATCGAATGAATCGCCAATTTTTTTACGTTAGAACCATCACTAGTCGGAATATTAAATTTTTCAAATTTAAAATTTTTTGATTTATCATTTCTGTTGAGTACTAATTTATTTAGTCCTCCATTTTCAGTTGAAAACCACAATATAGAATGATCGTTATCGATGATATTTTCAGTTATAGAAAAAATATTATTAGAGGTTACCCCACTTGATTCTTTAGAGAAGGTAAAAGGTTCGAATGCATTGTAATTTACAGCTGTGTTCGACAAAAAATTTACACCACCACCCTCAGTACCAATCCATAAATTCCCAAATTGATCTTCATGTAGGCTTCTAATTTTATTACTACTTAAACTTCCTTTATTATTGTTTTTATTAAGGTGATTAAATTGATAATTGCTATTTGTCTTTTTATAAATTCCCCCTCCATTGGAACCCACCCATAAATTTCCAGTATTATCAACAAAAACACAGTTTATAGAATTATTTTTTAAACCAACAAATTCCAGTTTTTCAAAATCGATGGTCTTTACACGAAGTTTACCTCCCTCTTTTGAAACAACGGAAAGCTTTTCATTGATTAAACACCATAGATTTTTATCCTGATCCAATACACTAAGACGGTTGGATAAATTATTTACCTTTACTGTAAGATAAGATTTATCCTCCCCATTAAAAATAATTTTATCATCATACAACTCCCACTTTACACCATCAGATGCTATAATTTGTGAACTGTAACCTTGGGCTTGGTTCGGAATAAATTCAACATCCTTTAGTTTATCTGCTGATATTGTATAACGCAATGCATACAACGCTTGTGAACTTGAAAAGAAAATTTCTTTATTCTTTTGTATGATTCTATTTCCTAATTTTTCTTTTGGTCTATTTGCAGTGTCATTTAGAAGTGTATGAAATTCCATTTCCTCAAAATTTTCTTTCAGAACAGCGTAACATGTTTTTTGCTTAAACTGAACCCATAGAATACCATCATCACTTATTATAATGTCATTTGCATAATTCCCAAATTGCGTAAGTTTTTCGCTAAAATTAAAAAAAGTTTCTAGTTTAGAGTTGTAATAATTCAATCCCCCATCAAGAGAAGCAATCCAAATATTACCATAAGAATCAGACACCATTTGTTGTATAATTCTTCCAGAAATACTGGATTTTATATTTTTTGAAGGTTTAAAAACTTTGAAATTATAGCCGTCATACTTATTAAGCCCATCATTGGTCCCAAACCATAAGAAGCCATCCTTGTCTTGTAAAATACAATTGATATCATGCTGAGACAAGCCATCTGCCGAATTAAAATTTTCAAAAATTGGATTCTCATTTATAACAAAAATAGAGCCTAGAAATGATATAAATAGTAATCCCCTTTTCAAATGAAGGGTTTTATCTATTTTTTTAAGCAAATTCATTGGTGTAATCATTTAAATAAATTTACAAATAATTTGTTTAACAAAATACTATGCTTAACATGTGTGGTGTATTTTTAAACATATGAATAAAAGAGAAAGGGTTATATTGGTTTAAATTTGAAACAAATAATCCATAACTAAAAAAAATCTAATTTAAAACCGAACTTAATGAAAAACACAAGCAACCTTAAATTAAAAACATTTGGCAGCTGCACAAAGCGAGTTTTATTATTTATGAGTTTAATAATACTTGGATTTAAAGGGCACGGTCAAAACTTAAAAGTTAACGGAACGGTCTTAAGTGAAGAAAGTGGACAACCAATCCCTGGAGTCAGTATTGTAATTAAAGGAAGTTCTATTGGGACCTCCACAGACTTTGATGGCCTCTATACGATTAATGTAGCTAAAGGAGAAACTTTAGTCTTTAGTTATCTAGGTATGGAAGAAATAGAAATTATTGTTAGTACAGCCTCTAACAATGTGTTGATGAAAGAGAGCGTTACCGGCTTAGACGAAATTGTAGTTGTTGGATATGGGACCGCAAAGAAAAGAGAACTAACTGGAGCCATCGCTTCCGTTAAAGCAAAAGATTTAAATAAAACTATTACTTCAGATTTTGCATCCGCCATTCAAGGAAGAATTGCTGGAGTAAGTGTCAGACAAGGGAATGCTGCACCAGGTGAAAATGCAACGATTACCATTCGCGGCATCACTTCATTTCAAGATGGAGGCTCAGGTCCTCTTTATGTAGTAGATGGCGTAACCTATATTGAAAATCCAAACATTACCCCTCAAGAAATTGAATCTATCGAAGTTTTGAAAGATGGTGCTTCTGCTGCGATTTATGGGTCTAGAGCTTCAGGTGGTGTGATATTGATTACCACAAAAAAAGGAAAAGAAGGTCAAATGAAAGTAAATTTAGACTCTTACTATGGGGTTCAAAATATTACTTCTGGGCTTCCATTAGCAAACACTTTAGAGGCACTTTATATAAATGACATTCAATACAGGTACGATGCAATTAATTTCGACCCTCTTTTACAAATTACTGACGGTTTAGAAAATGAAACCAATTGGATGAATTTATTGCAAGTTGATGCTGCACCAATTCAAAACCATTCATTAAGTGTGAGTGGAGGTAAAAATGGGCTTACTTATAATGTAACAGGAACATTCTTCGACCAAACAGGGTCACTAATCAACTCCGACTATAAAAAACATTCTTTAAGAAGTAATACAGGTTTCAAAAAAGGAAAGTTTACAGCGCAAACAAATTTAAGTATCAATTTAAGTGAACAGAAAAGGGAGCCTTATGGCCTATTTTATAATGCGATAAGACTCCAACCTTATATGGCACCAATAGACTTTAATAGTGACATCTATGATATTGATCTTGAGAATATCGATAATGATACCGGAAGAATTACCAATTTTGCTGGAACATTAAAACAAGAAAGTTCGAATAAGATAAATTCCTTTAATGGGAACATTCAGCTGGGATACGAAATCATTGAAGGCTTGTCATTTAGAGCGAATATTGGAAGGTCTTATTACAATAAAAAAGACCGATGGTTCAATCCAAGTTTTATCGTAAACAATAATTTAGGTGAGATTAATCCCACAGTGAGTAACCTAAATGCACAACTAAGACTTGGAGATGCGACCAGTACTAGAAGCATCGATGAATTTACAGTAAACTATAGTAAAAGTTTCAATAAACATAATTTAAAGTTTCTGATTGGCAACACATATGAGTCTTCAAAATATGAATTTTACAGAACAGGGGCTGACAACATTACAAGCAACTTGACGCCTGTATTGGGCAATGGTGAACCTATTGTTGGCACACAAACGATAAACAAAACAGAAAGTGTTTCCTACCTAGGTAGAATCAATTACAATTACAACTGGAAATATCTTCTAAGTTTAGTCGTGAGAAGAGATGGCTCTAGCAATTTTGGAAATAATAAGTATGGAACATTTCCATCCATTTCTGCTGGTTGGGCGCTATCAAATGAAAAATTCTTTAAAAATTTGAAAAGCACCATCTCTACGGCTAAAATACGATTTGGATATGGAACCACGGGAAGTGATCGAGTTCCCCCGTATGGCTATAGCCCTGTGGTCATCTCAAATGTAGATTATCCGCTTGGAGAAGACCCAAATTTGACAATAGGATTGACGCAGCCAGGCTATGCAGATCCCAATTTAAAATGGGAATCTAACATCAGTAAAAACTTAGGATTAGACTTGACCTTTAAAGGCGGTAAAGCGGGGCTCGAAATTGACCTTTACGAACAAGATAAAAAAGACATGCTGCTGGCAATTGTTACACCAATTTCTGCAGGATCAACTCCAGTGAATGGCGAAACTTATGACCGGTTTTTAACAAATATTGGAAATTTAAGAAATAGAGGTATTGAGATCAGTGCGCATTACAATCACAAATTTGGACCTTTGAGCGCAAAATTTAGTGGAAATTTCACCAAGAATGAAAACAAAGTTGTGAGTTTGTCAAGAGAAGGCGAAATTGTTTTTGATGGGTATCCAAATATTATTAGAGCAGCCCAAACAGAGCCTGTTGCAGTGCTTGAAGCGGGTTTACCTGTGGGTGCTTTCAAGGTGTACGAAACCAATGGAACTATTAAAACGGATGAAGAATTAACCGCATATAAATTATTAAATCCAAATGCTCAAAAAGGAGACTTAAGATATGTTGATTCTGATGGAAATGGCCAATTAGATGCTAATGATAAAGTGTATAAAGGGTCTTATCAACCAGATTTTGAAGTAGGGTTTAACATTGATGCTACTTGCAAGGATTTTGATTTTTCAGCTCAATTCTATGGGGTAAGTGGAAACACCATTTATAACGGTCAAAAACAATATGCTTACAGCACCAAACGCCACCGTGATTTAGTTAACAGTTGGACAGATAATAACCCAACTTCAAACATACCTACCCCACGATCAAATATAGAACACCCAAATGTTCAAACATCTTTGGATTATTTTTTGGAGGATGGTTCCTTTTTAAGACTTCGAAACATTATCCTTGGGTATTCATTAAAAACAATCTTGCTGGATAAAATTGGAATTGAGAAGCTTAGACTTTTCATCAATGCTCAAAACCCGATTACCTGGACCAAATATTCTGGGTTTGATCCTGAGGTAGGAAGCAGTAACCCTTTTGAGGGAGGTTTAGATAGAGGAAGCTATCCGGTGTCTTCGACCTATAGTGCAGGAATTTCAATAATATTTTAATTTAAAATAACTAAAAATGAAACTAAAAACATTAAACATAATATTGGCAGGGGCACTCCTGATCTTTTGCAGTTGTAACGATGATTATTTAGATATAGAGAACCCCAACAACCTAAGTGCGGCATCTTTTTGGAGCTCAGAAACTGACATACAACAGGGCTTAGTTGCTACTTATGCTGCCTTACAGCGAGACGGAATACTTGGTGGTTCTGCTGCAACACAGCTTCCCGTGCGTTCTGATATTGGTAGACCCAACAATTGGAATGCAAATGCTATTGGTTTAAACAAATTAACTTTTAATGAAAATTCTGATATCGTCAAAAAAAGATGGAGAGATTGCTACATTGGAATCTATCGTGCCAATCAAGTACTCTCAAATATTAACAACATTGAATTGAATGAAGCGACCAAAACTCAAATGGAGGCTGAAGCTAGATTTCTAAGAGGCTTTTTCTATTATTCATTATACCGTGGATATAATAACGGTAGTGTCATAATTCACACAACGGTTCCAGAATCGCGAGATGATTTCTACAAATCACCATCGCCTGCAGAAGATGT
The DNA here is from genome assembly GCA_028336245.1 of Polaribacter sp. GTDB lineage: Bacteria > Bacteroidota > Bacteroidia > Flavobacteriales > Flavobacteriaceae > Polaribacter. The sequence continues at coordinate 85,448 of JAOKTT010000001.1, forward strand.
TTATAATTTAATTTTATCCGATTTAGAATTTGCCTATGAGCATTTACCTAAACAATACCCTAATGAAGATTTAGGAAGAGCCACCTGGGGGGCTGCAACCGCTATGCTAGGAAAACTTCACATCAATGAACTTGATTATATATCAGCAAAAAAGTATTTTGGAGAGATTTTGGATAGCAACCTGTACAGTTTAGTCCCAAATATTGGAGATAACTTCAATGAAGAAGGTGAAATGAACAGTGAATCTATTTTTGAAGTTGCATTTTCTACATTGGCAAAACCCGGAACTTTAGGTGGAGCCGCCGATGGTCCGCTTGGATCGGAAGCTACCTCCAGAGCAATAACTTTAGCTACACCCCAAGCGGGTGGGTATCGAACCATCATGCCATCCTATTACATGACTATGTTGTTTAAAAATGACATTATGGATCCCACAAATCCTATCAATACAACTAGAACAGGTTCTGCCAAATACTCCATGCGTGCTTCCTCCTCTATAGCTATTGCCGATGATAATAATACAACGCTTTATCAACGTGCTTCAAATCTAGGAGGTCAGTATAATAATGGCGAAGCTTCTTATTTAAAGAAATTTCAAAACTGGCTGCTAGACCGTGAAAGCGATCAATCAATTTCTGGAATTAATGAACGTGTAATTCGATTAGCGGATGTCATGTTACTGTATGCAGAATGCTTAATCGAAACGGGAGAACCCTACAGTGAAGCTCTAAGTTTAGTGAATGAAATTCGCCAACGTGCAGGAGTAATTTTACTAAATGAGACAGATTATGACGCCAATAGTATAATGGAGCATATCATGTGGGTAGAAAGACCACTTGAACTCATGTTTGAAGGCCATGATATTCGTTGGGAAGATTTAACAAGATGGGGGAAAGTTAAAGAACAATACGAGCGATTGGCTTCAAAAAAATATGTCCTTATTTCTAAAGTATTATATGAATATGACCCCGTAATTCATGCTACTATTAATGGTAATAATATATTAAATGAATTTACGGAAGCTGCTGCAATATACCAGCCAGGAGTTCATAATTATTTTCCAATTCCATCAACGGAGCAGAATTCAAATTCAGGCTCTTTTTAATCTATAAAAATCGAAAAAAAATCTATTAAAAAGAGGTTATTAAAGACCATAAAAAATATAAATATCATGAAAACACACATTAAAAAAATATTAATTTTAGGCTTCTTTTTAGTGAGTATAATCGCTTGTGAAAAAGAGGACTCAGCCGATAAGTACAATGACTTTTCAGATCCAGTGGCCACAGCTTCAGGAGATATGACAATCCAAAGAGGTGATTTCACTTCGTTTGCAGACCTTTCTAAAGGCGTCACAAAAAGAACTTGGACCCTACCAGAAACGGCATACATCATTAATCTTGAAGGCAGAGATCCCTCAGAAATGGAAATCATTCATGTCCAATTTGATACGCCTGGTGAGTTTGAGGTTAATTTAAAAAGTGAGTTTAAAGATTATTCTGTAAAACTAGATGAAACGTTTAACGTTACCGTTTTCGATTACATACAAACTAATTTTGAGATAGTTTCTATTGATGCTAGCTTTTATGAAGAAAATCCTACTCAAATAGACATGTATGAAGGCGGGACTATTAATTTCAAAGATACATCCTTGGGAAATCCCAACAGGAGAAAATGGCTGTTCCCCGGGGGCGATCCGTCATCAGCGGGTGGAATTAGTGTTGATGATGACAAAGATTTTAAAAATATAGCGGTCTCCTATCCAACAATAGGAACCTACGATGTTTCGCTTGTTACTTGGCGTCAGTATCCAGAGGGAAGTAAGGATACATTGCATCTAAAAGACTATATAAATGTTATAGAAAATATTGACCCACCAACCCTAACCCAGATTACAGAAAGTGATGCAGGCGTGCTTCATTTAAATTATAATTTACCTCTAAAATTGACAGCTGATCTTATCCCTCATCTAACCCTTACTGTAGATGGTATTAAAACAGACATTTTAAGTGCTGCTATTAACGTGGATGACAATCGAATTGTGGACATTACTACTACTGAAAATATTAAAAGCACCTCTGTAGCAACTCTGTCCTATGATAATTCACAGGGAGTATTAGTGCGAGTAAACGATGTAGTTGCCGATTCCTTTACAGACCAGCCTGTGAACTTGTTTGTGCCATTAAATCTTGCTAACTCTAGCATTTACGGATTTGAAGATGGTGGCGCTGGATGGATGGCAGCCTCAGATAATGTGGGCGAGATAAGTTTTACAGACCAAAAGGCAGCTTCAGGTAATTACAGCATGCGTATGGAAGCTACAGCAGACGCCAAATGGACGAGGTCTTGGAGTTGGAAAGAGGGTTCTGAATTTGCATTGAAAGCTGGGCAAAAGGTTACCATTGAATTCAAAATTTGGATAGACCCCTCTTACACCGATGGTAGTATTGGACCATGGATTACCGGTACAGAAGCACCTTACCCAGGTACACAATTCTGGACTGGCATGAGCGGTTTACCCCGAGGCGAATGGATAACCATTAATAAAGAAACTGCTAAGGTATGGACAGTTACTGCAGATGGAGATTATTTTGTTGCGTTTAGATTTCAGAAAAAGGGAGTTATTTACATAGACGATGTTAAAGTATTTGTTCCGGAGTAAGTGATTACTTTAGCGCTATTTTAGTTGTATTTTAATATCCATTAAACAAAAGTTTAGTATGTCATTAAAATTTGTATTCGTACATATATGTGTTTGTTTTTTTACATTCTCAACGGCACTCAAGGCGCAAGTTAATGTAGTATTGGTTGAACCTTCTGTACAAAAATTTATTGGTGAAGTTTCTGAGCTAGATCGATCAAAATATTTCAATATTCATGCTCCTGGAAGCTCTCCATTACTTGAATCATTTTATAAAGACTATAATGTTGAACAATCAGGAAGAGGATTTTATGGACCTGGAATAGACGCCAAAAAATTGATGGGAGAAGTTGGCGCGTATCCAAAATCCAAAAATAAAAATGACGAAAACCTAAAGCCCGTAAATCGATATGTAGCCACAGAACATCCTCGGAATTTATACAAAGAGGGTATTGACTTAGAGGCGGTTTCGGACTGGGCAGTCGAATATTTTAAAAATGTTAAGGAAAATAACAGACCATTGTGGTATGAGCCAATGAATGAGCCTTTTGTTCATGCCAAAGATTTTTATGAAGAAAAAGATTGGGATCCTGTTGCAGAATTACGGGTTAAAACAGAAATGTCTAAACTTTTTAGGGCACTTGCAGAAAAGATTCATGCAGATCCTGCTTTAAAAAATATTAAAGTAATGGGCTACAGCGCTGCATGGCCATCTTTTGAATTAAAAGATTTTAAAAACTGGGAAACCAATATGGGTCTTTTTCTGGACATCGCTGGAGATGAATTGGATGCAATTTCCTACCATCTTTATGACGGAATCAATCAAGTGGGACAAGAAAACAAACGCTCAGGAAGTAACAACGAAGCTATAATGGATCTCATTGAAACATACAGTTATCAACGATGGGGATTTATTAAACCTCATGCGATTACGGAATATGGTGGAATCGAGGTTTCTGAATTTTCCTTAATCCGAAACATGCAATCGATTCGATCCCAAAACGCTATGATTTTTGGTTTGTTAAATCGGGAGGATCGCTTAGAAATTTCTATACCCTTCACAACAGATAATGCCACTTGGCACATTACTAAAGCAAATAATTATTTACCATATAAAGCCGTGTTATGGCGTCCAGAAAATATGGGGGTGCCAAAGAATCAAATTACAGGGTGGTTATATACCAACCGGATTCAATTTTATGAACTGTGGAAAGCGGTTAAAGGAAAAAGAGTTTTCGTTTCAACATCAAACCCTGATATTCAAGTCCAAGCTTTTTTGGATGAGAAGAAATTATATGTAGCACTAAATAACTTAGACGATGCTGCACAACAAGTAGCGTTAGATATTGAATCAATAAAGTCTAATATTAGTGATTTATTGGTTAAGTCGTTAACTGTATATTCTGATAATTTTCCTCGGTATTATGAACAAACCATAAACACAATTCCTGATATTTTTTCTATAGATCCTGCAGAAACAATTGTACTAGAATTTAATTTAAAAAACACCATAAAATTTATTAATAAAATTAAATCCAGCCGCTACTACAGCAGCAATTACTTACTTCCTATTGTAGCTCAAAAAGAGTTGATATTTGAATTTAATGATGTCCAACTTGGAGTTGGATTTTCCAAACTATGTATGAGTATAGGTAGGGGTCATGATTTATCAAAAACTCCAAAGGTATTCGTCAATGGAGAAAAAGTTGAAATTCCTTTAAACTGGAAAGGTTATGATCAGAGCAACAGAAAAAAATTCTTTGGAGCTATTGAAATTCCGATTCCTATGGATTTAATAAAAGAAAATAATAAAGTAAATATTACTTTTCCAGATTCTGGGGGGCATGTAAGCTCCCTAATTTTGGATGTAGAAAAAATAGTAAATCCTTCAAATTAAGTACTACTTTTTAAGAGGAGGTCAAAAATAAAGTATTAGATGAAAAATAAAATAATAGGTGTTCAACTATTCATTTTTGCATTCTGTATCAGCTGGATACAAGGGCAAAACGTAGTTAATTTCACATCCGATGAGGGCTTTACCAATGGAGCACTTTACAATCAGACTGGTTGGGATTCAAATTATCAAACAGCAACCTGGAATGTGGATGCTACTCAAGGCTTAGTATCCACCTCTGACGAATGGAAAAGAGCAGCTTGGGGGCAAGAATTTGCATTGTCTGGAACAGGAGATCAAATAACTTTTAGGGTCGATTTAAATTTTACAGGAAACTTAACTGCTCAAAACAATCCGATGATTAAAATTGGCTTTAGTTCAAGCAGCGCTGTTAGTACTTCAAATCCGCCTTCAAATACCGTCTTTTTATCCACAACAAATGACAGTGAGGATACTCCAGGAGGGGCACTTCAACTCCGTAACAATACAAATAATGCTCCCCTAAGTTTAGAAACTGTTTTATCCATTTCTGATTGCCAAGGGTCAAATGGAACAACAGATGATTTGGCTGTTTTGGTGACATTCACATTAGGCACAGCTGCGGATACATCTACACTCTCGGCAAAATTACTTAATGTTACCGATGGAACCGCTTCAAGTATTGGATCATACACCGGGGTTAGCGCAGCTATTTATGCAGCTGCAACGTCTAAAATTTATGGTTTTTTCCATGCACAATCATTTAAAAGCGGAAACTCAATTTCGGCAATAAATGTAAAAAAAGTTAGCATGACTACAAATGTAGACGTGTTCCCAAAAATAAAAAGAAGGATTGGCGGCATTTCTTTACTAGATCGAACTAAATATTTTAATATTCATTCAAACCCAAATGATGTTGAGAATGGTTTCTACTCTAATTACAATGTGAGTCAAAGTGGAAGAGCTTTTTGGTCTCCAGGGTCGGCAGCCATGCAAAATACAGGCGTAGTTGGTGTTTATCCAGACCCTATTACTGGAGGCACTGCAGAGCTAAGAGAGGTGCGCAGATACATAGCAACTGATCACCCAAACAAAGTGTATGCAGCAGGACTTGATCCAATAGCGTTTGCAGATTGGACTGTAGACTATTTTAAAAATCGTGTCGCTCCATTTTCACGACCTGAATATTACGAGCCAATGAACGAACCCTTTGTTCATGCGCGTGATTTTTATGACGAACCCGATTGGAATTCGGCTGCAGAAGCTAGAGTGAAACTTGAGATGACTCAGTTTTTTAAGCAAATTGGACAAAAAATTCATGCCGCCTCCGAACTCGCCAATATGAAGATCCTTGGATATTCTGCTGCATTTCCATCATTTGAAAAGAATGATTTTTCTATTTGGAATCAAAATATGAAACTATTTATGGATGAAGCTGGTGAGGATATGGATGCTTTTTCTACACATTTGTATGACGGCATCAATCAAATTGGCCAGGACACTAAAAGATCCGGTAGTAATATGGAAGCCATTTTAGATATGATAGAAACCTACAGCTATGTAAAATGGGGAATTATTAAACCGCATGCCATCACAGAATTTGGAGGTATTGAAAATGATGAATTTAGTGATCTTAGCAATATGCAATCCATACGCTCTCAAAATGCAATGCTGTTTAGCCTTTTGGAGAGAACGGATCGAATGGAAATCGCAATTCCCTTTACAACGGGTAAATCTACATGGCACATCACAGAAGAAAATAATTATATGCCCTACAAAGCAGTGTTGTACAAACCAATCCCTTTAGGGGTGCCATTAGATCAAGTCACAGGCTGGGAATTTACAAATAGAATTTACTTTTATGATTTATGGAAAGATCTTGCTGGTGATAGAGTATTAATTAAGTCAGATAATAGAGATATTCAAGTACAAGCATTTATGAATAGCAACAAATTGTATGTTGCCCTCAACAATTTAGATGATTTTGACCAACCTATTAATTTAAATCTGAATGGAAACCTACCTGCAATTAGTAGTGTAAGAATTAAATCCTTGACAATTCACCGAGACGCGGATCCAGATTATACGGATCAATTATTTTCAACACATCCAGAAACGCATACCCTTTCTAAAAACGAAACGACTTTAATTGAATATACTTTCTCAGAATCGCCTACTTATGACAATCTAATTGAATCTGAACGTTATTATAGCCAGACCTATTTAAAAGCCATACAAGCAGGTCAACCAATTAATTTTAATTTTAATAATGTTTTTACTCCCACTTCTGGATATGCAACTCTAGCAATGAGTATTGGGCGAAAGCATAACCGTTCAAAAGCACCAACTGTTTTAATTAATGGGGTCTCCATTCCTGTGCCTAGTAATTGGAAAGGCTATAATCAAACAAGTAGGGACGATTTTTTTGGAGCCATTGAAATTCCTGTGCCAATAAATCTTATCCAACCGGACAACACTATTTCTATCACTTTCCCTGATAGTGATGGGCATATAAGCTCTGTTGTGCTAACTGTAGATTCCTTAAATTCAACCGTTTTGGGGATGAATACAACTGAGAGTGCTCTTGGAAGAAATAAATTAAAAATCTATCCCAACCCCAACACTGGTATAGTTCAAATTATAAACGCTGAAGTAGGAAGTATGATTTCTGTCTATGCAATTACTGGTGCTAAGGTATTTACAAGTAGGTATGACAAAACCTCCATAAACTTAGAACATCTAAGCAATGGACTTTATTTTGTTAGGGTGCATAATACCACTTTGAAGCTAATCATAAAGCGATAGCGGGATGTTTAAGAAAAGGTCTCTTATTTTTTTATGCATTATTTTCATACATTTATTGAAACCCCAGCCAGCAGATGCGCAGGCCCCTACATCTAAAATTTTTGAGAGTGGAAATACCATTTGCTTTTTAGGGGATAGCATTACTCATGGTGGACAGTTTCATGAATTCTTGCAGCTTTTCTATGCTACACGGTTTCCAAGTCTAAAACTTACCTTTTATAATTGCGGCATTGCGGGAGATAACGCCGAAGGAATGCATTACCGCTTTAAGGATGATGTACTTGTGCATCATCCAAGTCATGTGTTTTTAATGACCGGCATGAATGATGTGATACGGACGCTCTATTTTGAAGGTAAAGCTTCCGATGAGGTTATAAGAAAACGAAAAAATGCGCTGTCTGAATACAAACAAAACACAAATATATTAGCAAAAAAAATTAAAGCATCGGGAATCACCCCAATATACCTCACGCCTTCAATTTACGATCAATATTCAAAGATTGAGCGCGCGAATAATAAGGGCTGTAATGATGCCCTCATTGCATGTTCTGACCAAATTAAATCAATTGCAAATGAGTATAACACCGCCGTTGTTGATTTAAATACGCGAATGAAAAACATCATGGACCGAGAACTTCAGAATGATTCTTTGTTTACTATTGTTGGCAAAGACCGCGTACATCCAGAAACCACAGGGCACTTCATTATGTTTCATGAGATTTTATCTACTATCGAGTCTTCTAGTGTGGTCGCTAAAGTCTCCATTGACCTAAATCAAAAAAATCGAATTAAAACAGAGAACTCCTGTGTAGATGAGCTGCATGTTTCAAGTGAAAAAATTTCTTTTAACTGCCTAGAAAACAGCTTGCCCTTTCCCACAAATAATGCAATGGATAAAGCCATTTCTTTACTTCCTTTTGAAAAAAATTTTAACCAAGAAATCCTTCAAATTATTGGTCTGGAAGATGGTGACTATGCATTTTTTATTCAGGATAAATTGATAACTACTTATTCTGCAGAACAACTTAACGAAGGAGTCAATCTTTCAACTGAATCGAATACACCGCAATACAAACAAGCACAAGAAATCATGGCGCTTTGTGAAGACTATCGAAAAACAGGCTATCAACTAAGAGCGGTTCCGTTTATGGTCTTTAAATACCTTCGAGATTACACCGGTCCTAACAATGTACCTAGTACACAAATTCACTTGGAAAAAAAGCTAAAAAAAATGAAAGGCGCAGCGTTTTATAAGTATATAAAAAAAAGCATGCAGGACTATTATGAGGTTCTTCCAAAACAAGATTCATTAAATAACCGATTAAAAAAAATAGCGAAAGAAATTTATAGAAAAAATAAGCCCACCAAAAGGAGCTGGTCAATTGTTAAAAATGAATAGTGCGTATAAAGTAATTTGTAACACAAATATGAACATTTGTAATACACTGTTAAAAAGTCTACGTTTATTTTTAGCTAAACTTTAATTCAATATATTATGAAAAAATTTTACTTTTTATTATTTGCTTTGACAGCAAATTTTTTGACTGCACAAACGACCGTAAACTTTACAACCGAAGAAGGCTTTACAGATGGAGCTCTTTACAATCAAACAGGTTGGGACTCACATTTCTCTGGCACTACTTGGTTGGTTGATACATCCATCGGTGCTTTAACTCTATCAAATAATTGGCAAAGAGCAGCTTGGGAACAAGGCTTTTCAGTTTCTGGGGCTGGTGAATCTATTACTTTTAGAGTTGACCTTAAGTTTTTGGGTACTATGGGCACCAATAACAATCCACTTATAAAAATTGGGTTTAGTTCCTCAAGCGATGTGGCTACCTCCACACCCCCTAATAATAGTGTGTTTTTAAGAACAATGAATACTGATTCGCAACTGCAACTTGGAAATAATTTGAATAATGGGGAGTTATCTCCAAATGCATCCCTTCCAATAGCTGATTGTCAAGGTACAGGCGAGTCGGATGATTTAGCAGTGCTCGTCACATTAACTCTTGGTGCAGATGCCGCCAGTTCAACAATCTCTGCTAAATTAATGAATTTAACAGACGGAACTGAATCTGTTATTGGTTCATATACTGGTATTAGTGCAGCTGTCTTTGCAGCAGCAACAACTAATATTTATGGTTTTCTACATGCTCAATCATTAACTACAACTGGAAATAATGCAATAACACAAATTCAAGTAAGTTCGGTTACTATGACAAACGAAAATTCACTAAATACAGAATCATACGCTCGATCTACGTTTAACTTATCACAAAACCCAATTGAAGATATCGTACAACTCAAAGGAGTCGAAATAGGGCGTAAAATCTCTATTTACTCAATAACAGGTGCAAAAGCAAGTAATCATATTTATGACGGTAGCCCGTTAAATCTTAGTCATCTAAGTACTGGGGTTTACTTTATGCAAGTGCCTGGATTTACAACTCAAAAACTAATAAAGAAATAATAGCAATTAGTTAATCAATTAATTTTTTAGATCAAAGCCACCACAATTCGGTGGCTTTGTCTATTCTACTCTAGCAGTAAAAATCTATATGAAACTGTGTGTCAGCATTTGGTTGTGTTTTTTTTATGAGGGCAAATACCCCTCCAAACTTGCTCATTCATGCTGCAGACGATCAAGTGGTTGTCCCAGAAAATAGCATCTTGTATCATAAAAAGCTGCAAAAAAAATAAGATTTTTATAGAACTGTATATTTTAAAGGAAGACGGTTACGGCTTTGGTATTTCAGACAGCAATACCGCAACACAATTATGGTTAGAGATCACAAAAGAATGGTTATTTTCTAGCGAGCTCCTCAAAAATTAGTCAAATTGCAATCTACTGGTGTTTTTGTAAGCATCTCCTACAATATTCTTAAAATCGGCCATCATTTCTTTACTTTTTCCTGGCAGCTTGCTTGCTAAATTATTCTGCTGCGATGGGTCTTCTTTTAAATTATAAAGCTGAATATCTTCGCTATTTCCTGTCTCAATGCCTTTCGTTAAAAACATTTTCGGTCCTTCGTAAGGAGGTATTAATACCCAATCTCCTTGGCGGTAGGCTGTTCTAGAAGTTGCTTCTAAAATTAAGTCAGTCCTGCCTTCCTTAACTTTACCTAGCAATAAATCCATGTGGTTTTCACTATCTAAATTTGTAATTATTGAATCTGTTAAGGCAGACAGAGAAGACAACCAGTCAACTTGAGAAATAATCGCATCCGATACACCAGGTTTAATACTTCCTTTCCAATAGGTAATAAATGGTACTCGCGTTCCGGCTTCATACAAGCTGTATTTACCGCCTCTTAGATTCCCTGTTGGCGAATGGCTTCCCAGCTTAGCAATTGCATCATCTTCATATCCGTCGTCTAATACAGGGCCGTTATCACTAGATAAGAAAATAAGGGTGTTTTCTAGTAGCCCTTGCTTTTCAAGGGTTTTTATGAGCGCTCCAATACACCAATCTGCTTCTGCAATAACATCGCCTCTTGGGCCCATACCCGTTGCGCCCACAAAACGCGGATGTGGTGTTCTTGGTACATGCGGTTGCTGCAAGCCATAATACAAAAAGAAAGGTTGTTGCTTATTACTGTTTCGAACATAGGCTTGTACCTCCTCTAAAAATACATCAGCCATGTCTTCATCCACCCAGCGCGCGGCCTGCCCGCCTTTCATATGTCCAATTCGAGGAACCCCATTTACAATGGTTCTGTTGTGTTGGGAATCCCCTTTCATTTTTAATAAATGGGGTGCGTCCTCCCCTGTAGGTTCTCCAGGAAAGTTATTTTTATAATCAATTGCTATAGGATCGTTGGGATTGTGATTGTACACATTTCCATTTTGAATATATACGGTTGGAACCCTGTCTTGTGTTGCAGCCATAATAAAACTATAATCAAATCCAACCTCATTAGGACCAGGCGTGATGTGTGTATTCCAGTCAACATTTCCAGTTCCAAGGCCTAAATGCCACTTGCCAATAACCGCTGTTTGGTATCCATTATGACGCAACATTTTAGGAATCGTCATTTGTGTGGTATCGATTAACAAAGGCGCTGTACCAGGAAGTATTTTCGCATTTCTATTGCGCCATGGATATTGACCTGTTAGTAAGGCATACCTACTTGGAGTGCAGGTAGCCGAAGTAGCATATCCATTGGTAAATTTAAGACCATTGTTTGCCAAAAAATCAATGTTGGGGGTAGTTAACTCGGTAGCTCCGTAAGAACTCACATCTCCATAACCCAGATCATCAAGATATATAAAAATTATATTAGGCTTCTGTTTGGTGTTTAGTACCGTTTTATTTTCAATATGTTTACAAGAACTAAACAGTAAAAAAGCAATAATTGCTATGAAGTTTTTCATTTAAAATACTAATTTAAATTTATTTTTGATATTTCAACTTCGATATCATAAATAGTAATATCTATCAATATTACACAAAATTCAAGTCCTCATCTGTCTATAATGTACAATTATGTAACACATATTTACTTTTTACTGAACTTTAAGATGTTATGTTGATTTAATTGAAAATATTTAATGTATCAAATTTTTCAATCTATCAACAGCTTGTTCTGCAGTAATATCTCGTTGTGGCGAACCAAACATTTCGTAGCCTACCATAAACTTCTTTACGGATGCACTTCTTAATAATGGTGGATAAAAACTCATGTGCCAATGCCAGTGTTCATTTGGTTCTCCGTTGGTTGGTGATTGATGAATTCCACTAGAATACGGAAAAGAACATTCAAAAAGTTTGTCGTATGCTTTTGTTATTTTAGAAATTGCATCTGCAAAAGCGAGACGCTCTATATTAGAAATCTCAGTAATATTTTTATACTTCACCTTGGGAACAATCATCGATTCAAAAGGCCAAATTGCCCAAAATGGTGTGAGCACAACAAAGTGTTCATTTTGATAAATTATACGCTCGTTAACTTCAAGTTCTTGTTTTAAATAATCCCCTAATAGACTACTTTTATTTTTAGTATAATACGTTTTTTGTTTTTGGTCTTTTTTATCAACTTCATTGGGTAAGGTTGATTGGCTCCAAATTTGCCCATGTGGATGCGGATTACTGCAGCCCATAACGGCACCTTTATTTTCAAAAATCTGAACATAATTAATCATCTCATTTGAAGCTAATTCTTTATACTCTTGCTGCCAAGTCTTAACTACTTTGTCAATATCTTGCACTTCCATATCTGCCAAACTTTTTGAGTGGTCTGAACTAAAACAAATCACTTTACAAATACCTTGTTCACTTTCGGCTTTACATAAACCTTCAGTTATCGAAAATTTTGGAGAAGTAGTCTGTAAAGCCGCAAAATCATTAGTAAAGACAAAAACATCTTTATAATCGGGGTTTATCTCTCCATTAATTCTAGTATTTCCAGCGCATAAATAACAGTTTGGGTCATGTGCAGGACGTTGTCCATTAGAAACAGCTTCGTTCTGTCCTTGCCATGGTCTTTTTGCTCTGTGAGGTGATACTAAAACCCACTCCCCTGTCAAAATATTAAAACGTTTATGCGAATAATTTTGTAAATTTGTATTCATTGTTTTTACTACTATTATGGAACGATCCGTGTTCCTTTTGATAATTTTACTTTAAAGACAGCGCATGATTTTCCAAATTTTTTCTGAAAACTATCTAATACCTCTTTTTCAAATCTTTTAAAATCTCTTTTTAAAATTAAGTTAATTGTGCAGCCCCCAAAGCCACCGCCCATCATGCGTGCTCCAAGAATATTTGAGTTCTCTTTTGCGCTATCAACTAAAAAATCTAACTCTTCACAACTTACTTTATACTTAGTACTCAAACCTTCATGCGATTGATAGAGCAATTTTCCTAATGTATTAATATCATTTTCTTGTATCGCTTCCGAAAATAATTTTACACGTTTATTTTCCTGAATTACATATAATGCTTTTTGAAATTCTTCTTCTGTAATTTCTTCTTTGATTTTGTCTAAATCTTCTTTAGACGCATCTCTTAAAGCATCAATCTGCAAAAGCCTTGAAACTTTTTCACACACTTCTCGTCTTTCATTATAGGCACTTTCGGATAAATCATGCTTTACATTGCTATTAATCAGCATTAATTTATACTCCTTAAAATCTATTTTATAAGGTTGAGATTCAACCGTTCTACAATCTAAAAGTAAAGCACTTTTTTTAACTCCAAACATACTCGCATACTGATCCATAATGCCACATTTTACCCCTGCGTAATTATGCTCAGCTTTTTGAGAGATTAAAATCATTTCATTTTTAGTTAAGCCTAGTTCAAACAATTTATTTAGTGCAAATGCAAAACTATTCTCTAAAGCTGCAGATGATGACAAACCTGCACCTACTGGAATGTTGCCAGCAAAGACACTATTAAAGTTACCAACTTCTTTGCCAAGCTTTTGTAATTCTGCAACAACACCTAAAACATAATTTCTCCAACCACCATCTTCTAAGGGTTTGGGATTTTCTATATTAAATTCGCAAAGTTCTTCATTATTTAAGGCATACGCTTTACTTACACTTAATTCACTCTTGCTTATGGCAAGCACAATACCTTTATTAATAGCTGCAGGAAATGCGAAACCATCATTATAATCGGTGTGTTCTCCTATAAGGTTGATTCTACCTGGTGAAAACACCATAAGAGGTTTGGTTTTAAATTGTTCTTTAAAACTACCCTTAACTTCTTTAACTAATTTTTTACTCATAAGAATTAAGCAAAATAAATATAGACACCTATTACAATTACACAGATAACAATACCCGTTTGTTTTGTGTACTTCCATGGTGTAATGTCTACTTGTTTTGTATACTCTTGCACAAAATCTTCTTCTCTTGGTTTTAGCTTTCCGATACCTAACATGATGCTAACATTTAATGCAAATAAAATTGCCATCACATCTAAAAAGTGCGGATACGCTTGTGCTTCTATAAGTGCTAGAGCAGCGCCGTCAGTAATCCTTGCAGCTGCTGCATTTTCGAGTGCTTTATGAATAAAATATGGCTGAAGAATAAACTGACTGAGAATGTATAATAAACAACCAGAAAATAATCCAACTTTAGCTGCAATGGCAGGCACACGTTTTGTTAAATAGCCTACAACTATAATGGTTAAAATAGGAATGCTGTAAATACCGTTAATCTCTTGAAGATATGCAAACAAACTGCCTGCGTTGGCAATAAGTGGTGCAATAAACATAGAAGCAATGGCTAAAATAACACCAAATGTTTTTCCGTATTTTACCACTGTTTTTTCAGCTGCATTTTTATTAATATGTTGTTTGTAAATATCAATTCCGAATAAGGTTACAGAACTATTTAAAACACTGTTAAATGAGCTTAAAATAGCTCCAAATAATACTGCTGCAAAAAAACCAACCCAAGCACTAGGTAATACTTTTTTTACCAACATTGGATACGCACTATCTGCACTCTCTAAATTTCCTTGAAATAGGTGAAAGGCAATTATACCAGGTAAAACAACAATTATTGGCCCGAGTATTTTTATAAAAGAAGCCAGTAATAATCCTTTTTGTCCTTCCTTTAAATCCTTTGCACCAAGTGCTCTTTGGATAATCTGTTGATTCGTTCCCCAATAAAATAGCTGTACTAACATCATTCCTGTAAAAATGGTATAAAATGGAACAGGGTCTGTTGCACTACCCATCGATTTAAATTTATCTGGGTTTTCAGTAGTTAAGGTGGATAGGCCATCTAAAATGCTTCCATCACCAATCATCATTAGGCCAAATATTGGAATTAAAATCCCTCCTATCAATAAGCCAATAGCATTAATAGAATCTGAAACAGCAACGGCTTTTAAGCCTCCGAAAACGGCGTAGACAGAGCCGATAATTCCAATTCCCCAAACACAAATCCAAATAGATTGCGTATGTGTAACACCTAATAATTCGGGTATATCAAACATTCCGCTAATGGCTAAAGATCCTGAGTATAAAATTACTGGAAGTAACACTACAACATAACCAGAAAGAAATAAAATTGAGGTTAGTGTTTTTGTAGTAACATCGAATCGTTTTGCTAAAAACCCGGGAACTGTTGTTAAACCACCTTTTAAGTAACGTGGTAGTAAAAACATTGCTGTAACCACCATTGCTACAGCTGCTAGGGTTTCCCATACCATTACAGATAGACCACTTTGATATGCAGAACCGTTTAACCCAACTATTTGTTCTGTAGACAAATTAGTTAATAATAAGGAGCCTGCTATAACACCCGCAGTTAAACTGCGACCGCCAAGAAAGTAACCATCTGATGAGGACTCTTTAGTACCTCTCGTTTTTAAATAGGATATGATAGCCACAAAAGCTGTAAATCCAATAAATGTTAAGAATTGCATAGTTGATTGTTTAGTTTATTAGTTTTTATTTTAGTGTTAAAGTTTCAATAGACACACACCATTTTACATCGTATGTTTCATTTGGTTGCAGCGTTTGCAACCCTATTTCATTATTAAAATTATCTGCCGCACCGGTCATAGGCTCAATTGCAATAATATTTTGATCGTCTGGTGTGTAGAGTTGCAAAAAAAAATATTTTGAGTTAGAACTTATATTCAAATTATACTCTGGTGTTGAGAACTTAATTTCATTTGTTGTTAGTAGATAACCAGTGTCTAATTTTACGTCTTTTAGCTGAAAAGGCATTTCGACATCTAATGCTGTGGTGCCTGAAATAATTTGTTGAGCATCATAGACGTATTTTGTATCACTTTTAAAATTTAGAGCACTATTATCAAAATTTTTACTGTAAAAATAAGGATGCCAACCTATGTTAAAAGGAAAGCTGCTCTTATCATTGTTTACCGCTTTAATTGATAAAATAATTCCGTTTTTATCCAGTCTATACGTTAATTCTATATTGAATTTAAAAGGAAACCCCTCCGTCTTCCCGTCATCTTTATAGAGCAAAGTTAAGGAAGCATACTCTTGAGTAGCCACGCTATCTATGACCTCAAATGGTTTGTTATAAACGAATCCGTGTAACGCATTGTTTTTATCAATTTCGTTGCATTGTAGTTTGTATTTTAAATTATTAAAAGTGTATTCACCATCCTTAATTCTGTTGGCAAATGGAAACAAAATAGAAGACGCAAAGGTGTCTTTATAAGAAGTGCTGTTAGAATCTGCAAGAATCTGAATATTTTTAAATACAAAATCACTTAATCTTCCGCCTTGATGTATACATATTTGAGCTTTAGATTGACCGTCGGGACTCTCTAATTCTATATAATTTAATTCTGCTGCGACTATTTCTGTTATTTTATACAAACTGTTATAATGATTTTCTAATAATTAAATGGTTTGGGTTTTCTACTTGCGCAAATTCTCTATTCAAAATCATTTGTGCCAATCGTTCTCCCATATGGGTAAAATCTGTTGATATTGTTGTAATTCCTCCTTCAACCACCTCCTTTAAAAGCGTATCATTATAAGAAATAATACCAATGTCTTGTGCCAGTTTAAAGTCCTGTTCTTTTGTGCGCTTAATAATTCGGATTAAATTTTTATCCTCTAAAAGTATATATAATTCTCCTTTTGAAAGCGTTCTATTACTTAGCGTTTCAATAACCTCATTTTGAATGGCATAATCGGTACAAAACAAATTAAAACCCTCTAAAATTCCTTGTGGCTGATGTTCCCTGTCGTAGAGAAGAATCGCTTTTTTATATTTTTTTATACCTTCAAGTCCGGCTACTAAACCTTGATATATATCCTTCTTAAAGTTCTGGTAAATAGAAGGGTACTCCAATAGTTCTGATTGTATTTGGTCTAAAATATATACTTTATCATTTGGTAATCTTTTGATAACCGTTTCAACCCCTTTGAGGTTGGCAGGCATAATGACATAGCAACTATAGTCTCCTACATTGTCATTTATTAATTTATTAAAGACCTCTAGATTAAAATGATGGAAAAACACATCTACTTGCACATCAGCACCCAAACCAACTAAAAAAGAGTTATATAAGTCTTCTTTAAAAGAATTAAACTCATCAAATAATAAAAATATTTTCTGATTTAGTTCAACATTCTCACTCGTAATATAGTAGCCTTTACCCACAATAGATTGAATAATTCCGCGCGTTTTTAGTTCATTAAATGCCGTAAGTACGGTATCTCTAGAAAGAGAATGTTGGTCTTTTATCCGGTTTAAAGACGGCAACTTATCGCCTTTTTTAAGCACTCCGTTAAGGATAGCATCTTCAATTGAAGCTATAATTTGTTTGTACTTCGGCTTACCATAATTTTCTTTAATTTTTACGATTTCCATCTTGCAAAGATAGAACAAAATTTTAATAAATAAAACTAGTAGGTACTAGATGGTTTTTAAAACCATTTTATTTACTTATTCTATCTTTTGCCGAACCAATTAAAAACCTTAAAACTGTCTTGAAAAACGGAATTAACTTGATGACTATTACTACTCTTGTTGTTCTCTGAAGCATCCCTAAAATAACAAAATAAATTTAGAATAGGGTTCTAACCAAGGCAACTAAATGTTGACTCTTACATTTATACCCATCCAAAACACTCCGTTTTTATCATTAAATAAGTAATCGTATTACTAGAAATAGCTCCATCACTTAGTTTTGTGGTTCTTATTTCAGCACGGGTCAATAAAGAACATACCGTATCAATCCATTGAGAGTTGCGTGCCACAAAAAGCACTATCTATTTTGTTCAATAGAATGGACAGTATTTTGATTAAAACCTTCTTTACTAGAAATTATTTCAAAACTTTAAGCACAAGCTTACTGCGAAAATAATGAAATTAAAAAACTAATAAATAATATAATTCTGTGCATCTGCTTTTATATTTACTCCCAAAATAATCCTATTTTTTAGAAATTTGTAATACTTTTTTTGCATTTTTTAATACTATTTTATTTTATTTGCTAAATTAGCATCAATGAAACTACACTTATTAGATAGAAGTAACAGCAATTCAGGAATTTCTGTAAAAAAAAACAACTACCCTAGTTTTTTGAAACTATGGCATTATCACCCAGAATTAGAGTTAGTAGCAATCTTAAAGAGTACAGGAACCTGTTTTATTGGAGATAGTATAAAAAAATTTCAGCCAAAAGACGTTGTTTTAATTGGTAAAAACCTGCCACATATGTGGTTAAATGATCCTTTGTATTTTGAAGAGAATAGCACACTAAAAGCAGCAGCAATTTCTATACATTTCAAAGACCTATTTTTAGGAAACACTTTTTTTAATTTACCAGAAATGAATTCAATTTTACAGCTTTTTAAAAAAGCTGAGCAAGGCATTCAATTTAAAAACGTCTCTAAAAAATTAAGACAGTCTATTAAAAAACTTCATACAGCATCAGATTTTAATAAAACATATCATTTTATAGCGATACTATATGAGCTCTCAATACATAGTGATTATAAGGTATTGGCAAGTCCTGGTTATGTAAACGCATTACAACAAGAAGATTCAGCATTAACAAATCAAGTAATTGCCTATATTTTTAAGAATTTCAACAAAGAGATTAACCTTAAAAAAGTTGCTGAAATATCAAAAATGAATGCATCTGCATTTAGTAGATCCTTTAAGCGTGTTCATCGTAAAACATTTTCAAAATACGTAAATGAAATAAGAATTGGATATGCTTGCAAGTTACTAATAGAAAATGACTTAAATATTTCAGCAATTGCCTACGAAACAGGATTTAACAATTTATCAAATTTTAATAGACAATTTAAAATGATAAAGAAAATATCACCTTCTGCCTATATTAAAAAACATATTAATTATACAAATGTTACTAATCACTCAGGTTAAGTGCAAAAATAGTATTAGTTTGTGTCAAGTTTTTAGTGGACATACATAAAAAGACGTATTACTTTTGTAACGTAACAAACGACCCACAATGAAACAAGCAATTACCATTATAAATATAGTAACAAAAGACGTACGTTTCCCAACCAGTGATTCTTTAGATGGATCAGACGCAATGAATCCAGATCCAGATTATTCTGCGGCATATGTCATTTTAGAAACAGACCATCCAGAATTTAATGGACATGGACTAACATTTACTATTGGTCGTGGAAATGAATTATGTGTTGCCGCAATTGAATCTTTATCCCACTTAATTATTGGTAAAACGTTAGAGTCCTTTACTCAAAACATGGGTGACTTTTGGAAAATGATTACAGGAGATAGCCAATTGCGTTGGTTAGGTCCAGAAAAAGGAGTGATTCATTTGGCAACAGGTGCCGTGGTTAATGCAGTTTGGGATTTATATGCGAAAGTAGAAGGAAAACCGCTTTGGAAATTAATTGCAGGCATGTCTCCAGAAGAATTTGTAAAGTGTGTTGATTTCACATACATTACAGACGCAATTACGCCAATTGAAGCATTTAACATTCTAAAAAAGAACGAAACAACGAAGCAAGAACGCATTGATCATTTATTAGAAAACGGTTATCCTGCTTATACTACTTCTGCCGGTTGGTTGGGTTACAGCGATGATAAAATGCGAAGACTTTGCCAAGAAGCAAAAGCGGAAGGTTTTAAGCATATGAAAATAAAAGTTGGTTCAGATTTACAGGATGATATGCGTAGAGCGCAAATTATTCGGGAAGAAATTGGAGAAGACTTACAATTAATGATGGATGCCAATCAAAAATGGGATGTAGATGAAGCGATTGAAAATATGGCTGCATTGAAAAAATTTAATCCCTATTGGATTGAAGAACCAACAAGCCCTGACGATATTTTAGGACACGCAAAAATTGCACGAGCCATTGCTCCAATTAAAGTTGCAACCGGCGAACATTGTCAAAATAGAGTAATGTTTAAACAATTAATTATGGCAGACGCTTTACAAATTTGTCAAATTGATAGTTGTAGAGTTGGTGGTGTAAACGAAATTATGGCTATTTTATTAATGGCTGCAAAATACAAAGTTCCTGTTTGTCCTCACGCAGGCGGCGTTGGTTTGTGCGAATATGTACAACACTTATCTATGATAGATTATATTTGTGTAAGTGCAACAACTGACAATAGAATTATAGAATATGTAGATCATTTACACCAACATTTCTTTGAGCCTGTTGTAATTAAAAACGGTGCATATATGCCACCAAAACAACCAGGATATAGCATTACAATGAAACCTAAATCGTTAGAAACCTACAGTTTTCCGAATGGAAAAGTTTGGGCTAAAAAACTACAATTAAAATAATATGATATTTAGTTTAAAAGGAAAAACAGCCATTGTTACAGGGGGTGGAAGTGGCATTGGAAAAGCAATTTCAAAAACCTTTGCAAAGCAAGGTGCACATATTTGTATTCTTGATTTTAGTGAAGAAAATGGAAATACAACGGTTTCAGAAATAAAAAAAGAAAATGGCGCTGCCAGCTTTTATCAATGCGATGTAGCAAATCAAAATCAAATAGAAGAAATTTTTAACGCAATTTCTAAAAATAATTCCATAGATATTTTAATAAATAACGCCGGTATTGCGCACGTTGGAAACATAGAAAATACAAATTCTGAAGATCTAGATCGCCTATATAATGTAAATATAAAAGGTGTTTATAACGGAATGAAAGCCGCTATTAAACATTTTATGAAAAATAGAAAAGGAGTTATTGTTAATATGGCTTCCATTGCCTCTTCAGTAGGTATTTCCGATAGATTTGCGTATTCGATGACCAAAGGAGCTGTGTTAACCATGACCTATTCTGTGGCAAAAGATTACGTAACTAGTGGAATTAGATGTAATTGTATTTCTCCAGCTCGAGTGCATACACCATTTGTAGACAACTTTATAAAACAAAATTATCCAGAGAATCAAGAAGAAATGTTTGAGAAACTTTCTAAAACACAACCAATTGGTCGTATGGGAAAACCTGAAGAAATAGCAAACCTTGCACTCTATTTATGCAGTGATGAAGCTTCATTTATAACAGGTACAAACTTTCCTATTGATGGAGGATTTGTTACGTTGAATGGAAATTAAATAAATAATAAAAGATGTAAAAATGAAATTAATAAGATTCGGAACAGAAGAAAACGAAAAACCAGGAATTCAATTAGAAAATAAACGCATAGATGTTAGTGCATTTGGAGAAGATTACAACGAAAAATTCTTTGAAACAAACGGGTTAGAACGTTTAAAATATTGGATAAAAACGAACGAAAGCAATTGTCCCATAATTGATGATGCAGTTCGTTTAGGTTGTCCTATTACAAGACCTTCTAAAATTGTTTGCGTTGGTTTAAATTATGCGAAACACGCAGCAGAAGCTGGAATGAAAGTTCCTGATGAGCCTGTTTTATTCTTTAAGTCTACCACAGCAATTGTGGGTCCTAATGATGATGTTGTAATTCCTAAGAATAGTAAAAAAACAGACTGGGAAGTAGAACTAGCAATCGTAATTGGTAAAAAAGCATCATATGTTTCTTTAGAAAATGCAGAAGATTATATTGCAGGCTATGTTTTACATAATGATGTTTCTGAACGTGCTTTTCAAATTGAAAAAGAAGGACAATGGTGTAAAGGAAAAGGTTGTGATACATTTGCTCCTTTAGGTCCATTTTTAGCAACTAAAGATGAAATAAAAAATCCTAACAACCTGCACTTGTGGTTAGAAGTTAATGGCGAACGTTTGCAAGATTCTTCTACATCAGATTTTATTTTTAACGTACAAGAAGTTGTATCTTACATCAGTCAGTATATGACTTTATTACCTGGTGATGTTATTTCTACAGGAACGCCATTTGGTGTTGGTTTAGGTTTCCATCCGCCAAAATACTTAAAGCCAGGAGATGTCATGCGTTTAGGTATTGAAGGATTGGGTATTTCAGAACAAAAAACAGTAGGCTACCGATAAATGAAAATAGACGCACATCAGCATTTTTGGCAATATAATCCGCAACGTGATAGGTGGATTAATGAAGAAATGAGTATGCTTAAACACGATTTTTTACCTGAAAATCTGCTACCAGTATTACAACAACATCAATTTGATGGGTGTGTAGCTGTACAAGCTGATTCTTCAGAAAAAGAAACAACATTTTTATTAGAATTAGCAGAAGATAATGCTTTTATAAAGGGCGTTGTTGGTTGGCTAGATTTGTGTAATGAAAATATTGATGTGCGTCTAAACCATTTTTCAAAATATAAAAAACTAAAAGGATTACGCCATATTGTGCAAGCAGAACCAGATGGTTTTATGCTTCAAAAAGAATTTCAACGCGGTATTTCTGCATTAGAAAAATATGATTTTACGTATGATATTTTAATATTTCCGCATCAATTAGAAGAAGCAATTGAATTGGTTAGCAAATTTTCGAAGCAAAAATTTATTTTAAATCATTGTGCTAAACCTTACATTAAAGACAATAAAATCACTATTTGGAAAAAGAATCTCGAAAAATTAGCTCGTTTTAAAAATGTAGCCTGTAAGGTATCAGGTTTAACAACAGAAGCCAATTGGAATTCTTGGAATCAAAAAGAGATTCAACCTTATCTTGATGTTGTTTTTAAAGCATTTGAAAATGATCGCTTACTTTTTGGAAGCGATTGGCCAGTAAGTTTATTAGCTGGCAATTATACAGAAACTGTTGGACTTATTGAAAATTACATTCAACAATTTTCTAAAACGGAACAGCAACAAATAATAGGATTAAATGCCATAAATTGGTATAACTTAAAAGATTAAATTATGGATTTAAATCTTAAAAATAAAGTAATAATTGTTACCGGTGGCTCAAAAGGTATTGGTAACGGAATCTGCAATATACTTGCTGAAGAAGGGGCAATTCCTGTAATTGTAGGTAGAAATAAAGCGAATGTTTTAGATGCCGTAAAAATAATAAAAAATAATGGTGGTCAAGCATTTCATTGTTTTGCAGAACTAACAGACCAAAACGCTTGTAAAAAAGCTGTAGATCGCGTTCTTAAAGAATTTGGCAGAATAGATGGCTTGGTAAATAACGCAGGTGTAAATGATGGAGTTGGTTTAGAAAATGGAAATTATGATCATTTTATGATCTCGATTCAACGCAACGTTGCACATTATTATGCGATGGCTAAATACGCATTACCAGCACTTAAAAAAAGTAAAGGAGCCATTGTAAATATTGGCTCAAAAACTTCATTTACCGGTCAAGGTGGAACCTCTGGATATGCTGCTGCAAATGGAGCTCGAAATGCTTTAACTAGAGAGTGGGCGGTAGAGTTATTACCTTTTTCAATTCGCGTAAATGCGGTAATTGTTGCAGAATGTTACACACCATTATATAAAAAGTGGTTAGACACTTTTCCAAACCCAGAAGAAAAAATAAACGGTATTACTAAAAATATTCCATTAGAAAACCGAATGACTTCCACTACAGAAATTGCAAACACTGTTGCATTCTTGTTATCTGAAACATCGAGCCATACTACAGGACAATTATTGTTTGTAGATGGTGGTTATACACATTTAGACCGATCCATATAATTATGAAAAATACTACAAAACATCCAATCGTTTCAAAAAAAGTACTCCTTCCTTTTCTTTTAGTAACCTCATTATTTGCACTTTGGGGCTTTGCCAATGCAGTTACAGATCCCATGGTAAATGCATTTAAAAAAGTATTAGAATTATCAAACACGCAAGCCTCATGGGTTCAAATGGCCTTTTATGGAGGGTATTTTTGTATGGCTTTGCCAGCCGCAATGTTTATGCGCAAGTATTCTTATAAAGTTGGTGTTTTAATTGGACTAGCATTGTATGCAACAGGAGCATTGCTTTTTTATCCGGCTGCGCAGTCAGAGAGTTTTGTGTTCTTTTGTCTGGGATTATATGTGTTAACTTTTGGATTGGCATTTTTAGAGACTGCTGCAAACCCTTATGTATTAGCAATGGGAGCAAAAGAAACAGCTACTCAGCGTTTAAACTTAGCGCAATCTGTAAATCCAATAGGATTAATTGCTGGATTATTAGTAGCAAAATTCTTTGTTTATGATAAATTACAATCTGACGATATTGCAAATTTTGGAGCTTTAGATGAAGTAAAAAGAGGAATGATTAAAGTTGCAGATTTAGCAGTAATACGGGATCCTTATGTAGTATTAGGTCTGGTTATTTTAGGTGTATTTGTTTTGTTTTTGGTAAATAAAATGCCGCAATCAAAAGAAGAAGGAAAAATGCCCAGCTTAAAAAATACTTTTAAAAAATTATTGCGTAATAGAAAATATGTTTTAGGAGTTGTTGCACAAATATTATACGTTGGAGCACAAATTATGACTTGGACTTATATTTATCAATATGCTGAAGCAATAGACGTCGCTAATGCAGGTGAAGTCGGTTATGAAAAGGTTGATGTATTTACGTATCAATTTATAGCATTTGTATTATTTACGGTAGGCCGTTTAGTTGGAACAGCAATGCTACGCTTTATGAGTTCTGGTAAATTATTAATGTTTTTTGCACTACTTGCAAGTGTTTTCGTTCTATCTGCTATCTGTATTGAAGGCTTAATTGGATTGTACGCCATAGTCGGAATATCCTTCTCTATGTCATTAATGTTTCCAACCATTTATGGAATTGCATTAAATGATTTAACCGAAGAACAAGCTAAAGTAGGATCTGCTGGATTGGTAATGGCAATTGTTGGCGGTGCTTTGTTACCGATGCTACAAGGGATGATTATTGATACAGGAGGCAGTGGTGTTTCAGATACTAAAATAATGGGAGTTGCAGAGGTTAATTTTTCTTTTATTTTACCACTACTTTGTTTTATTTACATAGCCTGGTATGGTTTAACTGTTTATATGAAATATGAGAAAACAAGTAATGCTTCATTAAAAGGAAACGTTTTAAAATGAAAAAAAATAAAAGATATTGTTTTGCTTTAGATTTAGTTAATGACCCTAAACTCATTTCTGAATATAAAAAATATCACGAAAAAATATGGCCAGAAATTACCAAAAGTATAAAATTAGCTGGTATTGAACATTTGGACATTTATTTAGCGGGGAATCGGTTATTTATGATTTTAGAAGGAAACGAAACTTTTTCTTTTGAAAAGAAAACTACCATGGATTTAGAAAATCCAAAAGTGCAAGAATGGGAAAATTTAATGTGGAAATATCAGCAAAAATTACCTTTTGCAAAAGAAGGTGAGAAATGGATATTAATGGATAAAATTTATCAGTTGTAAAAAAATAAAAAATATGGAATTAACAATCAATCCAAAATACCCATCAGTAGATGATTTAAGAAAAAGAGCAATGGTGAAAATGCCAAAATTTGCTTTTGAATATTTAGATGGCGGATGTAATGAAGACGTCAATTTAAATAAAAATAGAACTGATTTACAGAAAATTGAATTAATGCCTCAATACTTATCTACCTTTGAGAAATCAGAAATGAAAACAGAATTATTTGGACACACCTATGATGCGCCTTTTGGAATTTCTCCCATAGGTTTACAAGGATTAATGTGGCCAAATTCTCCAGAAATTTTAGCTAAATCTGCGAAGAAACACAATGTTCCATTTATTTTAAGTACCGTTACTACTTCTAGTATAGAACGCGTAGCAGAAATAACTGAAGGAAAATCATGGTTCCAATTATATCATCCAACAGAAGAAAGGGTAAAACGTGATTTATTAGATAGAGCAGCAGCAGCTGGTACTGACGTATTAGTTATTTTAGCAGATGTACCTACATTTGGATACAGACCACGCGATGTTCGTAATGGATTGGCAATGCCCCCAAGTATGAGTGTTAAGAATATTATTGAAGTAATGAGAAAACCTGATTGGGCTTTGCAAACTTTAATACATGGACAACCTAGTTTTAAAACATTAGAGAAATATATGCCTAAAGGACTTAACTTAAAGAAGTTAGGAGAATTCATGGACGCAACTTTTTCAGGTAGATTAAATGAAGATAGAATTGCCTCTCTTCGTGACCAATGGAAAGGTAAATTAGTTATTAAAGGAGTTGTTAGTGAAGAAGACGCTCAAAGCGCTATAAATTTAGGTGTAGATGGTATTATTGTATCCAATCATGGAGGTCGTCAATTAGACGCCGGACAATCTTCAATAGTACCAATGACAAGTTTAGCTGAAAAATTTGGACATCAAACAAAGATAATGGTAGATTCAGGTTTGCGTGGTGGTCCAGATATCGCAAGAGCAATGGCGAGTGGAGCAGAATTTACTTTCATGGGAAGAAGTTTCATGTATGGTGTTGGAGCTCTCGGTAAAAAAGGAGGTGATCATACTATCTCTTTAATGAAAAAAGAATTATTACAAGTTATGGAGCAAATTTGTTGTCAAAAAACAGGTGATTTCAAACCACATTTAATTAAATAATTAAGGAACTGGTATTGGCTGCGCTGTTTTAAGTGTTATGAAAACACTTGAAGTTATTTTTAATATAATATTAAATTATAAAATCACAAAGAGAAGATTTAATGTGATGTGCAAATTTTATTTGCACCTACAATTCTTGCTAAAGAAAAACTGGGCTGGACTGCTAAAAAAGATTTTATTTATTAAATTTATTTATACCATAGCAGCAAATTAGTCTCAAAAAAAAACGCAGCGAAAAAATTACATTGAACCGTCCAAAAAATTAAATTACCCTTATTTTAAAAAAAACGATTTAATGGGTTTTTTACTTTATATAAATCTACACCAAAATAGTTCGACTTTACTCCCCTCTGCTCCACAGTAGAACTCGCAACCTTTTATGGTTGTGGGTTTTTTATTGATATTAAAACTTATTTGTTCTTCCAAAAAGATTTAAAAAACAAACTCTTAAGGCTAAACCAGAAAGCCAAAATCCCTGGCAGGTTGGTTTTAGGAGACTTCCCTTTTCCAATACGTTGAATTTGAAGTTCATACCAGGGCAATTCTACACCGCCAAGTTTGTCCAAAAACGTAATACCAATTTCAGGTATCGGAGTTTCAAATCGTTTTACAGACCCATCAAAAATTTGAGTAGGCAAATTAGGATATAAGCAAAATGGTCTTGCCAAACCAATAACGTCTAAATGGCCATCTTCCAAAGCATTCTCCATTACTGAAACAGAACGAAAACCTCCCGTAAGTAACAAAGGAGTTTTAATCAATTTTCGCGCTTTTTCAATATAATCTAAAAAGTACGCTTCACGCGCAATGGTACTTTTTTTGCGATCTCCCTGAATCATAGCAGGCTTCTCATAAGTCCCACCAGATATTTCAATCAAATCGATTCCTTCATTCCCTAATAGGCGAATTACCTCCATAGACGCTTCTTCTGTAAATCCGCCACGCTGAAAATCTGCCGAATTAATTTTAATTCCGATTGGATAATCTGCACCAACTTGATGCCGAATTTCACGATAAATCTCTAAAACAAAACGCGCTCTATTGGACAGAGAACCACCCCATTGATCCGTTCGAACATTGCTATTTGGAGACAAAAACTGACTGACTAAATACCCATGAGCTCCATGAATCTGACAACCTGTAAACCCCGCTTCTTTTAATATTCTAGCGGTATTTCCAAAGCGCTTAATGATGTTCCAAATTTCTTCTTCTTTTAATGCTATTGGTACTTTAAACATCTTAGAAGCACTTCCCATTTTTAAAGGTATTGCAGAAGGCCCTACTATTTTTTTATTAATTGCAGCAAAGGCCTGTCTTCCTGGGTGGTTTATTTGTGGCCAAAGATGTACACCTGTTCCTTCTGCTGCTTTCGCCCATTCTTTTAATAATTCAAAATCTTTATAGTCTTCAACAACTACATTCCGCGCTTCACCCAACGCCAAAGAATCTACCATCACATTTCCTGTGATGAGCAACCCTGGATTTCCTTTTACCCAAACCCGATATGCATTTATTAAACCCTTGCTTGGTGCGTGGTGTCGCGTCCCAAAATTTTCACTCATTGCAGACTTTGCAATTCTATTTTTTAAAACGGATCCATTCGGCAAAGTAAAAGAAGAAGCGATATTTTTCATTACTATATTTTTATCAAAGATATTTAAAACATCAAACGAAAGGCTAAAAAAAACCGCTTCTATTTTCGTTGTTATTTTACTGAAACTACGTTTAATTTTCTAGTAAAGAAAATGTTACCGGATAGGCAAAGTATGAAGCAAGCTAATTATAATCAGCATACATAAAAACTTTACCATATTCTATCCAATTGTCTATTATCTACTTTTCAATAAAGGCCTTTTTTATTCTCTTTTAAAACTCCCTTTCACCAAATTCACTATCAATAAAATTTGATTTATTTTTTCCATTTTTAAACGTGTATGAAAGATTTAGGAAGACCATATCCACTTCATAAATATAATTCGTGGTTGTAAAGAATTCATTTGTTCTAAATGTAGTAATGCGCTGTTCGTTGGTATTTAGCATTCCCAAATCAATATTTTGCCATTGTAGGGTCGCTGTTAATCTATTATCTAAAAATGATTTTTGAAAAGTCAAGTTTGGGGAATAAAACCTAGAATTTTCTCCTTGAGCTGTTATTCTTTCAGAGAGGTAATTGAACGTAAATTGCAATGATGCATTTTCCCAAAAACGGTAAGTTGAATTTAAATTGATTGAATATACAGTTGTCTTAGCGTTGATTGATCTATTATCAAATTCTCCGTCAATTTGATAGCTATAGATATTAGTTCCAATAAAATTGCTCCAGTTTTTAGTAGGTTTTAATTGCGCTCCTAATTCTAGACCAATGGTTTTGGCATCACCTACATTTGAGTAAATTCTATTTAAAATAGTGTCGTTAAATACAGTGTTTACTCTATTTACTACATTTTTCACATTTCTATAATAACCAGTCGCAAAAATAGAATTACCTCCTTTTAATTTTTTATTTATGCTCAATTCGACCAAATCGATAAATTCGGGTCTAAGTTCTGGGTCTCCTTGTTCTAAAGTTTCAGAATGTTCACGTTCTGGAAAAGGATTCATTTGAAAAGTAGATGTCCTTTCTACACGTTTGCTATAAGCTGCTTTTATGTTTGTTTTTTCATTGATACTATATTGTACAGATGCCGATGGGTAAAGTTTTGTGAAATCAAATTTGAATGTTTTATCTATTGTATTTGCTTTATCTTTCAGTTCCAAGGTTCTATCCATAACCTCAACTCTTGCGCCAGCAGTATAATCCCATTTGCCATTTTTTCCTGAAAATTGACCGTAAAAAGCGTGAATACTTCTTTTTAAGTTTACCTCACTTGAAAACTCTGGCACTAATTCAAAATCGTCATTAAAATCAGTTCTCCTTTCATACACAAAATCGCCAGTATGGTCTAAATTCCTATATTGATAACCTGCATCTAATACGCCTGATTTAAATGGTTTGAAAGTATAATCTATCTGCACACGAACGCCGTGCAAAGGGTTTTCATTTGTATTGAATTCATCTTGATAAAGTATTGAATTATCGGGAAACCCAAGGTTTTGATTTACCGTGGGACCACCTAAAAGTGTGTACTCATATAAAAATGATGTAGATAGCTTTGAGTTATTTGAAAAAGTGTGCTCATAATCAAAACTTCCTAGCGCAAAATCACTTTTTCTTTCTCTTAGGTTATGGTTAAAATATTGAAACGTATAAAGTCTATTATCACTGTCTGCAGGAAAAACAGCGTGATTGTCAAAATAAACGATATCTGCCAACCGATCCTTACTGCGTTTACCTGCAAAAAGGCCCAACGAAAATACATTGGTAGAACTGGGTGTAAAGTCGACATTAAAACGACCACTATAGTTAATTTCATCAAAACTACGTTCGCCAGTTGATGGAAACTGTGTTTTCACGTCGTCTATTATAGTAAAAACATCTCCTTCTCGCCTACCACCTAAATCGTTACGTTGGTAGTTTGCACCTAATGATACATTCCATTTATCATTTCTAATATTGTATGTAGCGTCTATTCCATAACGTTGATGAGCTTTATCGTTACCATAAGTTTCAATAGAGGGGAAACCTCCTTTGAGGTTTATTTGGCCAAAAGCACCGTCTACAGCTCCCTTTTTTGTTATTATATTCAAAATCCCTGCTTTTCCCTCTGGGTCATATTTTGCTGATGGCGCAGTAATCACCTCTACACGCGCTATCGCATTTGCGGGTAGTTGTGCCATTAATGTACTGGCATTTCCTTGTACTGGTTTTCCATTAAGTAATACCACAAAACCAGAACTACCTCTTACGTTAATTTCGCCTTGACCATCAATACTTACGGATGGCAAATTTCGAATAACATCGATACCTGAACCTCCTTGAGCGTTTTTAAACTTGTCAGCATCAAAAACTTGGCGGTCTATTTTATTTATAACAGTAGCGCGTTCTCCTTGTATTACAACTTCATTTAATGCATTACCTAATGTTAATCGCAATGTACCCAAGTCTGTTGTTTTATTTTTGCTAACAACTGCAATACCTTGAATTATTTTAACTTCGTAACCAATAAAAGAAGCTTCAAGGTAATATGTTCCTTTTTTTAAATTATCAAAAACGAAAACACCGTTAATATCAGTTATAACTCCAGTTACCAACTCATTGGTTTCTTGATTGTAGATAGCAGCAGTAGCATATTCTAACGCAAAATTTGTTTTGTCAACAATTTTCCCTGTTACTTGTGATAAAACACTTAAACAGTTATACATTATTAATAAAATTATTGAAATATTTTTTATCATGATTTATATGTTTCAGTAGGAGTCTCCAGCTCCGTTATTAATGCGTCTTCTTTCTATTTTATAAAACGTAAGAGAATTAAATCTATATCTATTATCATGGGTAGTTGTATTTTATTACAGCTTCTTTAGCAACAATAACCTAAAATCCATTACCTGAGAACCAGGAATGTCAGTAGCTTTAAGTGTCAATATTCCAGTGCCTTTTTCCAGATAAATAGTGCCAACTTTTATACGCTTAAATTCTTTCACAAAACCTTCACCACGGGGATAAATATCGCCATTTTTTAGAAGTTGAGAATCGAATACCTCATTAATTTTAAAATTAATTTTGGAACTTTTGAAACTTAATTCGACAGTAGAACCAATATCCTTTTGAGGACACGTATAAAAAAGATCTACCTCATAGAGGCCTTCCGTTAAAACTTCAGCATCGAATGTAATCTTATCGTTTATTGAAGTCCAGTTTAATAGATACGAACTATTAGGCCATATATTTGAACGTTTTATTTTTCCATAGCGGAAGGCATCGCGCGCTGGAAGTTGCGTTTGAAACACGCTGGGATGACCAATTGGGAATGAGCGAACGGCTTTTTCGTCTAACTCCGAAGCCACATTGTTTACCCATTTTTCTTTTGCAGCGGCCAAGTTCTTATGAATTTCGGGAAATTTATCAGAGACATTGGTGTATTGTCCCGGATCGTTTTCCATATCGTATAATTTATTTTGAGAATTTAAACGAAATTTCTGAGTTCGAAGGCTGGTTTCTCCTTTCCAATAATTGTAAATAATGCGTTCGTCCCAATTTGGGTTTTCATCTAATAGTAATGGTTTTATACTAATTCCATCAATTGGTTTTTGAGTTTCAAACTGAATTCCGGCTAAATCAGCTAAAGTTGGTAAAAGGTCAATTGCACTGGCAATTTGTCTTACTTTTTTACCAGCTTTAAGAGTGCCTTGCCATTTCATTATCATTGGTGAGCGCACTCCTCCTTCATCGGTTGAACCTTTTTTGCCTTTCATTCCATCGTTCCAACGCACTCCGTTTGGACCATTATCCGATAAATAAATAATGATGGTGTTTTCAGACAAACCTAATTCCTCCACTTTTTTTGTAATTCGTCCCACATTCCAGTCGATATTTTCGCACATTGCTAAGGCAGCCTTTGTAAATAGTATGTCTTCTTTGCCTTTATCGCGATTAAACATTTCTAATTCTTTGTCTTTGAAATTCTCCCAAAATCTATCGGGAACCTGCATGGGCGAGTGGGGCGTATTAAAAGGTAAATACAAAAAAAAAGGCTTGTTTCTGTTTTTTTCCATAAACGCGATTCCGTGTTGCGTGAAATCGTCTATTATAAAACCATTTCCTTTTACAATTTCGCCATTGTGCTCCAACATCGGGTTGTAATAATTTCCCCAGTGACCTGAACAAAATCCATAATAATCGTCAAAGCCTCGTGAGTTGGGATGGTAAGGTGCTTGCATTCCATTGTGCCATTTCCCATAGGCAGCAGTTGAGTACCCTGCATTTTTGAAAATTTCGGCAATGGTTGTTTCATCTAAATCCAATCGTTCGCCACCTGCTCCGGTAGACCAAACACCACCACGAACATGATAACGCCCGGTTAATAATTCGGCGCGGGTTGGCGAGCAAACTGGGCTCACATAAAACCTCTCCAAGAAAACTCCGTCACTAGCTAGTTGATCAATGTTTGGAGTAGAGAGGTTTGTGTTTCCGGTCATGCTTAGATCCCCCCAACCCTGATCATCAGTTAAAATCAGAATAATGTTGGGTGGTGTTGTCTTTTCATTTACCTGTTCTAAGGTCGCTTGAACTTCATTTTTTAGTCTAAGTTTCGGTAGTTGAGCTTTAGTCTGTAATACTGGAGAAATTGAAGAATCCTGCGGTTGACGCAATCCAAGATTCAAATTATAATTCTGTGAAAAAACCGATTGTTGGAAGCAGAAAACGGTCAAGATTATGAAGTAGCTAAATGATTTTTGTGGTCTTTTTTTCATCGTATAACTTTTTTTATCATCTATTTTGGAGATTGGTTAACTACCTGCCTTAACCACCAGTCCCTATCCACATTATACTTGTATTTATCCCGTAGCTTTGCCAACGTATTGCGTAGATTTTTCTCAACATCATCAAATTCGGAATTATTAATTAAGTTATTCATCTCTCCGGGATCCTTCTTTAAATCGTATAATTCATCAATATCATCTTTAAGAAAATTATCCACCAGTTTATATCTCTCTGTTCTGACAGCTAGCATGTCTGGCCCTGCATTTGGGTATTTATCGTCTACATAATATTCAAACATGGCAGCATCCCGCCACGCTACCTCTTTGTTCTCTTTTAAAAGAGGAACCATCGATTCTCCCTGCATATAACTAGGGATGTTGCTATTACTTAGATCAAGAAAGGTAGGTGCCATATCTATATTTAAACACATTTCTTTAATTTCAATACCTGGCTTAATCATTTTTGGGTATCTTATCAACATTGGAATCCGCATAGAGGGTTCATATGCAATACGTTTATCAGAATATGTATGCTCACCCATAAAATATCCATTGTCACTTGTAAAAACGACAACGGTGTTCTCAAGCTCTCCAATTTCTTCAAGCGTTTCCAAAACTTTTCCCAAAGATTCATCTACAGCGATTAAAGTCTCCAGCATCTTCTTTGTTTTTTCTTCCCGGATAGGCCAGCTTTTTCTCGGAAGAGAATCTACCGGTTGATATTTTTCGTGTTTTGAGCTAAAAGCTTTAATTCTTTGCCATTCAGGCTTTCCTGAAAAATTCTCTTCATGCGTATTAAAAGGCGGTTTTGGAATATCTTCCTTTTTATAAATATTTGAATGTCGCGGGGCAGGACTATGAGGTCCATGAGCAGCTTTATGCCAAAGGCAAAGATTAAAGGGCTTGTTTACATTTCTTTTTTCTTTAAGCCATTGTATTGCTTTATTTGTAAGTATGTCTGTTATATATCCTTTTTCGCGGTAATCCTTTCCATTTTCATTTACCATCGGATCAAAATATTTTCCTTGACCAATAAAACTAAACCAATAGTCAAACCCTGGGCGAACGTGTTTTTTACCGCGATAGTGGGCCATGTGAATTTTACCAACCATTGCTGTTTCATAGCCCTGCTGCTGAAGAATAGAAGTATAAGATGGATATTTTTTCCAGTTGGGATCAAGCTGACCCTTATTTTGAGTCGCACCATGAACATGGGGGTATGTTCCTGTTAGAAAACTTGCCCTTGAAGGAGAACAAAGCGACTGTGTAACAAAAAAATTTGTAAAATTAGCCCCTTCTCTCGCCAATCGATCCATATTTGGAGTTTCAAGAAATGGATACCGGTCATAAAAACCCAAGGCATCATAGGCTTGATCATCAACCATAACAAATAAAAAATTTGGCGGTAATTTCTGCTTGTTTGATTGTGCTATCGAATCAAATGGTATTAGTAGTAACAGAAGTACTACAAAGTGAATTTTTTTAGTCATCGTAAAAATTTTAATTGTTACAATATTTATACACGTATTTAATTGATTATTATCAGTTTACGATATACACTCAAAGAAAGAGTATCCAAAATAAGGTGTTCATGAGCCTAAATTTCTTTATTCATATTAATAACATCCGAAACTGGCAACTTCATTGTATAATCTGCCATATATACAGGAATATCCCCCAAACGTTTCGTCGTTCTTGTAAGTTGAGGAATGGCCATAACCCAATAATAACCGTTTTTCGTTACTTTATAAGATGTTCCTTCTATTTCAGTAGCCATAAGTTTGGCTTCAATAGGGGTATTGGTTTCTGAAAAATAAAGTACATAATTTTTAACTCCCTCAAAAGAATCCCAACTTATAATGTCGGAATTACGCGTAATTTTCAATGCGTTATATTCCTGAGGACGCCATTCAGCTAAAGTTTGGAAACATAAATCACGTTGCATCTCCTGATAATTTTTATCCAAAACTAGATTATTCATTTCGTTCGGATCTTCAGTTACGTTATACAACTGGTTAATTACACCGTGTGTATACACTAATTTATAATCACCTAGCCGCATCATTCTGGATGGCAGATTCTTAATGTCACGAAAGCCATTAATGCTCCCCCTGAATTCTGAAAATACGCTCCTATTTGTTGATACTGTGCCACTTTTCAGATATTTAACGATGGATCTTCCCTGGGCCGTTTCAGGTACCTCCCAGCCCATTAAATCACATAATGTGGGCATGACATCGATTAAACTTACTAGTGAATTATTGCTTTGATTTGCCGGTAACAATTTTGGATAAGAGATGATAAATGGTATGTTTACGGCAGCCTCATACATATTATGTTTTCCTGTAAACCCATGTTCAAAAAGATGTTCTCCGTGATCTGTAGTATAGATAATAATAGTGTTCTCATACAAGTTATTCTCTTTTAATGACTGAACGATGCGCCCCACCATAGCATCCATTTCAGAAACACTTGCATGATAAGCAGCCATTACATTTTTTGCTTTTTCGGGCTGTTGGCTCAAGCTACTATTAGACCAATTTGGTACCCATGGATATTTTCCTTTTTTATGAGAATCGTCTGAAGTTTCTGGTAACTCAAAATCTTTTGGGTCGAACATATCCAAATATTTCTTTGTGGTTGTTAAAGCTGGATGTGGTTTTTCAAGACCAACATGTAAAAAGAAATTTTTTCCATCTTTGCTTCGCTCTTTGATAAATTTGATAGATTTTTGAGTTACCACCATATCAAAGTTATCCTCATCATTCTTAACAAGAGAAGGTTTATAATCTGAATTCCACTTCAAATCTTTTCGAAATGAATTATACCCCCCAAAAACACGGTAACGCTCATACGTATCCCGCCCTACTTCGTCTTCATAATGCCCTCCTGGAAAGTTTGTGTAATAGCGCACGCTTGCTTCATCAAATCCCATATCGTTCCCTTCCGGAAAGCTGGGGTCCACATTTTTCTGAAGTTCACCATGCACGTGCATCTTTCCAATACCAGCAGTCACATACCCATTGTTTCGGAATATTTCCCCCAGGGTAACAATGCCTTCACGATAACTTGTTTTACGAAGCTCCCCAGACCCATAATCCTTCATTTTCCCCTTTTTATTCAAAACAGGAGCTTTATGGAAGGGCGCACCGCATGCTTCAGGGTACATTCCTGTCGTCAGCGCAGCGCGAGAGGGTGCACATACCGGAGCAGCCGCATAACAATTATTAAGGGTTATCCCGGTCGCTGCCAACTTATCAATATTGGGTGTTATGGCCATATCACTCCCATAACATCCTGAAGCCTTTTTTTTATGCTGATCTGAAATAATAAAAACCACATTAGGATTCTTATAGTCTATTTTTTGTGCATTTAAAGAAATGGTTGGGCCAATGATTATTAGAATTACCACTACTATTTTTTGATAAAAAAAATGTTTCATCAGTACACGTTTTTATATTTGATTACGAATTACAAAAGGAATTAGGTTTTCTCTTGAAATTACTTTTAGTTTTTTAGTGGGCATATCTCTACTTTTTTAACTTGATTTTATAATGAGAGTTAGGATAGGTAGGAAAGCGTTTAATAGTACACTTCTAAAATCTCGGCATTACTTGCCGCATGTACATTGATTTTATGTATAGAAGCAGGGATGAGAATAGTTTCACCTTGCACCAAAGAATAACTAATTTCGTTTTCTATGAGCGTCAAAGAGCCACTAATACATATATAAATTATAAAGGAATCGATTCCTGAATAGTCTTTTTCTAAAGCTCCTTCAATGTTTAGATAATTGGATGTAAAGTAAGGAGTGTGTACCAATGTGTTCGAATAGTTCTTTTCTTTTGAATAATCAGTTTTGTAGTTCTCATGTACTTCAAAATCAATTATATCTAGCGCTAAATCGTTGTGTAATTCTCTTGTTTTACCTGTTTGTTTGTCCACACGTTCATAGTCATAGATTCGATAGGTAACATCAGAAGTCTGTTGGATTTCAGCTAATAACACCCCTGCCCCAATAGCATGAACTCTGCCTGCGGGAATATAAAAAGTGTCTCCCTTTTGCACTGTTTCATGATGCATAACATCTAAAATTTTATTCGAGTCTAAGTATTCTTGATAACTCTTTTTGTTTAATGCTTTGTCAAAACCAACAATAAGTTCCGCATTTTCATCCCCCTGCATCACATACCACATTTCGTTTTTACCAAAAGAGGCATGTCTTTCTTTAGCAACGGCATCATTAGGATGTACCTGAATAGATAGTGGTGTTTTAGCATCAATAAATTTTATGAGTAATGGAAAATCAGTACCAAAAGAATCATAAACATTTTTTCCTACAAATGCATCTTTATATTCGGCTGCTAGTTGTTGCAAGGAATAGCCTCTTAAAGCTCCGTTACAAACTTTAGTTTTACCACCTTCTACATCAGAAATCTCCCAAGACTCTCCAATATTGTCAGCTTGAAAGCCTTTATTTAATAGTGTATTTAGTTTGTTACCTCCCCAGATTCTATACTTAGAAAGGGGGATGAATTTTAATGGGTATAAATTCATTTTTATTTATTATTATTATTATTATTATTAGACAACTTTTCGTGCAAGAATAGTTAGCGATTTTTAATCACGAACTTTTCAGTTTAATACTTAGGGATTTTTTTAATTTCACCTTTTTAAATAATTATGCAAAATTGAGAATTTTGCGGTTTTTGTACAATTATCTGAACTTTGAATCTAGCACTGAAACCCTTCTTTTTTTTACACATTCTTACAACACGTATTTTAACTTCTTACTATTGCTTAAAAAACTCCCATATTTGAGTATAAGCAACGCGCTCTGTTTGTTCGTCGGAAAAACCATGATCTGTATTTAATGCTATCAGATATTTTATTTCATGACTGTTATCACAATTAGAGTATGTGAATGAACTTAAAACGGTATTCTCCCAATTGAGACCTTCTTGAGTTGCAGTTGTGTTGCAGTTAAAATGAGTAGCCCAATTAAGTGCACTATTCTGCGCTGACATAAATGTTCCAACAGAACTTACTCCACCATTTAAGGGAATTACGCCATCAACGTCTCCATTAACCTGAAAAACAGACATTGCTTTAGTAGGTGTTAGATCTTTTAGACTTATGATTTGTTGACTAAAAAGCGGAGCAATCGCATTGAAATAACTTGTAGATTTCCCTAACAGGTTTACCATGCCCGCACCATTTGAAAATCCTACGGCATATGCTTTGGATGTGTCTATTAAAGTAGAGGTTGCTAACTGGTCGATAATTAAATCTACATATTCTATATCATTAGCTGTAGTAGGTTCAGATCCTAAATTCCAAAACCCACCATTACTTCCATTATTTGAATGTCCATTAGGGAAAATTCCAATAAATTCTTCAGAATTTATTAGTTCAGTTAGGTTGTTATTTTGTAAGAAATTTTGTCCAGAACCTCCTGCCCCATGAAAAAAGAATACAATTGGGTAAGATAACGAACTATTTAAATTTTGTGGTGTTTTTATGTACACTAATCTTGGAACAGAATTTCCATCAATTGTTTGATTAATCGTCATTTTATTTGTTCCGCCTATTAAATTTAAAATACCTGTTGTATCTGCTATATCTGTTATCTTATCGACATTGCTACAGCTTTGAATTAAGAAAATACAAAAAATTATGATAATTATTTTTTTCATTTTATTTCCTTTTTTTATAGTTACAACATAGGAATATATAGTGTAAAATAGACTCCCTTATATTCAAACCCCAAACACTCAAAAATCGATTCGTGTGTTTATGTCAATTTTTCTCTTCCCTTTTTAAGCGCATCTCTAATTAACACTGAGAATAATGGTTTTAGCTTTAATTATACCATAAATATTAAAATTACGCTGATAATAAATATTCTATTCTACAAATCTCGAACTCCCTGAGACACCTAATGAATCATATGCTTCAATTAAGTACACATAATTTCTATCGGGTGTAGCAGTCGTATCCTTAAAAGTACTAATCGATGCATCAAATATTCCGAGTTCAACACCATTAGGTGCTCCTGACTTATTTATTCTGTACAATTTAAGTTCTTTGGTAATTTGCGCACCTTGCAAAAATTCCCATTTTAAATTTATACCTCCCTGCACATTATTAGCTTTTAGGGCTATCACTATTTCATTTAAGCCATCCTGAATAAAGTCTCTTTTATGATCGCGCGGTGTAAAAGGGCTTCTATCAATTTCATCTATGTATGGGAAATTTTTCCCCTCTAAATATTTTTTTAGTCGATACTGATACTGATAAATTAAATATTTATCTGCAGAATTTATTAGGTTGTTAACTTCCGTTAGATCTTCTTTATAATCTATAAACCTTGAAGAGGTGTATTTTACAGGGTATCTTCCGTTTGAAAACCTTGAAAAGCAATATTTATAATTATCATCTACAATACCTAAAGTATAAGAAAAACGCGCGCTTTCCTTATCTGAAGAATCAGGAATGTCTGTAGAAATATTGAAGTCAGTATCAAGATTTGCATTGTGATAATCTTCGATAAAATTAAGGTCTCTCCATTCCTGTTGTTCCCCTTCAAGTAATGTTTTAAATGATTTTCCATCAATATTTGATCTTGAGAAAGCGAGCTCTGAGAAATCCAAAATAGTAGGCATTATATCAACATTAGACACTCTTTGCTTGTAGATTTGACCAGCAGGTATTTTGTCTGGATACCTAAAAAACAAAGGGACATTAAAAAGACGGTTGTACATTTTTTCATTAATTTTTCCAACATTGTAATGCATTCCTTTCATATCGCCATGATCGGAAGTAAAAACGACAATAGTGTTATTAGCAAGTCCAAGGTCATCCAATTTATCGAGTACTTTTCCAACAAGAACGTCTGTCATTGCCACCAATGCTAAATAGTTAGCTACATATTCTTCAACACCTCTGTACCCTCCATTCAGTTCTTTAAGTTTACGCCCAATCCTTGTTGATAGTCCCGTATCTTGTTTAGGACTAAGCTCATCTCCCTCCAGTTTTATTAGATTATTATCCAACAGGTGTTTTGCTATCTTAGTATAGTAAGGATCCGGAACACTCCATGGGTCATGAGGTGGACTAATACTCATTGTCATAGCCCAAGTATTAGATTTGTTTTCATCTATAAATTCACACACTTCTTTTACAATATTCCATTCATACCATTTTTCTAACGGCACTAAATTCTTTCCTACATCACCCCATTTGATTGGTTTAATAGAATTAAAAAAATATTTTTGCCAATCAGCGGTTAACTGAGTTGGCAAAATAGCTTTCCCTTTGACCCAACCTCCTTCACTTCGTTCAAAATACGACTTTTTAGAATAATCAGGGTTTGCAAAATCCCAGGGATATTGTGCCTGCATCTCGGCTTTATATGGATAATTTTTCCCTGCATATGGAAAGTCGAATTCGGGTGGTGTCGTATTATTATCAAAAAACAATTTTTTATTACCAATATGCCATTTACCTCGATGCCCGACCACATAGCCATCGTCATGCAATATTCTGTCCGACAATTGACTGAATTCTGGGACAATCCCCATTATTCCTCGATTAGGATGTTCATTGTCATATACTTTATGCTTCCAGCTGTAGGTGCCGGTTACTAAACTTGCCCGAGATGGAGAGCAAGAAGGCAAATTAACGAAGGCGTTTGGAAACATGGCACCTTCTCTAGCTATCCTGTCTATATTTGGAGTTTGGATTAATTTATTTCCCTCTATGCTGGTTAATCCAACGGTTTGCTGATCAGTGTAGATGAACAAAATATTTGGTTTTTCATTCGACTCCTGGCCGGAAACCAATTTTGTGTTTAACCAAATAACACATAACAATACTATAGTTATAATCTTTTTCATAATCTCAACTTTAAATAATACACTCTAAAAATCAGCGTTTTAATGCTTTTTATTTGTTTAAAACTTGAAGGCTTACACCTACTATTAATTTCATTAAAGAGGCGCCTTATAAGTATTTAAACTTAACAGGTACTCCTTTCCAGTTTGTTGTCTTTAGCCATTCTGAAAGAGCTTCTTCAAGCTCAAGTACATCTTGGGTAAACTTTGGGTTATCAATAACATTCTTCATTTCGTTTGGATCGTTTTCTAAATCATACAGAAATACATCGCCATCTGGATATATATTCAATTTATACCGATCGTTTCTTACCATGAAAGCTCCTTTTGCAGTGCTTAAAATTTCGCGTTTCCCTTCAGGGTGGTATTGAATTCGTTCGCAAAATGAATATTTCGGTGCTTCGGTCATACTTTTTTCTCCTGTAAAGAACGGTACAATGTTCGTTCCACTTACTTTTGCTTTGTATTCTTCACCCACTACCGACAATATTGTAGGTTTTATATCTACTAAACTAATAGGCATAGATGAAACTCCTGGTTTGAACAATTTAGGATAACGAATAATAAAAGGTATATTGGCTATAGCTTCATAAAATGACTCGTTCGATTTCCATGTCATCCCGTGTTCACCCATCATATCCCCATGGTCTGCGGTAAAAATAATTAAGGTTTCATCCAGTTTGCCTTGTGCTTCCAGTTCCCCTAATATTTCACCAATTCTATCATCTAAATATTTGACGTTCGCATGATATATTCTTAGAAATTCCTTCAGTCCTTCATCTCCATAGCCATTTACCATTCGTCTTGACCACGAATTCTCGAATTTTTGTTCAGGAGTATTGAATTCAGGAATCTTTAATGAATCTGGATTGAACATTTCATAATATGGTGAAGGAGCAAAGTTTGGATCATGTGGCCAGATAAATGAACAGGTTAGCATAAAAGGATCATTTGTCTCTCCGCTTTCTTTAATCCTTGCAATCGTTTTTTTAGCAAGAATACCATCAATCCATTCTTCGGGTTTAATTTTCAATCGTCCCATTTTAGTCACAAAGTCCCTATACTCAATGGAGCTCCATATTGAGTCCAGGTGTTCTCGCTTTCCTTTCATGTAAGGAGTGCCTTCAACGGGAAAACTTTGCCCGTAAAAATTCATATATTCATCAGAGTCCGCTTTTTTAAGAGTTACCCCAGATTCATTAGCTTCCTTTTTGTACTGGTATCCAAAATCATATTGGTCTGGATAATAGGGTAAATAAGGCAGGGAATCACTTTCCACGTGCCATTTCCCATAATGGTGTGTTTCATACCCATTTTCTGACAGGATTTTTTCGGTAGTTTCATCATCAATCGTAATCCCCTCTTTCTGTCTCCATCCCATATTTTGTACAATTCCATGTTCATGAAGATACTGTCCTGTTACAATTGAAGCTCGGGAAGGTGAACAGAATGGTGTTGTACAGTATGCTCTATCGAATCGAACGCCCTCATTTGCAAGGCGATCAATATTAGGAGTCTGCATTTCACCCCCATAACAACTCAACGCATTGACATTTAATTGATCGACCATAATAACCAACACGTTTGGTTTATTTTGGTTACTATGCGTCTTCGATATCTTTTTTGAAGAACATGAGGATATGCCAACCATTAGAATAGCGATGATTAATTTTTCAATTGTTATTTTCATTTTATTATAATTATAGATTGATTGTTTTTTATTTTAGTAGGCAGAACTCTCTTAATTTAATTCATGTACTTATCAGTGAAATATTTTTTCATAGTCATACCATTTAGCAAATTATAAATGCTAAAATTGAGGTACTGGTTTAAAAAGA
This sequence comes from Polaribacter sp., assembly GCA_028336245.1. Taxonomy (GTDB): domain Bacteria; phylum Bacteroidota; class Bacteroidia; order Flavobacteriales; family Flavobacteriaceae; genus Polaribacter. The sequence continues at coordinate 128,257 of JAOKTT010000001.1, forward strand.
TTACTTCGCATGGTGTATCTTTAATTTTAAATGAGCCTTATTTTTTTATATAAAATAGATAACCTAGACTCTTTTACAACTCACTTTTTAAGGACTTCACCATTTTCTCCTTTTTTATTTTGATTTTAATAAGCCTGGAAAAAATCCCAGGCTTATTACAATATTTACGAACCTCTTGTGCATATTATTTTTAAACATTAATCAATGTTGCTATTGGCCGAAACTTCAGTGATAGGAATGGGCCAGGTATAATCTTCAGGGCCTCTAATCCCTGCTTGTAAACCTCTATTTTTAGGATCAAATGCAAGTTTAATTTTCTCTTCATACACGCCCATACGCGTTAGATCAAACCAACGATTACCCTCCATAAATAGCTCAGCCGCTCGCTCTCTTAACAATGCATCCCTAAAATCTGACATAGTCATTCCTGTACCGTCAAAATCAACCATCCCTACTGCAGTTCTTAATGCATTCACATCGGTATTTGCCAGTTGAGGAGCTTGATTAATTTCAGCAAGTGCTTCGGCGCGCATCAGGTAAACATCAGACAAACGAATGACATGCCAGTTTTGCTGGCTCGTAGCTTCAGTTGTTGCATCGCTATCAATGTACTTTGAAGTATAAACCCTATTCAATTTACCCTTGGAAGCACCAGTCTCCAAGTCAAACCTCACATAACCGTCCATTTTTGGGTTTAGCTCATGACGCAGCGTCTCTGTCTCAAATTCATGAATAATGCCATTCACATACCTTGGATCGGCAACATCTACATTATTTTTAACAAACCCAGCAATTGCCCAATTGGTACCCCCCCAGCCACCTCCGCTTAATCCTGCATTCCGCGGAGAAAAGAGGTTAGATACTGTTGATCCTTGTTCCGTTGCAGAACTACTCTGGATATCAAACAATATCTCCGAATTGTTTCCTTTTGTAGGGTCAAAAATATTAACCCAATCATCCAAAGTAGAAACCAGTTGATAACCGGGCTGACTTATAGCTAAATCGCAATATATTTTACATGCTTCATAATAAGCCGTGTAATCCGCACCAAAAGCGGTATATGGAGCACACCCTTCACTACCCTCTGATGCAGCGCGGGCAGAAGAAGCAATATGAAGATAAACACGTGCCAGCAAGGCTTGGGCCGATGCATTGGTAGCTCTACCCAACGCCATATCCAGACGTCCCCAGCAGTTTTCCGATGCATATTTTAAATCACTAATAATAATATCATAAATATCAGTTATAGGTGAAACAGGCAAACCGTTCTCCTCTCCCGGTTGCACAGGTATTGTTCTCAGAGGCACCTCGCCAAAACAACGAACCAGATTGAAGTAATGTAATGCTCTCAAAAACTTTGCTTCACCCACAATACGGGCCCTCAAGCTTTCGTCCATATCTATTCTAGGAACATTATAGATCACATTATTGGCATCGCGGATGGCTTTATAAATTTGGTTCCAGGTATCAGGTAAAGTTGTATTAGAGGACGTTAATACCCCGTTGTAGTAATCATTATGTTTCCAGCTTGATCTCCCCTGGTCGGAAGATGCAAAAACATTGGAAAGAAACTGCTGGCTATAATAACCAAATCCAGCTTTCATTTGAGCGTAAGCAGCTGTCAATGCATTGAGTGCATCTTGTTCATTCTGATAGAAAAAGTCAGTTCCCGTCTGTGTCTTTGGTTCTTCTTGAAGTACACTTTCACAAGAAGTAAGGATTACCAAAACCATTAGTAGATATGCAAAGTTTTTCATTTTAATATATTTTTTTAAGGTTATCTTATTCATTAATAATTAAATTTCACACCAAATACATAGTTTTTTGTACCGGGATACGATCCAAAATCAATTCCTCTTCTTTGCGGATCCTTGTTATAAGATTGTACTTCAGGATCAAACCCCGGATAATCAGTCCAGGTAAATAAATTCTGTACCGAAGCATACAACCTAAAGCTTTTTCCTGTTCCTTTAATATTAAGAGTATATCCTAGGTTTACATTTTTCAATCTGATAAAAGAACCATCAAAGATCTGTCGACCCGACACGCTGAACCTGTCTCCAGAAGTTATTGATGGAGCTGGATTGTTAGCACCTACGAGCCTTCCAATAGATTCATCGTAACTAATTTGCCCTGAAGCTTTATCTACCGTAAGCGGAGCAATCCATGCACTATTATACGCGGAAGCCAAACCGTTGGCACCTCTCTGAAAAGCTGCTAATGCCCATGAATCTACCCAAAGTATATCACCTCCTTTTTGGCCTGTGAACAAGACACTCAGATCCCAATTTTTAAAAGTAACAGTATTGCTTAACGATGCTGTAAAGTCAGGGTTTGGGTCTCCTATCTGTACATAATCATCAAAATTAATCTGTTGCAACGCACTTGGATTTCCATCTTCATCAGTGTCCACAGAATTGTTTACATATTTTATTTCACCTGGTGCGGCACCTGCTATACCACTGTCAATGGCTTCCTGCCAATTGGCATAGATGCCTTCGGTTTCCGCTCCCCAAAAAATACCCAAAGGTTTACCCTCCATAAACATAGAAGGAAAAGTATTATTATACCCTACAGATGGCCCTAATTGGTACTCCAGGTTAGAGTTTAGTTCAACCAGTTTGTTTTTGTTTATGCTTAGGATTCCTAAAACATTCCAACTAAAATCACTTTTTCGAATAAGATCTACTCCTAAACTAAACTCTAAACCCTTATTTTCAACTTTACCAAAATTATCTACCCTACTCTCGTAGCCATTTGAAGCAGGTAAATTAACATATTGAAGCAAGTCATGCGTTTTTTTATAATAAGCATCTACAGTCAAGCTCAACCTCGAATTAAACATGCTAAAATCTACACCAACATCAAACTGATCCGTTGTTTCCCATGTTAAGTCTGGGTTGCTCAGGTTCTCCTCATAATATCCCGTCACTACTTGGTTATTAAAATTATACCTGATCGGCGAAGTCAATGCCAATGATTGAAAAGGCTGGATGGGGTTACTACCTGTTTTCCCATATGAAAAACGTAGTTTTAAATTGGATATAGCCTCAACTTCATTTAAGAAAGGTTCTTCGGAAGCTCTCCAAGCCAATCCTATAGATGGAAATATTGCGCTCTTTTTATTCGCTGCAAACTTGGAAGAAGCATCCATTCTTGCATTCACATCAATATAATATTTTCCTTTATAATTGTATGCTACCCGCATTAAACCAGAAAGTAAACTCTGTTCTCTAAATCCGGCTATTGGCACCTGAATATCTGTTGCCGACTCGAAGGTGTAGTATGATGTTAGATCACTCCCATAGCCATATGCCTTGTTAAACATACTACGGATATTGTTATTTTCGTATGTTCCAACAACAATTGCATCTACACGATGTCCGTTAAAGTTATTTTTATAATGAAGGTTGACTTCAGCATAAGTCTTTATATTTTGCAAAAAAGCCTGTGAAGCTTCACCATTATTTCTCCTACCCCGAGTAGTGTTGGTTGGGTAATAACTATCCCTAAAACTTTTTTGGTAGTTCAAAGCTCCTTTTAGGGTAGCACTCAAATTTGGTGTAATTTCACCTTTGATAGTAAGTGACTGAATAAAAGACACCGCTTCTTTTCTATCTACTACATACTTGGCTAGGGTGTATGGGTTTGAAATTGGTTCATCGTCGTTCAATTCTGCATAAATCTCATCCCCTTGTCCCAGTTCAAGAAGCGGAAATATAGGTTGAAAACTCAGGGAATGGGACACAACGCCTCTTTGCTGAAATATTTCCCCATTACCAGTAGAAGCTGCATTCCCGTTGGAATAAGAAGCCTTTGTTTGGGTTAAAAGTGTAATTCTATCATCAAATGCCTTTCTTTTGGCATTCATATTAAAGGTAGCCCTCTTAAAATCAGAGTTAATAATAACACCCTCGTTGTCTAACAAGCCAAGGCTTATGGATAAATTATTGCTTTTTGATCCTCCACGGTATGCGATATTATAATTTTTAGAATATGCTTTACGAAACACTTGATCCTGCCAATTTGTATTAATACCAGTTGATTCAGGATATGGAAGTTGAAATGTAGCCACTTCATCAAAGTTACCAGCTGTAATTGGCTGGGTGCCGTTAAACACAGCCCCTGATCTATTCGGGTTTGTGATGTCTATGTACAACTGGTTCACAACTCTCTGGTTCATGAACTCCTCAAATTCTGGACCATCAAATACATCTATATTTTTAATTACATCTGTAAGCGTAGTTTCAACTGTCACTGAAATTTTATCAGTTCCCTTTACATTATCAGCGCTTTTTGTGGTAATCACCACGACACCATTAGCCCCTCTCGCACCATAAATAGCAGTTGCAGAAGCATCTTTTAACACTTCCATTTTTTCAATATCGTTAGGGTTAAGAAAACTCAGCGAACTTTGAGACTGACCAGAACCACTGTTTCCTTGCGCATCCATCAATGGGCTAATGGGAATACCATCCACAACATATAGCGGTTGAGTTCCTCCCAACATAGAGTTTGTACCCCTAATAGAGATTCCAATACCTCCACCAGGTTCTGAGTTTTCGCTTACCACAAGTCCTGCCACCTGCCCCTGCAACATCTTCTCAACAGAGTTTGTTCTGTTTTTATCCAATACTTCCGAAGTTACCTGAGAAATGGAGCCGGTCAAATCATCTTTTCTGACATCATAATAGCCTACACTAATAGTTATTTCGTCCATTTGGGCTATATCTTCCTCCAAACTTACATTTATAATAGACCTCATCTGGACTGCTATCTCCTTGGTTTTTGACCCAATATATGAAAACACTAAGACGTCACTGTCATTAGCCTTAAGATTAAATTTTCCTTTCTCATCGGTAATAGTTCCTTCTTGGGTTCCTTTTATTAGAACCGTAACATAAGGTAATTGAGTTCCTGTGATGCGATCGGTTACAACTCCAGAGATACTCCTTTGCTGTGCCAAAATTCCTAGGGGCATTGCAATTAATAATAATATTAATAATTTTTTCATTTTATTAAAATTTAATGGTTTAGTTATTAATTATATTTAAAAACATACTTTCTATTTACTTCTAATTATTAAGATAGGAATCCATTGCGAATACCACCTATATTAATCTTATTCGCTAGGAGGAGTGCATGTCATCGCATTTCCATTAATTTAAGATATTAAACTTCAAAGCTTTCTCCTGAAACACAGACAAAAGTGGCATCTTTTTATTTTCCTGATAATACTGCTTTAAAAAGCGTTTACTGTCCTTATAAAACTTATTATGCGTGTGCCATATTTCTTGTTTTCTAGCTTTATCATCTATCATCCAGAAGCCTACTTGCTCTCCTGTTTCTTTTTTAATTTCATTATTATACATTTCCCAAAAAAGAATAAAAGGAGCATTCCATTTTAACCCTGTCTTAATCACCCATTTTGCACGCTCATTTTGCACTTTTTCGCCATACCTCATGAAAGGACTTCCATACTCTCCAATCCATACACGCTTGCCGTCTGGCAATCCTTTTTTAGGTTGAAGATACGATTCGATATAATCCAAAGATTCGCTCAAAGAAACATGTAACTCTTGTTCTGTTTTAGGTGGATTTGTTGCGTCATAAGAAGAATAGGAAACATAGTCCGGGTTCACCTCTTTAATGATCGTATTGGTTACTACTTTATCGCCTAATTCAATGCCACGTCGTACTAGGTTCACTTCCACATAGTGATAGATATTAACATTCTTATATTCGGTATCTCTTTTAGCATCGTCGATGGCTTTCTGACGTACCTTCGCCCATTTCAACATGCCTTCTAATGTAGCTTCGTCGGCTGGTTTAGTCCGATCATAGTCCCAACGCAAGTGCCAATCGCCTTCCCAGTTACCTAGATAAAATACCTTGCCTGAGTTATTGAATTCCTTTAATAAATAACTTGTCAACTCGTATAACTCTTTGTATAAAGCCTCGGCATAAAAATCAGGATAGCCTCCTATAAATTTAATTTGACTGGTATCATTTTTCTTGCCTTTTGGTTCAGGTGAATATTGCGAAAAACCGTATACCCAGATGTGATAAAACTTAAAATCCATATTGAGAACTTCTTTAACTGAAGGCTCTAATTGAGCTAAACTTGTTAATGAAGTTATTTCTTTATTCTCAGTAAGACCATAATTTTCGTTACAATATCGTGGATGCATCGAGAATTTAAGTAAATTAGAACCCATGTCTTTAATTTGCTTAGCTGTTTCTACCAACATCGACTCATTCGTGAATTTATATTTAGGCCCCACAGTTTGGGTGCCCACTATATAATTATAGTCTTCCACCAACCTTTTCATAGCGTCATCTTTTGACGGGGTCTGCGCCCAAGTACAATTAACGATTAGTAATCCAATAATAATATAGGTACTCTTCATACAACTTGATTTTATTTTGTTTTTATATATCTTCTAAGCTTATCTGCTGACTCCTTCTTTTAGAAATAGCTATACCAACACAATCGCTATCGCAAAATGCAAAAGTAAAACCAAATATGAGTTTGAGAACTGTTCAGATGAGTTTAAAGGCTAATCAACACCTATTACATACTCATTAAATGATGATTACAAACCTCTATGGTTATACTTTACAAAAATAAAATCATATTCAAATTCTCAAAAAAGGTTGAATTTAGCCATATAAATATGTGTAATATATCTTTTAAAAAGATATAAATAAACTATCCACCTTTGAAGGAGAACTTGCAGCGAATAAACGAATAACAAGCCTTTAAAATAAAAAGCTACACTTATTTTTAATTGCTGCACTCTATTTTTATATTATTAACGCTTACTCCACGGTTTCAATATCGAGCTAATAGATTTTAGGGATGAAATCACAGAGGTGAAAATCAGTTTTCCTGGGTTCTCATAAATTGTTTTGGCGTTTTACCGTAGAACTTTTTAAAAACTGTACTGAAGTATTTCGGATCATGAAAACCCGACTCATAAGCAATATCCGCAATGCGCATATTTTGATTCGATTTGAATAATTCTACGGCATGATTCAATTTAATCTTTATGATTAAATCAGAAGGTGTCATACCTGTTAGGCCTTTTAACTTTCTAAAAAGATTTGAACGACTAAACCCTAATTTTGAACAAAGTACATCGATAGTGAAATCCCGCTCAGTTATATTTTCCTTAATTAGTTCTACCGCTGTAGACAGAAATTTCTCATCAGGCGACGTATAATTGGCTTTCTTAATATTTTCTTTACCTGCAATACCCCCCAGTGCCTGGCGTGTGCGCAATAGATTATTTATTGTAGCTTTTAAAACCTCAATACTAAATGGCTTCTCAACATAGGCATCAGCTCCCACATCAAGACCTTCTACTTTATCTTCAACGCCTCCCAAAGCAGTAATCATCACCACAGGAATGTGGCTCGTTTTAATATTGCTTTTTATAATTTTGCACAATTCTTTACCGTTCATTAGTGGCATCATTACATCAGTAATAATTATATCTGGATTCTTTTCAACCGCTAAAACCAGCCCTTCCTTGCCATTAGGAGCTTCAATTACACGATAACTTTTATCCAGTTCTGCTTTAATGATTGCTCTAAGATCTTCGTTATCTTCCACCAGCAGTGCCAATTTGTTTTCTCCAATTATATCAGGAATCTTATCGTAACCACTATGAATAGTTTCTACCGTTTTAATTTCATCATTTTTAAAGTGCTTGGAACCCTTTTGCAGTTCAACAATAAATGTTGAACCGATGTTCTCTTTACTTTGTAAAGATATTTTACCCTGATGTAATTCTACGATTCGTTTTGCCAACATAAGACCTATACCACTTCCCGAAATACCCCTATGGTTAACATTGTCACCGCGAGTAAACCTTGTAAATATTTGTTTTTGTTGCTTTTCTGGAACTCCTAGCCCATTGTCCGAAAACTTGATTTTAATATTTTCTTCATTTGATTTTACGAGAATTTTTATTGATCCACCTTCCTCTCCATATTTAATGGCATTAGATATTAAATTATTAATAACACTGCTCATTTTATTTTTATCAACCCAAATGTTCACATCTGGAGAGGTAACATCCAGATCCATAGATTTCTTTTGTAGCAGAGGTTGAAAATCTGAGACAAGTAATTTAAGTAAGCTTTTTATTTTCACCTCCTCCACACTTAGCTTTAATCTCTGCCGTTCCGATTTCTGAAACTCCAACAACTGAGACACATACTCACTTAGACTATTGGCATTCCTTTTTATCAACTCAAAAGCATCCTTGTTCTTATCTATAGGTGGAAGTTGATTTATCAATAATTGAATAAGCGTGACGGGTGTTCGAATATCATGAGCTACATCTACAAAGAATTTTATTTTTTCATCGCTAAAACGTTGCTGATTCTTAGCGCGACTAGTTAAAATAAGAAGCACCCCTAAAACCCCTAAAATGAGGAAATACACGATATAAGCCCACCACGTTTTCCAAAAAGGTTTTTTAATTACAATATCCTTACGATACACATGAGGGGACTGCACTCCATCTGCATTAAACGTTGTAATGTTTAAAATATAAGTTCCGGATGGCAAATTAGAATAAGAAACAGTTCTGCTATCTTCTGACAAAATCGGATTTTCATCGTACCCTATCAATCTCCATTGAAACACATCTTTTTTAGGTCCATGAAATTTCAAGACCTCCGCTGTAAAGCTCAATGAGTTTTGGTCATAATCTAATGCTAACTTATTCTGGTAATTGATATCTCCAGTATTTATAATTGAATTAGACTGAACTCCATTTATTTTAAAATCACTTACAAACAATTTTGATGCAAAAGCATCCTGCTCTAGTTCCTCCGGATCAAAAATAACCGCTCCATCGGGACCACCAAAAGCCAACCTGCCATCCCTAAGCTTCGTGGAAGCACCAAAACCAAACTCATTAGCCTCCACGCCCTCTTCTTGATCATATTGCCTAAAAAAAGAGTCTTGTAAATTAAATCGCCACAAACCTGTAGAAGTGCCCAACCACAGCAAACCATCATTATCTTGCTGAATAGAATATACGATTCCTAACTTTCTTGCATCTTGTGAGTCATAGTGCTTAAACTTATTCTCCTTTAAATCATAACTATGAATACCTGCATCATTACCAATCCATAATATTTTCTGGTTTAAATCTAGACATAAGGCATGAGCACTGCCTAAAATATTTTGATTAAGAGATTTAGGATCCTCTAGTTTTTGAAAACTATAATTCCGTTTGTTTAAACGATAAACTCCTGCACCCGAGGCAACATACATAAAATCATCAGCTCCTTCAAGGATGCACTTTATTATGCCACTGGGAAATCGCTGAACAAACTCCCCTTTATTATATAAGCTCAAAGGGCCATCATTGCCTCCAACCCACAGCTCATCGTCTTTTGTAAAAGTAGAAAATATAAGATTCAGTTTCTTTTGCTGATTTCTTAATAACTCAGTTACAGCGCCCGATGCGCTATTTATAGTCAACAGCCCTTCTCCGTAGGTACCCAAGATCAGTTCTCCTTGATATTCATTAATACTTAGAACAGATGTTTTTTCTAGTTTTCTAGATTTATTAAAATGCGTCCACCTTCCATCTTTACTTCGTCGACCAACACCATCCTCTGTACCAAACCACAAAATCTCTTCCTCATCTTCATAAATACTGCGTATGATATTATTATGAATACTATTTTTTTCATTTAAAACGTGTGAAATATTATCGAAAGGATTGTCTTTTGAATAAAGTAAATCAACACCAATTTCACCAACTGCAAGCCAATAAACATCAGATTTATCTATAAATATTCTATTTACATTATTCTGCCTTAAGGTGTTTTTTTGGTCTGGATCATTCATAAAATGATGTCGAACTTTAAACGATCTATCTACAACATACAAACCCAATCTATCAACAGCAATCACAGCATCTCCATTCGCGTTAAACGCTATATCCCGAACTGAATATGTTTTTAATGATGAATTAAACAATTCAACACGGATTGATTTATCAGTATCGTTAACAAAGAGTCCATCCCTTTCTGTCCCTATCCAAACTCTATTTTTATCGTCAATAGAAAGTGCTGTAATATCCTTATCCCTTAAGAGGGTGTCAACGACAATCAAATTTCCTTGGTCATACTCGAACGAAACAACCCCTTTTGAGGTCGCCGAATATACAGATTGCTCCTGAACGATTAAACGGCGGTTGAATGTAAAGTCAGAATACAGCACCTCCCCTAACTTTTTTTTATCTAGATCGTACATTAGGAGACCATGGGCCAATCCAAAAATGATTTTATTATCTATGACACAAGCAGATATAAACTGAAAAGTAGGCTTATAAAATAATTCAACAAAGTCATTCTGATGATATCTATATTTTAAAAGAACGCCATCACGGCCAACAATATAGAGTTCTCCATTATAGTTAATGACCTCTTTAATATTATTGTTTTTAGTATTTGAAAAATCGGATATTGAATACTGCTTTATTTCATAGCCCGAATACTTGTTTAATCCTATAGATGTACCAAGCCACATATATCCCAACGAATCTGTTGCAAAGGCATTCACTGTACCATTACTCAAACCGTCTTCAATACTAAGGTGTTTTACTTGATAAGCCTGTGCATTCAGTGAATGTAAAACAAACAAAACTACAAACAACTTCAGAAACCTATTCGTAAATTCCATGGCAATATTTAATAAAAATTAAAATTCAATTTAAATAGAATAACCTTAATCTACAACTTTATAAAGCTTATTATTATTCTTGTTTTTTCACTGCTATTAATCAAAAACTTTTTCTTAATTCTTTTAAAACACTCAACAGCTTTTTGATCTTCTTTGACCATCCTTTTATTCAGTTTGTCCTTATCCTCCCTAATTTAAAAAGCGGGTAGCGAATATGTAAAAAGCGACAGTCTGCAAAAGTAATTTTCGAACAAAACACCTTCTTTTGCAAAACGCTCCATATTTAGCGTTTGCAAAAAAAGGTGATGAACATAGATTCCTAAAGCATCGCAAGGTTGATCATCAACCAATACAAAAAATAAGCTGGGCTGTTCTTTTGTATTATTAAGTAGTACTTGGAAAGATGCAAAATATAAAAGCTACTCGTAAAATAAGTAGTACCTACTTCATTATATTATTTTTCTATTTAATAAAAAATAAAGTACATCGTGAAACAAGCCATCACCAGCAGTAAGGATAATACTCTAAAATTTTTATACCACACCACATTTTTAAGCTCTTCCGTCTCTTGTTTCCAAATTTCCAACGTCCATGTATTTTGCTTGACTTTCTGTTCATCAGGCAAATGAGAGAACATACTAACGATTACATTAACAGCGACGCTTAGAAGGAGAATAATTGGAGCTAAAAGAAGGAAATGCATACTAATTTCCACATCAAGCACATACTTTGATATCATAATAATGGCTGCTAATAACAAACCAGACATCAAACCGGCAAAAGCACCTTTTTCGTTAGAACGCTTCCAAAATAAACCTAAGAAAAATGTACCTACAATAGGTGGTGCCAAATACGACGTAATTTCCTGATAATAGGAAACCAGCGAATCAAATTGTTCAATTATTGGCGCCCAAAGAACAGCAAATACCAGCACTAAAAAAGAGGTTACACGACCTACCAAAACTAGTTTTTTCCCATCAGCATTTGGATGAAAGGGTTTGTAAAAATCCATAGTAAATAAAGTAGCTACAGAACTTAATGTAGCACTTAAAGTAGATGTAAGTGCTGAAATCATCGCTGCTAATATTAATCCAATCAATCCAACAGGAAGTAACTTTACAATCATGCGTGGATATACTTGGTCGGTATTAATACCAAAGTTTGACTTTAGGGAGCTTCCGCTTATCATGTCAAATGGCAAATTATCTACACCAAAAAGATTAGTACCTCGGGCAATTAATCCAGGTAGTATAAAAATAAACAAGGTGAATAGATATAAGAAACCAACAAATAAAACCCCTTTTCGACCATGGTCGATTGTTTTAGCAGACAAAACGCGTTGCACCATCACCTGGTTGTTTCCCCAGAAGTAAAACCCTAAGATGGGAATTCCAATCCACATACCTAACCAAGGCACCGTTGGATCGCTCATTGGACGGGTTAACTTTAACCAAACACCCTCATTAAAACGCGTGTATAATTCTTCCCATCCTCCTATGGAGTCAAGCGCGAAAAAATACAATATAGCTGAACCAATTATGAGCACTGCTGCCTGAATCATATCTGCATAAATAGCGGAAGATAATCCTCCAATAATAGTATAGCTCCCTGCAATAGCAGCCATTATAACGATAATCGTGAACAACTCAAACTCGGGAAAAATAAGCTTAATAATTAATGCGCCTGTGTAAAGTGTTGCTGCCGCATCTAAAAATATATTTCCAAAAATAGTAATGAATGAAAAATAATATTTCGATTTTTTATCAAAACGTCTCTCTAAGAATTCTGGTATCGTGAAAATACCTGATTTTATATAAAAAGGAAGAAAAAACAGGGCGAAAAACACCATCACTAAAACCGAAATCCAGTTATAATTAAAAACGGCAATCCCACTTATAAATCCTTCACCAGAATGTCCCATTAAGGTAGAACTGGAGACACTTGCTGCAAATAAGGAAAGACCGATGACAGGCCAAGTCATACTTCTACCTGCCAAAAAGTAAGAATCTGAATCCGAACTTTTACCATTTTTTAATGCCCACCAAATTATTCCCGCCAAAAATACAACCAGGATGGTAATGTCAATTATACTAATATTCATAATAAAAAAATTTAATAAAAGGCTCTGAGACTTTATGTAAGAGATTCTTCTCTATGCCCAAAATGCTTTTGTTTGATTAATCCCTGTTTCAATGAAAATTTTATATTTCATTTCTCACATTGTACTTATTTTGTGTTTTGCTTTATAAACTGTACCAATTCATGAATATTTGCAGTTGCCGCACAACACCACTGGTCTGATGCACCATAATACACATATAAGGTATCATCAACAATAACATTCCCCGTTGGAAAAACTACGCCCCATTTATACAATCCATTTTTTTCAATATCCGTTTCTGGTTCTAGGATAAAGTCTTTTGTGCGATACAAAATTTTGGTAGGATCTTCTAGATCGAGCAAACAAGCACCTAGTCGGTACGTGAAATTTTTATCTACCCCATGATACAACATTAACCAACCCTCATTGGTACGCAATGGCGGTGTGTTTCCGCCTACTTTGTACTCCCACCATTCTTCGCCTTTCAGTAAAAGCGTACTCGCTACGTTCCAGGTCATCATATCTTCAGAAGACTTAATCCATATTGCAGGTGTTTCTGTATTGTATTTCGGGCCAACATAGTTCTTAGGACGGTGCAACATAAAAAACTTACTATTTATTTTTTCCGGAAATAAAATAACATCGCGATCATCTAGACTAGGATCTGTTAACCTGCCTACTTTTTTAAAATTGACAAGGTCCTTTGAGATAGCTAATGCAGTATTTCCAACATTCTCTCGCAAGCATTTTGGTGCAAACTCACTAAGTTTTGGTGCTTCAATCTGATCATATTCATTTTTCCAATACTGTCCTGGAGGATACGGGCGAAAGGCATAAGTCATATAATACTCATCGCCAAATTTAACGACTCGTGGATCTTCCACAGAACCAGCATCAAATCCGTTTGGGTCTGGTGTTAATACAGGCTTATCTTGTACACGCTTAAAATTGAATCCATCGGTACTTGTGGCTAAGCCTATGTGTATATGGTGCTCTTTGTCTTCTCCTGCAGCTCTGTATAATAAATAGAATATACCATCTTCATACCACGCCGCTGGATTCGTTGTCACCAAGCTTTCCCATTCATTTTCAGGGTTAGGTGATAAAATAGGGTTTCCTTCAAATTTCTTGAGTTTCATCTTTGTCTTCTTTAATTCTGCATTCCATTTGAATACTTTACAAATGCTTGAGTCAAATATATAAGGCCTTAAAGAAGGCAAGGTTTAATAGCTGATCAAGTAGTTTTAAAAAATGTTCAAATAATTATACTTTGTTGGTATTCTGATTGATAACTAGAATTTTTATTCTCAAAATATAAGAATTTACGGCCTTACCTGGAAATATAGCTTGATTCTGACGGTTTTGAAGTTGAAAGATTAAAGCTGATTAAGAGCCGAGAATACGAAAACGAGAGAACCCATAAAATAAAAGCTGTTTTGTGTATCAGAAGATACTATTAATTGTAAAGATTTATTTTTCACCAAAACCAAAAAAGATACTTTGGATAGTCGATTTACATTTGGGAAGATTAATAAAGGCATCCACCATCGATTCAATAACAGCGTAAGCAGATATTATTGATTAGCCTTTAAACTCATCTGAACAGTTCTCAAACCCATATTTTGTTTTAATATTGCAACTTGCGATAAGCAATACAAAAAACATAAAAAAATGAAAAAAAAGCACATTTTAACTTTAGTAATGACCCTTTTCTTAACGGTTGCTTCTTTTGGACAAGAACTAATGCTAAACGGAGGGTTGGAAAATTGGACTACAGATACAAATCCCACAGATTGGACCAAGGCAGAGGGATTAGTAAAATCTACAGATGCTAACACCGGTTCTTTTTCAGCTAAGCAAACAAAAGATGCTTCAAAAGGCCGCGTAAATTTAACTCAAAATATTCCGAAGATTACTGTAGGAAAGAAGTATACTATCACTTTTTGGTATAAAATAGCGGTTGCTGGAAAACCTGTTAAAATATGGTGTAATTTTAGAGATAACAATGGCGGTTTTATAGGCGGGAATGATCCTGATGTACTCAGAGCTAATTTGGATATTAATGGTAATGCTTGGACAAAATATGAGGCGACTGTTACTGCACCAGCTGCAGCCGTAAAGTTTTGGTTTGAGGTCAGAACGTATAGTAATACAACAGTTTACTGGGATGCTTTTTCATTTATCCAAGCGTAAGCACCCATTATTAAGGGCGTAATCTGTATTGATTAGCATTTAAACTCATCTGAACAGTTCTTAAACCCGTATTTGGTTGTACTTTCGGAATTTGTGATCACTAATATAAAAAACATAAAAAGATGAACAAAAATTACATTTTAACGTTATTTATGACACTTTGTTTAACTATTGCTTCTTTTGGACAAGAAATGATGTTAAACGGAGGGCTGGAAAATTGGACTTCAGATACGGAACCAACAAATTGGCTCAAGGCAGAGGGAGTAACAAAGTCTACAGATGCTAACACAGGGTCTTTTTCAGCTAATCAAACAAGTATTACAGGTAGAATAAATTTAACTCAAAATATTCCAAATACTGTAATAGGGGAGAGTTATACTATAAGTTTTTGGTATAAAATAGCCCCTGGAGCTGAAAAACCTGTTAAAATGTGGTCTAATTTTAGAGATGATACCGGTGGCTTTATAGGTGGGACTACTGCTGATGTAATAAGAACAAATTTAGCTGTTAATGGCAATGCTTGGACAAAATATGAAGAAACGGTTATTGCACCAGATACGTCGGTGAAGTTTTGGTTTGAGTTAAGAACGTTTGATAATACAACCGTTTATTGGGATGATTTTTCATTTTTCCACAATGCTACAGCTTCTCTAAAAAACAACGCTATCGTGGGGTTTGCAGCGTACCCAAACCCAGTTTCTAACGGAATTTTAACTATTTCTTCTGCTGGTAACTCTTTAAAAAATATAACAATTTTTAACCTTTTAGGGAAACAAGTACTTTCATCAAGTTTTTCTGGTGTACAATCAAATGTGGATGTGTCTAGTATTTCTGCTGGAATTTATATTTTAAAGGTAACTGAAGCTGGTAAAACCGCAACTGAAAAGTTAGTGATTCGATAATTTTACCGTTATATTTGTTTATAACACCTGGTCTGGTTTACTTTTAAAGGTTCTTAAATCTATCTCTTAGATTTAAGAACCTTTAAAATTTTACTTCATGTTTATGCTTAAGATTTTAATATGAAATTTAAAATTACTTTTTTACTTTTTGTCATAACCTTTTTTTCATTTAATTCAGTTTTTTCACAACAAATTGAGCTTCCTATTGAAGTACTTGGAGAAGAAGGGCTTGCCGTATCCGCGTCATTTACAATTGATCAAGAGCAATTTAACAAAATTAACAGTACCGATAATTTATATCTAAGAGCGAATAATCTCGGGTATGAAGGAAAGGCCTCTGTTCAAGTCAATGGTGGAAGCTGGATTTCACTAACTCACAGTTCAGTTAAAATGTATAGCCCTGAAAAAGAGCGCGGTGGAATGACCAACGGTGGTTATAATACGATTCGTTTTACCGTTTCAATTTCAAATTTTCAGGTGGGTGTAAATACCATTACTTTACGTTTTAATTATTCGGATGGAATTTCTAATGGTTACCGAATCATTGATCTTGATGTATTAGATGCTGCTTCTGAAAGAATATTAAACAATAGTTCCTATTACGTTTTACCCGGAACTACAACTCGCAATTATGAAACTAGTTACTTTGTTATGGATACTCCAGAAGATTGGAAATCGCCCTATTATACTAAGACTGATGGCGAGCCAGACGATTTGTTTGATAAAGTATTTCAAGGTAAAAATCTCTGGTATTATGGAAGAAATGGAGCTTCCGGGGTTGAAGGAGACCCGCTACTAAATAATTATTTACCAACTACTAGAAAAGGCTTTTGGTATGGCTATACTAATTTAAGCAGTGGTAAAGAAATAAAGGCGAAGTGTACTAGCTGTCATTTGCAGGATGGTAGAGACCTAGAATTCTTTTCATATTCAAATACATCTATTATTGAACGTTCAAAATTTCATGATCTTACTGAAGAAGAGGGAAAATTAATTGCTACGTATATTAGATCTTTATCTGAAGAAACCCCAACATCTGGTAGCATTGGTCGTTATGGGCGTCCTTGGAATCCACCTTATCAACCAGGGCCTCAATTGGCGGGAAAGCCTATTGAGCAGTGGGCCGCTGGAGCAGGTCTTGATGCTGTGTTAGAAGAAGATGCTGACATGTTTCCATACCTTTTTCCCAATGGTGTAAGCCAAGAAGAATTGTATAAGGTATTCGATTCAGATGCTACCAGCGATCGAACGGAAATTCCGGTTGCTATCCAATTCCCAGACTGGAAACATTGGTTACCCATTGTGCACCCCATGGATGCCTATACTACAGATGATTATTGGAACGATACGTCAAAAACATATGATCCTAAAGAAGGATATAAAAAGTTTAGATTACATATCCTTGATAATTTAAGCACCTATCAACAGCAAAACATTACAGCCCAACAAGCTAGTGATTTAATGAACGCTAATTCTGCTTTTCATAGTGAATATAGGCGGTTTCTTGAAGACGGAAGTTCTAACATAAAACAATGGAGAACTGAAGATGGCACGGCAACCTCAAAAATTGCAGATGATATTCCTAGAGAACTAGCAGCTGCCAGTTTAGCGAGACTAATGGCCGTTCAGTATTTTGAAATTATGAATGAATTTAATTTTCAAGACAAAGCACATTGGTTTACACAATATGATGAAGAAGATCATCCTAAAGCACGACAATGGTTTGGTGATAGTTACCAAGTCTTTGAAGTTCCTCCACATTTTCAAGCTTGTGTTAAAACAGAGGATGCAAATGGGAATTGCCTTTCTTTTAAGGGGCAAGAAGATGCTACTGGAAAATATGATTCCACAAATTGGTATCATTTACAATCTATTGTTAATGGTGGTGAAGGCATGATGCAAAAAAATAGTCCTATAGATTATAATTACCAGAATATGTTTATTTTAAAAGCTAGTAGCGCTTCAGGTTTATACGAACCTCTGCGATATTATCAGACTTTGAATACAATGTACAGAACAAAAACGTGGTCTGGTGGAGGTGGGCCAAACACGAGTTCCGGTTTTAGAATACGGGTAATGGGTCCCTGGTTTTTCTATGGGATGACTTTCAGAAGAAATTTTGAAGGATTCGAAGAAGAGGCGTTTCCTAATCTATTAAACAAATTTTCCTCTGGTTTGCGTGCACGAGTTACCAACGCACAATTACTGCAATTTTTAACAGAAATTGAGGATGGTGAGGCCGATACCGATGGTAATTTATACAATGAAGGTCTTAACAAACTATATAATAAATCCAACGGAAGTATTTACTGGGAAAGATATACGGATAGCAATGATACGAGCAACAAACTTGAACCAAAAGACATTCTAGAATCTGAAATACTAAAGGGAGATGCTATCTTTGGCAGCGATGTCATAGGAATGTGGGTAGATCAGTTCTACTATTTAATACCCAAGTTTTATGATCTTGGTGTAGATCATGCTATCCTAGAGCGTCTTATAAATTGGTGCAACGCTGCATGGCCATTGATAGATTGGGACGCGCTTAGGCAAACGCTTTCGACTCCAGAACTTGCCAGCGATAAGGGCATTTACCTGTCTTACAGTAATCATTATGAAACTGTCACGATACATGGTTTGACGAAGGGTGTTCATGATTTTGTAGTTTATGATCTTCTTGGAAGGATACACTATAACCAGAGACTCCCAATAACCAGTAACTCAAAAATAATTGATACACAAGGGCTGCAATTAGGATTTTATATTCTAAGCGTCTGCAAAAATAATAGCAATACAAAAGTCTTTAAATTTTATAAAAAGTAAAGATGAAGTCCGGATCATTAATCAGAATATGCGAGCAGTTCTAACGAAATAAAAAAGAAAAATTGGAATATGTCCTTGCACAGTAGCTAAAATATTTAATTAAAGAAACCTACCAGTTCTTTTTTATTTATTATACAGTACAAATGAAGCAAAGCATTACCTATTCAAAGATTTAACAAATACAAAAAATTATTAAAAAACTTTCTAAATATCAACAATTGATGAATTTTAGCTTAGACAGTCCGCTTTAAATTCGAAAGTTATAAATGGTATCGCAACATAAAAAAATGAACAAAATTTACGATAAGATTTTCTACTGTGCTTTACTTTGTTTGTTGGGCAGTTGCGTAGGTAAATCAGAAACAAATAAAGCAAAAAATAAACTTACAATTGAAGGCATGGTATGGATTCCTGGTGGTGTTTATGACCAAGGAGCTTCTCATAACGATAAAATGGCATTGCCTCATGAAAAACCAAAACACAGCGTTCGTGTTGACGGCTTTTATATGGACATCACTGAAGTCACCAATGCCCAATTTTCAAGATTTGTAAAAGCCACCAACTATATGACCACTGCCGAACAACCGATAGAATGGGCATTAATCGCGTCACAACTACCCGAAGGCACCCTAAAACCACACGATTCTATACTTCAACCTGGATCTTTATTATTTAAAAAAACAACAATGTCTGTACCCAATTTATATGATTTTTCTCAATGGTGGAAATGGAGTATTGGCGCCAATTGGAAACAGCCTAACGGAAAAGGAAGTTCTATTGTTGGTAAAGAAAAGCACCCTGTAGTGCATGTATCTTTTGAAGACGCCCAAGCCTATTGCACATGGGCAAGAAGATGCCTTCCTACAGAAGCAGAATGGGAATACGCAGCTAGAGGTGGTAAAAAAGATAAGATCTATTTTTGGGGCGATTTTATTGAAAATCTTTCGTCCAATGTGAATAGCTGGGAAGGCGAATTTCCAGTTTCCAACACACAAGCAGATGGGTATGAAAAAAGTGCCCCTATAAAAACATTTCCTCCAAATAATTTTGGTTTGTATGAAATTTCTGGAAATGTTTGGGAATGGACCAGTGATTGGTACAATATCTATTACTATTCAACATTAGCTTCCAAAACAGAGATTTCTACAAATCCTATAGGGGCGGATACTGCCTACAATCCCAACAACCCCAAAATTAGTGAGAAAGTGATTAGAGGCGGATCGTTTTTATGCAATGCGTCCTATTGTGCAAGTTACCGAGTGTCCTCGCGTATGGCTACAGATCCGTCTACATCCTTAGAACATTAAGGTTTTAGAACAGTTGCAACTCCAGAAATGGTCAACGCAAAGAAGTAACTTTATTTGAAGGGAATTAGATTATCACTCCATGTGAAGTATCTCTATTTTCTTCACGACTATTGTATGAAATCTTAAATAAAGTCCAACTTACTATATGATTTATTTAAAATGGTGGCATCATCAACCTCTAGCCATGTCTCTAATATGGTTGCATATATGGCCCTAAAATCTACAGTATATTTAATATCCCCATTTTCATCTAAATCTATTAAATTAGGGGCTTCGTTATAGAATCCTTGTTTTTTTAAATTCTTACCAATTATAAACACATTATTTGCTGCACCATGATCTGTCCCGCTAGCTGCATTTTGTTGAACCCGTCTTCCAAACTCCGAAAAAGTTAAAATAAGGGTGTCTTTAAATGTGTCTTTTTGCTCTAAATCTTTGACAAAAACGTCCATCGCCTCGCTATATGTTTGTAGCAATTTATTTTGTTTTCCCTCTTGTTTTACATGGGTATCAAACCCTCCCATTGATACGTAAAAGACTTTGCTATCTACTCTAGAATTTATGAATTGAGCTGTTGTTTTTAACTGTTTTCCAAAAGGATTATTAGGATATGTTATAGTGCTATTGTAGGTCTTAGATGTTTCAAAAATATATTTTGCAGACGATTTTGCTTCAATCATCGTTTTATACAAATACCCTAAATTGTGTTCGCTTAAATGGACATCGCTTTGAGAATCTAACACCTTTTTAAAGTAAGGTGTTTTTGTATTATTAAATAAAATGGTGGGGTTTTTTGTCGCAATTCCATTTAAGACATTTCCTTTCATTATGAGAGACAAACTATCGTCTAGTTCTATTCCTGAATAGGGTTTTTTACCATAAATATCAATATATCGCCCTAACCAACCTGTATTTAAATATTGATTACTATCGCTTGCGCTATGCCAAATATCCGTAGATCTAAAATGAGATCTAATTGGATTGGGATAGCCTACATTGTTAATAACAGATAAATACCCTTTATCATACAAGTGTTTTAAAGGTGCTAAATTTTTATTTATCCCAAACTCGTCGGTTATTTTAATGCAATCGTTTTTTGCAATAGCTAAATTTGGTCTACTTTTATAATAAATATCGTTTGTATATGGGATTATAGTATTTAA
>JAOKTT010000010.1 GCA_028336245.1 Polaribacter sp.
ATTAACAATTCTCCTTTCTTTGGTAAAGAAGGAAAATTTGTTACTTCGCGTCACATTCGGGACCGTCTGTTCAAAGAATTAGAGAAAAACTTAGCCTTAAAAGTAGAGACTACAGATAGTGAAGACAAATTCAACGTTTTTGGACGTGGGGTATTGCACTTATCCGTATTGATTGAAACCATGCGTAGAGAAGGATATGAATTGCAAGTGGGACGTCCACAGGTAATTATTAAAATGATTGACGGTAAGAAACACGAGCCAATGGAAACATTGTCTATTGATGTTCCAGAAGAAATGGCTTCGAAAGCAATTAATTTAGTATCCTTAAGAAAAGGAGACATGTTGATCATGGAACCTAAAGGAGATTTACAACACTTAGAATTTTCAATTCCTTCTAGAGGATTGATTGGTTTGAGAAATAGAATCTTAACGGCTACTGCTGGAACGGCAATTATTAACCATAGATTTAGCGAATACGGAGTGTACAAAGGAGACTTTACCGAAGAGGTAAAAGGAGCCATTGTTTCTTCTGCAGCAGGAAAAGCAACTGCGTATGCATTGAACCGTTTGCAAGACAGAGGACGTTTCTTTATTGATGTGAATCAAGAAATTTACATTGGTCAGGTAATTGGAGAGAATAGCAAGTCTGATGAAATGGCCGTAAACTTGATCAAAGGAAAGCAATTGACAAACATGCGGAAGTCGGGTACCGATGAAGCAATGAAGATTGCGCCAAAAGTAGATTTCTCTTTAGAGGAAAATATGGAATACATCAAGGAAGATGAGTACCTAGAGGTAACTCCAGAAAATTTAAGAATGCGTAAAATTGTCTTTAAAGGATAATTGAGCAGTACTATAGTTTACAAAAGGGCAAGATGCATATCTTGTCTTTTTTTTTGTAGCTTTTTTTTTAGGAAAAGAGAGGCGGATAATAAGCTTATTTAAACCCGGATGCGGCAGCTTGTTTTTACAACTACATGCTTTGCTGTCTTTGGTTTTTTAAGAGGTTAAAAACCGCCTGTAGTCTTTTAATTACCATGAGTAGATAAAAGAAGAGTAGACAATACCTGAATTAAGTACATTTTAAATGACCCTGAATGCAGTGTTTTTGGAGGAATTTTTTTTAAGTCAAAGGCTTCTTGGGTGCATTTACTGCGAGAAAATAGAAGGAGAATTCAGGTAAAGATTGTACTATCCTAAAAACTCAAAATTTTAAATAAGGAAATTATTTTAAAAAAAAGTTAGCTTAATAAACTATATAGAAGCGCGTGATAAAGGCTATGATAAGAAGTAGAATTGATATATTGATTTTGAGTTATTCCTTTCGTTTAAGAAAAACCTCACATTTCTGTAAGGGCCTCTTAAATTATATTAAGTATGTCTTAATTCTTTATAAATTTTCTATTGGTTTGCCTCACACCATCTGATATTCTAATTGTATACACACCGCTTGGCAATGCTGCTACATTGAGGTTATTTGTATTTTTTATAGAAAGTACTTCTTTACCTAACACATTGTAGATTAAAACTTTTGAAGGATTTGATAATCCTTGAATAAATAATTTATCTACTACTGGGTTTGGATAAATTGAAATAGCTAATAGATTTTCGTCATCTACACCAGCAGTTGCACAATCTAAACCACCATCAGTAATTGTCCAACCAAAGGTGTCTATTAAATCTTGCCTTGCATCTTTTCCACTGCAGTAGGTTAGGCCATTTGCACCAAGTGTTACATCTTGCTTAAGGGTTTGTTGAGACCACCCATTTAAAAGCGCATCATAATTAAGGGTAGAGAGTCCAGAATAATCAAACATATTGCGCATATCATTAACACTAGGCACTTCCCAAGAACCTATATCATGGTTAAATGCCAATGTTTCATAAAACATATAACGCATATTAGTAACACTACTCACATCCCAGGAACCAATATCTTGATTGAACGAGGATCCATAGGCAAACATATAAGACATCGTAGTAACACTATTTACATCCCAAGAACTAATATCTTGATTAAATGATTCTGCTCCTGCAAACGTAGCAAACATATTTGTAACACTACTCACATTCCAAGAACTAATATTTCTATTAAATGCCAATGCTTCATAAAACATATAGCTCATAGTAGTAACACTGCTCACATCCCAAGAACCAATATCTTGATTAGATGAGGATCCATAAGCAAACATATAACGCATATTAGTAACACTGCTCACATCCCAAGAACCAATATCTTGATTGAATGAGGATGCATAAGCGAACATATAAGACATCGTAGTAACACTGCTTACATCCCAAGAACTAATATCTTGATTAAATGATTCTGCTCCTGCAAACGTAGCAAACATATTGGTTACACTACTCACATTCCAATTTGAAATATCTCCATTGAAAGATGATCTATTATTAAAAGCGTCTCGCATAGTAGTTACACTACTTACATCCCAATCTGGTATTGCTCCGTATTCACTATCGCTACACATTCCATCGGCTGGATTTGTAGATAAACACGTATTTATGGCTTGCTGGAAGTTCGCGTGTGTAATTGCTGTTTGAGCATATCCAAATATTGAAATAAATACGAGGTAAAAAGTGATTTTTTTCATAATATAATTATTTTTAATTATGTGAAACGTCTTGTATCTGGCTTGTTGCGTTTTTTATTTAATTCTTTTAAAATTATTAATAGTCATAACATTAATTACAACGGCTTATATCCCAACAATTAGTATTATTAACAGGGAGTTTTCCCTTGCAAAGCAACTATTTACTGGCATGGCTTAGAAATTTAAAGTTAACAGATAAAAGAAGGGTTGTCAATCCCTGAAGGCAGTATATTTTCAAGGACACTGAATGCAGTGTTTTAGGAATATAGTGTTGGTGTCAAATGCTTTATGGGTGGATGAACGCATGGTTTCTAGTCGTGGAAACTAAGAAGAAAAAAAGCATTCGCATTTGTAGCGTACTTCATTTTGTACATACAAATAGCATATAAAAGCTGGGAAGGTTTTTGTTAGTAGGGGAGCACTTGCAATAAAATGTATACGATGTTGTGGTACGTTTTTTCTCCGTTCAATTATTTTTTTCTGCTATTAGGTTTTATAATCATTCTAAAAGATTGGTCTTTATAAATATAATATCCCAGCCAGTTATACAGCGCTCTTAATTTACTCTTGAAATTAACAAGTCCCATAATATGAACAAAAATCCAGATGAGCCAAGATAAAAAGCCACTCATCGCATATTTTTGGTTTGGAAAATCTAATACGGCTTTATTTCTTCCGATAATGGCCAAAGAACCTTTGTCTTTGTAGCCAAAAGCCTTCCATACTTCTTGTTTTTTTAATAAATTATCTGCCAAGTTTTTTGCCTGTTGTATTGCGGGTTGCGCCACCTGCGGATGCCCGTTAGGATAATTTTCATCTCCAGCTATTAAAGCACAATCTCCTAAAGCATAAATATTGTCAGCGAAATACACCTTATTAAACGGATCTGTTTTTAATCTTTTTCCCAGGCCAAAACTATCGGGATAAAAACCTTCAAACACTTTGGCCTGTACTCCAGCGGCCCAAATTAAATTTTTAGTATCAATGCTCTTTCCATTAGATAGCTGTACACTTTCACCATCAAAATCTTCTACAAAAGTGTCCATCAAAAGATGCACACCATAAGTCGCCAACTTTTTAGCAGCGTATTTCTGAGCATGCAGTGACATGGATGACAAAACCGCTTTTTGACCGTCGACTAAATAAATTTCTCCAAGTTCTTCTTCTTTTAACTCTGGATAATCTTTCATAATTACAGAGCCACTCAACTCTGCTATAATTCCAGAAAGTTCTACACCGGTAGGTCCTTGTGCCTTAAAGGCAGTTCTAGCGATAAAGAGTGCACTTTTAAATCCTTTTTTTTTTGAATTTTGCTTCTGCATATCTTGTTGCTTCTGCACCTAAAATTACAACCCCATTGGAATTTGGTTTTTTTATTTAGAAGAACTACCTTTCTTTATAGCATATGCAGCCTTAATCATTCAGGATGTTTTTTTTTACCGCATCGTCGCTTCTCTTTTTGAACTTAAACGGTGTTTTATCTTTGAAAACAGCAATCGCATCTATTTGTTTCTTCAGCCGAAGATACTGCTCTTCAGAAACATTCACTGGAGGGTTTTTACTCTTTATTGTAAGCGATAAAAGATCCATTTCAATATTTAAACTTTGAATGATTTTTAGCTTGCGTTTGCATTCTTTTAGAAATGTACGAAAAGGAAAAGTTGGTTTCAAAATATTAATTCCTTGGGTAAAAATTAGCAGAAGTGCCCAAAGATAAAAGTAGTCTACCATAAAGATCCAGGCAACAATACTACCTGCAGATATAAGTGCAATTGCACTATTGAGACGACAGTTTAAGGACTGGAATATTTCAATTTGAGATTGTAAATAATACTCTTTGTGTTTCGAATCGTGTAGTTTTTTCCAGAAGTGAGCGTTTAATTCCATAAATATTTTTATTTATTTATTTATTTATTTATTGAACCGAGCCCTAATGGGTGAAAGGTCCTTTTCTTTAATATTTATAATATGTTAAATTTAAAATATTTAAAGTTGCCTAGCAATCCCTGAAAATAGTAAAAATTACAGGGGACTGAATTCAGTATTATGAATCTATATTCAGTAGTCCGTATCTTTTAAATTACTGATTATAAATGTACTACTCTCTTTTATTTTACTCAAAAAGGTTTTTAAATATATAATATAAATTTCATAGATTTCTAATTAAACGTTATAACTCCATTACTAAGACCGTAAGTGAATCTAAAATAAGTTGAATTTGTAGTATTCTGAGATTTAAAAAGAGTGTACCGCCTTGTTTTAAATGAAAACCCTGCGTTGAATTATAACCTCCTTTTAACCCCTATGGCAAATGCCCCAAAAACAGGACCCATTGCCAAGAACCAATATATAAAGTGCGTATTGCTATTATGGTATAATGAACTTAAACCCTGTATGCTTATAATGGTGATTGCAAATCCAATACAATTCGCAACTGTTAAAGCCGTTCCTCTATTTTTTTCTGGAGTATTTTGTGTTATTAAGGTTGCAAATAATGGGGAATCTGCAATGACCACCATGCCCCAAAAAAACAGAAAGAGCACAAATAATAGTTCATTGGCACTGACAAATAAGAGCGGAGTCAGCACACAGCAAATACCCGAGAGTACTAGCGAATAAAAAGCTACTTTTTGTACTCCAAATTTTACTGCAAGAGAACTTCCGAGAACACAAGCCAGACTTCCAATACCAATACTTAGGAAAGAAAGCAGTGGAATGTTAAAGTGCGTATCCGTGTGCAAATCACTGTAGGTCTTTAGTAAGATAGGTACGAAGGTCCAAAAGGCATACAGTTCCCACATATGTCCAAAGTAACCAAAAGCAGCTTTTCTAAAAGGTCTGTGTTTAAAAAGTTTGAAACAAACTTTTAAATCGATACTACTGCTTTTCTTTCGGAAGGGGCCATCCGGTACAAACAATAAAAGAAGAGACCCTCCAATGCCCGAAAGCATAGAAATGGCGATCAGGACTGTTTTCCAAGAATAAGCATTCATACTGCCTTTTAAAAGGTGCGGAAAAGCGGTTCCAAGTGTCAAAGCACCAATAATAAACCCTAAAGAAGTCCCCAAACCTTTTTGATAATAGTCTGCTGCAATTTTCATTCCTACAGGGTAAATTCCCGCTAAAAAAAAGCCGGTTAAAAATCGAAAAAACAGCAAAGTTACATCTGTATTGCCATCAATAATAAGACAGGTATTGGCCAGCGCACCCAAAAAAGCACAGATAAAAAACACTTTAGAAGGCGAAAATCGATCAACAATTGTAAATATAGCGAACAAGAACGTTCCGGCAATAAAACCAAACTGTACCGCTGAAGTTAAATCTTCTAAAGCACTTGTGCCTAAATTAAAGTGCAGTACCAGCTCTTTTAAAACAGCGTTTCCTGCAAACCATAAAGAGGTGCAACAGAATTGTGCAATCACAATAATGGGCAGTACTGCGTTCTTTTTTTTCATTTCGAATACGAAAGTACAAAAAGTGAGTAATATTCAATTGAAAAAAGCGGGCAACATCATTAGTTTCTATATCTTTGAAAAGATGAAAAAAGTCAAAATCATAGAATGTCCACGAGATGCCATGCAAGGGATAAAAACGCATTTTATTTCGACTGAAAAAAAAGCTTTGTACATAAATTCACTTTTAAATGTAGGTTTTGACACGATTGATTTTGGCAGTTTTGTTTCTCCAAAAGCAATACCTCAAATGCGCGATACTGCAGCAGTTTTAGCGAAGTTAGAGCTGTCTAAAACGAATAGTAAATTATTAGCTATTATTGCCAACGTTAGAGGTGCTAATGATGCATCACAATTTGAAGAAATAGATTATTTGGGATATCCTTTTTCTATTTCAGAGAACTTTCAAATGCGAAACACGCACAAAACAATAGCAGAATCTATAGAAGCATTAGATGAAATTCTGAATATTGCAGACAAATCTAAAAAAGAAGTAGTTGCTTATTTATCAATGGGTTTTGGAAATCCGTATGGAGATCCATGGAATGTAGAAATAGTCTCTGAATGGACAGAAAAATTGTTCAAAATGGGTGTAAAAATTTTATCACTTTCAGATACCGTTGGAAGCTCAACACCTGAAGTAATTGATTATTTGTTCTCTAATTTAATTCCTGAGTATTCTGAAATCGAATTTGGTGCACATTTGCACACGACTCCAGACAAGTGGCACGAAAAAGTAAATGCTGCTTACAAAGCAGGCTGTAATCGTTTTGACGGTGCAATAAAAGGGTATGGAGGTTGTCCAATGGCAAAAGATGAACTGACAGGGAATATGCCCACAGAAAAATTACTTTCTTATTTTACAGCTGAAAAAGTAGATGTAAATATAAAACCAATGCGATTTGAGAGTGCATATAATAAGGCTTTGGAAATTTTTGAGATCCCAAAAGAATACCAAAACCCCAATACGAATGGCACGCCACCGAAACCTAAAAAATAAGATTCCAATGAAATTGATAAAAATACTAGTATGCTTCCTCTTCCTTTTTTCTGCCTGTACAAAAAAGGATCATACACTAGACTTTACATTTTTACAGCTAAACGATGTCTATGAAATTGCCCCCATTCAAGGTGGTGCATTTGGTGGAATGGCAAGAGTAGCAACGGTGCATCAAGCGTTGTTAAAAGAGAACCCGAACACCCTGCTTTTTATGGCAGGTGATTTTCTAAATCCATCTTTATTAGGAACGCTTAAAGTAGCAGGAGAAAGAGTTCGAGGAAAACAAATGATAGAAGTAATGAATGCCATGAATTTTGATTTGGTAGCCTTTGGGAATCATGAGTTTGATGTGTCGCAAAAGGACCTTCAAAAAAGATTGAATGAAAGTACTTTTCCATGGATTACATCGAATGTAAAACTCAAAACAAAAGAAGTAATACTTCCTTTTTACAAGGAGATAAATGGTAAAAAACAAGCCGTAAATGAAACCTTTATAAAGGAATTTTCAGACGAAGATGGTACAAAAATAAAAGTTGGTTTTATAAGTGTTTGCATTCCGTCAAATCCAAAGGAATTTGTGCAGTATGAGAATATGTTTGAAAAAGCAAAAGTATCGTATGCTGCTCTAAAAGATAAGGTAGATGTTGTTTTTGGGTTGACACATGTGAAATTGGCAAATGACAAAAGAATCGCAAAATTGATTCCTAATTTGCCTTTAATTATGGGCGGACACGAACATACAAATAGTCTGAATTTTGTGGGTAATGTGCAAATCTCTAAGGCAGATGCAAATGCAAAGACTGTATATATACATAGAATTTCATTTGATAAAAAAACAAAAAAAACCCGTATAATATCAGAATTAAAAGAAATAAATTCAGCAATAAAAGAAGATGAAAAAGTAGGACAAATTGTAAATAAATGGCAGACAATTTTGACTTCAAAAATTAAAGAAATCATACCAAAGCCATTTGAAATTATATATAATACGAAAGTTCCTTTAGACGGAAGAGATACACCGATTAGGAGCATAGAAACAAATTTAGGTCAAGTCATTACAGAAGCCATGTCCTTTGCATATCAGGATGAAGTGGATTGTGCGCTGGTAAATGGTGGTTCTATTAGAATTGACGATCAATTAATAGGAAACATAAGGGCAGTCGCTATTTTTAGAGTTTTGCCGTATGGAGGTCCTATTCTAAAAGTAAAAATCAAAGGAAGCTTGTTAAAACGTGTTTTAGATTATGGTGTTTTGGCTTCGGGAACCGGTGCTTATTTGCAAAGATTTAACGCGGAAAAAATTGAAGAAAAATGGCATGTAAAAAATAAAAAATTAAATGTAAATAAAACATACACGGTTGCATTTTCAGATTATTTACTCAAGGGGTTCGACATTCCTTTTTTGTCGGACACTAGTGCAGGAGTTTTGGAAATTTACAGACCAAAAGATAGCGAAGTGTCATCTGATATTCGAAAAGCAGTAATTGCTTACTTAAAAACTAAATAAAAAAAAAGCGCCAATAATAAGCGCTCTTTATACTCAGGATATTTTTTTTAGAATCTAAATTCTAATCCTCCATAAATTCCAAAGGGATGTCCTGGTCTTAAACCTGCGGGAACCCTTGAAACTGCATAAGTATTGTTTAAAAGATTGATGACATTCGCTGTGAGGTTCAATTTTTTATTTATAAAATATTTAGCAGAGAGATCTACAATAAAATTAGCAGCTACTTTTTCACTGTTGGCAATGGTTCCAGTTCCAGCTAGTGTTCTAAATTCACCATTATATCTTCCGTTTAAATTTATTTCAAAGTCTTTGTGCTCAAGTGAAATCCTAGTATTTAACTGATGCCTTGGAAGATATGGCATTTCGTCTCCTTTGGCAACAGTTCCCCACAAGCCATCAGCGCTTCCAAAACTATTTTGAAATGCGGAGTTGGTAAAGGTGTATCCAAAAGAAATAGGGAAAGATAATTTTGAGTTTTCTGAAGCTATGTTATAATTTAATAACACTTCAATTCCATTAACATTGACTTCACCTGCATTAAACAGCTCTAAAGAGCCTGTTCCTCCAGTTGCTGCTAAATCACTTCCTAAAAGGTTTGAATAGTCATTAAAGAAACCAACAACTTCTCCTTTTAATTTTCCGAGATTAAAGCGAGTACCAAACTCATAATTGATACTTTCTTCTGGTTCTTGTCCGTTTTGATTTCCAGGAGGAGAAAATCCTTTGTGCACTCCGCCAAATAAAGAGAAATCATTATGAAATTTGTAGTTTGTTCCCATTCCAGGAATAAAAATAGCTACCGAATTTTCCCTTACTGCTACATCAGCGCCTGTTCTTTTTACATCATTCTTACCAAAATCTTCTCTCTTTAAGGTGATGTTTTCATATCGAACTCCTGGTGTAAACGTCCAGTTATTGTATTTTAACTTATAGGTTAGGTAACTGGCAAAGGCGGTAGCACTTGCGATCCTATTTGCATCTGTTCCGGGAATTCCTGCAGTGGTTAATTCCATACTTTTGTTGCTGGAAATTCGGTACTTATCTACCCATTGAAAGCGGTCTTCTTCGTCATAATGCGCGCGAAAACCAATTTCTAAATCATGAAAAGCATCACCTTTATACCAGTGATAATCTAATTTTGTTTGAATTCCTTGCGCATAATACTTTCTATTATTTGCCTTTACACCCAAAGCATCTACATCCGAATTTATGGTTCCATTTACGATAGAGAAATGATTTGCAAGGGTTGTTGGATCATTTAAAATAGCTGCAATAGATTTTTTATTTCCTTCAAAAGTAACATCGTTTAATTTGTACCAATTTCTAGAAAAATTATTTCGATATGCCGTGGTAGTAATGTGTAAGTCTTTTGTGAATTCTAGCGTGTGAGTTAAAGCGAACTGTGAGTGATCTGTGGTCATTTGATCATTATTTGAAGCGGCATATCGATCAAATGGATTCCTGTTAAAATCTGCTTCAGACAGTCCTAAATAGGTTTCATTACCTACTTCGTCGGCATATTGAAATTTAAAAGCCAAAGATTGCTGTATAGCACCCGAAGGAAATAAATTTACTTTGAATTTTGCAACAACATCATTTTTATTAAAGCCCGTATTTTTTCCACTTGGAAGTGTTTTGAATCCGTCAGAACCATAGTTTAAATATTCTAATACATAGCCAAATCTGCTGTTTCCACCCCCAATTTTAGCATGTACTTGATTCGAATTGAAACTACCATAACTTGCACGCACTTTACCACCAAACTCCGATGGTATTTGTGCTGAGATCATATTTATAGCACCACCAGTTGTGGAGGGGCCATATTGCACTTGACTACTTCCTTTTAAAACTTCTATCGCTTCCATTCTTGCAATGGTTGGAAAGTAATACGCTGCTGAAGCGGAATAGGGAGCAGGTGCAATTAATATGCCGTCTTCCATTAATGTAATTTTAGAACTTCTTTCAGGAGAGGTTCCTCTTAAGCTGATGTTTGGTCGCAGTCCAAAACCATCTTCTTCATAAATACTAACGCCAGGAACTGCACTTAAAATACGATTTACATCTGTAAAACTAAATTTCTCTAATTCTTTTGAAGAAAGATAATAGGCGGAACCGGTTCTGTGTTTGGCTACATACTTGTTTCCGAAAATAACATTGGTAGAAATAATAATTTCATCTAATTTTTGAATAGAGTCTAGAGCTCCTTGTTGTTTTTCTGATTGTTGTGCACTTAATAGACCTGTAAATAACAAAGTTACTGCGATAATATACTTGTTCATTTATTTAGATTAATTATAAATAGATTTATTTTTGAGTGCAAAGATACAACCTCTTTTATATAAATTCTAAGCTTATTTAGAATAAATAAAAATAAAAACATAAATAACTGATTTATAAATTGTTATTAAAATACTTTAACATTTAAAATTAATTAATATATTCTAATAGCATTGCAATGACATTAAATAAAACCCAATAAATTCATTTATAAATTGTAAATTTGCTCGCAATTATACCTTTAATTGCAACATGACAGCACACAACAACAAAATTATAGGAGAAGGACTAACGTATGACGACGTATTATTGGTTCCTGCTTTTTCAGATGTACTTCCAAGAGAAGTAAATATCCAAACAAAATTTACTAAAAACATCACCATCAACGTTCCCATTGCTTCTGCAGCAATGGATACTGTTACAGAATCTGCGATGGCAATTGCCATTGCAAGAGAAGGCGGTATTGGTGTTTTGCATAAAAACATGACGATTGAGCAACAAGCTCAAGAAGTGAGACGCGTAAAACGTGCTGAATCTGGTATGATTCTAGATCCTGTTACCTTGACTTTAACAGCAACTGTCTCAGATGCAAAGGCAAACATGAAAGAGCATAGTATTGGTGGAATTCCGATTGTTGATGAAAACGGAATTTTAAAAGGAATTGTAACCAACAGAGATTTGCGTTTTGAACATGAGCATACAAAACCAATTGTAGAAGTAATGACGAGCGAAAACTTGGTTACTGCAGCAGTTGGAACTTCTTTAAGTGATGCGGAAAAAATTCTTCAAAATTATAAAATTGAAAAACTTTTAATTGTAGACGATGCCTACAAATTAAAAGGATTAATTACGTTTAGAGATATTACAAAAGTGACGCAGAAGCCAATTGCAAATAAAGATTCTTTTGGTAGATTAAGAGTTGCAGCTGCTTTAGGTGTTACTAAAGATGCTGTAGAAAGAGCACAGGCTTTGGTAAATGCTGGTGTAGATGCTGTAATTATAGATACCGCTCACGGGCACACAAAAGGGTAGTAACGGTTTTAAAAGAAGTAAAAGCAAAGTTTCCAAATTTAGATGTTGTTGTTGGAAATATAGCAACTGCTGCTGCTGCTAAATATTTAGTGGAAGCGGGTGCAGATGCTGTAAAAGTAGGAATTGGTCCAGGTTCTATATGTACTACAAGAATTGTTGCAGGAGTAGGTTTTCCTCAATTTTCTGCAGTGTTAGAAGTTGCTGCGGCTATTAAGGGAAGTGGAATTCCTGTGATTGCAGATGGCGGAATTCGTTATACAGGAGATATACCTAAAGCCATAGCTGCAGGTGCAGATTGCGTAATGCTAGGTTCTTTATTAGCTGGAACAAAAGAATCTCCAGGAGAAACTATTATTTATGAAGGAAGAAAGTTCAAATCTTATAGAGGAATGGGTTCTGTAGAGGCAATGAAACAAGGGTCTAAAGATCGATATTTTCAAGATGTTGAAGCAGATATTAAAAAATTGGTTCCTGAAGGAATTGTGGGTAGAGTGCCTTATAAAGGAGATTTAGATGAGAGTATTCACCAGTTTATTGGTGGTTTACGCGCAGGAATGGGATACTGTGGTGCAAAAGATATTGAAACATTAAAAGAAACTGGTCAATTTGTTAGAATTACTGCAAGTGGAATTAATGAAAGTCACCCCCACGACGTGGTAATTACAAAAGAATCTCCAAATTACAGTAGAAGATAAAATTAGAAAATTTATATATTAAAAGCTCAAGAATTTTATTCTTGGGCTTTTTTTTGTTTACACTGAGTCGATGATAAGGACAAAGAGGATCGCATAATGTTGTTAAGTGAACTTTGATGATAAGTTTAGTGAGAGAAAGTGAAATTTTTAAGGGAGTGTTAAAGTCCAAAAACACAGAAATTGATTTCATATATTTGTTTGAGTATCTAATTTTAATTTTTATGAAAAATTTATTATTTCTTTTTTTGTGTCTTTCCTTTTCTGTATCCGCTCAACAAGTAGATTTATCGTATTATTTGCCTGCAGATGTAACGTATAATAAAAACATTCCAACGCCAAAATCTATAATTGGTCATGAAGTAGGTGAGTGGCATATTACACATGATAAACTAGTCACTTATATGAAAGCTTTGGCAGCTTCATCCGATAGAATAACGCTCGA
Source organism: Polaribacter sp. (assembly GCA_028336245.1). GTDB lineage: Bacteria > Bacteroidota > Bacteroidia > Flavobacteriales > Flavobacteriaceae > Polaribacter. The sequence goes on from JAOKTT010000010.1 coordinate 13,015, forward strand.
AAACAGAGGGAAAACTTTTGAAGACAGGCCGCTGTTGTTATTGACGATTACGTCTCCAAAAAATCATCAAAACATAGAAAAAATTAGAGAAGACCATCTCGATGCAACAAACAATAATACCATTGATATTTCTAAAAATCCAATTGTGGTGTACCAAGGTTTTTCTATTCATGGAAATGAACCAAGTGGCTCCAATGCAGCATTAGCTGTCGCCTATTATTTGGCCGCTGCAGAAGGTGCAGAGGTGGATGATCTACTTGCAAATACCATTATTTTATTTGATCCTTCTTTTAATCCTGACGGTTTGCAACGTTTTGCATATTGGGCAAACACAAACAGAAGTAAGAACATCAACCCAGATCCGAACGATAGAGAATACAATGAAATTTGGCCTCGTGGAAGAACCAATCATTATCAGTTCGATATGAATAGAGATTGGTTGCCAGTTCAATTGCCAGAAAGCAAAGCAAGAATTGCAAGTTTTCACAAGTGGTTACCAAATATTTTAACCGATCACCATGAAATGGGAAGCAATGCTAGTTTCTTTTTTCAACCTGGTATTCCAAGTAGAACAAATCCGTTAACGCCACAAATGAATCAGGATTTAACCAAAGAAATTGCAACATACCATGCAAAAGCCTTGGATAAAATAGGTTCTTTATACTATTCTGAAGAAAGTTATGATGATTTTTATTATGGAAAAGGTTCTACGTTTCCAGACATTAATGGAAGTATCGGTATTTTGTTTGAGCAGGCAAGTTCAAGAGGGCATGCGCAAGAAACTAAAAATGGAGTATTAACTTTTCCTTTTACAATTAGAAATCAGTTTACCGCCGCTTTATCAACTTTAGAAGCTGCAAGAAAAATGAGGACTAAGATTTTACAATATCAACAAGATTTTTACAAGGAATCTAGAAGCTCGGGATCAAATAAAGCCATTGTTTTTGGTGATGAAAAGGATGCTGCAAAGAGTTACCATTTGGCGGAAATTTTAAAACGTCATCAAATTAAAATTCATGAGGTAAAAGCTGATTTTACTGAAAAAGGTAAAAATTATAAAAAAGGATATAGTTATGTAGTTCCTATGAATCAGAAGAATCAGCGTTTGGTAAAAGCGATGTTTGATGTGAGAACGCAATTCAAAGACAGTTTGTTTTATGATGTTTCTGCATGGACTTTTAACCATGCATTTGGTGTAGATTATGCCGAAGACATTGCACTTTCTAAAGCTGGAAAAGAGATTTTAGATTTAAAAATGAAAGCGGGGGTGGTTTCCTTTAATAGTGATTACGGGTACTTAATGCCTTGGAATGAATTTTATACTCCGAAAGCTTTAAATGCGATTTCAAAAAAAGGCTTGCGCTCAAAAGTTGCTATGAAAAACTTTAAGAATGGCGGTAACTCTTATGAGTATGGAACTATTTTTATTCCGGTTCAAAATCAAAAATTAAATGAATTAGAAATTTTTCAATTCCTTCAAAAAATAGCAGCAGAAAGTCATGTGGTTATAAACGGAGTTACTACAGGCTTAAATGACGGAATTGATTTAGGAAGTAACAATTTTAGCAATATTGAAAAGCAGAAAGTAGCAATGTTGGTGGGAGATGGAATTGCAGGAAATGATTCTGGAGAAATTTGGCATTTGTTAGATCAACGTTTCGATATGGCAGTAACCAGGTTAGATATGCGTTATTTTAGTACAACTGAAATTGCGAAATACACACACATTATTATTCCTAGCAGTGTCATCGACAAAAAGTCGATTGAACACTTAAAAATTTGGGTAAATAATGGTGGTATTTTAATAGGGTATAAGAACACTGCGAAATGGTTGGCGAAAAGTAAATTTATAGATTTAGAGTTTGATAAAACTAAAATGGATACAATTGCTGGCGTTTCTTTTGAAAACAAATCTTTAAAATCGGCTGCTCAGTTTATTGGAGGTGCTATTTTTGAAGCAGATATCGACAGATCTCATCCCATAAATTTCGGATATAAAAATGATAAAATTGCATTGTTTAGAAATTCAACACTATTTATAAAAGCAGATAAAAAGAGTTATAACAATCCGATTCAATACACTTCGAATCCTTTGTTGAGTGGTTATATCTCCAAGGAAAATGCAAAAGTTATTAAAAATACAGTTCCGTTTAAAGTACAGAAGTTAGGAAAAGGGCGCGTTATTGTTTTTACAGACAACACCAATTTTAGGGCTTTCTGGTTTGGAACAAATAAGTTGTTAATGAATGCTATTTTCTTTGGATATAAAATGTAGCTTTTATGGCGATACGCTTGTTTTTTTTTTTAGCAAATGTAACAAAAGTAAAATTCTCGCGTCTTACAGGTGCATCCCTAAAAATAAAAAATGAGTTTTTTTAGAGTCTTATTTGCTATTATTTTTCCACCGCTAGCTGTCGTTGATAAAGGGTGTGGCTCTTTTTTTATAATTTTTCTACTCACTCTTTGTGGTTGGATTCCTGGAATTATTGGTGCCTTGGTCATCTTGAATAACCCTAAAAATTAAGCTGTTTTTCATTGCAGGCAGGCAGTAATTCCTTAAAATGAAAAATGTAAAAAGTGCAACTATCTAACCTGTTCGCCATTTTTAGTTCCTTGAGACGTTTTTAAGATTATAACCTTCCCGTCCGAATTGTAAATTCCTAAGATGAGACATTCGCTCATGAAATTAGCAATTTGTCGTGGTTTAAAATTAATAACAGCGGTTACCTGCGTATTCAGTAAGTCTTCTTTGGTGTACAAATCAGTGATCTGAGCACTTGTTTTTCGAACGCCTAAAGCACCGAAATCGATTCTTATTTGATATGCAGGTTTTCGAGCTTTTGGAAAATCATGTACCTCAATAATAGTTCCCGTTCTAATATCTACTTTTAAAAAATCTTCAAAGGTAATCTCAGTTTTCATTTTAATTCTTTTTTTTACCTAATTTTTGAATCACCCACAAAGGACCAATCAACAAAAATTGTAAATCCTTCACAAAGGAAGGTTTTATACCTTCTATTTTATGTCCCCAAAATTGTCCTATCCAACCAATTACAAATAGAGCAATCGAGGCGATGAGCAGGGGCACATGCGCACCTAGCCAAAAATTTCCAACAATGCAAAGCAGCATTACAAAAAGCATTTCCATGAAGTACCAAAAACCCAAGCGTAGGTAAAAAAAAGAGATTAGTACTCCGATTACCGATGCCCAATTTTCTAACAAAGGATTGTACAATCCGAAGGTTTCCTTTAAAAGTGTTGTTGGAATACTCATTAATAAACCAATAACACTAAAAAAGATAATAGGGACACAAATATAATGCACCATTTGGTTGGTTTCATTCTGATGACTGATGGCATATTCATCGAACCATTGTTTTGCAGTTTTCATATTTATTATTTTTTTAATAATTAGATTAAAATCATTTTAAATTTGTTAACGTTATGTTTATACAGTCTCTTTTAGGGTAACTTTTCCTAAGTAAAGGCTATTGTTTCTTTAAATTTTCTTGAATCAAATATACATTTAATTCTTATGTTTTTATTCCAGTTAAGAATGTTTATGTATGATAGCATTATCTAGAATGAAGGCCTAATGCCAACCCAAAAGAAAAAGCACGTTTTAATTGCGATACCGAATGTCTCCATAAATATAGATTTAGTGTTGAATTTTAGCGCGGTATAAAGAACACAACATACTAATTTATAATCAATTTCAATAGTTTTGGAATCCGCATCATTGTGATGCGATCATTTTTTTAATAGTAGGTATAATTAAATAAAACCCCAGCTCCAGACTCCGAACTCTTTCAGAATATAAAAGATTAAAGTATGCATAATTGATTATAGTAATATTGTTGTTTTCATAAAATTGATAGCCAACATAACAAATAGACATCGTATTTTAAAATAGCGTAGAGTGTTGGTATATAGACGTATAAAACTTTCATTAACAGTTGGGGATAATACTTAAAAAAGGTGCGACCCTTATAAAATGCAATAAAAATAGTATTTTTGTTTTTAGTTTTAATTAGAATATTAAAAGATATAAAAATGGCAAATACATTATTTGATAAAGTTTGGGATTCACACGTCGTTCGTCATGTTCAGGATGGACCAGATGTGTTTTTTATAGACCGTCATTTTATCCATGAAGTAACAAGTCCTGTGGCTTTTTTAGGACTGGAAAGTAGAGGGAATAGTGTCGTGTATCCAGCGCGAACTTTCGCAACAGCAGATCACAATACCCCAACAATAAATCAACACTTACCAGTAGCAGACCCATTGTCAGCAAATCAGTTAGATGCCTTAGAAAACAATGCTGCAAAGCATGGTATTTCACACTGGGGACTTGGAGATGAAAATAATGGAATTGTGCATGTGGTAGGTCCAGAAAATGGAATAACCTTGCCAGGCGCTACAATTGTTTGCGGAGACTCCCATACATCTACACATGGTGCTTTTGGTGCTATTGCTTTTGGTATTGGTACTTCTGAAGTAGAGATGGTGTTGTCTACACAATGTATTATGCAACCAAAACCGATGAAAATGCGGATCAATGTAACCGGTGCTTTAGGACTTGGTGTTACCGCTAAAGATGTTGCTTTGTATATAATTGCGAAGCAAACCACGTCGGGAGCAACGGGATATTTTGTTGAATATGCTGGTGATGTTTTTGAAGATATGTCGATGGAAGGTCGCATGACTGTTTGTAACTTATCGATTGAAATGGGCGCAAGAGGAGGTATGATTGCTCCAGATGAAAAAACCTATGAATATATTAAAGGGCGTGCTCAAACTCCGAAAGGAGCAGCTTGGGACAAGGCCATGAAATATTGGGAAACTTTGTATACAGAGGAAGATGCAGCGTTTGATGTTGAATTTACGTACGATGCAGCAGATATTGAGCCAATGATTACCTACGGAACAAACCCGGGTATGGGAATGGGGGTAACAAAATCGATTCCAACGGCAGAAAGTCTGGAGGGTGGCGTAGAAACGTATAGAAAATCTTTGGGATATATGTCTTTTAATGAAGGAGACTCTATGATTGGTAAAGAAATTGACTTTATTTTCTTAGGATCTTGTACCAACGGACGTATTGAAGATTTTAGAGGGTTTTGTTCAATTGTTAAGGGCAGACAAAAAGCATCCAATGTAACAGCTTGGTTAGTTCCAGGTTCACATAAAGTAGTTGCTCAAATTAAAGAAGAAGGTTTAGATAAAATAATTACGGATGCAGGTTTTGTTTTAAGGGAGCCGGGATGTTCAGCATGTTTGGCAATGAATGATGATAAAGTTCCTTCAGGAAAATTATCAGTATCCACTTCAAATAGAAACTTCGAGGGACGGCAAGGGCCGGGTTCTAGAACCTTATTAGCATCTCCTTTAGTAGCTGCAGCATCGGCGATACAGGGTGTGGTGACAGATCCAAGAACGTTATTAGTATAAAAAATTAAAAAGTATTAAAGACTTTCGCTCAAAGGTTAAGCAAACAAAGAGTCTTTAAGTTGTAGCACTACAAAAAAATAAAAAATGGCATACGATAAGTTTCAAGTATTGACAAGCACAGCATATCCCTTACCAACGGAGAATGTAGATACCGATCAGATAATTCCTGCTCGTTTTCTAAAAGCAACAGAGCGGATCGATTTTGACGTGAATTTTTTCCGTGATTGGAGATACAATCAAGATGGCAGTCCAAAACCAGAGTTTCCTTTAAACAAAGAAATCTACGCAGGTTCAAAAATATTAGTGGGTGGAAGAAATTTTGGTTCGGGATCTTCAAGAGAACATGCAGCCTGGTCGGTATATGATTTTGGTTTGCGTTGTGTAATTTCATCAGCATTTGCAGATATATTTAAAAACAACTGTTTAAATGTAGGTGTTTTACCGGTGCAAGTTTCTGTAGCATTTGCAGATACCTTATTTGCTGCAATTATGGCAGATCCCAAGACGGAAATCACCGTTGATTTGCCCAATCAGAGAGTAACCTTAGTGGTAACAGGAGTCTCTGAGTCTTTTGTAATTAATACCTACAAAAAGGACAATATGTTAAACGGTTTTGATGATATCGATTATTTAAAAAATATCGAAAATGAAATTACAGCTTTCGCAAAGACAAGACCCTTTTAAAACCGTTTTTAAGGCAATAGCATGGCAAATAGAAAGATAGAAATAATGGATACGACACTGCGGGATGGAGAGCAAACATCTGGAGTGTCTTTTTCGGTTTTAGAAAAATTAACAATTGCCAAGCTACTATTAGAAGAGCTCCAGGTAGACCGATTAGAAATTGCATCTGCAAGAGTGTCTGAAGGAGAGTTGCAAGCAGTAAAAAAAGTTACAGCATGGGCTTCGGAGAACAATCGTTTGGATAAGATAGAGGTGCTCACCTTTGTAGATGGTGGAAAGTCTATTGACTGGATGCTTGAATCTGGTGCAAAAGTTCAGAACCTTTTAACTAAAGGCTCTTTAAATCACCTTACGCATCAGCTAAAAAAAACACCCTTACAACATTTTATAGAAATTAAAAACACACTTGATCTTGCGGCTAAGCATGGCATTAAAACGAATGTCTATTTAGAAGATTGGTCGAATGGAATGCAGAACTCTAAAGAATATGTGTTTGAGTATTTAGATTTTTTAACAAGGCAGAAGGTTGAACGTATTTTATTAGCTGACACTTTAGGTATATTGACTCCAGAAGAAACATTTCAGTTTGTAAAAGAAGTGTGTCAGAAATATCCAAACACGCATTTCGATTTCCATGGTCATAATGATTACGATTTAGGTGTTGCCAATGTAATGGAAGCTGTAAAGGGCGGTGCTCATGGATTACATTTAACGATTAATGGGATGGGAGAGCGTGCAGGAAATGCACCAATGGCAAGTGTGATTGCAGTCATAAATGACTTTTTAAAGGAAGTGAAAACTTCTATAAATGAAAAGGCACTGCACAAAGTAAGTAAGTTAGTCGAAACGTTCTCTGGTTTTAGGATCCCTGTAAACAAACCAGTTGTAGGTGCAAATGTATTTACTCAAACTGCTGGAATACATGCAGATGGAGATAGTAAAAACAACCTTTACTTCAATAATTTGATGCCGGAGCGTTTTGGAAGAAAACGTAAATATGCCTTAGGAAAAACTTCGGGAAAAGCAAATATTCAGAAAAACTTACAAGATTTAGGACTGCGTTTAAATGACGAGGAGCTTAGAAAAGTGACCCAAAGAATTATCGAATTAGGAGACCAGAAAGAGGTGGTTTCTCAAGAAGATTTACCCTACATTATTTCTGATGTTCTGGATAATGCCAGCATTGAAAAAAGAGTAGTTGTAGAGAATTATGTGCTTGGACATGCAAAAGGAATGAAGCCTTCTACTTCGATAAAATTAAAGGTAGAGGGTGTTATTTATGAGGAACATGCCCAAGGAGACGGCCAATTTGATGCTTTTATGAATGCACTCAAAAAAACTATACAAAAACCACAACAAGAAAGAGTTGCCAAATTTAATTGATTATGCGGTAAGAATTCCACCAGGAAGTCACTCAGATGCCTTGTGTGAAACAATTATTACTTGGAAAAATAAAGACAAAGAATTTATAACACGTGGCTTGGATTCAGATCAAACAGTATCTGCAATTAAAGCAACAGAGAAAATGTTGAATATTATATAAAATAACTTTTACTATTTGCTTTTAGTTCTGATTGTAAGCATTTAAGTAAGTTGGGTATAGTAGCTGTAAATAATATTTTTTACGAGTTATTTATAAACTTAAAAAAAATAAAGAATCAACTGTTCTTATAATGAATTATCAAGAGAACAGAAATAATTAGAAACACATGAAATTAAATATCGCAGTATTAGCAGGAGATGGAATTGGACCAGAAGTTATCGATCAAGCAATCAAAGTATCGGATGCTATTGCAAAAAAATTTAAACATGAAATTACTTGGAATCCTGCGCTAACGGGCGCAGCAGCAATTGATGCTATGGGAGAGCCTTATCCGGACACTACACACGAAATTTGTGTAGCTTCAGATGCTGTTTTATTTGGAGCCATTGGACATCCAAAATATGACAATGATCCTTTAGCAAAAGTAAGGCCAGAACAAGGTCTTTTGAAAATGCGGAAGAAATTAGGTTTATTTGCAAATGTGAGGCCTACGTTTACATTCCCGTCTTTATTAGACAAGTCTCCTTTAAAAAGAGAGCGTATCGAAGGTACTGATTTGGTTTTTTTACGTGAATTAACTGGAGGTATTTACTTTGGTGAAAAGGGAAGAAGAGACGGTGGAGAAACTGCCTTTGACAATTGTGTATATACCAGAGCAGAAGTGCAACGGTTGGCAATAAAAGGTTTTGAGTTAGCAATGACCCGTTCAAAAAAATTATGTTGTGTAGACAAAGCAAATGTTTTAGAAACCTCAAGATTGTGGAGAGAAACGGTACAAGAAATGGAAAAAGACTATCCAGAAGTAATCGTTTCTTATGAGTTTGTAGATGCTGTTGCAATGCGTTTGGTACAGTGGCCAAACAGTTATGATGTCTTAATAACAGAGAATTTATTTGGAGACATCCTAACAGATGAAGCTTCTGTAATATCGGGGTCAATGGGATTAATGCCCTCGGCATCCTTAGGAACTGAAAATGCCTTATTTGAACCTATTCATGGTTCATACCCACAAGCAACGGGATTAAACATCGCGAATCCAATGGCAACCATTTTATCTGCAGCCATGATGTTCGAGAATTTTGGTTTACACCCGGAGGGTCAAGCGATCAGAGATGCAGTAAATGACGCTTTAAATAATGGAATTGTTACAGAAGACTTAGCTGATGGAGGAAAAGCATATGGAACAAGTGAAGTAGGTGACTGGTTGGCTAAAAATATTTAAAATAATACTAATTTAATGTAAATGAAAAACGTCTCTTTGGGGCGTTTTTTTTATTTATTACTTTTATTTGTTGTTTTCTAAATTACTTCAAAAAAAATAAAATGCGTAAAAAGCAATATGAGAAAATTTATATACCCTTTTTTAGAAGGTGCATAAAATTTACCTGGTCTAAGCTAGCTTGAGTTTTATTCATTTCTATCTGCGATATATTTGAAATTAAAACCTTTTAAAATTTAACTGAATACAATCAAGTATTTATGTATTATTTTAAAAAATAACTTTTCTAGTGCGAAATTTGATTTAAAATAGTCTAAGTTTGATCTTTATTGGAATCTCAACATTTTATTAACCCCCACAAAATCAATTGTAATGAGACAAATTTTACTCTACGGCGCATGCCTGTTTTTCGCAAACATTCAGTTTGCACAAAAGAAAACCCCTCTAAATTTAGAAAACAGTTTAAAATCAAACACGAAGGTACAATCCTTCTTTATGAACAAAGATAGGCAGACACCCTCCTTGATTACTGTAAACCCGGCTTCTAATTTAACGATCGAACGTGTACCAGAATTTCTGAAAAAAGCACTTCAAATTAACAACAACAATTTTCAATTCACTTTATCAGACAAGTCAATTTCCAAAAATGATTCAGAAATTATTACTTTTTCTTCCTCTTATAACGGAATAAATATTGTGCACGCAAAGTACAAGGCCTTTGTAAAGGATGGTTTTGTGAAATTTATCAGTTTAGAGCATTATATGCTTGAAGACAACATGAATAAAGTGGTAAATCTCTCAAAAAATAATGCAAGATCATTTGCAACCAAACATGTTGGAGCAAAGGTTTATGTATGGGAAACTATCAGCGATTTATTATCGAAAACGACAGATAAAAGCGAGGTTTCTCTCTTAGAAAAACAATATAAAGAGGTGTTTCCTGAAGGAACGTTAGTGTATGTGGACGACTATACAACGCCACAAGCAGACTTAAAATTGGCTTATAAATTAAAGATTACAATTTATGATGTAATTGGAAGAGAAGTTTTGTCAAAATTATTGGAGAAATCAAATAAAAATATAGATATTTCTTCTCTTGGCTCAGGAACCTATATTGTTCAGATAACCAATAAAAATAATGAAAAAATTATTAAAAAGTTGATTGTTAAATAGAACCGAAAAGTGAATGATTATTTAAAAAAAAACCACCAATAGGTGGTTTTTTTTATACTTCTTTCTTAAAGATGTATTAAAAAACCTCAAAAATTTTAATATTTTGAGGTTTTTTATCATGATAAAGTAAAAAAAATTATTTTACACCCATTAATTCAACATCAAAAATAAGTGTTGCATCTGGTGGAATTACGCCTCCAGCACCAGCAGCACCGTATGCTAAATTAGAAGGAATTACAAAACGTGCTTTATCGCCAACTTGTAATAACTGAATACCTTCATCCCAACCAGCAATAACTTGACCAAGACCCACATTAAAATCGATTGGTTCCTTTCTTTTATAAGAAGAATCAAAAACGGTACCGTCTAACAATTGTCCTTTATAATGAACAGAAACTCCAGCTCCTTTCGTTGCTTTTTTACCAGATCCTTTTTGTAAAATTTGGTAACGTAAACCACTTGCAGTCTCATCATAACCGATAGCAACAGAATCTAACAATTCTTTTTGTTTTGCAATTTCTTGCGCTTCACGCTTTTCTCTTGAACCTTCAAAGGTTCTAAAAGCTTCTACCGCATTAAAAGCTTCTGCAGCTTCACCAACTCTAACAATTTCTAGAGTTGTTAATTCATCTCCTTGCGCTATTGCGTCCACAACATCTTGTCCTGCAATTACAGCTCCAAAAACAGTATGCTTGCCATCTAACCATGGAGTAGGAACGTGGGTAATATAAAATTGACTTCCGTTTGTTGCTGGTCCAGAATTGGCCATTGCTAATTTTCCAGGAGCATCATGTTTTAAATCTGAATGAAATTCGTCATCAAATTTATACCCAGGATTTCCTGTTCCTGCTCCCTGAGGACATCCACCTTGTACCATAAAGTCTGGAATAACTCTGTGGAATTTTAATCCGTTATAATAAGGAGTTCCTTGTCCTTTTACTGAATTTTCTAAATTCCCTTCAGATAAAGCAACAAAATTACCTACGGTTCCAGGCGTTTTTTCGTGCTCTAATTGTACTAAAACTTCACCTTTAGTAGTGGTGAATTTGGCATATATACCGTCATTCATAATCTTAAATTTTACTTATTTTCCTCTTCCGAAAATTCGGAAACAGTCGTGAGGTTTTATTCTAAAATTAATTCTAGACTGCAGTCGAACTAATTTCTTATTTTTTAAATTCGCTTGTAAAATGTAATTTTACAGATGGATATTTATTTTGTGTCATTTGAATTGTAAATTCAGAATCGGCCAAAAAGACCAATTGCCCTTGTTTGTCTTTTGCTAAATAGCGCTGTTTTGTGCGCTTGAACTCGTTGAATTCGTCACTTTTAGGGTTTTCGGGTTCCACCCAACAGGCTTTGTGCGCTTGCAAGTTTTCATAGGTACATTTAGCACCATATTCATGTTCTAATCGATATTGAATTACTTCATATTGCAAAGCACCAACGGTACCTATAATTCTTCGCCCGTTCATTTCTAAAATAAATAACTGTGCAACCCCTTCGTCCATGAGTTGATCTAAACCTTTATACAATTGCTTAGACTTCATGGGATCTGCATTATTTACATATCGAAAATGTTCTGGAGAAAAACTGGGAATTCCCCTGAAATTTAAGTCTTCACCTTCCGTTAAAGTATCTCCAATTTTAAAATTTCCAGTATCGTGAATTCCTACAATATCTCCTGGAAAAGATTCGTCCACAATCTCCTTTCGTTCTGCGAAGAACGCATTGGGACTTGAAAACTTCACTTTTTTACCTGTTCTTACATGCAAATAAGGAGCATTTCTTTTGAAAGTACCTGAGACAATTTTTATAAAAGCGAGACGGTCTCTGTGTTTCGGATCCATATTTGCATGGATTTTGAAGACAAATCCAGTCAACTTCTCTTCTTGAGAGTCCACCAAACGCTCTTCTGCTTTTTTAGGTTGTGGCGACGGTGCTATTTCTATAAAAGCCTCTAGTAATTCCTTGACACCAAAGTTATTTAAGGCAGAACCAAAAAATACTGGTTGCAGTGCACCTTCTAAATATTCTTTTTGGTTAAAAGGAGGATATACTTCATCAATTAATTCTATTTCCTCACGCAAGGTTTCTGCAGCACTCACTCCGATAATCGTGTCTAATTCAGGGTTCGAAAGATCACTGAACTCAACACCCTCTGAAATAGATGTTTTATTATCCCCAGAGAAAAGATTTAATTTTTTCTCCCAAATATTATAAATACCTTTAAAGTCATATCCCATTCCTATTGGAAAACTCATAGGAGTCACGCGCAAACCTAATTTTTGCTCAACTTCATCTAATAAATCAAAAGCGTCTTTTCCTTCTCGGTCCAACTTGTTGATAAAAACCAGCATTGGAATGCTCCGCATTCTGCAGACTTCTACTAATTTTTCTGTCTGAGGCTCCACACCTTTTGCCACATCAATAACAACAATGACACTATCGACTGCGGTTAAAGTTCTAAACGTGTCTTCCGCGAAATCCTTATGACCAGGGGTATCTAAAATATTTATTTTTTTGTCTTTGTAAATAAAAGCTAGGACAGAAGTCGCAACAGATATACCACGCTGACGTTCAATTTCCATAAAATCTGAGGTTGCACCCTTCTTAATTTTATTGTTTTTCACAGCTCCAGCCTCTTGGATAGCCCCACCAAAAAGTAATAACTTTTCTGTTAGCGTTGTCTTACCAGCATCTGGATGCGAGATAATTCCGAAAGTTCTTCTGCGTTTAATTTCTTTTAAAAAGCTCATCTACAAAAATTGAGGTGCAAAGATAGGTTTTACAAAGAGAATTATCAATCTAAAACTTCAATCGTCATTTTAATATCATCGATTGGCCATTCATCGATTCCAACTTTAACTTTAGCGATTTTATCCATGGTATCAAAGCCTGAAATAACTTCTCCAAATACAGTGTGCTCATTGTTTAAATGATGTGCCCCCTTTTTATTATGAACAATATAAAATTCAAAGGGACTGGATAATTTTTTAGGATTATCATCCCATTGTCTGGCCGCTGCCAAAGCACCATACTTGTGTTTTCTGTGTTGTTTAAATTCAGGAGCTATGAGATAATTTCCATACAGTGTTCTTTGTTCGCGGGTATATGTTTCGTCGGAATTGCCTCCTTGAATTACAAAGTTTTTGGCAACTCTATAGATTACAGTAGTATTAAAATAAGCTCTTTGGACTAAAAATAAAAAATTAGCTCTGTGCACAGGAACATCTGTATATAGTCGAATTTTAATTTCACCAAACTTTGTTTTTATGAGCACCTGAGACTCTTTATTTTGTTTCCCAAATTCCGTAAAAAAAGCAGTTACATTCTCTTTATTTAAGCTATCCCAAGGAGTTTTAAGCGCTTCTTGTAAGCTTTTTTTAAAAATCGATGAATCTTTTACTATGGAATCTATATCGCTACTTTTCTTTATTGGCTTTTCTATTTTACACTGATAGCAAAAAAAAGCAAATGAAATTAAAAGAAGTTTACAAATGGTTTTCATAGAAAAATATATTTAGAATATTCAAAGGTAAATAATCTATATACAGGAATAAAAAAATATTATGAAGTTTCGTTGAATTATTTGGCTTTTTGCATCTTCATTCCTTATTTTTGTTAAGATGCAGGAACACGTAATTTTAGTAGACATAAACGATCAGAAAATTGGTCTAATGGAGAAAATGGAAGCACATGAGAAAGCGTTATTACACAGAGCATTTTCAGTCTTTATATTTAATAAAAAAGGGGAGTTAATGCTGCAACAAAGAGCAGCTTCCAAATATCATTCTCCGCTATTATGGACCAATACGTGTTGTTCACACCAAAGAGATGGAGAAAGTAATGTGAATGCAGGGAGACGTCGTTTACAAGAAGAAATGGGTTTTGTAACAGATGTTAAAGAAGTTTTTTCTTTTATCTATAAAGCACCCTTCGACAATGGCTTAACCGAGCATGAATTTGATCATGTAATGATTGGCAGGTATGACAATGAGCCTAATATTAATAAAAAAGAAGCTGAAAATTATAAATGGATGGCTTTAGAGAATGTAAAGACAGATATTAAAGAAAATCCTACAATTTATACCGAGTGGTTTAAAATTATTTTTGATAAATCTTATAAAAAACTAACACATGCCCAAAGTTACAGTTCATAGAAAAGCGCATTTTAATGCTGCACACAGATTGTATAGAAAAGATTGGAGTGATGAGAAAAACTTCGAAGTTTTCAATAAATGCAGTAATCCTAACTATCATGGACACAATTATGAGTTAATTGTTTCATTAACAGGAGAAATAGACCAGGAAACAGGATATGTTTTTGATTTAGGAATTCTGAAAAATCATATTAAAATTGAAATTGAGGATGCCTTTGATCATAAAAATTTGAACATAGAAGTACCGGAATTTAAAGACCTGAATCCTACAGCAGAAAATATTTCTGTGGTTACCTATAACAAATTAAGAAAATTATTACCCGAAAATTTAGATTTAGAGGTTACATTGTATGAAACTCCACGAAATTTTGTAAGCTATTCTGGAGCTTAGTTTAAAGTATTTTTATATATAAAGGCCTTGTTTACAAATTAGAAACAAGGCCTTTATTATTTTGCTAAAGAAAATTAATTAATCTTTGGTTTTATTTTTAAATTTATCAAACTTACTAACTACTTTGGCAGGCCAACTGTTATTAGAAGTATCTACATCCGCAGTTTCATCGTCAGGGTCTACAACAATACTAAGAACCTCTTTTACACTAGCGAATACTCGTTTTACACTAGTATCATTCCGCATCCAAATCTGAGCAGGATATGTTTCTCTCATAGTAGTTCCGTCCACATACGTGAGTTCTACAATTATGGGCATCACAAGACCTCCTGGTTTCTCAAACTCTACCGCATATATAAAGGCAGGAACTTGTTTTCCATCAGCATAGGCATCCATTGCATTTGGATTGATATCCTCTTTATTCTCTGAAATATAAACCAGAGCACCTAAACTATCAAAGTATTGTTTGTATTTCTCTTTTAACTTTAGTGTTTTTTCATTTGGCTTGTCTGTTAAATACAATGTTTTTACTTCTTTAATACCAATGTCCGTGACATCCGTTGTATAAAACCACCCTCTAAAAAACCAATCTAAATCCATTCCAGAAGCATCTTGCATTGAGCGAAAAAAGTCTTCGGGTGTAGGGTGTTTGAACATCCAACGTTTTGCGTACGTTCTAAATGCATGGTCAAACAGCTCTGGTCCCATAATTGTTTGTCTCAACATATATAGACCTGCAGCTGGCTTGGTGTAGGCATTTGGACCAAATTGTTTCACGTAGTCTCCCTGAGACATAATAGGAGAGAGGTTGGATTGATCTCCTGCCATATATCGTGTAATTTCTTTTGTAGGGTTTGTAGCAAAGAGTTCTGGGTCATATACCAACTCTGCTAAAATCTCTACAAACGAATTTAATCCCTCATCCATCCAAGTCCACTGTCTTTCGTCAGAATTTACAATCATTGGAAAAAAGTTATGTCCAACTTCATGAATAATTACGCCTAACATTCCTTTTTTAGTCCTATCAGAATAGGATCCGTCTGCATTTGGTCTACCAAAATTGAAACAAATCATGGGGTATTCCATTCCTTGTCTTTCCGAATGCACAGAAACGGCTTTTACATAAGGATAATCGAATGTTAATTTAGAATATTCAATAAGGGTTGTTGCTACTGCTCTGGTGGAATGTTCTTCCCATAAAGGATTTCCTTCTTTAGGATACAAAGAAGTGGCCATTACCGTTTTGCCGTTTACATTTACTGCCATTGCATCCCAAATGTATTTTCTTGAAGTTGCAAAAGCAAAATCCCGAACTTTATTTGCCTTAAATCTCCAGGTTTTTGTACCTGTTACCCTTCCCTTTTCTGCTATCTCAGCTTCTTCTTGGGTTACAATTAGAACCGGATTGTCAAAAGTATTTCTTGCTTTTTCATACCTTTTACGTTGGGTTTTTGTAAGTACCTCTTTTTCATTTTGAAGGGTTCCTGTAGCTTCCATTACGTGGTCCGCAGGCACTGTTAAGGATACCTCATAGTCACCAAATTCTAATGCGAATTCGCTACGACCCCAAAATTGCATATTTTGCCATCCTTCCACATTATTATATACTGCTAATCTTGGAAAGAATTGTGCAATGGTATAGTTGTTATTTCCGTCAGAAAATGTCTCCAATCCAGAACGGCCGCCATCTTTATTGATGTCATTGATTAAGTAGTTCCATTGAATACTAAATTCAAAAGATTTACCAGGAGCTAATGCCTTCGGTAAATTTATACGCATCATGGTACTATTAATCGTGTGCGAAAGTGCTGCTCCATTGCTAGCTACTTTTGTAATAGTATACCCAAACCCTTTCTTTTCATTCATATAAGAGGTCTTAAAATCTCTAACGGTTACAAATGGCCTAGAATTGTTTAGATTTTTAGATTTTGCCAAGGGAGTTTTAGAGTCATCTGCTCTCATATTTTGGTCTAACTGTACCCATAAATACGTTAAATAATCCTTGGAATTATTGTGATAGGTGATTTCTTCATCTCCATAAATTTTATTAGTACTTTCATCTAAACGAATGTCCATTTTATAATCAACTTTCTGCTGCGTGTATTGGTGTCCTGGGGCACCAGAAGCGGCATGTTGGTCATTTGGTGTTGCCAAAACGTCTTTCATTTGTCTGAATTTGTTTTGATCGGTGTGTCCTTGTTGCACTGTCTTTTTTACCTTATTTACTTCTTGCGCTGATATTGTAAAAGTTATACAAAAGAGTAAGAAGCCGTATAAATATTTTTTTTTCATTAGGGAATATTTTTATTAATTAACAAATTACGCATATATGCGCAACTTTTTAAAATGTGATTCATAGTTTAACAAATCTTTATAAAAAAAAGCGGCCTAAAAATGAATTCACACCGCTTTTAGAAATTATTTGAAACTAAAAATTACTTTTTAATTTTTGTTTTAAAGCGACTAAAAGCGTCCTTTTTGTCTTTAGGAAAACTATTGTTTGATAGGTCTACATCTGCCGTTTCTAAGTCTGGGTCAATTACAATTTTAATTATTTGCTTTTCTGAATGCACCACTTTTGTAACTTGATTGTCATTATATCTCCAAATTTGAGCAGGATATGTTTTTTTCTCTGTTGTACCGTCATCATATGTGTATGCGACAATAATGGGCATTACCAGGCCTCCGGGCTTATTAAATGCAATCTCATAGAAGTATTTAGACTTTGCAGTTTTTGATTTATTTATTTCTAAACCTTCCGTTGTATCTTCAATAAAATTAACATTTTTATCTTCACCGTCTACAGCATAAAATTTCCTTACATTTTCAATACCAATATCTGTAACGTCTGTCGAATAAAACCAACCTCTCCAAAACCAATCTAAATCGATACCAGAAGCATCTTCCATAGTTCTAAAGAAATCTGCTGGAGTAGGGTGCTTGAACATCCATCTTTGAGAATACGTTCTAAATGCATGGTCAAATAATTCTTTTCCCATGATGGTTTCTCTTAAAATCCATAAAGCGGTTGCAGGCTTTCCATAGGCATTGTTGCCAAACTCATATACATGGTCTCCTTTAGACATGATCGGTGCAATTTGAGATTGATCACCGGACATGTACCCTACAATATTCTTAGGATATCCTCTTGTTACAGGGAAATCTTTATCATACTCTAACTCTGCCAGCATTTCTACATAAGAATTTAAACCTTCATCCATCCAAGTCCATTGTCTTTCGTCGGAATTTACAATCATTGGGAAAAAATTATGTCCAACCTCATGAATGGTCACTTTTATCATTCTATATTTTACTCTATCAGAATAACCTCCATCAGGAAGATCTGGTCTTCCAGGATTGAAACAGATCTGTGGATATTCCATTCCCATTTGTCCATCTACAGAAATTGCTTTGTGATATGGATAATCGAAGGTATACTTCGAGTAGGTCTTTAATGTTTGCACGACCGCCCTTGTAGAATGATCTCCATATAACGGATTTGCCTCTTTAGAATATAAAGAATGAGCCATCACTTTTTTACCATTAATGTCTACTGCCATGGCATCCCAAATAAACTTTCGAGAAGTTGCAAATGCATAGTCCCGAACATTTTCAGCATAAAACTTCCATGTTTTTGTCTTTTTAGACTTGTTTTTTTCAATTTTCTCGGCTTCCTCTTGTGTTCTAATCAACACAGGGTTGTCAAAAGTTGTTTTTGCAACTTTCAATCTTTTTAATTCTTTTTTTGTTAAAACGTCTGCTTCATTTAGTAAAACACCTGTAGCTCCCAGCATGTGATCTTCGGGTGTGGTGATATTAACAGTAAAATCCCCAAACTCTAAAGCAAATTCACTTCTACCCCAGAATTGCTCGTTTTGCCAGCCCTCTACGTTGTCGTACACGCACAAGCGCGGATAAAATTGTGCAATCACATAATTGTTATTTCCATCTTTAGAAAAGTGTTCATATCCAGACCTACCGCCGTCTGTTCTGTGATTATTAATATTATACCACCATTTTATTTTAAATTCAAATTTTGCTCCAGAGGCCAAAGGTTGCGGTAAATTAATACGCATCATCGTTCGGTTTACAGTATATTGTAAATTACTATCATTCATATTTAGAACGCTTTCAATTTTAAAACCTCCATCAAAAGGAGCATCCATATAAGATTTATTAAATTTTGTTTTAGATGTGGAATTTGGAATTTTACTTGTTTGAATATCTGGAGTTTTAGAATCTGCCGCCCTCATGTTTTGGTCTAATTGCAACCATAGGTAAGCTAATGTATCATCTGAATTATTGTGGTAGGTAATTGTTTCATCACCATAAATACGCCTATTAGCATCATCTAAAATAATGCCCATTGTATAATCTACCTTTTGCTGCGTGTATTTTATTCCAGGAGCACCAGATGCCGTTCTTTGTAGGTTTGGAGTAGGTAATAATTCCTTTAATTGCTTGAATTTATTCTGATTCGTATGTCCCTGTTTTGTTTTGGTACTTTGTCCAAAAGTAGCTCCCGTTAAAATTAGGATACCGAGCACTAATCGTCTTGTTTTTGTCATGATTGGGTTTTTATTGATTTCTATTGGTACGATAATTTTTCTAAGTAATAGTCTTTAGAAAGTAAAACGCTTTTATTCATACTTTTAACTTCTGATTTTATTAGGTTTTCTTGCTTTGGAAAATGAGTTAATAATATTTTGTTTGTAACTTCTATAGAAGTAACGTTGGTAATGTTTTCGATTTCTAAGTAAAAATAAACCAAGTCTCCATCATATTCCTTCCCAATATAAGTAAACTCTTTTTTCAAAGCATTAATTTTAAGTTGGAGCTTGTTTTTTAAATAGCGCTCAAAGTAAACATCATTATTTTTTAATTCTTTTTTGGTGGTAAGCTGCAAATCGATATCATAATCCTTATTCATGGCAGTTTCAATATCATCCATGAAAACATTAATTATAATTTGCACTGCTTTTGACTCCTCTTTAAATTTTATTTGTGTTAAACTCAAATAATATTTGTGAGTGGAAAAGGAGAGTAGCGGGATTATTATGAAGAGAAAATATAATTTTTTAAATTTCATATCACTTTATGTATCATTGAGAAGGAGCCAACAGTTATACTATTAGGTACACTTGTTGCCTTGCAAACTTAAGAGTGTTTTTTATTTATTTACCGTATTTAAAGCATTAAACTCTATAGATTTTAATTGTAAGAATGCTATAAGCGCAAGCTCATCAGTTACCAACTTTTTATTAAAAAGGGGATCTATTATGCAGAAATTTAAAAATGCAAATCGTACTTCTTTATTTATTTTAAAGTGCTGCTCCAAAGTAAGTTTAAATTTATCAAACATAATATTTACATCGGCTGCTTCTTCCCTTAATTTCTTCTTCTTTCTTAATTTCGTCAACCTTCCTGACAATACATTCAGCATATAATCAATGTGGGTGCTTTTTGCGGTGTAGATTTCACGATCTACCTTTTTCATTTTTTTTCTTCCGGCATTCGGCAACGCTAATGCTACAGCATTCATTGTCGGTATAATAGGTGTAGGAACTGCATTTATATCAATACCTAAACTTCCTAAAAGATCATGACGTTTTACTTGAATTTCTTTTAAAAGATATACTTTGGAAATTAAGTACAGGTTTAAACCTTGGAAACTAAAACTGTTATTTCGGACTCTGTATTTTTTTTTCTGATATTGAATTGAACTAAGCGCTAAGGTATCTCCAACTTTCGCAAATATTTTGAAAGAGCCATCATCTGCTGAGATGGTGCCCTGTTTTGAATTTAAATTAACAATATGTACATTATTGATTACATTTAAAGAATCCATAATGGTTCCAAACAGTGCCTTTTGTTCTTGAGAGTGCGATAGCACTGTGAAAAAAAATAAAATAAAGAGCATTGTTTTTTCCATGGACACAAAGAAAAAGAAAATTAGGCTTTAAAAGCTGTTAATAGTATTGTAAATTACTGTTAAATTAATTTTTGTAGAACAATTTTAGTATTTTTGGAATATGAAGAAAATGATTCTGGCAAGTACATCAACAATCCATGGAAGTGGGTATTTAGAATATTTGCATCCCACTTTAGAAGTGCATCTTAAGGAGGCAACAACAGTTACTTTTATCCCGTTTGCAAGACCTGGGGGAATTTCATATGATCGCTATACCGAGACTGTAAGAAATTCATTTGCAAAAATAAATATAAAGGTAATTGGAATACATACATATAAAGACATGAAAGATGCTCTTTTAAATTCGGAAGCTATTTTTATCGGCGGAGGAAATACTTTTGAATTGCTCAACCAATTATATCAACAGCAACTTTTAGTGCATTTGAAAAATATGATAGAAAATGGCATTCCTTACTTAGGAACAAGTGCTGGAAGTAATATTTGTGGATTGAATATTAAAAACACCAATGACATGCCAATTACTTACCCCCCAAGTTTTGATGCATTAGGGATTATTCCATTCAATATTAATGCACATTATTTAGATCCATTAAAAGGGTCTAAGCATATGGGAGAAACAAGAGAAACGCGTATAAAAGAGTTTCATGTTTTTAATGAAACTCCTGTTCTAGGTTTGCGCGAAGGTAGTTGGATTTCCATTGAAGGAGATAAAATCTCACTTAAAGGGAAGCATACAGCAAGATTATTTAATAAAAATAAGGAAGCTGTTGAAGTTGCAAGTGGTGCCGTTTTATAGGTTCAATCGCTTGTGAGAATTGCAAAAGACACTAAATATTTAGTATTTAACGTAGTCTACAATTTCTAAACCATAACCAATCATACCGACTCTTTTAGTTTGTTGAGAATTTGTAATTAGTTTCAATTTACTAATATTTAAATCGTGTAATATTTGAGCGCCAATACCAAAATCTTTGTTATCAAGTTTAATTTCTGGCGCTTTTATTTGGCCATTTACCTGATTTTCTTTGAGTAATTTTAATCTCTTTAATAAGTTTTGAGACTGATTTTGCTGGTTCACAAAAAGAATTGCACCTTTTCCTTCCGCCATAATCACCTGAAACATTTGTTCTAGTTTTTTATCCGCATTGTTGGTTAGGGTACCTAAAATATCATTATTTACTAAGGTAGAATTTACCCGAGTCAATACGTCTTCCTCTTTAGACCAAGAACCTTTCGTTAATGCAATATGAATTTGATGATTATTTGTTTGTTCATAAGCACGCAACCTAAATTCACCAAAACGCGTGACAACATTATAATCTTCTTTCTTCTCTATTAAAGAATCGTGTTCCATTCTATAGGCAACTAAATCTTCAATAGAAACAATCTTGATGCCAAATTTCTTGGCAACAATTAAAAGCTCAGGCAAACGCGCCATACTTCCGTCCTCGTTCATTATTTCAACAATGACACCTGCAGGTTCTAATCCAGCCAAACGTGCAAAATCTATGGCAGCTTCTGTGTGACCAGTTCTTCTCAATACGCCTCCTTCTTTAGCTCTCAAAGGAAAAATATGTCCAGGACGAGCCAAATCAAATGGTTTTGTTGTGGTGTCGATTAGAGCCTTAATTGTCAATGCTCTGTCTGAAGCCGAAATACCTGTAGTAACTCCTTTACCGCGCAGATCTACAGAAACTGTAAATCCTGTTTCCATTGGGTCCGTATTATTATTTACCATCATACCTAATTCTAGTTCTGCACAGCGTCTCTCTGTCAAGGGTGCACAAATTAATCCACGGCCGTGTGTTGCCATAAAGTTGATCATTTCTGGAGTTGCCTTTTCGGCAGCCGCTAAAAAGTCCCCTTCATTTTCCCTATTTTCATCATCCACAACAATGATTATTTTCCCATTTCTTACATCTTCAATTGCTGCTGCAATATCATTGAGTTGTGTTTTATTACTATTAGATAAAGCGGTCATATTTTTATTGGTCGTTTTTAGACTTAAATTTTATAAATAAATTTTTAATAGGAAGTATAATTGCATCAATATTGAACAATCCCTTATCTTTTGTTGCTCTTCGCGTTAAGAAAATTCCAAAAGGAATCATCACCATTGCAGATATCCAGGAACCCAGCAGTGCTGTTATGGAACTTTCTTCAGCTAAATTTTTCCCCATTGTATTTCCGAAAAAATAGGTAACATAGATAGCAATTGCCAATATCATTGGCAATCCAAAACCACCTTTCCTGATAATAGACCCCAAGGGAGCACCTATAAAAAACAAGATTAGACAAGAAAAAGATAACGCAATTCTTCCATAATATTCAGAATCAAAAAAGTTTAGCGTTTTTCGCTTCCACTTGATACTTTTCAAATTATTTTTAACATTAGCGAGTGCACTATTCATTTTTACTTTGGCATCGTTTAGAATTCCTATTTTATCGTTTAAAGTAAAGTTAGAAAGAATACTGGTCGCATCGAGGTAAGCAACCCTCAGCGAATCTGGATACGGATGTAATTCTTTGGCGTTAGATATAACCGAAATACTTTCAGCTCGAGACACCAATAAATCGTTATACGAAGTTTTTAAAATTGGAATTGTATCGTTTAATTGTTCCAACTTAAGCATTTTATAACTATTTTTAAAACGCTCTTCGTCCAATGCTCCATCACCAATAAGATCTGAAATATCAATATTAAATTCATATTCTTTAAATGTTGCTTGTGATGCAGGCATGTTTTTCTGCTTTGAAAAAGACCGTGTTGTTTTCGTGTGGTCTTCATAATAATAGCCATCATACAGTATAAATGTCATGTATCTACTACCTTCTTCCGAAATGATTTTCCCGCGTTCCGCAGTAATTACCTTTTGATTCCCTTTTCTAGAGCTCAAATCATAAATTAAAACATTTTTTAATAGATTCTTTTCTTCTCCATATTTTTCATCAAACTTAATTTGATAATTTGGTATTTCACTATTAAAACTTCCCGGTATCAATGCCAAAGCCGGCTTTTTCTTTTTAATATTATAATATAAATTCTGTTGTTTTAAAATCGCATACGGAAAGATATTATTTAAAAATAAAAAGTTAATTCCGCTCAATAGAAGGGTTAAAAATATAAGAGGTCTTACCAACCGTTGCAAAGAGATCCCAGAGGATTTTGCTGCAGCAAACTCATAGTTTTCTCCAAGACTTCCCAAAGCCATAATAGAGGAAAGTAAAACAGCAATAGGCAAAGCCTGAGGCACAATACTAAGGGAGGTATAATACAAAAATTTTAGAATAAAGGAAAAGCTAATTCCTTTGCCTGCTATATTTTCAAAAGTCTGCCAGAGTAACTGCATTACTAAGACAAATAAGACAATTAAAAAGGTAGCCAAGAATGGAGCTAGAAACGTTTTTAAGATATATTTATCTAAAATTTTCATGGTTGCAAAAATAGTTTCTTAAATATCCTTATGCTACTAATTTATTGTTAATTGACAAGGTTAATCTATTATGTAATTTTTATTTACAAAGGCTGCTCTGTTAAAAGTGAAGAAATTTTCATTTAAAGTTTCGTTTATTTTGAATTGGGTAATCGTAAAGGTTGTTTTTGCAGAGTTGGCACCTGTTTGAATGAGCTTAAAAATATGATAATTATCGAGATCTATACCAAGTTCTACTTTTATGATTTCTGAAGCACTGTCAATAGGGTTTAGCGTTACAAATTGAATCTTTCTTCCTTGAATTTTTTCTATTGCTCCCATTTCTAAGGTATATCCTTCCTTATAAAAAGTTAATAATTTGGAAGGGTAAATAAATCCATCATCTCCACTTAAATCATTGTTAGAAACAGAAATTTCCTTTTCATCATGATTAATCACAAACAATTTGTTTCCGTCAAACAAGAATTGGTTTCCTAAATAATTTAAGCGATACTTTTGATTTTGTAAATGAATAGTCCCTTTTATTGGAAGCTCATCACCCTCTTTTATTCCTGCCTCCTCGTTGCTTAAAGTTTGACTAAAACCGATAAACATATTTTTATAAGCACTCATTTTTTCGGATACGGCATCCAAGAGGGTATGGGCACTTTCATTATTCTGAGAAATTACAATTGATGTTAAAAAGAGACTTAAAAATAAGCTTACTGTTTTTTTCATAATATACTACTGTTTTACTTTTGTAATCAAAGGTTTACTTGTCTTTTTCATTTTCTAACAACTGGTCTAAAGCAACAAAGTCTTGGACTAAAACCTGTCTGGCCTTGCTGCCCTCGAAACCACCAACAATACCCGCAGCTTCTAACTGATCAATTAAGCGACCAGCTCTGTTGTAGCCTAATTTTAATTTCCGTTGTAAAAGAGAGGCAGAGCCCTGTTGCGCTGTTACTATAATTTCTGCAGCTTCTCTAAATAATTTATCTCGATCTTCAATATCTATGTCCATACTAGTTCCACTTTCATCGTCCACGTATTCCGGCAATAAGTACGCTTCTGCATATGCTTTTTGAGAACCAATAAAGTCAGTTATTTTTTCCACTTCAGGCGTATCCACAAAAGCACATTGAATCCTGTTTATTTCGTTACCTGCGGTATATAGTAAATCTCCTCTACCAATTAATTGATCTGCACCACCCGCATCTAAGATAGTTCTAGAATCTATTTTCGAGGTTACTCTAAATGCAATTCTAGCCGGAAAATTTGCTTTAATAATTCCTGTAATTACGTTTACAGACGGCCTTTGAGTTGCCACAATTAAATGAATACCAATAGCTCTAGCGAGTTGTGCCAAACGAGCAATCGGAGTTTCTACTTCTTTACCAGCAGTCATAATTAAATCTGCGAATTCATCAATAACTAATATGATGTAAGGTAAAAACTGATGTCCATCATTTGGGTTCAATTTTCGTGCTTTAAATTTTGTATTGTATTCCTTTATGTTTCGAACCATTGCTGTTTTTAACAAATCGTAGCGGTTGTCCATTTCTATACAAAGGGAGTTTAAAGTATGCACAACTTTAGTAGTATCTGTAATAATAGCCTCTTCTACGTCTGGTAATTTTGCTAAATAATGGCGTTCAATTTTATTAAAAAGCGTTAGTTCTACCTTTTTTGGATCTACCAAAACAAACTTCACTTCGGCAGGGTGTTTTTTATATAGTAACGAGGTTAAAACAGCATTCAAACCAACAGACTTACCTTGTCCTGTCGCTCCTGCCATCAATAAATGCGGCATTTTTGCCAAGTCCACTACAAAGGTTTCATTAGAGATTGTTTTACCTAGTGCAATTGGAAGTTCCATTGAAGATTCTTGAAATTTCTTTGAAGAAATAACAGAATGCATGGACACTACCGTAGATTTTTTATTAGGCACTTCGATACCAATGGTTCCTTTTCCTGGGATAGGTGCAATAATTCGGATACCTAATGCTGACAAGGAAAGTGCGATGTCATCTTCTAAATTTTTAATTTTAGAAATTCTAATTCCAGCTTCTGGTACAATCTCATATAAAGTAATTGTGGGTCCAACAGTGGCTTTAATTTCAGCAATACCAATATTATAATTTTTTAAAGTTTCAACAATTTTATCTTTGTTTGCCTCTAATTCTTCTGGGTCTATAGAAATAGTCTCATTGTATTGTTTTAGTAAATTAAATGTAGGGAATTTGAAATTCGCCAATTCTAAAGTCGGATCAAATTCGCCAAAATCCTTTACTAATTTATCGGATAGATTTTCAGCAACACTTTTTTCTTCCGCAATCTCTTCGATATTAATTTCTACGTTCTTTTCTTCTTCGAGAATCTTTTCATTAGTGCTCTCCTGCGTGTCTTTTTCTTCAACCCCAAGTGTTACCTTTTGGTTTTTTGTATTCACATCAGAGTGCTTAGAAATCGTAGGTTTTAAATCGATTACAGATTTTTCAAATTCAGACTGTTCTTTTTTATCAGAAGATAAAGAAATGGTCTCTGAAACTTCTTCGTTTGTATTTATCGCGGAATTATGAGCTATTGCTTCGATATTTTTCTTTTCTACAGCTGCTCTTTTCTCTTTTATCGAATTAATTAACAAATCAAACGTAACTTTATAGCGTATAATAATATATGCTAAAAAAAAGAAAATAAGCACGATTGTAAGTCCTGTTGTTCCAATAAAATCAATTAAATAATCATTTATCTCAAAACCGATAACTCCAGAAAAAAGACCATATTTTTTAGGTAAAAACCCAAGTGTAACCGATAATAAAACCATTGCAATTAAACCATAGTTCCAGGAAACAATGATTTTAGATAACTTTCTTTTAAATAAAATATAAAGTCCACTTAAAAAAAGTTGAAAAGCAAGAATAAAACTCGCAATTCCAAACCCTCTGTAAATAAAAAAATGACTTAAATTAGCACCAAACTTACCTAGCAAATTATTGCTTTTTACAGCTCTATTTGTGAGGTGATGTATTGTACTTTGATCTTCTTGACCCTTAAAAAAGAAAGAAAGAAAAGCAATACATAAGAAAAAAGAAAACGACATTAAAAAAATCCCGAAAATTGTTTGTGCCTGTTTCGATTTTAAAAAAGCGAAAATACTTGGCTTTTTTTCTAGTGTTTCAGCTATCGTTTTTGTGTTCGTCTCTCTTTTAGCCATCGCTATTTATTGTGTTAAGTATCCTAATTAGTTGCTAAAATAGTAAATTGATTTTTGGGAAATAGATGAATCCAGCAACAATTAAAGAGGTAATTCCTGCAAATGTGGGGGCTCCAGCAGCAATGTCTTTTATAAAACCTATTTTCTCATGATAATCAGGATGTACAAAATCTGCAATTTTTTCCACAGCGGTATTTAATGATTCCGCAACCAAGACCATTCCTATAACTAGAAATTGAAGCATCCATTCTATGTTAGAGATGTTAAAAAAACAACCTAAAACAGTAATCATAATTGCCATAATAACTTGTGCCTTAATACTATCCTCTGTAGTTAAAAGCAGCCAAGCCCCTTTAAAAGCAAACTTTAAACTGCGTATTCTTCCTCTAACAAAACTATCCCCCGAGTTTTTCATACAACTAAATCACTTTTAATGCCGCTTCATAATTTGGTTCATTAGCAATTTCAGAAACTTGTTCGGCATATGCTATTGTTCCGATTTCATCAATAATAATAACAGCTCTAGAATGCAAATAGGCAAAGGGACCATCTATTATCTCTAGTTCATACGCTTTTCCAAAATTTCCAGTCGTAAAATCAGATAACATTTCAACGTTCATGATTCCCTCTGCACCACAAAAACGGGCTTGTGCAAAAGGTAAATCTTTAGAAACACATAAAACAACTGTATTCTCTAATTGCGCGGCACTCTTATTAAATGCCCTTACAGATGCAGCACACGTTCCGGTATCTATGGAAGGGAAAACATTTAAAATTATCTTTTTTCCCAAAAAGTCATCCAGCGTCTTTGTTTCAAGACCTACTGTTTTTAGAGAGAAGTTAGCTGCCTTTGTGCCCACTTCAGGTAAAGAACCTATTGTATTTATTGCATTTCCTTTTAAAGTTATACTTGCCATAGTTTATAGTATTTTTATTCCTCAAAAGTAATTATTTTTATTCAAAAAGTTAAATGAAAAAGGGAGAACTTCAAACTTATAATTATGAGTTTATTACCTACCTTCGCAAACGGAAAAAAGGAAGCTCAAATTGAAAGTTACTCAGTATACATCAGAATTTAAATACAATTGGAAGCTAGCAGCACCCGTTATGTTAGGAATGCTAGGACATACTTTTGTGAGTTTTGTTGATAATATTATGGTAGGTCAATTAGGAACTGCAGAATTGGCAGCAGTTTCTTTGGGGAATAGCTTTATGTTCATTGCCATGTCCATTGGTATTGGCTTCTCAACAGCCATCACTTCTTTAATTGCTGAAGCTGATGCGTCAGAAAATTTAGTACAAGCGAGATCCACTTATAAAAGTGGTTTACTTCTATGCAGTACCTTAGGTGTTTTATTGTTTATTGGTGTTTATTTTTCTCATCCGCTTATGTATCTAATGAAACAACCAGTTGAAGTAGTTGCATTGGCAATTCCATATTTAAAATTAGTAGCATTCTCCTTAATTCCTTTGGTTATTTTTGAAGCGATAAAGCAATGTAGTGACGGGATGTCTATGACCAAATATCCAATGTATGCCACTTTATTGGCAAATATTATAAATGTGATTTTAAATTATATCCTTATTTTTGGAAAGTTTGGTTTTCCTGAATTCGGTATTGTTGGAGCTGCTTATGGCACTTTAGTTTCTAGAATTATTATGGTTATTTACCTGTGGTCTTTACTGCGGTATAAAGAACATTCGGCACAGGTTGTCAAAAACATAAAATTCTTTATTTTAGATTTTCCAAAAATGAGAAAAATTATAAATCTCGGTTCTTTGACGGCCATGCAAATGTTTTTTGAGGTTGCTATTTTTACTACCGCTATTTGGTTGAGTGGGCTGTTGGGTAAAAACCCACAAGCAGCAAATCAAATTGCGCTAAACCTTTCTTCTATGACTTTTATGGTTGCGATGGGATTAAGCGTGGCTGCAACCATTAGAGTTGGAAATCAAAAAGGATTACAAAATTATAAAGAGCTGCGAAGAATTGCCTTTTCGATATTTTTATTAGGTATTTTACTAGCTACTTTTTTCGCTTTATTGTTCTTTATTTTTCATAAAAGCCTCCCGAACATGTATGTAGATTTAAAAGACACTGCAAATTATGCAGATAATATGGAAGTGATTTCTATTGCTGCAAAACTACTGCTAGCTGCGGCATTTTTTCAAATTTCAGACAGTATTCAAGTGGTGTTTTTAGGCGCTTTACGTGGATTACAAGATGTAAAAATACCCACCATATTAACATTTATTTCGTATTGGGTTATCGGCTTTCCTGTTTCATATTATTATGGAAAAGAGGAGATGTTTGGTAGTTTTGGTATTTGGCTTGGTTTGTTAGCAGGCTTATCAACGGCTGCTATTTTATTATTTATAAGATTTAATACCTTAACTTTAAAACTTATTAAGGAAAACCAAAGCTAATACCTAAAAAAAGTAGTAAAAATGGTATTAAAACAGTACCCATAATTAACAGTGCCTTTTCCAGGTTATCGAAAACAAGCACAGATTTAAATAAGAGACTTAAAATGAACTTACCAAAATTTTTATTAGCAGATAACAGTGCTTCTGCAGAAGATATTTTTGTATTGCATACAGAATTTCCACGTTTTATGATTAATTTAAAGGACGATGAAATTGAGTGGTTTGAAGATTTGACAGGCGAAAATGAAGAAGATATTGCTTCAGAGTTGGCCGATTTAATGGATAAAGCCGGCGTGTTTTACGACGAGGAGATGAAAGCGTACGAGTAGATAAGACAGCGGTCTTGTATAAAAAAACCTCCTGTTATAAAAAATAGGAGATTTTTTTCTAATTTTAATACTGTTTATTTGGTCGGTTCCGGGATAACAATTCCTAATTTTTCCAGCACAAGCTCCGTAATATCCAAAGTAGCATCTAAATAGGCAAACTGATTTCCTGTGGTTGTTAGTACTTGTGTGAAGCCATTTTCTATGGAAACAAGCGCTATTACATCGCCTAATTTTTTATATGAAGGACGCATTAATTCATCTCTTTTTAATCGCAGTAGCATACTGGCATTTTTTTTATACTTATTAAGATCTTCCTCTAGGGTAGTCAATTCCTTTTGAATAGTCTTTTTCTCTAAAACACCCATCTCTTTTTCTCGTTTTGTGTACTTCTCAATTCGAATGTTAAAATCTGTCACTTTTATTGTAAACGACGAGTCTAATTTTAGTTTATATTCTTGGGTGCTTTTCATTGCAACTTGTGACTCAGGCATTAAATTAACAATGTATTCACTATCGATAGTACCCAATTTATTTTGGGCATTAGAGAACGAAGTTGCAAAGATGAGAAGTGCTGCTGCTATTTTTAGTTTCATGGTTTTTATTTTAGATTGGTAAAGATATAAAAGGGAATGAATTAAAAAAATCTGTTAGTTTTTAAATGCATTAATTTTTTCAGAAATTTTAGAAATAATTTGAGAAGGTTCTGTTAAATAATTGAACCAAAGTGTAGACAAATCTCTTTTAAACCAAGTAAGCTGTCTTTTTGCAAAACGTCTGCTATTTTTTTTAATTTCAGAAATGGCAAATTCTTTCGTGTTGCTTCCATCAAAAAAAGAAAATAATTCTCTATATCCTACGGTTTGTAGTGCATTTAGTGCTCTGTGAGGAAATAGGACTCTGGCTTCCTCTAAGAGGCCATTTGCCATCATTTGATCTACTCGTTGATTAATTCTTTGATAGATTATTTCTCTGTCAGCATTTAATCCGATAGTTATAGTTTGAAAATTTCTAGGTTTTTTAGCTTTATTTTTAAAGACAGCATAAGGTATTCCTGTGCCAATACAAATTTCCAAAGCCCTCATTACGCGATGCGGGTTCTCTAAAGCGATTGTATCATATGTGGCTATGTCAAGTTCCTTTAATTGTTGCTGAAGCGGTTCAATTCCTTCTTTTTCTAATTGTTTTACTAAACTTGCACGTATACTAGCATCAACTTCAGGAAAATAATCCAAGCCTTTTAAAACAGCATCTACATATAATCCACTACCACCAACCATTATTTGAACAGGGTTCTCTTTAAAAAGTAATGTTAGTTGGTCCAATGCATCTCTTTCAAATTCGCCCACATTATAGGGTTCAAATACACTTCTGTTTTGTATAAAATAATGTTTTACGGCAGATAATTCTGATGGGCTAGGAACCGCTGTTCCAATGGTCATTTCTTTAAAAAACTGTCTAGAGTCACAAGAAATAATACTCGCATTGAAGGCCTTTGCAAGTTGAATACTCAAAGTTGTCTTTCCAATAGCTGTGGGGCCAACAATAGTAATTAAAGTGTTTTTAAGAAGATTCATTTAGTTTAATGTATTTCCACAATAATAGCAGAAAATAGCCTTTTCTACATGTTTTTCTTTCAAACATGTTGGACAAGACTGCGTATTTGTATCGATATTGGTGTCTTTTTTTGTCATTTCTGCACTCACAATACCTGTTGGAATTGCAATGATTGAATACCCTAAAATCATGATTGCGCTAGCAATTAGCTGCCCCAGAGGTGTTTGTGGCGCAATATCACCAAACCCTACTGTAGTAAGGGTCACAATTGCCCAATAAATACTTTTTGGGATATTTGTAAAACCATTTTCTGCGCCTTCAATCATATACATCACCGTTCCTAAAATAATGCAAATAATTAAAACAAAAAATAAAAAGACAGCAATTTTAGCACTGCTTGATCTTAGGGCAAAGAGTAGTTTATTCGAGGCACCAATATACCGTGCTAACTTTAGAATTCTAAAAACACGCAACAATCGCAACGCTCTTAAAGCTACCAAACCTTGGGAACCTATAAAAATTAATGAGAGGTACATTGGAATTGTAGATAAAAAATCGATAACTCCATAAAAACTGAAAATATATTTAAAAGGTTTTTTTATGGAAATGATGCGAAGTACATATTCTATGGTAAATAATATAGTGATTATCCATTCACCAATATTTAACGCAGCATGATATTTAAAGTCAAAACTATCAATACTTTCAAGCATTACTAGTATTACACTCGCTAGAATTGCTGCGAGTAAAATAACATCAAATATTTTACCTTTCTTAGTATCGGCTTCATAGATAATTTCATGAAGTCGCTCTTTCCAAGAAAGTTTGTTTAAAGAATCACTCAAAATTTTGCATGTTTGTGGTTACAATACTACACCTATTTAATGAGTTTAAAAATTTTACAATCAATTTAACCTCCAAAAAAAGAGGTGTTTTTAAAAGAATTACAACCTTTTTTTACTGAATTTTCAGCAAGACAAGCAGTAGGTTCAGTCATTTATTAAATTAGTTGTATTTTAGCGTAAAAATTAATAATTATGAAAAATATTTTTTTAGTCTTATCAATAATATTTGGTTATCAGTTTACTTATGGTCAAATCGAAAGTTTTGAAAATTTGAACCAATTGTCAGAATCATCAAACTTCACAATAAGTAACCCAGTAGCAAGTGGTAACAGTTCTAATGGGCTTTTAAGATGGTACCACAATTCCGAATCAACGATTACTGATAATTTTTTTTTCCAAATGGAAGGTTTTCAAGCTTATAATGGCAGTGGATTCGCATATTTAAATTCAGGATATGATGGGTATCAATCGGATTTCAGTAATGTTGTTTTACAAATAATTGGTGAAAACATTGATCAATTAGAGAATCCATATTTTTCTTTTTACAGTATTCACCCAGACGGTGATGAAATAGTTAATATCTACGTAAATAATACTTTAGTCCATACAATTAATAGCAATTCCGACACTTGGGTTAAAAGCACCATAGATTTATCTGCGTTTTCAAATCAAAATTCCGCGATACTTATTGAATTTAGAGGGTCGGGTTCATATGAATCGGGAGAAGTTGGAATTGGAATTGATAAAATAAGTCTATACTCCGAATCAGAGATGGTCCTTTCTTCCGTGACCTCTGAAGCTATTAATTGTAATTTAAATCCCGGTTCTGATAATCAGGTGGTCATTAAAACTACAATTACAACAGACGGAAGTCTAACCCCATTAAATTTAGAAAAACTTAAATTTACGAGTAACTCAGGAAATTATTGTGACAATGTAAATAAAGTAAATCTTTATAAAAGTGAAAATTTCACAACGGACAATCTTATCGCATCAGTCACGCCATCTACAGAAATAAATTTCGTTACAAGTACGCCATTAAGCAACGGCAATAATAATTATTATTTAACGATTGATTTGAAGGAAGACGCAACAATAGGAGATACTCTAGATTTTGCTTTATCTTCAGTAACTAGTTCTGGTTCAACAACTACCCTAACAAGTGAAAGTCATACGAGCACTATTAATACAAATGGTTATTTTTTGGTTGAAAATTTAAATGCATCTGGAGCAGGGTCATTTAAGGCAGCTTTGACAAGTGCCAATAGTTACAATTCAAATGGCGCTTGCGATGGGAGTACAACTGCAACAATTGATCTTAGAAATTTATCTGGAATTATAACACCCGACGGTGGTGTCAATCATTCAAATGATTATACTTCTTTAATTGTATTGGGTCCTCTAGATCAAAGTCTTCTGATTGACGGAAGTAATCTTGGAAATACTACCGCATTAATATATAGTTTTTCAGATGCTTCAGTTGAGGTTACTGGTTTAGAATTTACAAACTTTAGTAATAAGGTTGTTTACAAACCAAACTCTAAAGGAAGTTTAATTATTGGAAATGCGACCTTTTACAATAATTCAGTGCAATTATTTTATGTGCCAAACAATAATAATAATTCAGGAGAGATCGTTTTTTCAATTGAAAATTGCACATTTTTAAATAACACTTCAGTTAACGAACTTTTCTATATTCCAAATTTTAATGGTAATGTTTCTATTAAAAATTCTACGTTCTTTAATAATTCCACCAAAGATGGTCTAATGTATATTCCAAATGGGGGCGAACTGCTTATTGAAAGTAGTACTTTTTTAAACAATAGTTCTTCAGATGTTAATGATGCAGGTGCAATTGAAGCCGCCAATGTAACAATGACCATAAAAAATTCAATTTTTGATAATAATTCATTATTCGATATAGATCAGAATGGAGGAAGTGCAATAATAAAGAACACATTTATTTCTAATAACTCAGAGCTACTTTCCTCAGGTACTTATCAGGCAATTTATTCTGGAAATTCTGGTTTAGAAAGCTCAATAACTGAGGAAAATAATGTTCATATAATTAAGTTAGAAAATAACTCTAACTTAATTAATGCGGGTACTTCAGATGCTCTAATTCGAGATCAGAGAGGTCTTTATAGAAGCGATGTTGCCGATATTGGAGCGTATGAATTTGAAGGAGTAAATGACACTTCATATCCAAATGTTCCTGATGTTATTGATGCAATAACCATTTATGACACCTTAGGTGACTATATTCACGAATTTCCAGTTCCTTCTAATATTACAGATAATTATACAGATGTTATAATAACGAATAATATTTGTTTTCCAATAGATATTAGTTCAACAAATACGCACAATGTAATTTGGACTTTTACGGATGAGAATGGAAACTCAGTTTCTAGGACTCAAGTAATATACACGTCTTCAACGCTCTTAACTAAAAATAATTTAAACACATCTCTTTTTAAAATATTTAAAGGAAAAGGAAATGATTTCATAACAATAGAAGGATTAACAAATTCAAAAATAATTTTCAAATTATTTAATATTTTAGGAAAGGAAGTTCGTTCTAAAGTGCTTCTAAATAATACAGCTACAGAAACATTCTCTACAAATGGGTTAAGCAGTGGGATTTATATAGTAAAGGTAAAGTCTGACGAACAATTAATTACCAAAAAAATACAGATAAACTAAAAATTAAAAAAAAATCATACGGCCTATTTTACCTGTTAAAGGAATCTATATTCTTATGGTATTGACAACAAGTGCTAAAATTAGTATTTTATAACTACCCTAGGTTATTTGGGGTACTAAAAAAGATGTTTAAAATACCTTCGCAGAAGTGTGAGGGTTTTTTAATTACTTTTAGCCAGAAGCATATTACTTTCAACTATTCTATAGACTTTAAGTAAGAAAAAAAACTTATGGTTGTATCCTCAATACTTCGTTATTAAAAAATAAAAAAATTACATTTCTAACAGTCTTTTTGCCGCATTAAAAGGAGTTGTTTTACCACTCTCTAATTTGTTAATTTCTTCTTGCAATGCCTTTTTAATATTCGTTTTTTGATAAAAATTATCTTTTAATTGTTGGTCAATTGTTGCCAAAAGCCAAAATTTATTTTGTGCATTCCTTTTGCTGTCAAAATACAAATTAGACTTAGTTAATAGCAGATACTCCGAAATCATCGTGTCAATTTTTTGTATTCCGGAATTGTGAAGAGCACTGGCTGTAAGTACTTTTGGTTGCCACTTGCTTTCTTTTAATGGGTACAAATGGAGGGCTCGATTGAATGCTACCTTCGCTATTTTCGCATTGTGTATGTTTTCTCCATCTGATTTATTGATTACAATAGCATCCGCCATTTCTATGATCCCGCGTTTTATCCCCTGTAACTCGTCTCCAGCTCCCGATAATTTTAACAATAAAAAAAAATCTACCATAGAGTGCACTGCCGTTTCTGACTGTCCAACACCTACCGTTTCAATGATAACGGTATCAAAACCTGCCGCTTCACAAAGGATAATACTTTCTCTTGTTTTCTGTGCAACGCCTCCTAAAGAGTTGCCAGAAGGAGAGGGCCTGATAAATGCATTATGGTCTGTTACCAAAACTTCCATTCTCGTTTTATCTCCGAGAATAGCACCTTTGTTTAAGGAACTACTAGGATCTACGGCCAATACAGCTACTTTTTTTCCTTTAGCCGTTAAGTGTTTTCCAAAAGCTTCAATAAAAGTGCTTTTTCCAACACCAGGAACGCCTGTAATTCCTATTCTTACAGAATTTCCAGTATAAGGTAGGCAACGATCTAAAATTTCATTTGCTTTTTGTTGGTGCTTTACATTTGTGCTTTCTACCAAGGTAATTGCCTTGCTCAATAAAGTAATATTCCCATCTAAAATGCCCGAAACAAAATCAGTGATTGTATTTTGTTTTTTACGATTTAATTTTATTTTTTCTGCAGCAGCCGCACTCGTCGTTTCTTGTTGTGAAACGCCTTCTCTTTCGTGCAGTGCAGATGGTTTTTTATCCATGATTCAAATTAATATGTAAATTTAAAGATAATTAATTAAAAATTCAACAACTAAAAAGGGAATAAGACCATTATAGAAAACGTTGATTCCTATTTAATCTAAAAAAGTGAAGGTTTTATTTCATTTTTAAAATCCCTAAAGCAAAAT
>JAOKTT010000011.1 GCA_028336245.1 Polaribacter sp.
TGGGAGTCACTACAAATCACGATCAGAAAATACAAGTTCCAGACTTACAGAAACTAACTTTAGCAGAAGTAACTGTAAAATTAAAGGAATTAGATTTAGCATATAAAATTATTGACAGTGCAAGTTTTAACCCTGCTTTTCCAAGAAAATCAGTCATTGAACAGACGCCAGAAGCAGGTGATTTTGTAAAAGAAAAGCGTAAAATATATTTAACTTTAAATCCTTCAAAATATAGAGATGTTACAGTTCCGGATCTAAATGGCCGAACAAAAAGACAAGCATCTTCGCAATTGCGGGCCATGGGCTTGCGTATTGGAACCGAGTTTACCTATGTAAAAGATATTGGGAAGGATGTGGTCAGAGGGCTTCGTTTTAAAGGGAAAACTATAAATAAGGGAGACAAGGTCGCGTTAAACTCTCTTTTAGATTTAGTTTTAGGCGATGGAAAAGGAAGGTAATGAGGTTTTTAGTGTGTGTTGTTGAATTAAAAAATAAAAAATAAAAGAATCATTTTGCAGGAAAATCAGAGTCAAGATTTAGAAAACGAAGAATTATACGAACACTATAAGTTCACAGCAAGTGTTGGGCAAGAGCCATTAAGAGTGGATAAGTTTTTAATGAATTTTATTGAAAACGCAACCAGAAGTAAGTTGCAACAAGCAGCAAAGGCAGGGAATGTTTTGGTAAATGAAACCGCAGTAAAATCGAATCATAAGGTAAAACCAAATGATGTTGTTCGGATTGTTTTAGCATACCCACCAGCAGAAAGCTTATTGGTAGCAGAAGACATTCCTCTGGATATTATTTACGAGGATGACGCCGTAATTGTAGTTAATAAACCTGCAGGAATGGTAGTACACCCTGGGCATGGAAATTATTCTGGGACTTTAGTTAATGGCTTAATTCATCACATAGAAAATTTACCAACAAATTCGAATGAAAGACCTGGTTTGGTGCATCGAATAGATAAAGATACCAGTGGTTTATTAGTGGTTGCAAAGACTGAATTTGCAATGGCAAATTTATCACGTCAATTTTTTGACAGAACAACGGAGCGTTTGTACTATGCCTTAGTTTGGGGGAATGTTGCTGAAGACGAAGGTCGCATAGAAGGGAATATTGGAAGGAGTTTAAAAAACCGGTTGCAAATGGCCGTTTTTCCTGATGGAGATTTTGGAAAACATGCAGTTACACACTATAAAGTTTTAGAAAGGCTAACCTATGTTACTTTAGTAGAGTGCAAGCTAGAGACGGGAAGAACCCATCAAATTAGAGCACACTTTAAACAGATAGGGCACACACTTTTTAACGATGAGCGTTATGGTGGAGATACTGTTTTAAAAGGAACTACTTTCACTAAATACAAGCAGTTTGTGCATAATTGTTTTAAAGTGTTACCAAGACAGGCGTTACATGCGAAGACATTAGGTTTTACACACCCAACAACCGGTGCTTTTATGCAGTTTAATTCTGAGGTTCCTCAAGATATTACGGACTGCTTGGAGAAATGGAGAACCTATTCAGAGAATTCTAAAGACATTGAATTGGAATAAAAAACAGATTGAACCTTAGGGTTAATTTCACCTGTTTTTCTTTATTTGTCTATTGTTAGCAAAAATTATGAGAGGTGCACCGTTTTTAACAACACCCAGAATTTGGTTCACAAGTATTCCCATTACCTGCGTCAAAAATTCTAATTCTTGGTTTTTCTGTGGTAATTCCGCAAGCATCCTTTGCCAGACATGCGGTCAGTTTTGATTCTAATAAAAAGTAGGTTCCATCGAAACCTAAGTTATAGGTGCCAACAGTTTCTTTTCCTTGGTACTCTACTTCAATTTCTAAATCTGCTAACTCGAACATTTTTTCAGACATCGCTATAATACTTAGTAACTTCTCTGGATGCAATCTGTGGTCATAATCTTTTTCTTCCCAAAGTTGGAAGTTGATTTTTTCTTCACGTCTAACTTTACCTCCACAGTCAATATAGTTTTTTGTTGTTTTTCCAACTTCAGTGACATGAAAATGCGCTTGTACAAGATTTCCATTTGGCAGTTGAAAACCTATTTTTGTTACATTTTTTAAGTGCTTCTTAATTTCTGATAATTTCATAGTATTCTTTTTTTTAAGATAATAAAAGAGACGCGTAATTTTATTTTAGAGTTCTAGAGACAAAACATGGTTCGGATTCGTTTTTGTTGGTGACAAAACAAAGTCATGCGCGCCTACATTTTTAAACCCTGTTTTTTTATAAAAAGCGAGGGCTTTTGTATTTTCTACCCAAACGAATAACCAAATACACGCTTGCTTGTATTCTTTGGCTAAAGTAATATTAAAGTGCATCAACTCTTTTCCCAAACCTAAATGATAAAACTCCTCTAAAAGGTACAGGCGTTCCATTTTTGTGCTATTTTCAGCTTTAATATTTGGATTTCCCGTGTTAAAAACAATTTTAGAAAATCCAGCAATTACATCATTGTAGTACAACAGATGGTATTGAAATTTCGTATTGGAAAGTTCTGCTTTAAAATTTTCTTCACTGAAATTAGCAGCGATATAAGCGTCTATAATTTCTTTGGAAGCAGAATGGCCATGCGCGGGTAAAAAAGCAGCTACACTTAGTTTAGAGAGCATAGCGGCATCTTTTTGAGTTGCTTTAGTGATGGTAGGTGTTTTACGGGGTAACATGTAATAAAAATAAATCTAAAATTTAAATAATAACTATTTGGTGGAATAAAACGGTTTTTAAGCGCTTATAAATTTACTGATTATTTTCCACTTTGTAAACTTCAATTTTTAAGTTTTTAATTAAAAAAACCTCTCTGTTTTCACAAAGAGGTTTTGGTTTTACAGTTTCCTATTTGCACAGGAATTATGAAAACATGATTTATTTAATCAACGCATACGAACGTTTGATAAAGTTTGTCAACTCTTCACCATGTAAAAGGTTCTGAGATAATTTTGCTAAATCAAAAGCTTGAGAAATTAAATGTTTTTGCGCTGCGGCATCCTTATTGTTTAGGATGTCAGAAGCCAATTGACTATTTGTATTGACCACTAAATTATACATGTCAGGGAAATTGCCCATACCCATCATTCCACCGCCACCACCAGACGCTTGCATTTCTTTCATTCTTCGCATAAATTCAGGAACTGTAATGATAAAAGGAGAAGCAACAGAGTCCATTGCTTCTAATTGAACCGTATATGTTTTTGAATTTACTGCAGCCTCAATAATGGGCTTTAAAATGGCTGTTTCTTCATCAGACAACTTAGAAATTACATTGTCGTCTTTCTTAATTAAATTATCAATATGATCTGCATCAACTCTTGTGAATTTTACTTTTTCAGCGGAACCTTCTAGTTTCTGCATTAAATGAGAGATAATAGGAGAGTCTAAAATTAGTACTTCATACCCTTTTGTAGTTGCTGCTTCAATATAACTGTGTTGCGCGTCTTTATTGGCAGCATATAAAACAATGTGGTTTCCGTCTTTATCTGTTTGAGAACCTTTTGTTTTTTCAAGTAGTTCATCAAATGTAAAATAAGAATTTGCTACTGTTGGATACAAGGCAAACTTCTTCGCTTTGTCAAAGAACTTGTCTTCGGACAACATTCCATATTCAATGATAACTTTAATATCATTCCATTTTGTCTCAAAATCTGCTCTGTCTTTTTTGAATAAAGAAGCTAGTTTGTCACCTACTTTTTTAGTAATGTATCCAGATATTTTCTTAACAGCCCCGTCTGCTTGTAAACCAGAACGAGAAACATTTAAAGGAATGTCTGGAGAGTCAATCACCCCTTTTAGCATCTGTAAAAAGTCAGGAACAATACCCTCTACATTATCCGTTACAAAGACTTGATTTTGGTACAATTGGATCTTGTCTTTTTGCATGTCCATTGACGGACTTAACTTAGGAAAGAATAAAATTCCTGTCAAGTTAAAAGGATAATCAACATTTAAATGAATGTGAAATAAAGACTCTTCAAATTGCATTGGATACAATTCTCTATAGAAATTATCATAATCTTCTTCTTTTAGATCTGCAGGCATTTTTGTCCAAGCAGGAGCCGTATTATTGATGATATTGTCAACCGTAATTTGTTTGTGTGCTTCTGTAGTTTCTTTTCCTTCTGCATCTTTTGTGGTTGCAGGTGTAAATTCAGGATCGTTAATTTCTTTCGTTCCAAACTTAATTTGCACTTGGTTAAAACGATTGTATTTGTCTAATAAACCACCAATTTTACTTTCTTCTAAAAAGTCTAAAGAATCTTCAGCAATATGCAAAACAATCTCTGTTCCTCTATCCGTTTTGTCACTTTCAACTAAGGTAAATTCTGGAGAACCGTCACAAGTCCAATGTGCAGCAGGTGCATCTTTAAAAGACTTTGTAATCAACTCTACTTTGGCTGCTACCATAAATGCAGAGTAAAAGCCCAATCCAAAATGACCTATAATTCCTGCTTCATTGTCTTTATACTTGTCTAAAAATTCTTCAGCTCCAGAAAATGCAATTTGGTTGATGTATTTCTCTACCTCATCAGAAGTCATTCCTAACCCTTGATCTTTAATGGTAATTGTTTTTGCTTCTTTGTTAATACTTACTTCAATTTTAGCATCTCCCAGTTCTGTATCTGCTTCCCCAATTGCAATGAGGTGCTTTAGTTTAGAAGTTGCGTCTGTTCCGTTAGAAATAAGTTCTCTTAAAAATATTTCGTGATCAGAATACAAGAATTTTTTAATCAGTGGAAAAATATTTTCTACCGATACATTAATGTTTCCTTTTGCCATTTTATTTATGATTTGATTAATTTATTAATATTGAAGAACCTACAGTCAAAAAAAATACCAAAGAGCATTTTGTGACAAGATGACAGAAATATTTTTTATATCTGATTTTTTACTATTTTTAGACATATTAATTTAGGTTTTAGGAGTATGACGTATTTGGGGTACGATTATGTAATTATTGGCAGTGGTTTCGGCGGTGCCGTTAGTGCTTTGCGATTGTCTGAAAAAGGGTATAAAGTGCTCGTTATAGAAAAAGGGAAATGGTATAAAGAGAATGATTTTCCGAAAACTAATTGGAACTTAAAGAAATGGATGTGGCTGCCCAAATTGGGATTTCATGGAATTTTTAAGATGACTTTTTTAAATCATGTCACGGCATTATCGGGAGTTGGAGTTGGAGGAGGTTCTTTAACCTATGCCAATACCTTACCCGTGCCAAAAGAAGATTTTTTTAAAACAGGAAGTTGGGCGCATTTAAATACTTGGCAAGAAGTGCTAGCTCCTTTTTATACGGTAGCCTATAAAATGCTAGGAGCAGCTATAAATCCAATCTTGCACGATGCAGACCTCCTCATTAAAGAGATTGCAGAAGAGGAGGGAAAGGGAAAATATTTTAAAGCAGCTAAAGTTGCGGTTTTTTTTGGTGAACCTGGCAAGACAGTGAAAGATCCATACTTTAATGGCAAGGGCCCAGACAGAAAAGGATGCATACACTGCGGTGCTTGCATGACAGGTTGCAGGTACAATGCGAAGAATACTTTAGATAAAAATTACTTGTATTTAGCGCAACAATTAGGTGCAGAAATAATTGCTGAAAAAGAAGTTTTTAATATAGTACCTTTAGATGAAAACGATTCCTCTAAAGGCTATAAAGTAAGTTACAAGTCGAGTATTGGAAAAAAAAATAAAGAAAGCATTACTACAAAAGGCGTAGTTTTTTCTGGAGGTGTCATGGGAACAATTCCACTATTACTGAACTTAAAAGTGACGTCTTTACCAAAGCTATCAGAATTTGTAGGCAAAGATGTTCGAACGAATAATGAGTCTTTGTTATCTATTACTTCGCAAGAAGATACAGGTAAAGATTTTTCAAAAGGTCTTTCAATTGGCTCTATTTTGCATACAGATAAGAACAGTCATTTAGAACCTGTTCGGTATTCAAAGGGGTCAAGTTTTATTAAAATGATGACCATTCCAACTGTGAAGGGGCGTTATGGTATTTTTAGAATTTTAGGAGTTTTAGGTATTCTAATCACCAAACCTTTTTATGTGCTTCAGACCTTTTTTACTAAAAAATATGCAGAGAAGACCACCATTCTACTTTTCATGCAAACGTTAGACAGTACTTTGCAGTTAAAGAAAGGTAGGTTTACACAAATGAAAACAATCGCAACAGCAGGTCAAAGGCCCAATGCTTTTATTCCTGAAGCATTGGGTTTCGCTAAAAAAGTTGCAGATAAATTAAAGGGAATCCCGTATTCAAATTTTACAGATGTCCTTTTAGGAACTACAACTACCGCACATATTTTAGGGGGTGCTGTAATGGGAGAAAATAGAGACTCCGGTGTTATCGACAAAAATTGCAAGGTGTTTGGGTATCAAAACATGATGATTTGTGACGGTTCTATCATTTCTGCAAATCCTGGAGTAAACCCTTCTTTGTCCATTACTGCAATTTCAGAGTATGCCATGGATAAAATACCTAAGAAAGAAAGAAATATCCCGTAACTTTACGTTTTTGTAATTTATCATAAGTACCTGATAGACGAATTCGTCTTTTTACAAGCCTGTTGATGTGTTCCCATCGGAAGGCATTACAAGCAATTAAACCAATAACAATTAAAATATGTATAATTCTAAAATTACCGGACTTGGATACTATGTTCCAGAGAATGTTGTTACCAACGATGATTTAAAGGAATTTATGGAAACTTCAGACAAATGGATTCAGGAAAGAACTGGAATTAAAGAAAGGCGTTGGATTGACCCTACTACAGATGATACGACTGCAGTAATGGGGGCAAAAGCCGCCAAAGTTGCGATTGAAAGAGCAGGATTGACCAAAGATGATATTGACTTCATCGTTTTTGCTACTTTAAGTCCGGACATGTATTTCCCTGGTGGTGGTGTGCAAGTGCAAGATTTGTTGGAGATGCCTACAATTGGTGCTTTAGATGTTCGGAACCAGTGTTCTGGTTTTATATACGCAATGTCGGTTGCGGATCAATTTATAAAGACAGGAATGTATAAAAATATTTTGGTGATTGGTGCAGAGAATCACTCGGGTGGTTTAG
Organism: Polaribacter sp.; assembly: GCA_028336245.1. Lineage (GTDB taxonomy): Bacteria > Bacteroidota > Bacteroidia > Flavobacteriales > Flavobacteriaceae > Polaribacter. The sequence goes on from JAOKTT010000011.1 coordinate 7,087, forward strand.
AGCGTTCAACCCGAGGTAGAAATGTAACTGTTATTTTTGGTGACGGAGCAGGAGCTGCCGTTGTATCCCGCTGTGAAGAAGCAGGCAAAGGTATTCTTTCCTCTCACCTGCATTCGGAGGGTAAACACGCAAAGGAATTGGTTTTAGAAGGACCTTCAACACAGCGTTGGGTGCCGGAAATTCTTGATAAGAATGATCCTAATGATGTTTCTTATTATCCACATATGAATGGACAATTTGTTTTTAAACATGCTATTACTCGTTTTTCTGAGGCTATCATGGAGGGTTTACAGGCCAACAAATTAGAGAAAGAAGACATTGATATGTTAATTCCACACCAAGCAAATTTGCGCATTGCACAATTTATACAAAAGAAATTTAGATTGTCTGACGACCAGGTGTTTAATAATATTATGAAATACGGGAATACTACTGCTGCTTCCGTAATTATTGCTTTAACAGAAGCTTGGGAGCAAGGGAAAATTAAGGAGAATGATTTGGTTGTTTTAGCTGCTTTTGGTAGCGGATTTACTTGGGGTTCAGTTATTATCCGTTGGTAAATAACGGAGCGTTTATTTTGATTTTCAAACTTATTAAAAAGGTACTGTTTTTATAGCATCTTTTTTGTTGATTTGTTTTAAAATGTCATTTACAACGAGGTATAAAATTACACAACTCGTTTCATATAATTTTTATTTTTTATTCTTGAGGTTTGGGTGTCAGGCTTTCTTTGCAATAACAAGATTCAACCTTCATTTAAAAAGTAAAGATTGCGTTCCATTCTATAGTAGTGTTAATTTCGGCCCTGTAAAACAGCGTTGTTAATAAATTGATTATTTTTACTTTTTTAATATTTTTTTTTTCAAATTATGAAGCCAACTATTTTAAATTTCACGCAATATCTATTCTTGATTGCTATCGCTTTAAATACCAATGCCCAGGACTTTCAAGGGAAGGCGACGTATGTTTCTAAATCAAAAATGGACTTAGGTACTTATGGAGCAAAGCTGAGTGAAGCGCGCAAAAAACAAATTGCAGCACGCCTTAAGAATCGGCTTGAAAAGACCTACGTATTAACTTTTAATAGTACTGAATCAACTTTTTTAGAAGAGGAAAAGATTGACGCTATTTCGGGTGCTACAGATTCTTGGGGTGGTTACTTTTCAAGAGGAGACCACTATAAAAATGTAAAAGAAGGTACTTTGGTTCAGAGTCAAGAATTTTATGGGAAACGTTTTTTAGTAAAAGATGCGCTCTATGAAATCGCTTGGACTATGGGTACTGAATTTAAAAAGATAGGCCAATATACTTGTTACAAGGCAAAAGCTTTTGTACCTGCAAAAGAGTTAAATTGGTACAATTTTTCATGGAGTGATTTAAAAGTAAGCGAAGACAAAGAAAATAAAGAGGCAGTAGCTCCTGAAGAAATGGTGGTTGTGGAGGCTTGGTATGCGCCTCAAATTCCTTTTGCACAAGGACCTGGAGAGTTCTGGGGGCTGCCTGGTTTAATTTTAGAGGTAAGTTTAGAAAACACAACTTTATTGTGCACAGAGGTTGTAATTAATAAGGAGAATAAAGTACGCATTGAGTCGCCAGAAAAAGGAAAAGAAATTACAAAAAAAGACTATACTGAGACCGTTCGTAATAAAATGATAGAAATGAGAAGCAATAGAATGGGAAGAAGAGGGTAACCTTTTTATAAATTCAAAATTCAAAGAATGAAGAAAAAATACAAGTTCATCTTAATCCTATCAAATCTTGGATTGTTCTTTTTTATTTTAAATATATTTTCAGGAATTATTACATTTGAATACGAAAATTCAAATGTAATAATTATTTCTATCTGTTGTTTGTTCAATTGTATTATTGCCATAATATCTGCAACTACCACTACTAAAAGTCCATAGTTTAATACTGGGATAAAATCGATTTTAGTATTTTTTTATTTCTATTTTAGTCGTTTCTAACAATATTTAAAAAATTATAAAGATGCAAAAAAAGACCTTAGTTTTAGGTGCTTCAATAAAAGAAGAGCGCTATGCAAATAAAGCCGTGAAAAAACTAAGAGCAAATAATATCGATGTTGTGGCTGTGGGGTTGAGAAAAGGAGCGATTGGAGATGTAGTTATTGAAACAGAAAAGTTGCGGTATCAGGACATTCATACGATTACGCTTTATTTGGGGCCTCAGCATCAAGAGGTCTATTTTGACTACATATTGAGCTTGCAACCCAAAAGAGTTCTTTTTAACCCGGGAACAGAGAACGCAGTATTGTTAGATTTACTGGAGGCGAATAGTATTGAAAGTGAAATTGCCTGTACCTTGGTTCTTTTAGCTACAAGACAATATTAGCAGATACTTAAGGTTTTCAATATAAATAATTGTTAGCTAGTTGATCGTAAAAATAACACCTGGTCTTGCCAAAGAAACATTTTTAAAAACACTTTCAGCTTCCTTTTGAAATAAAGAAGTGTCTGGATACCTTCCAGAATAATGTCCAATGACCAATTGGCCAACATTAGCTTCTTTTGCAATTTGTGCTGCTTCAACAGACGTTGAATGTTTAGTTTTTTTTGCTAACTCTTGTCGGTCGGCTAAAAAAGTAGCTTCGTGGTATAATAAATCAACATTTTTTATAATAGGAACGATGTCGGGTTTATAACTTGTATCGCTGCAAAAAGCAAAACTTAAGCTCTTTGAGGGTGCAATTGTTATGGAGGAGTTTGAAATAACTTCACCCGAAGCTAGTTGCACATCTCTGCCTGCTTTGATATTTAAGTAATCTGCCTTGTCAATTTCTGGGTATCCGTTAATATTTAGCATGTTCAGTTTTCTAGGCTTTTCTTTTTCTTTAAATAAATAACCATTAGTATATACTCTATGTGTTAATGGTATGGTGTGCACGGTAACCTTTTTATCTTCGTAAATAAGTTCACTTTTTTTAGAAGACAATTCATGGAAAATCATACTAAATTTTGCATGGGATTCAGAAATTTTTAGCATTTGAAGGGTGGCTGCTTTAATTCCTTTGGGTCCAAAAATATGCATTTCTTTTTCTCTATTTAAAATACCATAGGTAGACAATAAGCCTACCAATCCATAAAAATGGTCACCGTGTAAGTGAGAAATAAATATATGATTTATCTTAGAAAACCCCACTTTATACTTGCGCATTTGACGCTGTGTTCCTTCACCGCAGTCGATTAAAAAGTGGTTGTTGTTAATCTCCAAATATTGTGAAGTTGGAAATGCATTTACACGAGGTGTTGCAGAATGACAACCTAGAATTGTAAGGTTGATCATTGAATAACAAACCGTTTAGAAATTAATATCTTGTTGTTTTGAATACTATAAAGATAGATCCCTGTTGCCAAATTGTTTTTATAAAAAGGAATTGTATTTACACCATTTTTTGCAGTATATTCTTTTTGAAAGACCGTTTTCCCTAATATATTACGTACCCTTAAAATAACGGAAGTTTCTTCTGAAGTATTAAAAGTGATTTTAGTTTCATTTACAAATGGGTTGGGAGCGGTGGATAGATTTATAATGAGTATTTCTTGCGAAAACCCTTCAAAATAGAGCATTAAAAATAAAATAAAAAGTACTTTTTTAATCATTTTTTATGGTTTAAAATCCAAGAGATCTTTCAATAGCTTCCATTTCTAGAATATCTTCTGCTTCTTGCAAGGTGGGCACAATATTTATAGATTCTGCAAACATATCAATATTTACAACTGAGTTAATAATCACGAATGAAGTACCTTCTTCTTGTTTTTGCTCAGCGATGTTCAAAAATAAAGAAAACTCTTTATTTTCAATGTTAATTTCTTCAGAAATTTGAAGCACTACATGTACCTTTTTAAATGCTTCTGCCATTTCGAAAAATGAACTTTGAAATGCTTTTAAGGAATGTTCATTCGAAGAAATAAGAGTATACTTATCTTTTTTGTCAACTATCATCTTATCTTTTTATTTGTTGTGCTAACAAATAGATCACCGCCATTCTAACTGCAACGCCATTTTCTACTTGATTTAAAATAATAGAATCATTAGAATCCGCAACATCACTTGAAATCTCTACACCTCTATTTATGGGGCCTGGATGCATGATTACTATCTTTTTTCCGAGGCTGTCTAAAATTTCTTGGTTTATTCCAAAAAGCTGGGTGTATTCTCTCGTTGAAGGAAAATATTTAATATCCATTCTTTCGTGTTGTACACGCAGAACATTGGCCACATCGCACCATTCTAGTGCTTTTTTTAAGTTGGTTTCAACTTGTACGCCCAAGCTTGAAATGTATTTAGGAATTAAGGTTGTGGGGCCACAAACCTTTACTTCTGCTCCCTGTAGTTGTAGTGCGAAAATATTAGAGAGTGCAACCCTTGAGTGTAAAACATCTCCAATAATTACTATTCTTTTACCTTTTACAGTTCCTAGTTTTTCTCTTATAGAATAGGAGTCTAACAGTGCTTGGGTTGGATGCTCGTGTGTACCATCACCAGCATTTATGATTTTTGCATTCACATGCTTGGAAAGAAAAACGCCAGCACCAACATTTCCATGACGCATGACAACAATGTCTACTTTCATGGCTAAAATATTATTTACGGTGTCTATTAAAGTTTCACCTTTTTTTACAGAGGATTGGTTGGCAGAAAAGTTAATGACATCTGCCGAAAGTCTTTTTTCTGCCAGTTCGAAGCTTAGTTTTGTTCGAGTGCTATTTTCGAAAAATAAATTAGCAATGGTAATATCTCTTAAGGAAGGTACCTTTTTAATAGGTCTATTGATTACTTCTTTAAAATGATCAGCAGTTTTAAAGATAACATCAATGTCATTAGGCTTTAAGTACTTAATACCTAGTAAATGTTCCACGCTTAATTCTGACACATCAAAGATTTTAAGTTAGATATTTTGTTAATTTTCTTCATTTTACTTTTAAAATTTCTTTAAAAAACTTATTTAAGTTTTATAAAAACGGCATCTTTTTTATGAGTTTCTTTCCAGGTAACTAAAACTCTTTCCTCGTTAATAGCGTCTACTTGTCTACCTTTGTAATTTGGCTGTATAGGCAGATGTCTGCTAAATCGGCGATCTATTAAAACTAACAATTCTATATTTTCTGGCCTACCATAAGATTGAATTGCCGAAAGTGCTGCTCTAATACTCCTTCCAGAGAAAAGAACATCATCAATAAGAACAACTTTTTTGTCTTCAATAAGGAAATTCATTTCTGAGGTTTCGGCTGCAAGTGGCGTATCTTTTCGTCTAAAATCATCTCTGTAAAAAGTAATATCTAAAAGACCTAATTCCAAGTTCTTAATGTGATATTCTTTCTTTAGTAATTCAGCCAATCTTCGGGCCAAGTATGAGCCCCTCGGTTGTAAACCAATTAATACCGTATTAGAAAAATCATGATGATTTTCGATTAGCTCGCAAGCCAGTCGATGTAGAATAATTTCAATATCTTTTGAGTTCAATAAGGTTTTTCTGCTCATTAGATTGCTACCAATTTAGGCTGATAGTTATTGAAAATCAAAATTAGCTTAAATTTATGTAGGCACAAAATTATTCTTTAGGAAATAACAAGGTGTCCGAATATAAACAGGTGCCTAGAAAAAAAACAAATTTTGAAAACAGCTTTGCAGAATGTTATTCTAAGTAAGTAGATGAAATGATTTATTTAGGTCTAAAAAAATTAAAAATAAGGTATGATTGGCAATGTTTATAAACGGATTTTAGAAAAGTGATCTAAAAGAAGGCTAATGTGTTTGTTCTATGCTATATAGTAATAGCCCTATTTGTTAACTAAATTGTTGAAAACAAAAAGAGCAGTGCTAAATGCAACCATAGAGTTTTAGTACCTTTAAGTAACAGTTCAAATCTCATAGTTATGTCTCTATTAAAATTTGAATCCATGCTTAAAACCAACAATGTCTATTTTTTTGATTTGTCTGAGTTTGAAGAAATCATTATTCACTATTTAGATACGGGTAAAATATCTTTAGCAAAAAAAGCAATAAAGTTGGGGTTGGAACAACACCCACAGTCTATTGATTTAAAATTGTTAATGGTGGAGTCCTATCTTATTGAAAATGAGGTTGAAAAAGCATCGAGATTATTAAAAAAAATTGAGTTAATAGCCCCAGATAATGAGGAGGTTTTTATTCAAAAAGCCACGATTAATTCCAAAAAAGGCTTTCATAAGGAAGCCATCGTAAACTTGCAAAAAGCGCTTTCTTACACAGATGATAAGATAGATATTTGGTCTTTGATGGGCATGGAGTATTTATACTTAGAAGACTTCAAAAAAGCCAGAATAAGTTTTATAAACTGTATAGAAGCCGACTATGAGGATTACGCTGCGTTGTATAATATTGTGTATTGTTTTGATATGCAAAAGCAGCATAAAGAAGCGATACAGTATTTGATTTCTTATATTGATATTAATCCGTATTGTGAAGTTGCTTGGCACCAATTAGGCAGACAGTACTTTGTTATGGAAAATTATAAAGAAGCCTTAACTGCTTTTGACTACGCTGTTTTAATTGATGAATCTTTTTTGGGAGGCTACTTAGAGAAAGCAAAGACCTTAGAACAATTAAGCAACTACCAAGAAGCGATAGAGAATTATTTAATTACGTTAGAATTAGACGACCCTACAGCTTTTGTATACTTGAGAGTTGGCGAGTGCTACGAGAAACTTGAAAAATTAGATACCGCTATTTCTTATTATCAAAAATCGGTGCATGAAGACCCTTTGTTAGAAAAAGGATGGATTCTCTTAACCAATATTTATTGTGATCAAAAAAATTATCAAAAAGCTGCGTATTATGTTGCAAAAGCCTTAAAGATTGATGAAGATAATGCGCTTTACTGGAGGCGCTATGCTGAAATAAATCTGCGACTTAGTTTTTTTGAAGAGGCTGTTACGGGGTTTAGTACTTGTTTGAAATTAGGAGATACTTCTCCAGAAATTTATATGGGCCTGACAGATGTTTTGTCGTTTTTAGGAAAATTTAATGATGCTTTAAAGGTTTTATTAAAAGCTCAAAAAACATACCAAAATTTTGCAGAATTAGAGTATCGATTTGTGGGATTGTTTTTTTTGTTAGACAAAGAAAAATATGCCTTTACCCATTTAATAAACGGTATGAAAATCGATTATGAGCATCACCTCATTTTAAATGAACTATACCCAACGGTGTATGAAAACAAAAAAATACAAAAACTTTTGACTATTCATAAAAAATCTAAAGAGTAACTGTGGTTAATTTAAAAGATCTAAATTTTAGAATTTAGATCTTTTAAAAGGCACTATTATCGCTTTTTTCTAATTAGATGCTCTTACTGTACTTTGTTTTTTAGATTGTTTATCTTCTTATTTTGAAGATTATCATCTCTGGTTATTTGTTCGAGGATAAGGCCTTGAGAAGCGCACTTTAAAATACTGTTTTTTATAGGGGTGTAGTGCTCTGACTTTTCATGAACATACATATTTGTTATCAAGGAAAATAAGGAAATGAAAACTGCTAATAAAATTTTTAAGAAAACAAGCATTTTGAAATAGGGTTTTAGTGTTTTTATGAGTCTGTACAGACTCAATTCCTTAGGACATAAGGAAAATATGTTTTTAGGTCTTAAAATATTTGCTCTCCTTTGATTTATCTAGAGCAATCTGTGCATTTTAGAACGGTATTGGTCATTTTAAAGTGATGGTTTACCATATCATCGTCATACATATTTGTTTTATTTTTCACATTACTTAAGAAGTTCTTCACAGAATTGTCTAAATAAACATTCGTTCCTTTTGGTACATAGATCGTAATATCTATTTCCTCATCTTTAAAAACATTTTTTAAATCAGATAGAAAGAAGGCATCTAAAATTAAATTATTTTCTTGAACGCTATATAGGTATTGCATTTCTTTAGCACTTTTTCGTGCCTCTGAACTGCTTGCCGCATAAGATGTTTTTTGAATAATGATGTATGCAGTATTGGTGGTACTCCTTTTAATATCTAAATGAATATCATTGGTGTAAATTAATGGGACGCCCCCTACATTTACTTTATGCCTTCTAGAATTTCTTCTTAAGTTATGTTGATAATAGATCGCATCGTCATTCCGCATTTTTAAAACGAGGGTATCACTTGCAATAATTTTTAAAGGATTTTTCTGCACAGAGTGCCCAAAATTTGAATGATTGGTTCCAAACTCTACCGCCGTAAAAATTATAATTAGTAAAGCAATAAACCAGATCCCCAAGAGGGTTAAAGAAGCTGTTTTACTAAACCTTTTTAGATTACTAGATAGGATGCGAAGTCCCAATACTAATAATATTAAAAATGGGATTCCGATCAACGTGAGAAGGGATATTGTTAATAGCCAGCGGGGTATTGTGGCAGCGAAGAAGAAGTCGGGGTAGTGGATGAAATTACTTTCAATATTTAAGAACTCAAAACTTCCAATAGAAAATGCTCCAATAATTAGAAATAAAATAACAGCAGCAGCTAGAAAAATTAAAATAATTGCAATGAATTTTCTAAATATTTTAAAGAAAACTCGGATTATTTTTTCAACTGTATGTATGAAATCTTGTAGGCCGTTATTTTTTTTCCTTTTTCCCGAGAAGGTTTGACCCATTTTTTCTGAAAATTCGTTGGCGCCATCTTTTATCTTCTCAGAGGCATGGTTAGCAGCATTTCTAAAACTTTCTGATACATTTGTAAATTCTTCCCGAATCTTTTTCTCTATATTATCAATATTTACAGCCTCGCCCTCCATTTGTAGTTTTTCAGCGGTGGTTTTAGCTTCTGGCAATAAAATCCATAGGATGATATAAATTAGTATTCCAAACCCCGCACTAAAAAATAAAGCCAACAGGCCTAAACGAATCCAGATAGTATCCACATCAAAATAATGTGCAATTCCTGAAGCAACACCTCCCAAGAACTTGTCATCACCATCTCTAAATAATTTTTTCCCTGAAATATTATTTTTAGTTTGAGAAAAAGTAGTCTTTGAATAGGGTTCCTCGGCCTCTGAATAATCTTCTGGCTGTCCCATAATTACAATAATATCTTCGATATTACCTTCACTCACAACTTGTCTCGAATCTGTAATTTTTTCAGTTAGCAACTCACTAATGCGTGCTTCAATATCGGCAATAATTTCATTTTTTCCTTGTGAATCATCGCTCAAGGACTTAGAAATTGACGCTAAGTATTTTCTAAGTTTTTGATACGCAATTTCATCGATATGAAAAAAGAATCCTCCGAGGTTGATATTTATTGTTTTATTCATTTGTAGCTGTTTTTGTACTCGTTACTTGGTGAACTGCGTTTACTAAATTGTTCCAGGTGCTATCCAACTCTGTTATAAATAGGGCGCCATTTTCTGTTAATACATAATATTTTCTTGGGGGTCCAGAGGTAGATTCTTCCCACCGATATGTTAGTAACCCTGCATTTTTTAGTCGCGTTAATAAAGGATAAATAGTGCCTTCCACGACAATCATTTCAGCACTCTTTAAAGTCGAAATAATTTCAGAGGTATAAGCGTCACCATTTTTTAAGATGGATAGTATACAATACTCTAAAACACCTTTTCGCATCTGTGCTTTTGTATTCTCTATCTTCATTGCGTCGTAATTATTTTATAAACTTTATGGTAAAAGGGTAGGTGTAATTTTCTTCTTTCTTTGCTTTTAGGGAGGCTATAATTACAAGTGTAATCCCAACTAAATGTAAAATACTAAGTAAGATACCTATGCCTATAAACCCAACAATTAGGGTAGGATTGAAATCGAAATTAAAATGAAAGTTGTCGGCGTTTGTAAAGGTATCGAAATTATTAAAAAAGATATTGAACGCCAAGGGAATAAAAGTAACGCTTAAAAAAAAGGAGTACAAGGTATAGCTCATGTTGAAATTTAAGGCCTCTTTGCCTTGTTCATCTAAAAAAGAACTTCGATCTTTTAAAGTTTGCCAAGCAATCAAGGGTGCAATGATATGGCCAAAAGGAACTATAAAACCCATAAAGGCAGAAATGTGTATTAAAAAAGCGTTGGTGTTTTGTTGGTTTTGTTGCATGATGTTTTTGAGATAAAATGGAATATACTACAAATGTATATATAAAAAGGTATTATGTAATACATAGTACTGTAATTAACATTTTATTAACACTTAAAAGCGCGTTGGTATTGTTTAAAAAAGAATTAAATTGCCAGATAATTTTAGTCTTATGAAGATTACTCCAAAGAGAATTAATTTGTTTATGCTCTGTAATTTACCCCTAGCTTTTTTAGGAGGTGTAAGGGTTTATTCTTTAACAAATGCAGCAGCAGTTGTGAAAATAAAACATAAATGGATCAATCAAAACCCGTTTGGAAGTATGTTTTGGGCAGCGCAAGGAATGGCGGCAGAAATGAGTACTGGTATTTTAATCATGAATGCAATTGAGTGTTCTAAAGAAAAAGTTTCGATGTTAGTGACGCATCAAGAAGCCAAATTTTTTAAAAAGGCAACAGGAAAAATAATGTTTACTTGTGCTGGGGGAAAAGAAATTAATGAAGCTATCAGGATTTCTAAAGAAACGAAAGAGGGCCAAAGGATTGTGCTTATTTCAGAAGGAAAAAACGAAAATGGTGTTGTGGTATCCTCCTTTAGTTTTGAGTGGAGCTTAAAAGTAAAATAAAAAAACCACTGGATTTTCAGTGGTTTTTTGCAGTATAAAAGTATAACTATTTAGTTGCTTTCTCGGGCTTTAATGCCACTGATATAGGCATCTAAACGTTTTCCATAAATAGATTTTTTCACTACTGTTGATAAAGAACTGTTTACGGTATCTAGTAATTTAATATTTGCATCGTAGAGTTCCGTTAAGGCGATATAAGCAGCTGCTTCAGAATTTCCATTGTTCACTGCAAAATTTGTAGTGTACAAATATTTTCTACGAATCATTCTATTGAAGTCATTTTTTACTTTTTTAATTAAATCAGTATCCTCAGATTGCAGCGCTTCAAATTCTTTTTTGATAAATTCTAAACGTTGGTTTTTAAATTGATTATTAATGTTCATATACTCATTTAAAACCAATTGGTTTTTAGAGCCGGTAATTTCAGGACTAAATCCGAAAGTATCAATGTGATCATTTATGGTAATGACACCTTGATTACCAAAAAATAAAATTCTTTTATCTGTAGCGTTTCCATCAAAGGTAAGGTAGTACATTACAGGAGAGTCCACGTTGTCTGTTAATGTAAAGTTACCATCTCCATACACACTCATCGAGTCTATCGATACCAGTGCTGTATCATTCATCTTTTGAAGGTACAATGTTCCTTTTTTTAAACCCTTAATATGTCCTTTAACAATCATATTTCCGTTCTTTTTAGAAGAGCAGGCAAGGATTAAAAGTGATGCTACAAAAACTGTTATAATTTTATTCATTTGTTTTGAATTTAAGTTACAAATATGCCTTAAATTTTTAAGTTTTTGAAGCTAATTCCATTAAAATTGTACATAAAATTGCACCAACAGTTCCAATGGCATATCCAAAAACAGCCAACAAAACACCTACGGTTGCTAAAGAAGGGTGGAAGGCTTGCGCAACAATTGGTGCAGAAGCAGCGCCTCCAACGTTTGCCTGGCTACCAACTGCTAAAAAGAAGTAAGGTGCTCTTATTATTTTTGCAACGATAATTAAGAGGACCGCATGGATAGCCATCCAAACAAATCCAATAGCAATAAGACCTGGATTTTCTAGCGCTTGATTCAAATCCATTTTCATGCCAATAGTTCCTACTAAAATGTAAATAAAAATACTACCCAATTTACTGGCACCAGCACCTTCATAGTTTTTTGCTTTTGTGTAAGAAAGTAAAATTGCTATCATGGTGGAAATGCTGATCAACCAGAAAAAGCTAGAGCCTAAAAATGAAAATATATTTCGCCAGGTTTGTGAGTCAATATTCCCTACAAATGCAGTAAAAAATTTACTTAAATATTTTGCTGAAAAATGCCCAAAACCAACAGTTCCAAAAGCAATGGCAAGCATGATCATGTAATCAGACAACGTCGGGGTTTTCTTTATTTTTTGAGTAAAATGGATGACTTTCTCTTTTAGTTTTTCAATGGCTGTAGTATCTGCTTTTAGCCAATTGTTTATTGTATCTTTCTTTCCAATACCTATTAGTAAAATTGCCATCCAAACATTAGCTACAACGATGTCTACAATCACCATTCCTCCATATTTTGCTGGATTGTATTTGTAAATTTCTAGCATGGCAGTTTGGTTGGCACCGCCACCAATCCAACTTCCTGCAAGTGTAGAAAGACCTCTCCATACAGCATCAAAGTCAGCACCACCTACGGTTTCTGGAGAAAAAATGGAGATTAATAAAATGGCTAAGGGACCTCCAATAATAACCCCCACAGTCCCTGTAAAAAACATGATTAATGCTTTTGAGCCTAAATTAAAAATTGCTTTTAAATCGATACTTAAAGTCATTAAAACCAATGCTGCAGGCAATAAAAAGCGACTCGCAACATAATATAATTGAGAGGAATTACCCACAATCTCACCAGCAGCGTTTGTTGTTTTCCATTCTGGTGAAATCACGCCAAAGGTTGTGAAAATTGCAGGAATAAAATAAGCCATAAATAAACCGGGCACGATCTTATAAAATTTAGGCCAAAACCCAGAGGTTAAGTTCTCTGTATAGAAAACAAATCCCAAAGAGCTCATTAAAACACCAAAAACAATTGCATCATTCGTAAATATGGGTTCCATAGTTCTATTGTTTTTTAGTAACGTTTGTATTTAAAATAAGGCCTAGTTGCACTCTGTTTAATATCATAGTTGCACTTTTTATTTGGAAATAGCCCATTTTTAATTGGATGTTGCTGTCCCACTTATATAAGAAGCCGGCACCCGTCCAATTTTGTACAAATGTTTGAGGACTGTTGAGGTTTAGAAAAATTTCATTGAAAAGGTAAGCGCTCCAGAGCTTCGAGATTGGATAATTGATGTTGAAGTCATAGCGTACCCAATTTTGGAACTGGTTTGTGGTTAAATCCCTGTGAATAAAACGTTGTTCAAATCTAAAACGGTGTTTTATCGTAAGTTTTCTCCAACTTGATTTAAGATTTAAATCTTCGTAAAAACGAGATTCATACAGGTTTATAGAGGAGGTGTCATAAGCGATATCTCCGGTTGCATAACTTACTCCAAACGTTATATTGGTGCTTGGTGTAAAGGTATAATTGATACCCAACCGATAAATTTCTTGCTGAAAAGCATTTGCCAGCTCAAAATAACGAAAATGTGCCATGGTTTTTAAGGCATATTTTTCTGATATCTTATGAGAACCGTTGTACATGTACCAAGCCCCTAGCTGATTTTCAGCAGATTTTTGTGCTTGTCCTTCAATATATATGAAGCAAATTAATAGGAGTAAAGATGTTTTTTTCATTGCAGTTATTCGTCGATGTTATAAATGATTGTTTCTTTAAAAGGTGATATTTTAATATTTTCTGTTTTTGTCTTATAAGCTACCCATTCAATACTAAAGAACGCATTTGTTTTAGACACTACTTTTTTAAATTCAGCTTTAAATTGATTCATTAAAACTGCTTCTGTAGCAGTTTGTGCACCAAATCTAGAACTGATATAATAGCTAGCACTTCTAAAACGTTGATTAACGGTAATTTCAGGATTTCTAGTAATGCCCTGCCTTTTATCTATAGTCCCTAGGTACTTCGCGATTAGCGTATCAATTTTTTTAATAATTGCTATTGATGCTTTAATTTCCACCTTGTATTTTTTCAAAGTATCGCTTGCTGAAGCATCTTCTTTAGATAATTGAGATTTGATTGCAGTTGCAGTATTTTTACTTTCCACCAATTGTTTTACAACGTTCGCAATTTTTTCTTGATAGGTTTCAAGTTCTTTGCTTGCAGCATATTTTTGATTTATTGCAATCTCAGACATCTCTAATCTAGGATCGTATTCAACGTTAATAGTTTGCTCAGAAACTTCTTTGCCAAAAGTCATTTTTAAATAATAGGTTCCTGGTTTTACAGCCACACCTGCAGGTTCTCTGGTTGTTTTATTAATTTTTCTAGAGGCCCTTGCAACACCTTTCTCTCTTAAATACCAGGTAGTTTTATGAATACCGCTTTCTTTAGGAGTTTTGAACTTTAAGGTTCTAATTTGTCTTTTCCCGTCAAAGATTTCTAGTTTAATAGAATCGTATTTTACTTTATTTTTATCTTTTTTAACATCAATATCTTCCGGTCCTGTAGTTGTTTTTTCTTTTTCCGCTTCTTCTGGTTTATCTATATAATAAGAAATAATTGCACCAGATTTTCTATTTTCTCCTTGGTAAAGCGCGTCTGCCCCAAATCGGCTTCCTGTGGGTTGCTGATTTTTTGCTTGGTAGGCAGTTGGTGGAATAAATAACGCTAATCTTTCAGAAGTAATCTCTTTGTTATTCGCAATTGCTCTTAAAGGTCTAATGTCATCTAAAACCCAAGCTGCACGTCCAAAAGTTCCAATAATTAAGTCGTGTTCTCTTGGATGAATTACCAAATCTTTCACAGGAACAGTAGGAAAGCCCTCTGTCCATTTAGTCCATTTATCTCCTGCATTTATAGAAATATACAAGCCATCATCAGTTCCTAAAAATAGTAAATTTTTATTTTCTGGATCTTCAACGATAGACAAGGTATAACTTTGTACATCGTTTTCGTCAACAATGCGTTCCCAAGAAGTACCGTAATTTTTTGTTCTGTATGCATACGGTGCATAATTAAAACGTCTGTAATCATTCGCAATTAAAAGTGCTTCCCCTTTATTTTTATTAGATGCTTTTATCTGAGTAATCCAACTATTTTTTGGCAAACCTTTTAAGTTTTTAGCAACATTTGTCCAAGTAGTTCCACCGTTTTTAGTGATGTGCACTTGACCGTCGTCTGTTGCCGCCCACAAAACGTCTTTTTCTAAAGGAGTTGGTTCTATCACTAAAATTGTACAATGATTTTCTGCACCTGTTGCATCCATTGTCAAACCGCCACTTTCTGCTTGTTTTAGTTTTTCAGGATCATTTGTTGATAAGTCAGGAGAAATTACTTCCCAAGTCAATCCTTTATCAGTTGATTTGTGCACAAACTGACTTCCGAAATATAGCGTACTATTATCAAAGGGATCTATATGAATGGCAGCATTCCAATTGAAACGCAGCGCTACATTAGCGTCTTTGTGCGTTGGTTTTACAGAATAGTTATTCCCTGTAATATGGTCATATCGTACTACAGAACCTTGCTGACTCATGGACCAACCATATCGAGAATCATCTTTGTCTGGAACGACATCAAAACCATCACCAAAACTAATTTCTTGCCAATATGAATTTCTAATTCCTTGCGCTTTCCATACATATGCAGGACCTCTCCAAGAACCGTTGTCTTGCATTCCTCCATACACATTGTAAGGAAATTCATTGTCTACATTAATATGATAAAATTGTGCTACTGGAATATTTCCAATAAAGCGCCAAGATTTACCACCATCTTTTGTGATATTTAGCCCACCATCATTTCCATCAATCATGAATTTACCATTATTTGGGTGAATCCACCAAGCGTGATGATCTGGATGCACACCGTTGTCTACGCCATAAGCAGGCATAAGCTCGTTAAAGCTTTTTCCACCATCTTGAGAAACATTGATATACGTAAAAACAGTATATAATCTATTTTCATTCTGAGGATCTACATAAATTTCTGAGTAATAAAAAGGACGATTTCCAATACCTGGTTTGTCATTTATTTTTTTCCATTTAAAACCACCATCTTCACTTTTATACAAAGCATTTTTCTTTGCTTCTACCAAAGCATAAATAATATCAGGATTACTTGGTGCTATTGCAACCCCAATTCTACCTAATTCCCCTTTAGGAAAACCTTCTTTTTCCGTAATTTGTTTCCAATTATCTCCACCATCGTGTGTTATATAAACGCCACTTCCTGCTCCACCAGATTTAAAAAACCAAGGATCCCTTTTGTGTTCCCACATAGAAGCAATTATCTTATTCGGATTTTTAGGATCCATAATTAAGTCTGCTGCGCCAGATCTTACGTTTGTAAATAAGATTTGTTTCCAACTTTTTCCACCGTCAATTGTTTTATAAACACCGCGCTCTTTGTGTTCTCCCCAAGGTGAACCAATGGCACCAACGTACACAACATTAGGATTTGTTGGGTCGATTAGGACTCTATGAATATGACGTGTTTTCTCTAGACCCATGGCTTTCCATGTTTTTCCAGCATCTAAAGATTTGTAAATACCAAAACCACCATTTAAACTATTTCTTGGATTTCCTTCTCCAGTTCCTGCCCAAATTACACTCGGGTTGGATTGCTGAATGGCAACTGCTCCAATAGAAGCTGTCAATTCTTTTTCGAAAATTGGTTCCCATTTAACACCGCCAGAAGTCGATTTCCAAATGCCACCAGAAGCGGTTCCAACATACATTATTTCAGGATTTGCTACTACAACATCAATAGCCGTTACACGCCCAGACATTCCGCCTGGACCAATATTTCTTGGTTTCATGTTTTTTACTAAATCCATAGAAAACTCTTGTGAAAAGAGCAGCGAGGTAGTACATAAAAAAAGTAGTGTGCATAGTTTTTTCATTAGAGTAGTTTTGTTTGATTTTTAATAACAGCGAACAAGATACAAATAGAAAACGTTCAATATTAATTGAACGTTGTTTTTAACAGTTTTCTATGCTTATAAGAAAGAATTATGAAGTAGTATTTTTTATAATGAAGAGATTGCTTTGTGTTTCGCAATGTTATTCTTGAAATTGGTTTTGACGTATTTTAAAATGTTATTCCTCCGTTTCCTTAGGGGTGCG
Organism: Polaribacter sp.; assembly: GCA_028336245.1. Classification (GTDB taxonomy): domain Bacteria; phylum Bacteroidota; class Bacteroidia; order Flavobacteriales; family Flavobacteriaceae; genus Polaribacter. The sequence goes on from JAOKTT010000011.1 coordinate 24,017, forward strand.
TTTTGCATCTTTTAAAACCTGCATTAACATCCATTCTATTTGTCCGTTTGTAGAACGGAATTCGTCAGAAGCCCATTTTTCAATGACTTTTATCATGTCTTCATTAACTCTTAAGGCGAATGCTTTCTTTTTTGCCATTTTTATTTTTTTACAAATGAAACTACCGTTTAATTAGTTGATTTTGGGTCGTAATTTTTTAAAACCTGCATCGCTTCCTCTTTTTTCTGCGTACCAATTAATAATTTTTTAGCATTTTTAAATTCAATTTGGATGCCAATATCACCAGAAATATTTACGCACTTCCCTTTTTCTTTATTCCAAAAGAAACCTCCTTTTAGGCCCCATCCGCCATATTCTCCAATGGGATCATAGTTTCTAACGTGTACTTTTTTAATGTCTTTCCATTGAATAATTTTCATTTTTAAATGAAAAGGAGAAAATTGATAGTGAATTCCTATTTCATCAATTCTAGTTTTTAGTTTAAAGAAGAAAATAAAGGCAACAGAAATAGAGATCCCTAGTAATGTTAGCACAAATTCATTGGTTGTCATCTCGGAGTTTTCTTCTAAGTATTCTTTTGTAACCATTATAATTGGCACAACTATACTAACGGCTAACAAAATTTTTAACCAAGTTTGTTTAATACGTTGTTCTTCTTTGAAAATTTTCATTGTTATCTATTTTTATCTCTTTCTAAAACTACAGAATTCCAGCCTGGGGGTATTTCTTTATAAACCCAACCTTCTCTGGCATATTGATTTAATAAATCTTCAAAATTTTGAATTCGATTTCTAAAACCTAACTTTAGTTGAACAATCTTATATTCTTTCATTTATTTTAAATTTAAACGAGCTATTAGTGTGTTTAATGACTTAAGGTTCCTGTGTTTACAACCGGAGATGCTTCCTTATCACCGCACAAAATAACAAGTAGGTTACTAACCATTGCAGCTTTTCGTTCATCATCTAATTCAACAATTTGTCTTTTACTTAATTCTGACAAGGCCATTTCTACCATTTCAACGGCACCTTGCACAATTTTATGTCTGGCAGCAACAATAGCGGTTGCTTGCTGTCTTTTTAACATGGCAGAAGCAATTTCGTTTGCATACGCCAAATATCCAATTCTTGCTTCTAAAACCTCAATTCCGGCAATGGTTAAACGCTCGTCAATTTCTTTTTCTAAAGCTTCAGAAACTTCATTTATGCTAGACCTTAAAGTAATATCTTCGTCATGGCCTTCATCAGCAAAATTATCATAAGGATACATACTCGCTAACTTTCGAACAGCTGCATCTGTCTGCACACGTACAAAATTTTCATAATTATCGACGTCAAAAGCAGCTTTGTAGGTATCGGTAACGCGCCAAACTAAAATAGTAGAAATCATTATTGGATTTCCTAATTTGTCGTTCACTTTTAAACGCTCACTATCAAAATTACTAGCTCTTAAGGAAATTGCCTTTTTTCTGAAAAAAGGATTTGCCCAATACAAACCATTTTCTTTAATGGTTCCTACATATTTTCCAAATAATAAAACAACTTTAGAAGTGTTGGGATTTACTAAGATAAATCCAAAAAAACCAATAAAACTTAGCAGTGTTACTAATATGTAAACTGGATTTTCTCGTTGAACTGAAAATGTGATGCTTCCAAAAAATAGTAGCAATACAATTACTAACATTAAATAACCGTTTGCAGGTTTGATAATTTTTTCTGATTTCATATAGGTTGTTTTATTTTGATATTAAAATGATATTGTAAATATATCATTTTATTTAATTGATTCATAAATAAATTGATATTTTTTTTTATAACTTCGCAGTAAATTATATAAAATTTTAAAGATGAAACTTAAATTATTTTTATTGATAGCTGCTTTTTTTTTCGGAAAGCCAGCAATGGAGGAAACTGTTTTTTGGGGGCAAAATGGACATAGAGCAACTGGTAAAATTGCTGAAAACCACTTAAATAAAAGGGCAAAGAAGAAAATAGACAAACTATTAAAAGGACAAAGTTTAGCATTTGTATCTACCTATGCAGACGAAATAAAGTCAGACAGAGCGTATAGCAAGTATTATTCTTGGCATTATGTAAATATGGACTTAGAGGAGTCTTATGCAGATGCAACCAAAAATCCAAAGGGAGATATTGTTACAGGAATTAACAAATGTATCGAAGTTTTAAAGGATAGTAATAGTTCTGATGAAGACAAATCTTTTCATTTAAAAATGTTGGTTCATTTTGTAGGAGATTTACATCAGCCGATGCATATTGGACAAAAAGAGGATAAAGGAGGTAATGCGATACAGGTTGAATGGTTTGGAAAAGGAACCAATTTACATGCTGTTTGGGATACAAAAATGATTGAAAATTGGAACATGAGTTACTTAGAGTTGGCAGATAATACCAAAGAGGTTTCTAAAAAACAAATTGCAGCGATTGAAGCAGGAACTCTTGTAGAGTGGGTAGATGAAATCCATGAGCTTACAAAAAAGATTTATAAATCTGCAGCCGTAGGTGAAAACTTACGGTATCGATATTCTTACGATCATTTTGGTATCGTTAGAGATCAATTACAAATAGGAGGAATCCGTTTGGCAAAAATACTAAACGATATTTTCTCTTAAATTTTAAAGATAAAAAATTGACAATGGCCTTATTAATAAATAGTAGTGAGTTTTTTTTGTCAAGAAACATTTAATAATTGAGTTCAGTTTCCAATTAATATGTAATTTTATAAAATGAAATTAAAATCAATTTTTTTATGTGTTATTTTTTTAGGACTTATTTCTTGCAAAAAAGAAGTGGCTAAAAACGAAAAAAAAGAAATTAATACTTCGTACATTACTGTAAAGTCATACTCTTATGAGGAGTTAAAACCTTTGTTGGAAAAGAAGGATGACAAAATATATGTTATTAATTTTTGGGCAACTTGGTGTGCACCTTGTGTGAAAGAATTGCCTGCTTTCGAAAAGTTAAATAAGGAATACGCGTCTAAAAATGTAGAGGTTTTATTGGTAAGTTTAGATTTTCCGAAACAAAAAGAGAAAAAGTTAATTCCTTTTATAGTCAGGAAAAATTTACAATCTAAAATAGTTTTGTTAGATGATATGAATGAAGATGTTTGGATTAAAGCAATAGACTCTAGTTGGTCTGGAGCAATACCAGCAACAATTATTTACAACAAAAATAGCCGAAATTTTTATGAAAAATCATTTGATTATGAAACTTTAGAGGCAGAATTACAAACTTTTTTAAACCAGTAAATTATGAAAATTATAAAATCAATAGTAGTATTAATTGTTGTTGAATTCCTTACAGCGTTCACTTTAAAAACAGTAGATACTAGTTACAAAATTGGCGATACCATCGAAGATTTTTCGCTAATGAATACAGATGATTCCATGGTTTCTTTAAGCGATTATAAAGTTGCAAAAGGATTTATTATTATTTTTACATGTAATACGTGCCCATACTCTGTTGCAAATGAGGATCGAATAATTGGCTTAGACAGAAAGTATAAAAAACGAGGTTTTCCTGTGATTGCAATAAATCCAAATGACCCTATTGCAGTGCCTAACGAAAGTTTTGAGAAAATGAAAGTTAGAGTCCAAGAAAAAGGGTTTACATTTCCTTACCTACTAGATACAGGTCAGAAAGTGTATCCTAAATTTGGAGCTACAAAAACACCTGAGGTTTATATTGTTACCCGAAACGATCTAAAAGTACAGTATATTGGTGCTATTGATAATAGTTCTAGAGATCCTTCAGTAGTTACAGAAAAATATTTAGAAAATGCGCTAGATGCTTTACTAACAGGAGATAAGATAGAAAAAACAACAACTAGGGCGATTGGATGTTCTATAAAAGTGCAGTAAATATATTATTAAACTAAAAAAAATCCCAAACAAACGTTTGGGATTTTTTTAGTTCAAACTCAGATTTTTTTTTCTTACGTCTGTATTCGTGTTTTGTGAGATGTAGTGCTACTTTCGTACAATCTCTCCACAGCCAACGCGCGGTCCTGCTGCACCTGAAGGTTGTGAGCTAAAATCATCAGGGCCTTCATGAATAATTATTGCGTGGCCAACCACATTTTTGTTTGCTTCTTTTCCCCCAATAGACCATAAGTTAGTTTCTCTTTCTATGGTTCCTGTTCCGTCTGCGCCAACAACTAGATTACCAATATCACCAATGTGAAATGGTGCTTCCATCCACTTTCCATGGTTTTCTTTTGTAGGATTCCAGTGTCCACCTGCAGATTTTCCATCAGGTGCAGAGCAATCTCCAATTGCGTGAATGTGAATGGCGTGGTTTCCTTCAGAGAGACCCGCAAGTGCTGCCTTCATAGTTACGATGCCATCTTTCTCTATAAAGGACACCGTTCCGGAAACACTACTTCCACTTTTTGCTTCAATTTTTGCTACTGCTTTTTTTTCTGCGACTGTGCACGAAGCTAAAAGTAGCGATGAGAATACAAGGACTCCTAATTTTCTTATGTTTTTCATACTTGTTTATTTAAAATTATACATTCAAAGATAAAGGCTTTAGAATATTTTCTATTGCTATTTTTTAAAATCTTTTTAAATTTAAAATGATTTTTGAATCAATCTATAAAAATAAGTTTGCAAGGTTTTTTTTTTTATCTTTAAATGCTTATTCAAGGATTTTACATTCCTTTATAATAACAGGTGTTTCAGGTGATTTTACCATTTTAAATTTTTAAATTTGCAGAACAGTAGAGGTTTCCTTTAGCGGTAATATTAAAAAAAATAATAGGATTTATGGTTTTGCTAAAATAAGTTCTTTCATGCTGCAGCCATAATATTAAATAAAAAAAATGAATTTAAATTTAACAAAGCCCATTGTGTTTTTTGATTTAGAGACAACAGGTGTAAATATAGCAACAGATAGAATTGTAGAAATTGCGGTTCTAAAAGTTTTTCCTAATGGCAATAAAGAAAGTAAAACCTGGCTGGTAAACCCAGAAATAGACATTCCTCAAGTAGCTATCGATGTCCACGGAATTACAAATGAAAAAGTAATGACAGAGCCAACGTTCAAGGAGTTGGCAAAAGAAGTAAGTGAAATGATGGCAGGTTGTGATTTGGCAGGCTTTAATTCTAATCGGTTTGACATTCCTCTATTGGCAGAAGAATTAATGCGAGCCGGAATCGACTTTGACATGAAAGATAGAAAAGCGATTGATGTACAGGTGATTTTTCATAAAAAAGAGCAGCGGACGCTGGGTGCTGGTTATCAATTTTATTGTGGTAAAGAACTAGAGGGAGCACATGGCGCAGCAGTAGATACCAATGCAACTTACGAAATATTGAAAGCGCAACTTGATAAATATTCAGATATTGAGAATTCAGTAGACGCTTTAAGTGAATTTTCTACACACGGAATAAGAGCGGATTTTGCAGGTTTTATTTTGATGAACGATGAAAAACAAGAAGTTTTTTCTTTTGGAAAACATAAAGGAAGAACGGTAGAAGAGGTATTCAAAGAGAACCCTGGTTATCATAATTGGATTCAGAATGCAGATTTTCCGCGCTATACAAAAAAGGTTTTGAAAGAAATAAAACAGCGAATGTCTGCACCAAAAGAAACCATGTCAGATAAAGACAAATTAAGCGCTTTACAGCAGAAATTTAATCTACGATAAGCTTTAACATCTCCTTAGGACCTTATTTGTTTTGATTAATTAGTTTAAAAAAAATCAGAAAATATGTTTACAGAGTATAAAAATTTACCGAATCATTCCCGCGTTTGGATTTATCAAGCAGATAGAGAATTTACGGATAAAGAAATGGATTTTATTGCGTCAAAAGCAGAAGATTTTATCAATCAGTGGACACGTCATGGTGATGATTTAAAAGGTTCATTTACTTTTAAATACAAGCAGTTTTTAGTGTTGGCCGTTGATGAAAGTTTCAACAATGTTTCTGGTTGTTCCATCGATAGTTCAGTTCGTTTTGTGCAAGCATTAGAAAAAGAATTTCAATTAGACTTGATGAACAAAATGAACATTACTTTTAAAGATAATGATACTATTAATTTTGTAAAGTTGTCTGATTTTCAAAGATTTGTTAAGGAACAAAAAGTAACGTCAGAAACCATCGTTTTCAATAATATGGTAGCTACAAAAGCAGACTTAGAAGCAAATTGGGAAGTTCCTGCAAGTGAAAGTTGGCACAAACGTTTTTTGGTATAATTAACAAGTACTGGATACAGTACATAGTTCATAAAAACTTGTGTTTAAGATTGAAATGGCACCTAGAGAAATGTTAAAAAACATATGAAAAAGTACTTATTGTTACTCCTTTTGAGTAGTTTTATTTTTAATAGTACGGCGCAGGGAACGGATCCTTTAAGAACGACTGATTTTGAAGTACAAGAAATTTGGGTGGACAGTATTGTGAATGGAATGTCTGTAGATGAAAAATTAGGACAACTATTTATGATGCAAGCCTATTCTAATTCAGATACAAAACACCAGGAATCTATTACCGAAATGATTCGCAAATATCATGTAGGTGGTTTGATTTTTATGCAAGGAACCCCAGAAAAACAGGCCTTTTTAACGAACAAGTATCAAGCTACAGCAAAAGTGCCATTACTCATTGGTTTTGACGGTGAATGGGGCTTAGACATGCGTTTAAAGAGCTCATATCGGTTTCCTTGGAACATGACTTTAGGCGCTATTAAAGACAATTCTTTGGTGAAAAAATTTGGACAACATTTGGGGCAACATGCAAAAAGAATTGGAATTCATATCAACTTTGCGCCTGTAATTGATATCAATGTAAATCCTGAAAATCCGATAATTGGAAACCGTTCTTTTGGTGAAAACAAAGTAAATGTGACCGAAAAGGCAATTGCTTTTATATTGGGAATGCAAGGTGAGGGTGTGCTCGCAAATGGAAAACATTTTCCAGGTCATGGAGATACTTCGGCAGACTCTCATCACACATTACCTTTGGTAAATTTTGACAAGGATCGTCTTAATTCTATAGAATTGTATCCCTATAAAAAAACCTTTGATGCTGGTTTAACGAGTGTTATGACGGCACATTTAAACATACCAAGTCTGGAGCCAGATATAAATTTACCAACTTCATTGTCTAAAAATGTAGTGACCACTTTATTACAAGAACAATTGGGCTTTCAGGGTTTAATTATTACGGATGGATTGAATATGAAGGGTGCAGCTAATTATGCAAGTTCTGCGGAAATTAATTTAGCAGCGATAGTAGCAGGAAATGATTTGTTGCTAATTCCCCAAGAAATTCCTGCTTCAATTGTGTTGATAAAGGAAGCTTTGAGCTCAGGAAAATTGACGCAAAAAAGGATAGACCTTTCTGTTAGAAAAATCTTAAAGGCCAAATATTGGGCAGGTTTACATGCGTATCAACCTATTGTTTTAGAAAATATTGTGGAAGAGTTAAATAGGAAAGAGGATGAGGTACTGCATAGAGAATTAGTGCAGAACTCACTTACTTTGCTAAAAAATACTGCGGCTGTTTTTCCTATTAGAAATTTAGACAGTCAAAAAATCGCTTATGTCAAATTGGGAGATGCGGAAAACGATGCGCATGTAAATATGCTAAAGAATTATGCAGAAATAACAGTGGTTTCTGACACCAGTTTAAAAGGGATTGTTGAGAAGTTAAAGCCATTTGATTTGGTGGTTATTGGTTTTCATAAATCGAATGCAAACCCTTGGAAATCTTACAAATTCACAAAGAAAGAGTTGCGATGGTTACAGGTAATTGCAAAAAATAATATCGTTATTTTAGAAGTGTTTACAAGTCCTTACAGCTTGCTGAAAATTAAGAGTTTTAAGGATATTGAAGGTGTCTTGGTTTCTTATCAGAATAGTAAATTAGCCCAAGAAATTTCAGCACAATTATTGTTTGGTGCAATTAGAGCCAACGGTAAACTACCTGTTTCCGTTGGTACAACTTTTAAAGAGGGATCTGGAATTACAAGTACAGATTTGAGTAGATTTGAATATACAATTGCTGAAGCGGTAGGCATGTCTTCTAATAAGTTATCACTTTTAGATAAAATAGCAGATACCATTATTACTGAGGAAATGGCTCCAGGTTTTCAGATTTTAGTGGCACGAAATGGTAAGGTAGTATTGCAAAAAAGTTATGGTTACCACACGCAAAATAAAATAAATAAGGTCAAAAACACGGATTTATACGACGTAGCTTCTCTCACAAAAATCTTAGCAACATTGCCGCTGTTGATGAAAGCAGAGGAAGAGCAAAGGATTTCACTAACAGATCAGGTGGCAGATATATTTCCCCGTTTTAGAAATACGAATAAGGCAGCAATTACGGTGAAAGAAATGTTGTCTCATACGGCTAAATTAAAGGCATGGATTCCTTTTTATAAAGCGACACAAGACAGTCTTACAGGTGAAAATTTATCTAGTTATTACCGAACTATAAAGTCTAAGGAATATGGAACCAAAGTTGCTGAAAATTTATTTTTGAAATCTAATTATAAAGACAGTATTTACAAATACATTAAGTTTGCAGACCAGCGTGAAGAAGCAGGGTATAAATATAGTGATTTAGGATATTACCTTTTGAAAGAAGCGCTTGAGGACAGTTATAAAGAACCTTTGAATACTTTAGTCGATGTCTATTTTTATAAGCCTTTAGGTGCCAATAGGACCGGTTATTTACCGTTGGAACGATTTTCTAAAAAGGATATTGTGCCTACAGAAAAAGACAACTATTATCGAAATCAATTATTGCATGGAAATGTGCACGATATGGGTGCTGCTATGTTGGGAGGTGTTGGTGGACATGCGGGTGTATTTGCCAATGCAAATGATGTGGGTAAAATTATGCAATTGTATTTACAGAAAGGTTTTTATGGCGGAAAACGGTACTTAAAGTCCGAGACTATAGATAAATTCAATCAAAGGTATTTTTCTAATGAAAAGGTAAGAAGGGGCTTAGGCTTTGACAAACCTCAGTTAGACCCTGAGGTAAAAGCTACTTGCGGCTGTGTTTCTGAGGAAAGTTTTGGGCATTCTGGTTTTACAGGTACTTATACTTGGGCAGATCCAGTAAGTGGATTGGTCTATGTATTTCTTTCGAACAGGGTGCATCCAAACATGGAGAATCGGGGTTTGATTGAACGAAATATGCGTACAAAAATTCAACAACTGATTCAGGATGCTATCTTAGATTAGGGTTCTTTAAGTAGTTTAAAAAGGCACGCTAGAAAAGGGTTTTTTATTAAACTCAATTCTGGTTACTTTCAAAAATATGTTATATTTTTTCAGACCAATGCGGGATGTTCTTTTGCGTTTGTAGGAGCTAATTTTACGTATATTATAATCACCAAAGCTGAAGTTGTGAGGTAAAATAATCCAAGAGCACTTCCAAAGTAGCTGCTTATTATAATTGCCTGAATGCTATAAAATAAAATACATAAAAACAAGTTGAGGCTAAACCTGAAGGTATCTATAAATTCAACTTCATTGATGTTTTTTGATATTTTTTTCCAGATGATATAGGGAAGGATACTATTTAATTTAATAAGGTAAAGTAGTGGTTTTAAATAGTTCTTTTTTGGAGATTTCTCCGAAGGAAACTTGCGCGTTTCGATCATTTCATTTGTTTTAGTTACTTCTGTAAAATCAATTTGAGCGTTGTTTAGTCGCTGTAAAATTCTTTCGTACTCTAGATCATCAGGGATATGTACGCTTAAAACCTTTAATTGTTCCTGCACTTTCTCTTTTAAGATACGAGTAGACTTAGTTATTGGATGTGCTTCGTACAAGGACCTAGTGGTAATTGGTTTTCCGTAATTTATACTCACTTTTGCAGGATAATGGGAAGTATGTTGGTAGGTAATTCCCACCGGTATCACTTTAATTTCTAAATCTTTATATTTTTCTAGTGCCCCAAAAACAATTCTGATAAATCCTTTACTTAAAGGTCTAACGGTTCTTTTCTTATTATGACTTCCTTCAGGAAAAATCATTAGCGTTTCTTTCTTTTTTAAAATAGCATGACACTTCTCAAAAATTTCTTGATTATTGGATAGTTGTTGTACGCCATCTCTAACCCGGTAAATGGGCATTAAGTATAAAGAGACTAATATTTTTTTTATAAATGGGTGTTTAAAAGAGGCCGCTCTTACTAAAAAGTGATTTTGTCTTTTATTCGTTGTAGTAACATACAGAGGGTCTAACAGGCCGTTTGGATGGTTTACAGCAAATAAAACGGCCCCTTTTTTTGGAATATTTTCCTTTCCTAAAACATTTATTTTTTTGCTGTAAAAAAACAAGCCACACTTGATTGTACTCCAAATAAATGTAAACCAAATTTTCTGAATCATGAATTAATTTTATTTGATTAAAATTTTAGTATCGCATTTTCTCCCCCAATAACTTGCTAGGACAATTCCAGAAAAAACATCCCAAATTCCCCAAAAGGCAGCAAGTAACGCCATACCTCCTAAGCCGTCAAAAAAACCGAATATTAATAATAAGCCTAAGCCACCATTTTGAATTCCAGTTTCTATGGCAATTGTTTTGGTGTCTTGATGATTTAATCCGAAGCTTTTAGCCGTATAAAATCCGAGTATAAAAGCAAAAATATTATGGAAAATCACCAAGAAAATAACGTGGTGGATATGATTGGTAAATACCTCTAAATTTTGAGAGAAGGCAATGCCAATGAGCGCAATAAACACCAACATCGATAGCGGTTTTAGTATTTTTTCTATTTTATCAGCAATCTCCGAATGGTAGTAGTTTAGATACATACCAAGTAATAGTGGAATCCCCAAGATTAAGGAAATAAGTTTTAATAAGGACAGCCAATTTAGTGAGACCGTTTCTAAAATTGCATTTGTAGGCGGATAGAAACTTCCCCAAAATTGTAAATTAAAGGGCGTCATGAAAATGCATATGGCAGTTGAAAAAGCAGTCAAACTTACTGATAAAGCGGCATTTCCTCCAGCCATTTTGCTAAAAAAATTAGAAACATTTCCACCCGGACAAGCAGCAATCATTAACATTCCCAATGCAAAACTGGGATGCGGTTCTATAATTAATATGGCAAGAAAGGTGGCTGCAGGCAAGAGGATAAACTGAGACAAAATACCAACAAAAATTTTTTTTGGTTTTTTAAACAGTCGCTTAAAATCATTGATGGAAATGCCCAAGGATACGCCAAACATAATAACGGCAATCGCGATGTTTAAAATCCATAAACTATTGGTATCAAAGTTTATCTTGAGATCATCAATAGGTATTGTAGGATTAGTTTGTAAAAGCATATTCAATAATATTTGCGCCCATTTTTAATGCTTTCTCACGAACTTCTTTCGGATTATTATGAACTATTTGATCTTCCCAACCATCACTCAAATCTGTTTCATAATCATAAAAAACAACGAGTCTGCCTTCGTAGAATAGTCCAAAACCTTGGGCCTCTTTGGTATCATGCTCATGAATTTTAGGCATTCCATTAGGGAATTTAAAAGTTTGATTATAAATAGGATGGGTACTTGGTATTTCTTTTAAATTTAATTCTGGGAAGACTTTTTTAAGTTCCCTTCTGATGTATGTGTTTAATCCATAATTATCAGAGATGTGTAAAAATCCGCCAGAAATTAAATAGTTCTTTAGGTTTAAGGCTGCTTCATCAGAGATTAAAACATTCCCATGTCCAGTCATAAACAATAAGGCAAAGTTGAAAATAGCACTACTATTTATGGCAACATTTTGTGGGTTTTTAGAAATATTAGTTTTAATATTTGTGTTTGCAAAGGCAACTAAATTTTTTATGGCCGTGGGATTTGCATACCAATCTCCACCACCGTTATATTTTAAAATAGCAACATCTTGTGCATTAGTCATGCAGAATGAAAAAAAATAAAAGAGAAATATAAGTGGTTTCATAATTATAGAATCATTGCAATGTAATGAATTATTGATGGATATAGGAAACAATATTTACAGCAACTAAACCCGCTGTTTCTGTTCTCAGCCTACTTTCACCTAGCGATATAGGTTTGAATTTTTTTTCCAAGGCTTTTGCAATCTCATCCAAAGAAAAATCGCCTTCTGGTCCGATTAGAATGGTTATTTTTTCTGAAGTTTGTACAATGTTTTTTAATAAGCTTTTTTCCTGTTTTTCGCAATGTGCAATGCACAGTGTTCCTTCAAAATCTTCTTTAATAAATGCACTGAATTTTTTGGAAGGATTTATTTTTGGCAATGAGAATTTTAAGGATTGTTTCATTGCGGACTGTATGATTTTTTCAAACCGCTCTATTTTCACAATTCTACGCTCAGAATTGGAGCAAATAATTGGTGTGATTTCATCAATGCCAATTTCTGTAGCCTTTTCTAAAAACCATTCAATTCTATCATTGTTTTTAGTGGGTGCAATGGCGATGTGCAGATAATAGTTCCATGGTTTTGGCTTTTCTTCTACTTTAATAATCATAGCAGTACATTTTTTATCGTTTGCAAAACTAATTTCAACATCAAATAAATAACCTTTTCCGTTTGTTATTTTAAGAATATCACCCGTTGTTTTTCTTAATACACGTACAATATGTTTACTCTCAATTTTATCAAAAGTGATCTGTTTGGTATTGAGAGCAATTTTTGAATTATAAAATAGTTGCATTTGTAATAGTGTTTTAATGTTTTTTTATTGCTGTTTATCCTTTTTAAAAGCGTTGGTTTCCTGTTAAATATTTTTACGATAGGTTCTTCTTTTTTTATGGGTTGTCGGATCAAATTTCTCCCATAATTTTTTAATGGCCTCATTGTCTTCTAATTCAGGCGTCCGAATACAGCTCTCGATTCCTAAAGGAGCAAATGTTTTTGTGTATTGATCAAATATAATGGCGTGCACTCCCTTATTCTGATAGGATGGGGCAACCCCAATTAAATAAAAAATAACCTCTTTAGAATGCTTTTTAGCCCTTAGTAAATGGAACAATCCGAAGGGAAACAACTTTCCTTTCGCTTTCTGTAAAGCTTTCGAAAACGATGGCATTACGATTGCAAAGGCGACCAGTTTTTGCTCTTTATCTAAGACAAACTTTATATATTCAGGATTGATAAATGATATGTATTTTTTTTTAAAAAAAGTAATTTGTGCTTTAGAAATAGGAACGAAAGAAGATAGTTTTGAATATGATTTTTCAAACACCTCAAACATCTCGTCCACATAAGGTAGCAGGTCTTTTGTTTTGGTGAAATCTAAAGCAGTAAGTTCAAAGCGTTTTTTTATAATTTTACTTACACGATCAAAGTAAACTGCATCAACATTTTTAAACTTAAATTTGTTTTCTAAATATTCTTTTTCCTTTACAAAGCCCAGTTGCTCTAAATGTTTTTGATAATACGGGTGATTGTACCAAGTAATCATCGTTCCGATATGATCAAATCCATCGATAAGAACACCAGTCTTATCTAAATTATTAAACCCAACAGGACCTTCTATATAATTTAGCTTATTTTTTACACCTATTTCTTTTACCTTCGCGATGAGGGCTCTTGAAACTTCGATATCATCAACAATGTCAAACCAGCCAAAACGGACTTTTTTAATCTGTTGTTTTTCAACCTCAAACCAATTTATAATTGCTACAATTCTACCTACAATTTCCCCAGCTTTAATGGCCACAAAAAACTGTGCGTCTGAAGTATCGAAAACGGGATTTTTCTTAGGGTTAAAGCTATCAATTTCGTCTTGAATAATGGGAGGTACCCAATATTTATGGTTTTTATATAGGGAAAAGGGAAAGGTAACAAATTGCTTCATCTCCTTTTTTGTTGCCATTTTTTTTAGTGTAATCATCTTAAAAAATCAATTCTAATTATTACTCTTTTGTCTTTCTTTTTTCTTTTCCTCTTTTTTCATTTCTTTCTCCAACTCTTTGATCTCTCTTTCTAGTTTTTCAACTTCAGTTTCCTTTTTTTTCTTTCCAAAAATGCCTAAAAAGTTATTTTTTTTATTCTCTTTGGTTTTTAAATCTTTGTTTTTGTTTTTAAAAATACGGAGAAACCTTTTGGAAAAACCTAATTTATTTTTAGGTTTCACACCATTAATATCCAAGTCTTTATAGGTGTCTTGGTGTCGGTCAATCCGATAGGAAAATCCGAAGCTTGCATAAAAACCTTGGGCTTTTCCTTCAAAAAGAAATCTTCCGGAAGTATTAATTTGGAGATCTTTGTGATACAGATATGCCAAACCTAGGCCTAAGTTTATATTATTTTGGTTTTTTTCAAAAACAGTTTTATTTTCAAAAAAAATAGAATAACGATTATACAAGCTTTGCGTTGCCGTCACGATGTGTGAAAACTCTGAGAAATCGGAACCAATATTATTGTAATAAAAGTTATTCACAATGTTGAAGTTTTGAGTCAAGTTGTGTTGCAATAGAATGCCTACTTTTGGAGTAATACTCGTTGCTCCGCTAATTTTGTTTGAAAAATCAGCATTCATACCTAAAGAAACCCCAACACTTGGAAGTAGGCGTTTTTTGTCAAATGCACCTCTTTTTCTCCAACTTCTAATTTCTTTAGTTTTGTCTGTGTACTTTGGTTGGTATACTAAATACTTAGCACCGACGGTCATACTACCAAAGCCTGTATTGTAAATTTTTTCCAAAGCTACCCGATCTTGTTGATAATTTAAATGTGCATTTAGTTCTAATTTTTCTAATAAAAAACTAGTTCTAAACTGCAAGTCTGCCCCACCATATTGGGCGCTTGGAAAATCTGGTTTTAAGCTGATACTTCTTAAAAAAAAGTTATTTTCAAATTGATAAATCCCTGTCCCTACGCTGTACGGGCTCTCAGAAAACCCGGGTTGGTTTGAATTTATAATTTCTGTATATTGTGCTAAAAAAGAGGAAGTACTTCCCCAAAAAAATAGCGTAAAAATTAATATTTTTTTTAAACTTTTACTTTTCGAAAAGGGTGGGTACTTTAATTTTAACATGCAACACAAACTTAGGGTAAAAAAGCTATTTTATTTCTTTAAATAGTACTTTTTTAGGTTTAAGAAAATTTTATAGCGCTATAACGTTAAAATTGTACTCAAATTGTTATTTTTGAAAGATCATTTTAAACAAAGCTATGTTCTTGGGATTATTGAAAACTATTTCTTATTTATTACTTTTTTACTACGGATTTAAGTTTCTAGCAAGACTGTTTGCGCCATTCTTAATAAAAAAAGCAACAGAAACTATTAAGAAAAAAGCTGCACAACAGTTTAGAGGGCAAGAAAGACAGCAACAAGAGGCTGCTGTCAAGGAAGGCGAAACAATAATAGATAAGAAGCCTGGAGGTACTCAAGAAAGTAAAAAATCTGTTGGGGATTATGTTGATTTTGAAGAGATTGATTAAATTTTAACACTATAAAGCATCAATTATAAATTCTATTACAGCGTGAAACTTACAAAAATATTTCCTTATTTAATTGCTGTCCTTCTTTTTGTCTTGGCTTCTGTTACCTATTTTCATCCAATTTTAAATGGTAAAAAGTTACAGCAGTCAGACATTACCCAGTTTCGAGGAATGGCAGAGGAAATAATGGATTATAGGGCGCAAAATAATGCAGAGCCTTATTGGACAGGTGCTTCTTTTAGTGGGATGCCAGCATACTCGATAAGTGCATATTACCCGAATGATTTTGTGAGAAACTTAGACAAGTTGTTGCGCTTTTTACCAAGACCTGCAGACTACACTTTTTTATATTTTTTAAGTTTTTTTGTGCTCATGATGGCTTTGAAAGTAGAGTGGAGATTGGCAATTTTAGGTGCTTTAGCCTTTGGTTTCTCTACCTACTTAATTATTATTTTTGGAGCTGGACACAATGCAAAGGCACATGCAATAGCATACATGCCTCTTGTTTTGGCTGGAGTTTTATTAGTTTTTCAGCGAAAATTCTTGATTGGTTTTATCGTTACTGGCATCGCCATGGCCTTGGAGGTGTATGCGAACCACATTCAAATGACCTATTACCTTGGATTTTGTTTATTAATTCTAGGAATTGTAGAATTCATAAATTCGATTAAAGAAAAACAGGGAGCGCTGTTTATAAAGCAAGCAGCGGTAATTATTTGCGCAGTAGTTTTGGGAATTGGTGCCAATGCACCTCGTTTGTTAGCCATGAAAGAATACTCAGAACATAGTACTCGTGGAAAATCTGAATTGACCATTAATCTAAACGGTTCTGAAAAGGAACTAACAGCAGGATTAGATTATAAATACATTACACAATATAGTTATGCCAAATTAGAAACTTTTAATTTATTTATTCCACGTTTTATGGGTGGTGGAACGATAGAAGAATTAGGAGCAGATTCTAACTTTTATCAGTTTATAGCCGAGCGCGCAGGAAAAAAAGCAGCTTTAGATTATTCGAAACAAGTATTAACTTATTGGGGAGACCAACCAATAGTAGAAGCGCCAGCATATATTGGTGCCGTTATTTTCTTTTTCTTTTTTTTAGGTCTATTTTTAGTAAAAGGAAGGTTGAAACAGTGGTTGGTTGCGGCTACTGTTTTTTCAATAATTTTGAGTTGGGGAAAAAATTTTGAGGGCATCACTAACTTCTTTATCGATTATGTGCCTTTGTATAATAAATTCAGAGCGGTATCGTCCATACAGGTAATTGCAGAATTATGTGTGCCAATTTTAGCCGTTTTAGGCTTGAAGGAGTTTTTTTCTAAGGGACCTACCAAATTAGAAAAGCAGGAATCTCTAAAGAAAGCAATGTTATTTTTTGGAGGGTTAATCGTTGTTGGTTTTGGTCTTGCACATGCATTTGGTACATTTGAAGGACTAAGAGATGCGCAACAGTACAGCGAAATTCCGGGCTTCTTAGAAGCGGTAATAGCGGATAGAAAAGACATGTTGTTTTCAGACACCTTACGTTCTCTGCTACTGGTATTCATTTCTGGAGTAATTCTATGGCTATTTCTGAAAAATAGACTGAAATCATTTTTAGCTATTGTAATACTAACGGTACTTATTTTATTTGATTTGATTGCTGTGGATAAAAGATATGTAAATGCGGATGATTTTAAATTGTCACGAAAAATTGAAGAACCCTTCAAGGCTTCTGCAGCAGACAAGGTGATTTTACAAGATAAAACTCATTTTAGAGTTGTAAACTACACCGTGGACCCAATGAATGATGGCAGTACTTCTTATTTTCATCATTCCATTGGAGGGTACCATGCTGCTAAGCTAGGACGCTATCAAGAGCTATTTGATTTTCAGATAGCGAAAAATAACATGCAAGTTTTAAACATGTTAAATACCAAGTATTTTATTGGAGCAGACAGTGAAGGGAACCCTGAAGCGCAGCAAAATAGAGCTGCAAATGGGAATGCTTGGTTTGTAGAAAAGATTAAAGTAGTAGCCTCCGCGAATGAAGAAATATACGCTTTAGACTCTTTAAATACGAAGAAAGCGGTGGTTATAAATCAAAAAGAATTGAATACGTCTAGCAGTGCAAGTGCTGTAAGTTTATTAATCGAGCAAGATACTACTGCGCGCATTCGTATGACAGATTATAATGTAACCTCGTTGACCTATGTTTCTAGTGCAGTAACAAAACAGTTTGCTGTATTTTCTGAAATATTTTATAAAGAAGGTTGGAATGCGTATTTAGACGGCGTATTAGTGCCGCATTATCGTGTGAATTACGTGCTTAGAGGAATGGAAGTTCCTTCAGGAACCCATACGATTGATTTTAAATTTGAGCCCAAAGTAATTGAACAGGGAAGTATTTTTTCTCTTGCTTCGTATGCACTGCTATTATTTATTTCCATAGCTTGTTTTTTTTATGATAAAAAGAAGAAGAGGGTATTATAAATGAGTTAAAAAAACAGAACATCTTTTTTATCAGGTGCTGTGTTCTTCTGGAATTATTTTTTTAGGAATAGAAACAAAAAGGCAGTTATACAGCTACGAGAAATAGGGTCAAGAGCTGTATTAAAATAACTTAGAGGAGAGATTAAACAGGTTTTGGATACAAAAAATAAGATATGAGAATAGGAATGATTTTAGATGCTGTGTTTCCTCCAGATCCTCGTGTGGAAAATGAAGCAGTTTCTTTAGTCAAAGCAGGTCATGAAGTGTTTCTTTTTTGTTTGCATTATGGGCAACAAAATCAATCAGAAGTGATCAATGGAATTAAAGTTAAGAGATATCTTTCAAATACCCTAGAATATAAAGTATCGGCATTAGCATATACAATTCCGTTGTATACTTTCTTGATGAAGCGCAAGATTCGTCAATTTATAAAAGAAAATAAAGTGGAGGTCTTGCATATACATGACATAAGGATTGCGGGTGCAGTTTTTGGTGTAAATAAAAAATACAAGTTGCCAACCGTTTTAGACTTACATGAAAACAGACCTGAAATCATGCGGTTTTATCCCCATTTATATAGGTTTCCTGGTAAATATGTGATCTCTCCTAAAAAGTGGAAAAATAAAGAGGAAGAATTTATAAGGAAAGCGACTACCGTTATCGTTGTCACTTCAGAAGCAAAGGATGAAATAAAAAAAAGGCTGCCTATTGATACTGATAAGATTGTTGAAGTTCCTAACACGGTGCGGCAAAGCTTCTATAAAAATCCACGTGTGTATCCAGAAATTTTAAAGCAATATTCTAATAGTTTTGTAGTACTTTATATTGGAGATACTGGACTTCGAAGAGGGCTAAAGACAGCGATTAAATCAGTCCATTTAATAAAAAACAAAATTGAGAACATTAAGTTGGTCATTGTAGGAAAAAACACAAGCGATATAATTTTAAAAAACTTAGTAAAAAATTTACAGGTGGAGGCGCATGTAGATTTTCTGGGCTGGAAAGACCAAAGCTTATTCCAATCTTATATTTTATCGAGTGCAATTTGTATTTCGCCATTGCATAGAAACGTGCACCATGACACCACATATGCGAATAAAATATTTCAGTATATGAGTTTAGGAAGGCCAGTTTTGGGGAGCAATGCAAGCGCTCAAGAAAAGATAATTAAAAAAGCAAATGCGGGTTTAATTCATCAAGATAGAGATGTTCAAGATTTTTCTAACAAGGTTCTAGAACTCTATAATAATAAAGATTTAAGAGAAGAATTTGGAAAAAACGGAAGCGAGTTTATAGAAAATGAATTTTCATGGGAAAACACCTCAAAAAAGTTATTACATGTATACGCTAATCTAAAAAATTGAAAGTATTAATCATTACATATTATTGGCCACCAGCAGGTGGTTCTGGCGTGCAGCGTTGGTTGAAGTTTGTAAAGTATTTACAAAATTTCGGCATTGTGCCTGTTGTTTATACCGTTGATAACGGGAATTATTTAAAGGAAGATGAATCTCTTCTAAAGGAGGTTCCTCAAAATATAGAAATTTTAAAGCAGCCTATTTTGGATCCCACAAATTTGCTCTTTTGGAGAAAAAATAAGCAACAACAAAAAGGAGTTTCTAACCTTAGTAAAGGTGGTTTGCTGTCTTTTATTCGTGGGAATTTTTTCATTCCTGATCCAAAAGTAACCTGGGTACAACCTTCTGTAAATTACCTTCAAAAGTATTTAGATAAAAATGAGGTAGATGTCATTATCTCTTCAGGACCGCCGCACAGTATGCATTTAATTGCACAAAAATTGCATCGGAAAAATGATGTCAAATGGCTTGCGGATTTTAGAGACCCTTGGACAGATTTATATTATAATAAAGACTTTAAGCAAGGATTATTTGCGAAAAATAAAAGTAAAAAACTAGAAGAAGGGGTTTTGAAAAACGCAGATTGTATTCTAACAGTAAGTGCTGGGTTACAAAAAGAATTTTTGAAAATAGCGAAAAGAGTAGAGGTAATTACAAATGGGTTTGATACTGAAATTTTAGAGTCTGAAAAAGTAGTTTTAGATATTAATTTTTCTATTTCTTACATCGGTTTGCTGCCAAAGCAAAGCAATCCTGTCATTTTATTTAAAGTGTTAAAGGAGCTTTGTGATGAAAGTTTAGAATTTAGAAGGGCGCTTCAAATTAATTTTGTTGGTGACATTTCAGAAGATGTAAAAGCAGCAATAAAGGCCAGCGATTTAGAAATGAATACCTCATTTTTAGGGTATGTTTCTCATCAAAAAGCCATTGCATATCAGAAATGTTCTCAGGTACTATTATTACTCATTCCTGATGTAGTAAATAATAAAGGGATTTTAACCGGAAAATTATTTGAGTACTTGGCTGCAAAGCGGCCAATTTTAGCAATAGGTCCAACAGATGGAGATTTAGCGACTCTTTTAAAGGAAACAAATACAGGCGCTATCTTTGCATTTGAGGGGCAAGAAAAACTAAAATTAGAAATTAAACGGTTATATATTGCGTACACAGAACATACGTTGTCCATAGCATCCAAGGATATTCAAAAATACCACAGAAAAGAGCTAACAAAAAACTTAGCATCTGTTTTAAAAAGTTTAAATTCGTAACATGGGTATTGTATTGAAACAATCTTTTAGGAACACGCTAATTATTTATGGTGCATTTTTAATTGGCGGTATCAACACAATTGTTTTTTATCCAAAAATCCTAGCATCAGAATTTTATGGGGTGGTGGTGTTTCTTTTGTCTGCCTCTAACCTGATAATGCCACTTACCGCTTTTGGTATCCAGTATACGATTGTGAAATTTTATTCTTCGTATGAAACCAAAGAGCAAAAAGATAAGTTTTTATCGTCTGTAATTTTTTTACCGCTATTTATTGCGCTTCCAATTGGTTTTTTGTGGGACTATTTTCAAGATTGGATTATGATGCGCGTTACAAAGGAAAATAAAATAATTGAAAATTACACTTTTTATATCTATATTATTGCTGTTTCATGTGCTTATTTTGAGCTGTTTTATTCATGGACAAAGGTACAGCTTCAAACGGTTTTCGGAAATGTTTTAAAGGAGCTTTGGAATCGAGTGGTGGTGATGCTTTTATTATTGGCGGTTTTCTTTAATGTAATCACAAAAGTAGATTTTATTTTTTACTTAGCAATCGCATATATCCTTAGGGCGGTTGTAATGATGTTGTATGCCTTTAGAGTGTATTCACCAAAGTTCCACTTTAAATTTCCAGAAAATTACTTAGACGTTCTTAAATATTCGGGATATATTATTTTAGCAGGAAGTGCTGGCGCAATTTTATTAGACATTGATAAAATTATGATTCCAGGAAAGGATACCATAGAAAAGGCGGCTTATTACGCGGTGGCCGTATTTATTGGCTCTTTTATTGAGGCACCAAGCAGAGCAATGACACAGATTTTACAACCACTAACCTCAAAATCTTTAAATGAATTTAACACCAAAGAAGTAGAAAGCTTATATAAGAAGAGTTCTATAAACTTATTGTTGGTGGGTGGGTTGTTTTTTATTTTGGTAAACTGTGGGGTTAGTGAGCTTTTTAAGCTAATGGAAGACAAGGGATATGCTGGCGGAGAGTATGTGGTTTTAATGATTTCTTTGGCAAAATTATATACGATGTTTTTAGGCAGCAATGGCGCAATTATCAACAACTCTAAGTTCTATAAAATTACTTTACCGCTAGCTCTGGGAATGTCTATTTGTGTCTACCTTTTAAACCAATTATTTTATTATAAAATAGCATTAGGAACAGATGGTTTGGCATTGGCTACTTTAATTACAATTCTAATTTTTAATACATTGAAGTTGTGGTTCGTGCATCTAAAATTCTCTATTACCCCATTTACAAACACATCTTGGAAGATGGTATGCATTATTTTTGTTGTGTTTACTTCCTTTTATTTCTGGAATTTTTCTTTACCGCAGCTTATAGTTTTTAATTTTAACAGCACACCAATTTTCAATATTGTCTTGAAAAGTATCTTAATTTCAGTAATATATGTGTATTTGGTTTTAAAGCTGAAAATTTCAAATGAAATTCATCTGATACTTAAAAGATTTTATAAATAGCAATCGATACAATCTGTAATCATATGAAGTAGCAATGCAATGCAAAGTATTCTCGCCTTCTTAAAAAGCAATCCGATTGCATAACAGCTGATCGCAATATAAGAATGAAGTGGATGATAATTGATACTACATCTTGAGTTTTCAAAAATAGGGGTCGCTAATAAGTGATCTAAATCTACGAGCATAGAGCACAAAAAAAGAAGGAATACCTGCTTCCATTTTCTTTTAAAAAAGATAATTGAAATGAAGAGTGGAAGTACAAAGTGACATCCGTAATGGACTATTAATTTGAGACTCACAAGAAATTAATGGTATTTGGGCCTTCCATAAAAAGGAGGTCTAAAATTGATAAATCTGGGATAAAACCGTGTTTTTCATCAAACATTTGAATGTATTGTTTGGATGATTTTTCTGCTAGGCTTTTTGCTACTACTAAACTTCTGTAATCTTCTTCTTTGGATACAGACGCATAGGAGTTTGTACTTTTAAAGTCTAAATTTAGCTGCAAAGCGTCTGAAACAAACAAGAATGTATCGATATTTACATCCTGAAGGTATTTGTATTTTTTATCAAATATAAACGCTATATCATCAACATAAAACTCAAAAAATGGAGAATTTCGATAGGCTATTTTCAAGGAGTTAAAATGCTGCTTTTGCCAGTTTCCAATATTTTCTATTTGGGTGTTCTTAGTTTTTTTTCGAACAGAAGAAACAGGGTGCTTTACCGGTATATTTAGCAGTTGTTTTCCATTTGTATTATAGATGTAACAGCGGTTTCGGTAGCTTTGTTTCTGATAGTTGTCATGCACTTCAAACAGTATTTTCTCAGACTTTAAAATCGCAGAATACTGAGAGATTGGAGAAAAATAGGTCGGTAGAAACAACGCCATTATTTACTTTTTAGCGGATTTTTTCTTTCCTTTATAAAAATTATAACCAAAATACAATGCAAAAAGAGCTAAAACATAATATCGATAAGATACAGGTGCTCCTTCTCCGTGCACGGTGGTAAACATCCTGTCCCAGCGGATAGATTTTAATTTCTCCCCGAAGGATGCAGCATTTGCATTCCAACTAAACCAGACCATCACCGGTTTTCCTAAAACATGGTCAAACGGAACATATCCCCAATAACGCGCATCTAAAGAGTTGTGTCTATTATCTCCCATAAGCCAATAATAATCTTGTTGAAAGGTATAGGAGGTCGCTTCATTTCCATTAA
>JAOKTT010000012.1 GCA_028336245.1 Polaribacter sp.
TCAATTGAATTTGTGAAGCATGAATAAATGTACTCCTGAAGTTTTGTGAGATAATAACTTCGTTAGAGATCAACTTTAATGACAAGTTTTAAGTAAGAATAAATTAAATAGGTTTCCATTTTATACACGTATTAATGTAAAATAATGAAAACTATGTTAACAACATACATATGATTATAGATCTAATTTCAGATACAGTAACAAGGCCAACTAAAGGAATGTTGGAAGTAATGATGCGTGCAAAAGTTGGTGATGATGTTTTTAAGATGGATCCAACTGTAAATGAGTTACAGGAAAAAGCCGCTGCGATGTTTGGAATGGAAGATGCGCTATTTTTCCCTTCAGGAACCATGGCAAATCAAACTGCAATAAAATTACACACGCAACCCGGAGACCAGTTAATTTGCGATAAATATGCGCATGTTTTTAATTACGAAGGTGGAGGTGCAGCTTTTAACTCTGGTGTAACTTGCAAGTTAATTGATGGAAATAGAGGAATGTTTTCTGCGGAACAACTGCAAGAAGCCGTTGCCGGTAGAGCAGACATTCATGTTCCTTTTTCACGTTTGGTTTGTTTAGAAAATACAACAAACAAAGGAGGCGGTGCTTGTTGGGATTTAACTGAGTTAGAAAAAGTTCAAAAAGTTGCCAAAGAAAACAACTTGGCTTTTCATTTAGATGGAGCACGCTTATTCAACGCTTTGGTTGCTAAAAATGAAACTCCAGAACAATATGGACAGTTGTTTGATACCATTTCAATCTGTCTTTCTAAAGGTTTAGGGGCGCCAATTGGTTCTATATTATTAGGGTCTAAAATTCATATTGCGAAGGCGCTAAGAATTCGGAAATTGTTTGGTGGTGCAATGAGACAAGCTGGTTTCTTAGCTTCTGCAGGAATTTATGCCTTAGACAATCATGTAACACGTTTGGCAGAAGATCATCAAAAAGCTAAAGAAATAGGTGCAGTTTTAGAAGCTGTTTCTTATGTTAAAGAAGTAGCATTGATTGAAACTAATATTGTGATTTTTTATGTTTACGAAAGCATAGGTGCAGATAATTTTATTCAAAAAATGAAAGCTAAAAATATTCTATTAACACCAATGGGAGAGGGAAGAATTAGAATTGTTACGCATTTGGATTATACCAATGATATGCATGAAATCCTATTAAAAGAACTCCAAAATTTTTTAAAATAAAAATGGATAACGAAAGAAATAAGAGATCTAAAGATGCTTTTATTTTCGTCGTATAAATCATCATACCGAATAGCAATAGTAAAGCTACCTTTGTTGTATGCAATACCTGCACGGTATGCAGGAAAATTTGTGTCTAAAGCATTAAATTAAATGTGGAGTTTTGTAAAATAACATCCTAATTCTTTAGAAAACGGAATGTTAAAATTTTTTTAATGTAAAGAAACTAAACGAGTTCCATAAAGGCTATAAGACAAATTATTAATTGCAGGATTTAGATAATTTATTCCAGTTCCTAGACAAAACCGTTTCCAAGTTCATAAACTACATTTATTGAAATACCAATGGTAGTTCGATTGCAGAAACCTATTGTAAAACTACCTCTAAATTTTGTGGATTTAATAATAAATTTAAGGTCATTTCACTCGCTGTTTCCACTGCGCCAAAAGCATCAAACTCCACTCCTAAGTCACTTTTAAAAGATTCTCTACTCCTACCAAAACCTACTGCTCTTGGCGGAAAAAGACCTAACTTTTCTTTCGGAATTGCAATTTCATCTACCGCTATTGTTTTTAAAACTGCCTGCAAAGCTATTCTTTCTGTGGTGCCAGAAACATGCTCTACAACTTTTTGATTTCCACCTTTTACAGCATAACTGTAATTTAAACCACCAATTAATTTTACAGCAGCTTCTGTTTGAAATCTATGGAAAAAATACAGCGGCACAAACACGTCTTCTAATACCGAATAGGGTTGATTTGTTTTAATATTATCCGTAGAAAAATTAGCAATCGCTGTTTTTCTAATCTTTAAAACGTTGTAGAGTTCATCATAAATAGTACCTCCATTATCCCATAAATGAGCAGCGCCATTTGCACTTCCCTGAGGCCTAGCATCGGAATCTGACAAGTATTTTAATCCGCTTGCAAAAGCATTTTTTAAGAGTGTATTCAATTCTAAATCCTCATTTTTATTTTTTGGGAAATCTTGATATGCATACGCAACAATTACTTTATCCCAGGCACCAATCTTGGTATCATAAGCATCTGAGAAATCAATCTTACCATCTAATAAAGTGAATTTTGGGTGCGGGTAATCCATCACCGAAGCTCTATTATTTGTACTTGCCGCAAAATTATGGGCAAAACCCAAAGTATGTCCAATTTCATGCGCCGATAATTGTCTAATTCTAGCAATTGCCATTTGAAGCGCAAAATTATCCGCTGTATTATTATTTGCATAAGGTGCTTGCAAAGCTTGTGCAATTAAAAAATCCTGTCTAATTCTTAGAGAGCCTAAACTAACATGACCTTTCATAATTTCGCCAGTTCTTGGATCAGAAATACTTGCGCCGTAACTCCAACCTCTTGTAGAACGATGTACCCATTGCACCATATTATAACGCACATCTAAAGGATCTGCACCTTCTGGCAGCATTTTCATTTGAAACGCATCTTTATAACCAGCTGCTTCAAAGGCTTGATTCCACCAACGTCCGCCATCTAACAAAGCAGAACGCACCGGCTCTGGTGTTCCTCTATCTAAATAATAAACAATAGGTTCTTTTGCTTCCGAAATTTCAGCTTCTGGATTCTTCTTTTCTAATCGATGTCTTCGAATAAATCGTTTTGTAATTGCTTCGTTTACTGGTGTTGCATAATCTAGGTAAGACATTACATTTGCACCAGAACGTGGATCAAATTTTCTTGGTTTGTAGTTGTTATCTGGTAATTCTACAAAAGAATGATGTTGATGCACCGTTATCAGACTCGCATCTGGCGTTACACTTCTTATATTATAACCTTTTGGAGTTCCTTTAAAAGTTAGCATGATGTCAAACTCAACATTTTTAGGAAATGCTTTCGTTCGCTCCATATTAAAAGCAGATTTACTCTTATCTAAACTGTAACTTCCTTGTTTATTGCTTGCCAAGCGATTTGCAACTCCGTGCGCATCTCTCATAAAAAAATCGGTAGCATCCACTAAAAATGCTCCATTTTTCTTTTCTTTGATAATAAAACCATGCAAGACAGATTTAGCAAAGGCTTGCTTTACCGATTTTTTTTCTTCCTTATTTTCAGTAATCGCTCTGTAGTCTTGATTCGGCTGAATAAGCATTATTTTATTACCTGCCTTTTTAAAATGAACTACAACCCCATCTCCCAATTGCCCTCTATCTAAGCCTATATCGTTAGAACCAATTCCTTCTGATAGGGATCGAACATACAGAAACTCTTTATCTATTTCATTAATTTGAATAAATATTTTGTCAGAATTATCATCGTAATAAAACGTAAAATAGCCTTCATATTTAGTGATTCCTTTTTGAAGCTTGTTTGCTGTCTTTTGTAAAAAAAACTGCGAAAACCCATTCAGAGAGAAGAAACTAAAAAATAAAATAAATAGTACTTTTTTCATGATTAATATATTTTGTATAAATCTATACAATAACTATCAGCTTTTAAAACGAGAAATCTTAAAATTTCATTTATTTTTGTTGGACTTATGATTACACAAGACCAACTTAAAGATATTGCCGAAAGAATTGAGAAACTAAAATCTTATTTAGAGATTGATAAAAAGCTCATAGAAATTGCGAACGAAGAAGAAAAGACCGTAAATCCAGATTTTTGGAACGACCCAAAAGCTGCAGAAGTTTTGATGAAAGAATTGCGTTTCAAACAAAAATGGGTGGAAGATTATCGCAAAACAATTACTTTAAATGAGGATGTACATGTATTGTATGATTTTTACAAAGAAGGGGAAGTAGATGAAACAGAAGTCATTGAACAATTTAAAAAAACAAGTACTTTTTTAGAAGATCTAGAATTTAAGAATATGCTTTCTGAGGAAGGCGATGCGCTTTCAGCAACAATACAAATTACGGCCGGTGCCGGGGGAACAGAGAGTTGTGATTGGGTAGAAATGTTGTCTAGAATGTACACAATGTGGGCAGAAAAGCAAGGTTTTAAATTAAAAACACTGAATTATCAGGCTGGAGATGTGGTGGGAATTAAAACAATTACCATAGAAATTGAAGGCGATTATGCTTTTGGTTGGTTAAAAGGAGAGAATGGTGTACATCGTTTGGTGCGGATTTCACCTTTTGATTCAAATGGAAAACGGCATACAACCTTTGGATCTGTATATGTTTTTCCTGTGGCTGATGATTCTATAGAAATAGACATAAACCCTGCAGATGTAGAAATTGTAACTGCGCGCTCAAGCGGCGCTGGAGGTCAAAATGTAAATAAAGTAGAAACCAAGGTGCAGTTGACACACAAACCTTCAGGAATTCAGATTTCTTGTTCCAACTCACGTTCTCAGCACGATAATAGAGCGACTGCGATGAAAATGCTGAAATCTCAATTGTATGAAATTGAACTCCAAAAACAACAAGCAGCTAGAGATGAAATTGAATCCGGTAAATTAAAAAACGAATGGGGAAGTCAGATACGGAATTATGTAATGCATCCTTATAAATTAGTGAAAGATGTTAGAACTGCGCACGAAACAGGAAATGTAGATGCTGTTATGGATGGAAATATTAATCCTTTTTTAAAGGCATATTTAATGTTGAATGGGCAGAAAAAAGAGGAGTAATGCTTCTTAAATAAAAAAATGATAAAAATATACCACAATCCGCGTTGCAGGAAATCTAGAGAGGGTTTGACTGTTTTAGAAAACTCTGGAAAAGAGTTTGAAATCGTAAAATATTTAGATAAGGTTCCTTCAGAGGAAGCCTTAGCAGAAATCATCAACTTATTAGGCATCTCCCCGATGCAATTAGTTCGGAAAACAGAAAAAATATGGAAAGAAAATTACAAAGGAACACATATGTCAGATGCTCATATAATCACAGCTATGATAGAAAATCCAAAGTTAATAGAGCGTCCAATTGTCATCAATAAAGAGAAAGCAGTTATTGGAAGACCTTCAGAAAAAATCAATACTATTATTTAAAATTATCTTACATTAAACCTTTAACTTTTCTTTAACTCAATGTGATTAAACTATAAATGTTCTTTGCAGCCTAACATTAAAACCATTTAAGTTTTGACCCCAAAAAATATACTTTTCATTTGCTGTTTATTTACCATTTCCACTTTGTTTTCTCAAAAACAAAATAATCCTAATAGTATTACTATTTATGGAAAGGTAGTAGATACAAGAACCAATCAACCTTTAGAATACGCTACCATTATAATAAACAATACAGAAACTGAAAAGGTTTCCGGAGGAATTACAGATTTAAATGGTGAATTCTCAATAGAAATGCCAAAAGCAACCTATCAAATTAGTGTTGCTTTTATTTCTTTTGAATCTGCAAAATTTCCAAAAGAAAAGATTACTTCAAACAAAGATTTAGGAATTATCAAATTAGCAGAAGCTACCAATGGTTTAAATGAAATCGTTATTGTGGCAGAGAAAACTACAGTTGACATTCGTTTAGATAAAAAAATATTTAATATTGGTAAAGACCTATCAATAAGAGGTGGTAATGCGAGTGATGTTTTAGGAAATGTGCCTTCTGTGCAGGTGGATGTTGAAGGAAACGTGAGTTTACGAGGAAATGAAAATGTAACCATATTAATTGATGGCAGACCAAGTGCATTAGTCGGTATGAATGGTGCAGACGCATTGAGACAAATTCCTGCAGAAGCTATTGAGAAAGTAGAAGTTATTACTTCTCCATCTGCGAGATATGATGCCGAAGGTACGGCTGGTATTTTAAATATTATTTTAAGAAAAAACAAATTAATAGGGTTTAATGGTTCTTTACAATTGGATTTAGGAATTCCTGAAAGAGTAGGAACAGCTTTTAATGCAAATTGGAGAACTGAAAAATGGAATTTCTTTACCAATACAGGCTTCAGATATAACGCCACCCCTGGAAACGCTTTTAGTGATTCTGACTTTCTGTCTTCGACTGCACAAAACGCAAGAGTTCTTGAAAGCAGAAAGTTCGGAAGGTTAAGTAGGTCTTTATTTACCAGTTTTGGTGCTGAATACTATCTCACCACAAATTCAAGTGTTATTGGAAATATTGTTTTTAATAGCGGGAATGACGATGATGTAAATACAAATGATATTAAAAGATTTAATTCTGAAGGTGTTATAAATGAAGCAACTTTTAGAACTGAAAGCGAAGGGGAAGATGAAAAGAGAGTTCAGTATACGATCGATTATGTAAATAATTTTAGTCAAAAGGGGAGAAAATTATCAATAAGCTCGCAATACTCGACAGAAGCTGAAAATGTTTTAAATAACATTACAGAAGTAGATACATCGGTAAACCTATTAAACGATTTAGAACAAGTTATTGAAGATCAAAACGAAAATAGTGGCTTATTCCAAGTTGATTATGTGCATCCAGTAGGAGAAGACATTCAATATGAAGCAGGTTATAGAGGAAATTATAGAGATATATTTAATAGTTTTTTTTTAGCAGAAAGACAAGATTTTGAAAATAATGGTCCTTTAATTCCAGATGCAGGTTTAAATAATTCTTTCAATTACGAAGAATTTGTAAACGCTGCCTATTTTCAATATGGTCAAAAATTTAATAAAATATCACTTTTAACAGGAGTGCGTTATGAATATACTTCCATTGAAATTGCGCAACAAACAGCAACAACAAAAGACAATAGAAGTTATGGAAACTTATTTCCTACTGTAAACCTTGGTTTCGAATTTAAAGATGGAGAAAATATCACTTTAGGGTATAACAGAAGAATAAGAAGACCAAGAGGCAGAAGTTTAAACCCATTCCCAAGTCGTTCTAGTGAAAGTAATATATATAGCGGTAACGTAGCTTTAAATCCTGTAATTACAGATGCTTTAGATCTTGGTTATTTAAAACGTTGGGATAAATTTACACTTAGTACATCTCTTTATTATAATATTAGTAATGATAATTGGGAACGCATACAAGAAGATACAGGAATGCTAACAGACAACGGAGACCCTATTACACGAAGGTTTCCTATAAACTTATCAACGGAAGAAAGAGTTGGTTTGGAGCTTACACTAAACTATAGACCTATAAAAGCTTGGAATATAAATAGTGATTTTAATGTATATAACGTTACTAGTGCTGGAAATTATACGAACCTTAGTACAAACGTTACCCAAAATTTTGATTTTGAAAACACGTCATTTTTCATCAGACTCAATCAAAAGATAAGTTTACCTGGTAAAACAGATTTACAAATAAATACGAATTACCGGGGCCCATCACAAAATGCACAAACAAATAGCAAAGGAGTCTTTAGTATGAATCTGGCCGCCAGTAAAGATTTATTTGATGAAAGCGCCTCTTTGAGTTTAAATTTTAGCGATGTTTTTAATAGCAGTATCAGTCAAAGAACAACCATACTTCCAAACTTTTTAGAACAATACTCAGAGTTTCAATGGAGAGATCCTCAAATTAGAATCAGTTTTGTGTATCGTTTTAATCAAAAAAAGGAGAGAGAAAGAAGAGAGGATACTTATGGTAGAGAAAATTATGAAGGCTAATTTTAGGCGTTTAAAAGGATTTTACTTACCAATCTTATGTATTTGTTCCCCAGAAAATCATCCGAAAAGTGAGACTTCACGAACAGATATAAAAATAGATTTCCAATTCATTCCGTAACGCGCTCACTAAAATCCATAAAAAAACTCGTTCCATTTAATGAACGAGTTTTTTTATTATCTATATTTAATGAAGACTACTTTCCTTGCGCAGCTTTCTTAGCTTCCTGCTTTAATTTAAAGTTCTCCCAAACAGTGCCACCAATCCAATAAGGAACTACAAAGGTTAAAAGAAATATCAACAACCAAAAACCAGCTGTAAATATAAACATAAATAAAACCAATCCTGAAAATTGAGAAAAATCTAACATAATAAAAACATTTATTAATTTCTACTACAAAAATAAGACATATTTTCAAATTTAACTCGGTAAATTCAAAATTTTCCAAAAGAATTTAATCTCTTTTGTTCAAATCGTTTTTACTTAGTTTTTTTGTAAATTTGTGTCACTGGGCATGGCAATCTATTTAAATGAAACGGGCATATTTAAATTTTCGTCAGAGATGTAAATAAGAAATAGCAAAGAATAGAAAACCGTTTAAAAATATAAAAATAAACACATGAAGTATAGAATTGAGAAAGACACGATGGGGAATGTAGAAGTCCCTGCGGATAAATATTGGGGAGCACAAACAGAACGCTCTCGCAATAATTTTAAAATTGGTGCTGCAGGTTCTATGCCGCTAGAAATTGTTTATGGATTTGCTTATTTAAAAAAAGCAGCAGCTTTTACAAATACAGAATTAGGCGTTTTATCAGCAGAAAAAAGAGATTTAATCGCACAAGTATGTGACGAAATTTTAGACGGAAAATTAGATGACCAGTTTCCTTTAGTCATTTGGCAAACAGGCTCTGGTACACAATCAAATATGAATGTGAACGAAGTTATTGCAAATAGGGCACATGAAATTGCAGGAAAAATAATTGGTGAAGGAGAAAAAACCATTCAGCCAAATGATGACGTCAATAAATCGCAATCATCGAATGATACTTTTCCAACAGGCATGCACATTGCTGCTTATAAAAAAATTATTGAAAATACAGTTCCTGGAATTACACAATTAAGAGATACGTTAAAAGCAAAATCAGAAGCATTTAAAGATGTTGTAAAAATTGGACGTACGCATTTAATGGATGCAACGCCACTTACTTTAGGTCAAGAATTTTCTGGCTACGTAGCACAATTAAACTTCGGTTTGAAAGCATTGAACAACACCTTGGAGCACCTCGCTCAATTAGCTTTGGGAGGCACCGCAGTAGGTACCGGATTAAATACCCCTGCAGGATATGATGTGCTTGTGGCAAGATATATTGCTCAATTTACAGGATTGCCATTTATTACCGCAGAAAATAAGTTTGAAGCTTTGGCTGCGCACGATGCTTTTGTAGAAACACATGGTGCTTTGAAACAAATAGCCGTTTCTTTAAATAAAATAGCAAATGATATTAGAATGATGGCCTCTGGACCGAGGTCTGGAATTGGAGAAATTATGATTCCTGCAAATGAACCCGGTTCTTCTATTATGCCTGGAAAGGTAAATCCCACACAGGTAGAAGCAATCACAATGGTTTGTGCACAAGTAATGGGGAACGATGTTGCGGTTACCGTAGGAGGAACGCAAGGACATTATGAATTGAATGTCTTTAAACCAATGATGGCGGCAAATGTTTTACAATCCGCTCAGCTGATTGGAGATGCCTGTATCTCTTTTGAGACTAACTGTGTTGCCGGTATTGAACCAAATCACAAAAGGATTACAGAATTATTAAATAATTCATTAATGTTAGTAACTGCTTTAAACACAAAAATAGGCTATTATAAGGCTGCTGAAATTGCAAATACAGCCCATGAAAATGGCACCACCTTAAAAGTAGAAGCTGTTCGTTTGGGATATGTTACCGAAGCGCAATATGACGCATGGGTAAAACCAGAAGAAATGATTGGTGGATTAAAATAAAACAGTACGATTGTAACCTCTTAAAAACTGCATGCTTTTGCGGTTTTTTTGGCTTAAAAAAATAAAGATGAAGCATCACGAAGAATTTATGAGTACCGCTGTAAAAGCAGCTTTGAAAGGAATGAACAACAACGAGGGAGGACCTTTTGGATGCATCGTTGTAAAGGATGGAAAAGTAATTGGTAGCGGGAACAACAAGGTAACATCAACCAATGATCCTACTGCGCATGCAGAAGTCACCGCAATTAGAGATGCTTGTAAAAATATTGGTACTTTTCAATTGGATGGCTGTATTATTTATACTTCCTGCGAACCTTGCCCCATGTGTTTAGGAGCAATTTATTGGGCGAGACCGGCTAAAGTTTACTACGGAAGTAATCAGCAAGATGCTGCTAATATTGGCTTTGATGATGCCTTTATCTACAAAGAAATTCCTTTACCTTATGCGGAAAGAAGTATTCCTTTTGAGCAAGTAGGAAGAGAAATTGCCTTGGAGCCCTTTCGAAAATGGACAGAAAAACAAGATAAAACTGCCTATTAAAAACAATAAAAAATCGAAATTTTAACTTCGGTTTTTTATTGTTTTTACATATACATGAAATCATAGAATTTACAAATAACGTTCTTTCATAATGTTTACATGGTGAAGCTGGTGACCTGAAAAAAGATATCCCAAAGCCCTAACAGACATTTCAGTATCAGATGCGGTTCCTACCCTTACTAATGCCTCTTCAGAAAAACTTTGGTACAGTTGAATCGTAGATTTTCGGAGCACTGCCATCTCCGCTAATAACTCGCAATAATCACGCGTATTTGCAGTATCGTTCTCCACAAAAACATTTTGATTATACCCAGGCAATACAGTTTTGTCGTTCCTTGCAAAACACAAAGCTCGATAACAAAAAACCCGCTCCGTGTCGATGATATGTTGTATTACTTCTTTCAAAGTCCATTTTCCTTTTGCATAAGAAAAGCCATGTTTTTCTGCTGGTACATTCTTTAACAATTGATCAAATGCATCTTGGCTGCTTTGTAAATTTTCTAAGATTGACTTTCCATCTTTTGAAATCAACTTAATGTATTGCTCAAAATAAGGAGCATATTCTGTTTTCGAAATCATTTAATTCTAGTTTTAAAATTATGGAATACTCTAAAAAAATCGCTTGTATTTACAAACTGGATTGAAACCAAGAATTAAGACCAATGCTATTGAAATACCCACGCTTTTAAACTTTAGAAGCTCCCTGAACAAATGTACTTTTTATAAGTGGAAAGCTATTATTTTATTTTATTTTCGTGCTATATTTTCAAGCATGCTATTCCGACAAAAAAAATACTTTCAATTTTTATTAAAAGCCACCAATCATCATGGCGTGCATTCTCCTTTTGTATACCTATTGGTTACAAAATGTTTTTATAAAAGAAGTAGCAGTATCGTTTGGAAATCTTTTCTGAAAATCAGAAAATCTATTGCGAAAGACCATCGAAAAATTGAAGTTTCAGATTTTAACCTAGCTTCCAGTAATTCAAAAAACAATCCATCTGCAATTTCTGAAATTGGAAAAACTGAGGGAATTTCAAATAAAAAAGCAAAACTTTTAATTAAAATCGTCCGTTATTTAAAGCCGAAAGATATTTTAGAAATAGGAACTTCCGTCGGTTTAGGAACGGTAGCTCTCAAATTAGCAAACACAAACTCCTCTATAACAACAGCAGAAGGTTGTCATGAAAAAATTAAAATTGCGGAAGCATTGTTTGTGAAAAACAAATTAAATGCTATTCAAATGGTCCATGGAGATTTTTCAGAAACGCTTTCATCGATTGTGCAAAATAAACAATTCGATTTTATTTATTTTGATGGTAAACCTAAAAAAGAAGCAACACTCACCTACTTTGAAATAAGTTTACAAACCATCCACAACGACTCTTTTTTTATCTTTAATTCGATTTCTCTAAATACCGAAATGCAAGCAGCTTGGTCCCAGATAAAAAAGCACCCAAAAGTATCGGTAACTATTGATCTTTATTATCTTGGGATTGTCTTCTTTCGGAAAGAGCAAGCAAAAGAAGATTTTAAAATAAGAGTTTAACACCTTCTTAAAAGATAAACATTGTAACTTTGATACCTATAAATATTAGAATCCATTTTAAATGAAAATATATACAAAAACCGGTGATGAAGGAACTACTGCCCTATTTGGTGGTACCAGAGTGAAAAAGTACAATTTACGAATCAATAGTTATGGGACGGTAGACGAGTTGAACTCTTATATTGGATTAATTAAAGATCAAAAAATACACGCAGTTCATAAAGAAGCACTTCTAAAAGTTCAAAATGAATTATTTACATTAGGAGCTATGTTGGCAACTCCTCCAGAAAAGGAGACTTTAAAATCTGGAAAAGAGCGTTTAAATATTCCTAAAATTGATGAAAACTCCATTCTTTTCTTAGAAAACGAAATCGATAAAATGGAAGAAGAGCTTCCTCAAATGACTCATTTCATTCTTCCTGGCGGACATCAAGCTGTGTCATTCTGTCACGTTGCAAGATGTGTTTGCAGGCGCGCAGAAAGGTTGTCTGTAGAATTGAACGATCAAGAAGCTATCAATAGTGATATTTTAAAATACCTAAACCGCCTTTCTGACTATCTTTTTGTATTGGCACGAAAATTGTCCCAAGACTTAGAAATAGAGGAGTTCAAGTGGATTCCTAAAAAAAATTAATACGTTCTTTTTTTGCGAGTTGAAGAAGTTTATAATTTATTTAAAATCTTGATTTTAAGTGATTTAAAAAAATTATGATTTCCTTCACAATAAATTTCTTAAAAAAGACTTGCATAATTCAGCAAAAAAATTATTTTTGCACAAAATTAAACAATAAGAAATGTATTGGACACTAGAATTAGCATCTTATTTAGCAGATGCACCTTGGCCAGCAACCAAAGACGAGTTAATAGATTACGCTATTAGAACTGGATCTCCTTTAGAAGTAGTAGAAAACTTACAGGATATAGAGGACGAAGGTGATTCATACGACTCAATTGTGGAGATTTGGCCAGATTATCCGACGGAAGATGATTATCTTTGGAACGAGGATGAATACTAAAAAAACAATTACTATAAAAGTCTCTCATGAGACTTTTTTTTTGTTTTCTTTTTAACAAAATAATTCTTTTTTCTCAGGCACATAAAATCCTGATATACAAGTAAATAATACGGCTATCTTTTTAGCTTCTAAAATATACAGAAAATGAGTGTTTTAAATTCAGTAATAAAACTTTTTGTCGGTGATAAGCAGCAAAAAGATTTAAAAATTTTACAACCTGTTGTAACGGATGTCAACGCATTTGAAACGGCAATTTCTATCCTTTCTCATGACGCGTTAAGAGCAAAAACTATTGAGTTTAAAGAAAGGATAAAAACAGCTACAAAAGAATATGACACAAACATTGAAACCCTTGAAAAAGAAGCGATAACCGCAGATATTGATAGACAAGAAGCTATTTATGCAGAAATTGACGGTCTAAAAGATGAAGCCTACAAAGTTTCGGAGGCATCGTTGTTGCAAATTATGCCAGAAGCCTTTGCTGTTGTAAAAGAAACTGCAAAACGTTTTGTTGAAAACAAAGAAATTGAAGTAACAGCAACTGCTTTTGATCGAGAACTTTCCGGAGAACGAGAGCATGTAGTGCTGCAAGATGACAAAGCTTTCTGGTTAAATTCTTGGGATGCTGCAGGGAAACCAGTTACTTGGGATATGGTACATTACGATGTGCAATTGATTGGAGGTTCTGTATTGCATCAAGGAAAAATTGCAGAAATGATGACAGGTGAAGGGAAAACATTAGTTTCAACCCTACCTGTATATTTGAATGCTTTAACAGGTAATGGGGTGCATTTGGTTACCGTAAATGATTATTTAGCAAAACGTGACAAAGCGTGGATGGGTCCTATTTTTGAGTTCCATGGTTTTACCACCGACTGTATCGACTACCACCAACCAAACTCAGATGCAAGAAGAAAAGCCTACAATGCAGATATAACCTACGGAACAAATAATGAATTCGGATTTGATTATTTGCGAGATAATATGGCAAGCTCTAAAGATGATTTAGTCCAAAGAGCACCAAACTATGCCATTATTGATGAAGTTGATTCGGTCTTAATTGATGATGCAAGAACCCCGTTAATTATCTCTGGCCCTGTTCCTCAGGGAGATAGGCATGAATTTAATGAACTAAAACCATTGGTAAGTGATATCGTTAGTATTCAAAGTAAATATTTGATTGGAGTCCTAGCAGATGCGAAAAAAATAATTGCCAGTGGTGATACGAAAGAAGGTGGATTTCAACTATTAAGAGTCTATAGAGGCTTGCCAAAAAACAAAGCCTTAATAAAGTTTTTATCTCTTGAAGGAATGAAACAAATTCTTCAAAAGACAGAAAACTACTATATGGCAGACAATAATAAATTGATGCCAGAGGTAGACGATGCTTTGTGGTTTGTTATTGAAGAAAAAAACAATCAAATTGATTTAACAGATAAAGGAATTGCACATTTATCAGAAAAAACAGCCAATGATAATTTTTTCATATTGCCTGATATTGGCGTAAAGTTTGGAGAAATTGATCATTCGGAAATGTTGCCTGAAGAAAAATCGAAACAGAAAGAGGAGTTATACAAAGATTTTAATATCAAGAGTGAGCGCATTCATACCATGAACCAACTTTTGAAAGCATATACTGTTTTTGAAAAAGATGTGGAATATGTCGTGATGGAAAACAAGGTAATGATTGTGGATGAGCAAACGGGGCGTATTATGGATGGTCGCCGGTATTCAGACGGTCTACATCAAGCAATTGAAGCAAAGGAAGATGTAAAAATAGAGGATGCTACCCAAACTTTTGCAACCGTAACGCTTCAAAATTATTTTAGAATGTATCGCAAACTGTCTGGAATGACGGGTACTGCGATTACGGAGGCTGGAGAGTTGTGGGAAATTTACAAATTAGATGTCGTAGAAATTCCAACCAATAGACCAATTCAAAGAGATGATAAGGAAGATTTAGTATACAAGACTGCTCGCGAAAAATACAATGCGGTAATCGAAGATATTGTTCTTTTAGTAGAGCAAAAACGTCCTGTTTTAGTGGGAACTACTTCTGTAGAGATTTCAGAATTGTTAGGTAGAATGCTACAAATGCGTAAAATTCCTCACAATATTTTAAATGCAAAATTACACAAACGTGAGGCAAATGTTGTTGCCGAAGCAGGGAAACCAGGTGTTGTTACCATTGCAACAAACATGGCGGGTCGTGGTACAGATATTAAACTTACCAAAGAAGTGAAGGAAGTCGGCGGTTTGGCTATCATTGGTACTGAAAGACATGACTCTAGACGTGTAGACAGACAGCTTAGAGGACGTGCTGGAAGACAAGGGGATGTTGGGTCCACACAATTTTATGTTGCCTTAGATGATAATTTAATGCGTCTTTTTGGCTCTGACAGAATTGCGAAGATGATGGATAGAATGGGATTAAAAGAGGGGGAGGTAATTCAACACTCTATGATTTCTAAATCTATTGAAAGAGCACAAAAGAAAGTTGAAGAAAATAACTTCGGCATTCGTAAGCGTTTATTGGAATATGATGATATTATGAATGCTCAAAGAGAGTTTGTTTATAAAAGAAGACGGAATGCCCTAGATGGGAAACGTTTGCAAGTTGATATTGCAAATATGATTTTCGATACTTGTGAGTCCATAATTCATAGCAATAAGCCTTCCAAAGATTTTCAAAATTTCGAATTTGAATTGATTAAGTTTTCTGCGATGACTTCTCCTTTCTCTGAAGAAGAATTTCAGAAATTATCAGAAAATGAGTTGGCAGAGAAATTATATGAGCTGATAACCAAACACTACCAAAACAAAATTGAAAGAAATGCTGTTTTAGCATTCCCTGTAATAAAAGATGTTTTCGAGAATGAAGGAGATAAATATGAGCGCATTGTAGTGCCATTTACAGACGGAATCAAATCCTTACAGGTAGTTACCAACTTAAAGGAAGCGTATGAAACTGAAGGGAAAAGTTTAGTTACAGATTTTGAAAAGAATATTACACTTGCAATTATAGATGAAAACTGGAAAGAACATCTGCGTAAAATGGATGAGTTGAAAAACTCTGTCCAAAATGCTTCGTATGAGCAGAAGGATCCTTTATTAATCTATAAGTTTGAGGCTTTTGAATTGTTTAAAAAGACCGTAGATGAAATTAATAAAGAAGTGCTCTCTTTCTTATTCAAAGGGGAATTACCAAAACAATCTAATCAAATTTCTGAAGCACGAGATCAAAGAAAAGAACGCTTAAACACGAGTAAAGCGGATGTTCAAAACTCAACGGAACAAGCAATCTCAAATTCTAGACAGCAGTCTGAACCTGTTGAAACCATTGTTAGAAACCAACCAAAAATTGGTAGAAATGAACGTGTTACGATAAAAAACGTGATGAGCGGCGAACAAAAAGAAGTGAAATATAAACAAGCCATTCCTTTAATTGAAAAAGGAGAATGGGTTGTAATACAAAATTAACCTACTGAATTATTAGGATATAAAAAAACCGCTTAGAAAATATTTCTAAACGGTTTTTTTTTGTCATTTAATTTCTTCTAAAACTTAGAAGGGAGTATTCATTTGTAAGTATTGTAAAAATTCTTTCTTTGTTTCTTTTTCTTTAAATTTACCACCAAACTCTGACGTTACAGTGGAACTTTCAATGTCTTTAATACCGCGAGAATTTACGCACAAATGTTTTGCGTCAATCACACAGGCAACATCTTGCGTTCCCAACGCTTCCTGCATTGCTTGCACAATTTGCATTGTCAAACGCTCTTGTACCTGTGGTCTTTTAGAAAAATACTCTACAATTCGATTCATTTTAGAGAGTCCAATTACCTTACCGTCAGAAATATAAGCAACATGCGCTCTGCCAATAATGGGTAGTAAATGGTGCTCACAGGTAGAATACAGGACGATATTCTTCTCTACTAGCATTTCACCATAATTATAGTTGTTGTCAAACGTAGAAGCCTTAGGTTTGTTTTTAGGATCTAGGCCCATAAACATTTCGTTTATAAACGCTTTCGCAACTCTTTTAGGAGTTCCTTGTATACTGTCATCCGTTAAATCCATTCCTAAGGTGTGTAAAATATCTTTTACACTTTCCTCGATTTTTGCTATTTTCTCTTCGTTAGAAATATCAAAAGCATCTAATCTTATCGGGTTTTTTGCCGATGTTGCCACATGATTTTCTCCTATCTCGTCAATCCTATCGTCATTCATTTTGCTGTTCAATTCAAACATTTCATTCTATATTATTCTGCAAATTTACGTTTTTGCAACGTATTATCTTAATTTTTGTATCAATTATAGTGATACTTCTATAAATATCATTTGGACTTCTAAAGGCTCATTTTAAGAATATACCTATACTTTAAATTCATGTACTTCGTTCTTAAAGAACTGCTTCCTATTTTAATTTTTCAATTAATACTGCCAAAGACACCTCTTCTTGTGCGCCTGTAAGCATATCTTTTAATGTAAAGCTAGCGTCAGAAACTTGAGAGACTACAAAGGAAATCCCTCTACTAGCCACATATTTCCACTGTCGTTTCTGTTGTTTATTGCTTGTTCCTAAGTCCGGGTAAAATTCACTTTTCACACCTTGAGTCCTCAATGCTTTGATCGCCTTC
The DNA here is from genome assembly GCA_028336245.1 of Polaribacter sp. Classification (GTDB taxonomy): domain Bacteria; phylum Bacteroidota; class Bacteroidia; order Flavobacteriales; family Flavobacteriaceae; genus Polaribacter. Next base: position 17,475 of record JAOKTT010000012.1, read on the forward strand.
ATTTTTAAAATATCTGAAGCAGTATCAAAGTTCAAGAAAATTACTTTTGGAGTTGGCAAATCAACAGCTTTAAACAGACCCAACTCCTCCAAAACCAAATAAATCCGATCCAGGCCAAAAGAGATTCCAACTCCAGAAACCTCTTTCAATCCAAAGATTCCTGTTAAATCGTCATATCTTCCACCTCCTCCAATAGATCCCATAGCAACACTCTTTGGCGCTGCTACCTCAAAAATTGCTCCAGTATAATAATTTAATCCGCGTGCTAAAGTCACATCTACTTCTAAAACAGCTGTATCTAAACCTAACTGGGCAAACGTTTTAATTACAAAGCGAAGTTCTTCAACCCCTTTTATTCCTTCTTCAGAAGTTTCTAACATGCGCTCTAAAGAGGATAACTTGTCTAAATTAGACCCCGAAAAATTAAATAAGGGTTGTACTTTTTCAATAGCTTCTTCAGTAATCCCTTTGGACAGCATTTCTTTTACAACCCCTGTTGCTCCAATCTTATCTAATTTGTCTAAGGCAACTGTAAAATCAATTAATTTGTCTTGAGCACCAATCACCTCGGCAATTCCAGATAATATTTTCCGATTGTTTATTTTAATGACCGTTCCAACTAAACCCAGTTTCGTGAAAACAGCGTCGTATAACTGAATAAACTCCACTTCTTGCCATAAAGAACTACTTCCAACCACGTCAGCATCACATTGAAAAAATTCTCTAAACCGTCCTCTTTGTGGTCTGTCTGCCCTCCAAACGGGCTGTACTTGGTATCTTTTAAAAGGAAATGTAATCTCATTTTGATGCTGCACAACATACCGTGCAAAAGGCACCGTTAAATCATATCTCAGCGCTTTCTCAGAAATTTGAGTCGTAAGTTTTAGGCTGTCTTTTTCTGATAGCAATTTAGCATCTGCCTTTGCTAAATAATCCCCTGAGTTTAATATTTTAAAAATTAGTCGATCTCCTTCTTCACCATATTTGCCCATTAAAGTGGTGGAGTTTTCAAAACTTGGTGTTTCTATCGGTTGAAATCCAAACGTTTCAAAAGCAGTTTTAATCGCTTTCATAATATAGTTGCGATTTGCTACTTCTGTTGGTGAAAAATCTCTGGTTCCTTTTGGGATGCTCGGTTTCATTACTTATTTTTTAGTTCTTAACTTTCGATTTTCATGCAATCACTCCAAACGAATCACTTACAATTTTGATTCCTTAATTGAAAATTACGTTTGCAAATATCGTGAAAAAGTTATTATTTTTTAAGCGTTACATCGGTTTTATTTCTCCCCCTTAAAGCATAAATAGCTGCATTTAACTCAAAGCCTAATAAAAGAATGATGGCATTCAACCATATAAACAACATCAATATTAAGAGTGTTCCGATAGAACCATATAATTCATTGTATTTTGCAAATTCAGTTACGTAATACCCAAACAAGTAAAAAGTAAAAATTGATAGAATCGTTGTGAAAACGGCTCCTGGAGAGAAGAACCCAGTATATTTTCCTTCCTTAACGCCATAGTGGTACAGCATCGAAACGGTTAAAAAAAGCATTACTAAAAAGATACAACTACGGCCTAGTTGCAGCCATATTAAATTGTCTTCTAACCATCCTAAAGAAATCATATCTAATAAAAACAAATCGAAAAATATAATTAAGGTAACCGCTACAATCACAAAAAACACAATTACAACCGAAACTACCATGGCAATAAAATAAGCTCTAAAAATATTTCTAGCCTCTTTTATGTGGTATGAATATTCAAAACCACCAAAAATAGCATTGACACCATTTGTCATTAAAAAAATAGAACCTATAAAACCAAAGGATAATAAACCGCCATATTGATTTTTAATAATATCTAATAAAACGGCGTCTACCGCATCAAAAGTTTTCGGAGGCAATACATCTGAAATAATAGACAACAAACCTTCCTGAGCACCTTCTATTGGTAAAAAAGGAATTAAAGTAAGCACAAATAATAGAAATGGAAAAATTGCCATAAAAAAACTGTAGGCAATTCCACCAGCCCTTGTGGTTAGTGCTCCCTCTACAATCCCGATAAAATAAATTTCTAAAACGTCGTACAAGGACATTCCCTCTAATCCTGGAATTTTTATTTTTTTTCCAAGTTGAACAAAAACATTTACAATAGGCACTTTTGCTAACTTGTCTTCTATTTCTTTTGTCATGGTACTTAGGTCTCCTTATTCTTCCGGGTGACGGAAATTACTCAATTCTTATATTATTTAAACTTCTAAAAATTCTTTTAAAGTTATATTCTTTTATTTTTGGTGTCATCGGCTCTTTTGAAAAGATAAAATGTTTACCAAAACCTAAACTTGCCAAAAGACCATACTTTTCATTAAAAACTAAAGTGATAAGGTTCGCATTCGACGTTTTTTCTTGATATATAGTAAATACTAAATTCTCAAATTCATACTGCGTTCCCGTTGAAAAAAACGTTCTACCTCTAGACCTTAATTCTTGATTACTGTATGCATAGCTCACCCTGCTGTTCGGTATCGAATCTTTAAGATTTTGATACCTAAAAAGCATTAAAGAATCGTTGTTCTCTGTATTTAAAAGATAGGTTTCTACAGTACTAGTTTCCAAAGAATACTTAAAGAGAGCAACATCATTTTTTTTGTTCGCACAGGAAAACATTAACAAAGTGAGTCCTAAATAATAAAAATGTACATACTTCATTCTATAATAATTTGAAATTGGGATACAACACCTTCAATCGTTGTTCTACTAAACCTGGCACCCTTCAACTTACTATTTAGAGGGTTTAAATTAAAATTACTAGCAGTTCTAAAATCTGTTTTTTCTAAATTTGTTGCTTCAAAAATTGCACCTCTTAAATTACAATCTTCAAAAATAGTTTTACTTGCCTGGGTTTCCGTAAAATCTACATGCTCTAAATTACAAGATATAAAAGACGTATTTGGTATTTTTAGCTTATAAAAGGATGAAAAATTTAGCTGACATTCTTTAAATGAAAATTGCAAAAGGAACTGGTTCGCTTCATGAAACTTTACCCCAATCATCTTGCAGCCGGCAAAGTATACCTTTATAAATGAGCTATCCTTTATAATTGCATTACTAAAATTACAATCCGTAAATTGGCATTCTATAAATTGGATACTTGAGACCTGTGCGCTTTGAAAATTACAATTTACAAAAGTGCAGTTATCATATTCACCTTTCTCAATACTTCCTTGAGTAAAGTCTATTTTAACATAGTCGATGCTACTAAAATGGTTATCACTCATCATTTAATTGAAAAATAATTTTTTTTACTGCCACCCATTATACCGCTTTTAAACTGAGATCTAAATTAGAAACAGCATGTGTTAATGCACCAGAAGAGATGAAATCTACACCACAATCTGCATATTTTCTTATTGTTTTTTCATTGATTCCTCCAGAGGACTCGGTAAAACAGGTGTCTCCAATTAAAGCAACTGCCTTCAACGTGTCCTCGTAATTAAAGTTATCTATTAAAATTCTGTGGACACCAGTATTTGAAAGAATTTCTTGGATTTCCTCTAGACTTCTTGCCTCTACAATTATATTAAGGTCCATTTTTTTTTCAATTAAATATTTCTTTGCCTTTGTGATTGCTGCAGAAATCCCTCCTGCGAAATCAATATGATTGTCTTTAATCATCATCATGTCATACAGCGCGAATCGATGATTTACGCCACCTCCTATTTTTACAGCCCATTTTTCAATTGCTCTAATTCCCGGTGTTGTTTTTCGGGTATCTAAAACTTTCGTTTTTGTTCCTGCTAGTAGAGCAGTAAAAAAAGCAGTCTTTGTAGCAATCGCCGACATTCGTTGCATGGCATTTAAAACTAAACGTTCTGCCTTGAGGATGGACTGTGACCTTCCGTACACAAGAAAAACAATATCGCCATACTTCACCTTTTCACCGTCTTGAATAAAAGTTACGACCTCCAAATCTTTATCCACATATGCAAAAACTTGCTTTGCAAATGCAACACCTGCAATAATCCCTTCATCTTTAACCAGTAGTTTGGCCTTTCCAATCGCATTTTGTGGAATACAAGAAAGTGATGTATGATCCCCATCTCCAATATCTTCTCGAATTGCATTGGCAATAATAAGTTCTAATTCATTTTCAAACTGCTCCTTTGATATCATATTTTTTGTGAGTTCTACGGTAAAAATAACAATGATTTTTAACTTTACAGGACTTCTGTTGAATTTATACTTTAAAACTAATAAATTTGTACAAACATTGAAACCTACTTGAACGCAATCGAAGGAAACCCTTAAAGGGGTGCTTCCGACTTATATCTCATATATATTATGAAAATTAAACTTTTAGTAATTGGAAAAACAGATCATAAAAGCTTACATCAATTAATTGACGAGTATCAAGACCGTCTAAAACATTATATAAAATTTGAGCTGGAAGTTATTCCTGACATTAAAAATGTTAAGAATTTAAGTGAATTACAGCAAAAACAAAAGGAAGGCGCTTTAATTTTATCGCGATTGCAAACCACAGATCATTTAATCTTACTCGATGATAAAGGAACGCACTTTACTTCTGTCGCGTTTTCAGAATATCTTCAGAAAAAAATGAATGCGGGAATGAAACAACTTGTTTTAGTTGTTGGCGGACCTTATGGCTTTTCCGATGCTGTTTATGAAAAATCCAATGGTAAAATATCTGTATCTAAAATGACTTTTTCACATCAAATGATTCGTCTTTTTATCATAGAACAATTGTATCGGGGGTTTACAATTTTAAGGAATGAACCTTATCATCACGCGTAAACGTTTGCAAATCTTTTTTAACCTTGACATACTCTTGAGGTGCGTGTTTTGTAATTTTCTTAAAAGCACTGAAGAATGGATTGTAAGAAGCAAAGCCAATTGTATGCGCTAACGACTCGAGTGTTTCTGTATCTAAGAAACTTTTTTCAATAAGCCTAATAGCATCCTGCACTCTACTGTTCATTCTAAATTCAGTGAAAGACAAACTAGAATGGTATTTAAATAAAAACACAATATGACTTTTGGGAGCGCCAATACTTGCTGCAATATCACTTTGAGATACTTTTTGGTTGCGAAAAATGAGCCCTGTAGTACTTAACTTATTTACTTTCTCGATATAGGTGGAAATATTATCTTTAATATTATCTTGTAAAACCTTGTCTTGCGTATTCTTTACATTCACTATCTCAATAATCCAATTATTATCGTTGACAATAGCATCCATATTTTCTAACACAGAAGAGTGAAACTTTGACAATGTTTGATTCAGCACTGGTAAACCAAATAATATTTCTGGTGAAATTAGAATTTTAAAAAAACTGAGTAGCCAAAAGGTTAATGAAAAAATAGCCATTGTTTTACCAGAGAGCATCGTTCCTTTAAATGATTCATTATACACAGAAACAATTACCATAAAACCACATAATAAATTAACAAGGAAGAAAAAAATAGTCCAATTTTTTATTAATTTAAAGTGCTCATTGTTCAAAGACATGCTTTTCCGGAGCCATATTTTCTTTTTTAGCAGCTTAAAAGTTAATATTATGTAAAAAAGTATATGCAAAGTGATAAAAAAGAAATTCGTCATCTTTCCAAAATAAAAGAGTACGCTTTGTTTTAGAAAATCATTTGAATTGATAACATAGAGGAAAACAATAAAAAAAAGGTGTTTTAAATCCGTGATATTATGTCTCTTTTTTTGAAGTAGTAAGTTCTTGTAATATAAGTAAGCACTGGGTACAATACTTAAATATAAAATTGAATAAAAACCTGTATCAGGTTTCATTAAGCTCTGTAAACCAACAGCGTAACTTCCATGAATAAAAAATCGAAGAGAAATTATCCCTATGATTAAAATTAAATAGAAATTACAAAAAGGATTAGATTTATAGTACCTGATCATTAAAAAAAGTGTAATAAACCCAACGATACTTGTTACTAAAAATAAAAATGATTCTAACAAATTTTCAACATTAAAATTCGTTTGTAAATATAATAAAATTAGCACTACATTTACACAATATCTTACTGAATACTTAAAACTCTTACTGATTTGTTTAAAATGAGATTAATCTAATCGTTTTAAACACACAAAGTGTTTGATTTTTATTTAGATTTGTTGAACAGTATAAAAAGAAATATCTTTAAAGGAATTCTACAATATACCTGTCAGCGTTCATTATTTATTATAGAGGAGAAAGTAATTATTTGTTTTTTGGGGAAAATATAATTAAGGACTCTTAAATCTTTATAAATAAAGTTGGCAGGTTACTTTTAACTTTACAAAAAGTTTCAAAAAATCTTCCACATTTAAATTAGTCAATACATTGTATTGCATTTCAAAACAAGTATTTATATTTTTCATTAGCTACGCTTAGTTAATTTACAAAACCCGCTTTTGTAATGCGTATCAGAAATTTAAATCGCTGAAACATTTCCTTGCGCAGTGCACTTAATTTAATGAATGCATTATTGGCGTTCCAGCGGGCGAATAGTAAAAAAACAAGATGAAAAGGATTACATTTGTTTTAAATCAAATATTTTTAATGAAATTAGTCTTCGCTACAAATAACAATAACAAACTTAAGGAAGTACAAGAAATGCTGCCGAAATCAATACGATTATTAGGTTTAAAAGACATTAATAGTTTTGAAGAGGTGGCTGAGACAGAGACTACACTTGAGGGAAACTCAAAATTAAAAGCATCTTATATTACAGATAAATATGGCTTCGATTGTTTTGCTGATGACACAGGCTTGGAAGTAGAAAGTTTAAATGGAAAGCCTGGGGTTTATTCTGCCCGATTTGCTGGAGAACCCTGTAACTCTGAAAATAACATGCAAAAGCTACTAAAAGAGCTGCAAAAACACAAGAATAGGAAAGCACAGTTTAGGACCGTAATTTGCTTGCATATCGCGGCACAAGAATTCTTATTTGAAGGAGTTTGTAAAGGTGAAATTTTGACTAAAAAAGAAGGAAGTAAAGGGTTTGGATATGACCCTATCTTTAAACCTGAAGGTTTCTCGCAATCTTTTGCAACCATGAGTTCCTTAGAAAAAAACAGGATTTCCCACAGAGGAATTGCAATCAAAAAATTGGTTGATTTTTTAAAAGATAAATATTCATAATACCTATAATCACGTAAAAAAGGAAATTGCGATGCGCTACTTCAGCACTGGCAAGTAAATTATTTTTAACAAACACAAGATCATGTTAAAACCAGCATCTAAAAAACCTTTTCTACTTTTGTTCCTACTGCTCATGTTTTTATGCCTTTTAAACATAAGTTTGGGCTCTGTACCTATTCCTTTCCAAGAAATTTTAAACATCTTAACAGGAGGCATTGACACGAAAGAAAGTTGGCAAACAATCATTTTAAATTTTCGCTTACCAAAAGCAATTACAGCAATCTTAGTCGGTTCAGGTTTATCTGTTGCAGGACTATTGATGCAAACTTTCTTCAGAAATCCTTTAGCAGGGCCTTTTGTGCTCGGCATTTCTTCTGGCGCAAGTTTTGGAGTCGCTTTATTTATTTTAGGGAGTTCTCTTTTTAGTGGCTTTCTTATAACAAATTCAATTTCAAATTGGTCTTTGCCCATGGCTTCTAGTTTTGGTGCCTTTTTAGTTTTGTCGGCAGTCGTTATTGCAGCCAACAAAGTAAAAAATACGATGTCTATTTTAATAATAGGACTTATGTTCGGCAGCCTAACTGCAGCTTTAATTAGTATTTTGTCTTATTTTAGTGAAGCATCACAAATTCAGCAATTCTTATTTTGGAGTTTTGGGAGTTTGGGCAACCTCTCGTGGAATGAACTGTTTATTTTTATAGCGGTTTACAGTATTGCAATCCTAGCAAGCATAGGCGTTATAAAACCATTAAACAGTTTGCTTTTAGGAGAAAATTATGCAAAAAGCGCAGGAATTAACATCAAGAAGAGCCGAAATATCATTTTATTAATTACAAGTGTTTTAACCGGAGTTATTACCGCTTTTGCTGGGCCAATTGCATTTATTGGACTGGCAGTTCCGCACATTGCAAGAATAATTTTCAGTACCGCAAACCATAAAACATTAATTCCCGCAGTCCTCCTTTTAGGGGCTATTGTAATGTTAATTTGCGATACCATTTCCCAGCTACCTGCAAGTGAATTTACACTCCCTATAAATGCGATTACTTCTTTATTTGGTGCACCCGTTGTGATTTGGCTTTTAATTAGAAAAAAACAACTCTTTGTCTAGATGCTTGAAAATACTAAAAATATTATGCTACAAACCGAAGACCTTACCATCGGATACGCTCAAAAAAAAGGAGACAAAATTGTCTTATCTAAAATAAACATCGCTATAGAAAGCGGAAAATTGATTAGTGTACTCGGAAAAAATGGCATTGGAAAATCTACTCTTCTTAGAACACTTTCTAACGTACAAAAACCGATTTCTGGGGATGTATATTTCGAAGAAAAATCTTTACATAGCTATTCAGAAAACGCGCTATCAAAAAAACTTAGCCTGGTATTAACAGAGCGCTTGCCGGAGAGTCAATTAACGGTTTTTGAATTAATTGCATTGGGAAGACAGCCGTACACAAATTGGATAGACAGCTTATCTGCTGGTGACATAGAAAAAATTAATGCGGCAATGCGGCAAACGGAAATAACCCATTTAAAAAATGCACTTTTTTATGAATTAAGCGACGGTCAACTACAACGTGTTTTAATCGCAAGGGCACTAGCACAAGATACTGCTGTAATCATTCTCGATGAGCCAACAGCACATTTAGACATGCATCAAACGATTAATATTTTTGTTTTGTTGCAAAAGCTTGTAAAAGAAACCAATAAGACCATTATAATTTCCTCTCATGAAATTAATTTAGCATTAAAACTTTCAGATCAAATTATCCTAATGACAGAAAACAAGGTGCAGTTCGGTACTACAGCGGCCTTAATTTCACAAAGTGCATTTGACACTATCTTTCCTGATACCCTTCTTCAATTTGATAAAACCATAGAGCAGTTTGTAATTAAAAACTCCTAACCCCAAAACAAGGCTAACTTTTTGTTACTTTTGAGAACAAATGATATTAAACAAAACATGTATTAAAACGATGAAAAAAACACTTTATATTGCAAGTACCGTCGCATTTTTGGCTTGCGGCCCAATTAAAAACACTCCAAAAGAAGCAGAGAACATAGATCAAGCTGCAAAATATGCTTCCTCTATAACGGCTAAAGATTTAGGAAAGCACTTATTTATTTATGCATCAGACGAATTTGAAGGTAGAAATACAGGAGAGCCTGGACAGAAAAAAGCCGTTGAATATTTAAAAGATTTTTACATCTCTGAAGACATTAGCACTCCTCTAGGCGGCAATGACTATTTTCAGGAAGTATCTGGAGATTGGTTAACCAAAAACTCAAGAGAAACATTAAAAGACTCTGAAAATGTAGTTGCTTTTATCAAAGGAAGTGAAAAACCAGACGAAATCATAGTAATTTCAGCACATCTAGATCACGAAGGTATTAAAGATGGGGAAATTTATAATGGAGCCGACGATGATGGCTCGGGTACTGTAGCAATCTTAGAAATTGCCCAAGCTTTCCAAATGGCTGCAAAAGCAGGAAAAGGACCAAAGCGCTCTATTTTATTCTTACATGTCACAGGTGAAGAGAAAGGGCTGTTAGGCTCAAAATACTATACAGATGTAGCACCTTTATTTCCTTTAAAAAACACCGTTTGTAATTTAAACATAGACATGATTGGTAGAATAGATGACCGACACAAAGCAGATCCTAATTTTGTGTACTTAATCGGTTCAGATAAATTAAGTACGGAATTACACCAGATATCTGAAGCTGCAAATAAGAAGTACACGAAAATAAATTTGGATTATAAATATAATGACGAGAACGATCCAAATAAATTCTACTACAGATCCGATCATTATAATTTTGCTAAAAACAATGTACCAGTTATCTTTTACTTCAACGGTACACATGAAGACTACCATCAACCTTCTGATACCCCAGACAAAATAAACTATAATTTATTGGAGAATAGAGCACGTTTAATTTTTCATACTGCATGGGAAGTTGCAAACATGGACAAAAGAATTATAGCCGACAAAGCAGTCGTAAAAGGAGCAGCAGCAGAATAAATTCTGTAATTTTCCTATGATTAAAACCAAGCTTTCGCTTGGTTTTTTTTTGTTACAAAAATGTCTTAATGTTTCTCGCTTTTCAAAAGCGCCGGAAACTTCTTTTTAAACTTGTTTAATCTTGGCACGGAAACCGCTTTTACATAGCTTTGGTTTGGGTTTCTTCGCTCATAGTCTTGGTGGTACGCTTCCGCTTTATAAAACTTTGTAAATGCTGTCACTTCTGTTGCAATCTTGCGTTTATACACAGTAGCACTTAATTTTTCAATTGTCTCCTCGATAATTTTCTTTTCTTGTACGGTGTTATAAAAAGCAATGGAACGGTATTGTGTGCCATAATCTGGGTGCTGGCCGTTGACCGTAGTTGGATTGTGAGAACCAAAGAAAACAGTCACTAAGGTTTCAAAACTTACTTTTTCAGGATTGTAGTACACTGCTACCGTTTCTGAATGCCCTGTTTTTCCAGTCCCTATTTTAGCGTAAGTTGGATTCAATGTTTTTCCTCCAGCATAGCCTGAAACCGCCTCCTCTACTCCAATTAAACTCTCAAAAATAGCTTCTACACACCAAAAGCAACCACTGGCAAAATAGGCGACTTTGATACCCTCTTGCGGAACATATACTTGCTTCTCAATATCTTTTTCGCTTTCTTTTTTATCTGTAAAACCAAAACAAGAAACCAACATTATCAAACAAATGACTACTAAACCTCCTTTTATAATTTTCATCCTTTCATGTATTAATATATATTCATAGAAAACAAAAACGTGCTAACAACGTCTTTTGCCATTGCACTGGACTCTGATAGTAAAGGTTCTATAAATCCTAAGCACAGAGCACCCTGCAAAATTACGTATCTTTTTACAGTTGTTTACAACTTTAGCATTTTGTTAAGAAACCTTTTTGCTTAAAAGGGTTCAGATAGTTATTTTTGTTGGAGTAATTTAAGAACATTCTGTGTTCTATAGATTCCTTGGAAGTAAGGTTCATATGCCTCTCTTACCTGTACTCGAAGAAATAATTAAATTAGTACGTACCTTTTAATGGAGCATTTTATAGTATCAGCGCGTAAATACCGTCCAAAAAACTTTCAGGAGGTTGTTGGGCAACAAGCCATAACAAATACGTTAGAAAATGCAATAAAAAACAATCACTTAGCACAAGCTTTATTATTTACAGGTCCTCGTGGTGTTGGTAAAACCTCGTGCGCGAGAATTTTAGCAAAAAAAATAAATCAACAAGACACAGAAAACGCTGAAGAAGAAGATTTTGCTTTTAATATTTTTGAATTGGATGCCGCTTCTAATAATTCTGTTGATGACATTAGAAGCTTAACAGATCAGGTTCGAATTCCGCCACAAACAGGTAAATACAAGGTGTACATCATAGATGAAGTACACATGTTGTCACAAGCAGCATTTAATGCCTTTTTAAAAACACTGGAAGAGCCCCCGGCACATGCAATATTTATTTTAGCAACTACCGAAAAACATAAAATAATTCCTACAATTTTATCTCGCTGTCAAATTTTTGATTTCAAAAGAATTGGTGTCCTAGATGCTAAAAACTATCTCAAAAAAATTAGTGAGAAAGAGAATATTATCGCAGAAGACGATGCCTTGCATATTATTGCTCAAAAGGCAGATGGTGCAATGCGAGACGCCCTGTCTATTTTTGACAGAGTTGTTAGTTTTTCTGGAAAAAACCTAACAAGAGAAGCAGTTACGGAAAACCTAAATGTATTGGATTACGATACCTATTTTGGGATGACAGATTTGCTGTTGGACAATAAAATACCAGAGGTATTAAATGCTTTTAACGTGGTCTTGAGCAAGGGTTTTGAGGGCCATCATTTTATAAATGGACTGGCAAGTCACTTCAGAGACCTCTTAGTTGCTAAAGACAAAGCCACGTTAGATTTATTAGAAGTTGGTGACAGCGCTAAAAAGAAGTATTTAACACAAGCCACTAGAGCCAGTATTCCTTTCTTGCTGCAAGCCATACAAAAAGCAAATGATTGCGACTTAAATTATCGCGCTTCTAAAAATCAACGTTTACTGGTGGAGCTAACGATCATGCAGATTGCCTCTATCACTTTTGATGGAGAAAAAAAAAAACCAGCTAACTACATAATTCCAGCTACCTTTTTCCAAGCACTTTCGCCATTAAAGAAAAAAACTACTGCTGTAATTACTACCAAACCAGAAGAGATAGCAACCCCCATAGTTACCGAGCCAAAACCTGAAATTCAAAAAACGGTTGTTGAGAAATCTGCAGTTCAAAAACCCATTCTAAAAAATGTAGGCCGTCTAAACACAAAACCTAGCAAGTATTCCTTAAAAGGATTCCATCAGCAAAAGGAAGTTAAAAAAACGGTGGTGGAAGAGAATTTTGACCAACATCCAAAAACTACTTTTACCGAAGAAAAACTGCAAGAACTCTGGAAAGCATATGTTGCGCTATTAAATTCAAAAGGAGAACGAAGTATGGCCTCTATTGTAGGTACAGATATTCCTTCCTTAGGAACTGACTATAAAATTACATTTACTGTCCCCAATAAGTTAATGGAAGATCAATTCAAAAAAGGAAGGCCTGGATTAATGAAGTTCCTTCGAGCGCAATTAAACAATTATGGGATTTCAATAGTGGTGGAACTAAATGAAGCCATTGAGAAAAAATTTGCTTATACCCCGCAAGAAAAATATAATAAACTAAAAGAAAAAAATCCTCTTCTCGAGAAATTACGTCAGGCTTTTGAATTGGACCTATAAAAGATTACATTCCAAAGAACTGTTGCTATAAATTTATAGAACTCCTTCCCACACCATTGTTTTCCGTAAATATATTCTTCTTTTAAAATTTTTTAGGACTTACTCAAGAATACCAGCTATTGTTTGCAAGAAGTACTTGCTAATAAAAAAAATGACGTTCCTAGAAAAAGGAAATTATAAACTGTATCCTTTTAGCGAAGTACTTAAGAATAACAATCTCTTTTTTCGTCATACAGTTTAAAAAGGCAAAATAACCACAAGAAAACACTGTTCAAATTTTAGATTTGTGTGCATATTTTCAGAGATAATTACTGCTATAAAAAAATCGAAAAACCTATTTCTCTTTGATGAATAGCTCTTTCCCTAAATAAGACAAAGTTAAGTTTTCTTTCGCTTCTGATGTGTTTTCAAACTCTGGTATCAAATAAATTCCTTCTCCTTTCTCAATAAACAATGGAATCGATTTTTCCTCCTTAGAAAATAATTCCAAAATATTGTTATAGGCTGCCGCTGTTTTAATCTCAACTTCTAGAATCGCAGGGTTTTCTCGATACGCTTCGCTCAAATTAATATAATCATCATTCGGTGTAAAAAAGTTTTTTCTTTCTGATTCTGTAGCTTCTGAAATTTCTTTAGACGAAGCTAGTTTATAGGAACCATGTTCTCCAAAAGCCGTTGAAAGACTATTTAAAGCATCTTTATTAACCATATCACTACCCGTTAAAGCGATTAAATAACCAACGTCATTCAATTCAATATTATCAGTTAGCGTATCATCATAAATATCAATTTGCAACGCTTCTAAGCCATCCTTTTCCGCTAGTTCTATAAAATTCTTATTAGAATCAATTAAAATGACTCTCTTTCCTTTATCCTTTAAATAATTTGCAATTAACCGTGTTGCACCTGAAGCCCCTACAAATAAAATTGAATCTGAATTTTTTAAGAAGACGCCTACCATCTTAGCAAACATTCTTGCAGTAGTCGCATTCAATAAAACGGTTCCAAGAACAATCATAAAGACCAAGGGTGTAATATATTCTGCACCTGCTACTCCATGTTTTAATAATTTGCCTCCAAATAAAGAAGCAATACCAGCTGCTACAATTCCTCTTGGCCCTACCCAACTTATAAATATTTTTTCATTTAATTTTAATTTGGAATTAAAGGTACTCGCAAATACGGCTAAAGGCCTAATAACAAAAACTACAATAGCAAATAGTGCTGCTGTTTTCCATGTATATAACAACATTAATTCAGCCATGTTAATATTTGCAGCCAATAAAATAAATAAAATAGAAATTAATAGGATACTTAAAGACTCTTTAAAATAGAGTAACTCTTTTAAGTTTTTTACTTTACTGTTTCCTAAAACCATTCCCATAACAACCACGGCTAAAAGGCCTGATTCATGTGCAAAAACCTCAGACTCTACAAATACTAATAAAACAGTTGATAGCGAAACTACATTTAATAAATAATGTGGAATCAGTTTTTTGTTAATGGCATAGGCCAATGCGTGTGCAAATGTGAAGCCAAAACTTGTTCCAAATAAAAGAATTTTTCCAAACTCCATTAAAGCTGTTTTTGTAAATCCACCACCACCACCAACGCTAATAAACTCAAAAACTAAAACGGCCACCAAAGCCCCTATTGGATCTATTAAGATTCCTTCCCATTTTAAAACCGTAGATACATCTTTCTTAAGTGGAATATTTCTTAAAATTGGCGTTATTACAGTGGGTCCGGTTACAATAATTAATCCTGCAAATAGAAAAGAAATCTCCCAACCTAAATTAAAGATATAGTGTGTTACAATTCCAGCACCTAAAAAAGTAATTGCAGCACCCAAAGTAATTAGTTTTGTAATTACTGGACCTACATTTTTAATTTCACTTCTTTTTAAAGTTAAGCCACCTTCAAAAAGTATGATACTTATTGCTAAAGAAACAAAATAATACAAACCATCTCCTGGAAATAAGCCTTTTGAACCATTCCAAACTGGCTCAATCCATTTAGAGCCGTTATCACTTAAGTAAGCTGCGGCTATTGGACCAACTAGCAAACCAATTAAAATTAAAGGTAAAATTGCTGGAATTTTAAATTTCCAAGCAACCCATTGTGCTAAAATTCCTAAAATGATAATCCCCGCTAATTCTAACATTTTTTTATTTTTTTGAGTAAATTTAACAATCTTTGATCAGCATCAAAATAAATTTTATTGTTTTTTTATTTCTTTTAAAGTTCGCTATATTGTCCCTATTAATTCAACTTTAAATACCAACCTTGCAAAAGATTCATAAAATATTAATTGGAATTGCATTTTCACCCAATTTAAAGCCTAATTTATTTGAGGCAATACGAATAGCCAACATGTTTAATGCAGAATTAATTGGGGTTCATGTAGGTGAAAAAACAGCTCAAAAAGAAGCCGATTTAAATCAAGTTATTTCTGAGGCAGACCGCTTACATGTTCCACTAAAAACTATTTGGCAGCAGGGAAAACCAGTTGCTGTAATTTTAAAAACTGCGGCGGTTGAAAATGTAGACTTGCTTATTTTAGGAGCCTTACAAAAAGAAAATTTACTAAAATACTACGTAGGTTCTATTGCTAGAAAAATCACTAGAAAAGTAGGTTGTTCTATTTTATTACTCATCAAACCCTCCATTGAAAGACAAGCCTGTAAGCACATCGTTGTAAACGGTTTAAAGGACAAAAATACCGCAGAAACCATTCGAACATCTGTTTTATTTTGTACACATTTATTATGTAAAAAAATGACTATTGTTGAAGAAATAAGTCAAAGTGAACTCCAAGTGCAAGTAGACGATGACAAAAGCTTAAGAAGAGCTACCATTGCAAAAGAGCGCCTAAAAAATAGAGAGGACCAGCGTATCAACACCATCTTGAAAGGAATACCTTGTGATCACATCACTATAAAAACACAAAGTATTTTTGGCCGAAGAGGCTACTCTATCGGACACTATGCAAAAGTAAAAAGAGCAGATTTACTCATAATGAATGCGCCCCGTAAGCTCGGCCTTTTAGATCGAATTTTCCCACACGATATCGAATATATTTTATCAGAATTACCAACGGATGTTTTAATTGTTAAATAGATGCTGAAGAAAAACCCTTTTAAAACATTTTTAGGAGAAATTCCGCAAAACCTCTTTTCTGGGTTTGTTGTTTCTTTAATTGCCCTTCCTTTAGGATTGGGACTCGCATTGGCATCCGGTGCACCGCCAATTTCTGGTATTATTGCCGCAATTGTTGGGGGTATCGTAGTTTCTTTACTCGGTGGTTCTAAAGTAACCATTACCGGACCTGGAAATGGCTTGGTTGTTGTAATTCTCTCTGCAATCACTATTTTAGGAGAAGGAAATGCCTATCAAGGTTATTTATTTACCCTTGCTGCCATTGTTATCTCCGGAATCCTTCTAATCATCTTGGGTTTTTTGAGAATGGGAGCTTTGGGCGACTTTTTCCCATCCTCGGCAATACAAGGAATGCTCGCAGCCATCGGTATTGGAATCTTTGCAAAGCAAATTCACGTGATGTTTGGAAATTTAAATGCGAAAGGAAGTATCATTGAATTGCTTATTCAAATTCCTGAAGGAATCATACACTTTGTAAGCACCTCCGAGAAAAGCGCCTTCTATGCAGGCTTAATTGGTATTATTAGCTTGCTGATTATGGTCTTTTATAGTAAAATCAGAAATCGATACTTTCAACTAATTCCTGCACCCATGTGGATTGTGGTATTAAGTGTTGGGCTCTACTATTATTTTGAATTATTTACCACGGCGGCGTACCCGATTGATACAAGTTTACTCATTGACCTCCCAAACGACGTCTTTGGTAGTTTTGCCTTTCCTGACTTTGGAAAAATATACGAGCTAGAATTTATAGGTGCGGTCATCTCCATTACCCTTATTGCAAGTATAGAAAGTTTACTCAGCATTAAAGCAGTAGACAAATTAGACCCTTTAAAAAGGCGCTCAAATATAAATAAAGACATTAGAGCATTGGGGCTTGCAACTGTCATTAGTGGATTTTTAGGCGGGCTAAATGTAGTTACTGTAATTGCAAGAAGCTCAGTAAATGTCAATAATAAAGGAAGTAATCGCTCTGCAAACTTTTTTCACGCACTCTTTTTAGTTGCTTTTATTTTACTCTTCGCAACGGAATTGCGCAAAATTCCATTGGCTGCACTTGCCGCTATTTTAGTATTTACCGGTTATAAATTAGCTGCTCCAGAGAACATAAAGAAGGTGTTCAAAATTGGGTCTGAACAATTATTAATATTTATAGCAACACTTTTAGTAACCATCTCTACAAGTCTGATATTAGGCATATTAGTTGGAATCATTATCACATTCGTAATTCATGTTATCATCAATAAAAACGGGGTATTATTTTTTAAAAATATTCTAAAACCAAATGTTTTAATGTTTACCGAAGAAGGGAAATATTATGTAAGTGTCAAGAATTTTTCTAGCTTTTTAAATTATACAAAATTAAAATCCAAATTAGATCAAATTCCAGAAACCAAAGAAGCGATTGTAGATTTTTCATTGTGTGATTTTGTCGATCATTCGGTCATGGAAAACATGAACAACTACTCTGAAACTTTTGAAAGAAAAGGAGGACACTTTGAAGTAATTGGTTTGGATGATGCGAAACCGGGAAGTGCACATCCTTTTGCGCTCCGAAAAATACTACCGAAACAAATGTCTCCCAAAGAAGGCGTTTTAACAAAAAGACAAAAATACATTCAAAAAATTAGTGAAGAAATGCAGTATTCGTACGATGCTTTTTCTGATTTGAAAATAGAAGAATTGCCAAGCTTTGGGTATTTTAAAACACGAAAACTTGATAAAATATCTAATGTGCTCACAAAAAATGATTGTACCATTTTTGATGTACAATTTTCTGAAGGAGAGATGATTGCAAAGCAGGTTATTAAGGCCACAATGTTTCACATTCAAACACAAAACAAGCTGCCTAAATTCACGCTAGACAAGGAGGGTGTTTTTGAATATCTCTTGCATTTTGCTGGTTATAAAGACATTGAAATTAATGCACACCCAGATTTTAACAAACGCTTTTATTTATCTGGAAAAAATGAAGAAAAAATTAGAGCATTTTTCACAGATGAACTAATTTTGTTTTTAGAAAGCAACAAACAATATCATATAGAAGCTACAAATACGGGGCTTTTAATTCTGAGTAAGGAAAGGTTGGCCAGTGTTAATGAAATCAAAGCGCTTGCCTATTTTGGTGCAGGTTTGCAAAAAATTATAGAAAAATGTTAGGATTACAGTTTGAAACAGAAACTTCTTGGGCAGATATAGCCAAAGTAAATTTAGAGCAGATATTAACAGATCATGCTTTTTTAGAGCAAAAAGCGGCTTCCAATGCCGTTTCTATTATCATTAATTATTCTGAAGAAACAGAATTGGTAAAGGAAATGAGCAATATTGCTATTGAAGAAATGCAACATTTTAAAATGGTGCATCTTTTAATGGTAAAAAGAGGTATGGTTTTGGGGCGTGAGCAAAAAAATGATTATGCCATTCGCCTGCAAAAGTTCTTCACAAAAACCAACGACAGAACAAATGCACTTGTGCAACGCCTGCTTGTTGCTGCCCTTATTGAGGCGCGCAGTTGCGAACGTTTTAAAGTATTTTCAGAAAACATGGAAGAGGAAGAGTTGGCTAAGTTTTATAAAAATTTAATGATTTCTGAAGCCAACCATTACACTACTTTTTTACAACTTGCAAGAACCTACCAAGACAGAGCCATTGTCGATGAAAAATGGAATGCATTGGTGGCATTTGAAGGAGAAATGATGCGCGAACGCGGAAATCTTGCTAAAATTCACGGATAAGCCTAAGCCCACTTTTAAACCCATAAGATGCCACTAAAGACTACTAATAGTCACGAATCTTTGAAAACCAACTAATAAAATCAATGTTTAGCAAAGAAGAAGCTGCTTTCATGCGCAAAGAATTTTGGATCAGCTTTGGAAAGTCCTTTCCAAGAAAATGGCTATTGTACAATACAGCTATGAAAGGAGTCTCTTTTAAGTTTGTAGCGGATAGAAAAAGTGCAGCCGTTTGCTTAGATCTTGAAAACCCGGATGAATTGGTAAACCTCCTCTACTACGATCAATTGCTTTCTTTACAAGTACTCATCGCCTCCGAAATACCAGAAATTATCTTCAATGATGCCTATGTGCTTGATAGTGGAAAAATAATTCATAGAATCTATGTCCCTTATGAGCAGAAGTTTAGCATCCATAATAAAAATACCTGGGGTGCTTGTTTCCAGTTCTTTTTAGAAACAATGCCAAAGTTTGAAGATTTTTTCTACGAATATGAAGACATCATTAAAAATATATAAGTCCTAAACCTCCTCTTTTTTCCAACAAAGCTAAAAAGAGTCGGAATTATGTACAATATCCTTTGTGGCCTTTGCCTACTGCAGTATTTTAATTTATAGAAACTTTAAAATAAAAAGAGTTTTTCACCTTAATTAAGCGATGTATATTTGCAGTATGATTCAAAACGACACTATTATTGCTTTGGCAACTCCCGCAGGCGTGGGTGCAATTGCTGTTATTAGACTTTCGGGGGAACAAGCAATCCATTTTGTGGAAGCAAATTTTAAATCTATTCAAAAAAATAAGTCCCTATTAAATCAGAAAACACATACCATCCATTTAGGCCACATTATAGAAAACAATATTATTTTAGACGAAGTACTTGTTGCTGTATTTAAGAATCCGAACTCGTATACGGGAGAAAATGTAGTAGAAATTTCTTGTCATGGTTCTAGTTTTATACAGCAAGAAATTATTCAGTTATTTCTGCGAAAAGGAGCTAGAATGGCAAATAATGGTGAATTTACCATGCGTGCCTTTTTAAACGCTAAGATGGATTTAAGCCAGGCAGAAGCTGTTGCGGATGTTATAGCTTCTAATTCTGCAGCAAGCCATCAAATGGCCATCCAACAGATGCGTGGTGGCATTACCAATGAACTAAAAGAACTGCGTGCCCAATTGTTAGATTTTGCGGCTTTAATTGAACTGGAATTAGATTTTTCTGGAGAAGATGTAGAATTTGCAGACCGCACAAAGTTCAAGGAACTGGTAACGCAAATAACGTTTGTATTGAAACGCTTAATCGATTCTTTTTCTTTTGGAAATGCCATGAAAAACGGAATTCCTGTAGCTATTATTGGCGAACCAAACGTTGGAAAATCGACCTTATTAAACACCTTACTAAACGAGGAAAAAGCCATTGTTTCTGAAATTGCAGGGACTACGCGAGATGCCATTGAAGACGAATTGATCATTGCTGGAGTAGCCTTTCGCTTTATAGATACTGCAGGAATTAGAGAAACAAAAGATCTAATAGAAAGTATTGGAATTAAAAAAGCCTATGAGAAAGCAGACAACGCGCAACTGATTATTTTCTTGATTGATGCCAATAAATTCAACACCAATCAAACACAGTTTTTAGCTGAAATTGACATTATAAAAGCACGTTTTCCAAACAAACGCGTACTTGTTATTGCAAATAAAATAGACACCTTATCTGCAAAAGATAATACGGCGCTGCAAGCGGAGATAGAAAACTTAATTGTACTCTCTGCAAAAAACAATATTGGTATTGAAACGCTAAAATCTGAACTCACCACTTTAGTAAATATCGGTGCCTTGAGCAATAACGAAACCATTGTAACCAATTCGCGGCATTTTGAAGCCTTGAATAATGCATTAATGGCCATTAGCTCTGTACAACAAGGAATTGATTTAGAAATCTCTACAGATTTATTCTCCATAGACATTCGGGAATGCCTGCGGCATCTAGGAGCCATTACCGGAGATTATGATGTAGACAAAGATATCCTAGGACATATCTTTGGAAATTTCTGTATTGGAAAATAGTTTAGTTTTATTAAACTGAAATTTAAAAGATTAACTCAGTCCATAATTAGTCCGCTTATTATTAGTTTAAATTTAAATGATTTAATAAAACATAAAAGACTTGCTGTATTTTTTCACCATTGCTGTTTTCTTTCTATTTAAGAGGTTTAGCAATCCCTGAATTAAAGGAGGAAGATATGCCTATGGTATAAAAGAAGGGCTGCACAAGGCAGCCCGTTAAAGAGTCAAGAGTCAATATTTTAATCCCTAACAAAACGAACTGAAAGGCCCGTCAGTGGGTCAATAGTTAAAATATAACTATATGAAGTCGAGAGTTCAAGTAAACTCCAATATTTTTCATCGTTGTCAGCAGCATTTGAAGATGAAGACCAAAATGCACATAAAACACCAAAGGCATTAAAACCATCAATCCACCGAAGTCCTTCAGGATAAGCGTTAAAGCCGCTGCTGTTGTTTTGGCTTTGGTTGTTGCCTACTGCTCCTATAACTGTTGAAGTATTCCAGCCTGTAATAGATGCCATAGCTTTGGCGATTTTATTTCCTGTGGTGGTTTGGTCGTAATTATAGCCATTGGCTATGAGGTGTTCTTCAAGTGTTGTCCACTCAGCATCTGTTGGAACGTGCCAGCCTTCTGGAGCA
>JAOKTT010000013.1 GCA_028336245.1 Polaribacter sp.
TTCCTAACGATGCCTACCTAAGAAATACAAAACCTAAAATTATTGCAAAGGCCAGCAATTATAAAAATTAAATATGCGAAAAAATAGCAGTATCCCAACTGTCGCTATCCTTCACATGCATAAAAACACTAGAAACCAGCTTTCCTAAACATCCAAATAAGAGCAGCAACCCATAAAAATAGGCAGGGAAATAATAAGTACACATATATATTGTGTAAAAAATTGTTTTCTAATATCTTTGCGTTCTCAATTTACAAAGCTTAGATGATTAAAATTACTTTACCTGACGGAACTATTAAAGAATTTTCTAGAAGCAGCACTCCAATGGAGGTTGCAAAAAGTATCAGTGAAGGGTTTGCTAGAAACGTAATTTCAGCAAATTTTAATGGAACTACCATTGAAACTTCCACTCCTCTAACCACAGATGGTTCCTTAACTTTATACACCTTTAATGATCCTGATGGAAAAAAAGCTTTCTGGCATTCTTCTGCTCACGTATTGGCAGAGGCCATCTTAATCTTTTACCCAAAAGCAAAATTAACTATCGGCCCAGCAATAGACACTGGTTTTTACTATGATGTAGATTTAGAGGAAGCTGTAATCTCTGATAAAGATTTCAAAGAGATAGAGACCAAGTTTCTAGAGATTGCCCGAGGAAAACATGAATTTTCTATCCGATCTGTTTCGAAAGCTGATGCTTTGTCAAAATACACTGCAGAGAATAATCCCTATAAAATAGAATTAATAGAAAACTTAACGGATGGCGACATTACCTTCTGTGACCACAGTGATTTTACAGACCTCTGTAGAGGAGGACACATTCCGAATACTGGAATTATAAAAGCAATAAAAATAATGAGTGTTGCCGGAGCTTATTGGAGAGGTGACGAAAAAAATAATCAGTTGACCCGAGTTTATGGAATTAGCTTTCCAAAACAAAAGCTACTGACAGAATATCTTGAACTTTTAGAAGAAGCTAAAAAAAGAGATCACAGAAAACTTGGAAAAGAGTTAGAATTATTTACTTTCTCTCAAAAAGTGGGTGCTGGTTTGCCTTTATGGCTTCCTAAAGGAGCTGCTTTGCGCGGACGCCTTGAGGATTTCTTAAAGAAGGCTCAGAAAAAAGCTGGCTATGAAATGGTCATGACACCGCATATTGGTCAGAAAGAACTCTATGTTACTTCTGGACATTATGAGAAATATGGGGCAGATAGTTTTCAGTCGATAAAAACGCCTAAAATGGATGAAGAGTTTTTATTAAAACCTATGAATTGCCCACATCATTGTGAAGTATACAATTTCAAACCATACTCTTATAAAGATTTACCAAAACGTTTTGCAGAGTTTGGTACCGTATATAGATATGAACAGAGTGGAGAACTACACGGATTAACACGTGTTAGAGGTTTTACACAAGATGATGCTCATATTTTCTGTACTCCAGAACAATTAGACCAAGAATTTAAAGATGTTATTGACTTAGTATTGTATGTCTTTAGTTCTTTAGGTTTTGAAGACTTTACAGCGCAGGTCTCTATCCGAGATAAAAATACACCAGAAAAATACATTGGTGATGTTTCCACATGGGAAATTGCTGAAAATGCAATCATAAGTGCTGCAACTGACAAAGGTTTAACTTTTGTAGTCGAAGAAGGTGAAGCCGCTTTTTACGGACCTAAATTAGACTTCATGGTAAAAGACGCTTTGGGCAGAAGTTGGCAGCTTGGAACCATTCAAGTGGACTATAATTTACCCAAACGTTTCGATTTAACGTATAAAGGTGCAGATAATCAACTACACAGACCTGTAATGATTCACAGAGCTCCTTTTGGTTCTATGGAGCGTTTTATTGCGGTATTACTGGAGCATACGGGAGGTAACTTCCCACTTTGGCTGACTCCAGATCAAGTTATCTTATTGCCAATCAGTGATAAATATCAAAAATATTCCGAAAAAGTTTTAGAATCGTTAGAAAATTCCGAAATTCGCGCCCTCGTAGACAACCGAAATGAAAAAACGGGACGAAAAATACGGGATGCAGAAGTTAGCAAAACACCGTATATGGTGATTGTTGGTGAGAAAGAAGAGCAAGAGGGTACGGTTTCTGTGCGAAAACATGGAGACGGAGATCTTGGAACCTTTACGATTGAAGAATTTATTTCTTTAATTAAAACAGAAGAAAGCAATACATTGAAGAAATTTTAATTAATTTTGACATTCGATAAAAGCTAAAGGTCCTAAAAAGACCATAAGTTAAATTTAAAATTTACAAGTCATAGCAATACGTAGAAGCAGGTCGAGAAGACCGTTAAGAGTAATCAAAGAAGATCAACATAGAATTAATGAAAAAATAAGATATGTTGACGAAGTTCGTCTTGTGGGCGAGAATATCGAAGTTGGTGTATATCCTTTAGAGAAAGCTAAAGAATTAGCCAATGAGCAGGAATTAGATTTGGTAGAAATTTCTCCCAAGGCAAAACCACCTGTTTGTAAAATTATCGACTATAAGAAATTCTTGTACGAGCAAAAGAAACGCGAAAAATCTTTAAAATCAAAAGCCACAAAGGTAATTGTAAAAGAAATCCGTTTTGGACCTCAGACAGATGAGCATGATTATGAATTTAAAAAGAAGCATGCACTCAAGTTCTTGCAGGAAGGCGCGAAGTTAAAAGCATTCGTTTTTTTTAAAGGACGTTCTATTATTTTTAAAGAACAAGGGCAAATTTTATTATTAAAATTAGCACAAGAATTAGAGGAAGTTGGTAAAGTAGAGCAATTGCCAAAATTAGAAGGTAAACGTATGATTATGTTTATCGCTCCAAAGAAAATGAAGTAACAATTTCAAAACACCTATAAAGACGTAAAAATCTAGTAGGATAATAATCTTATAAGCAAGATAAAAACGAAGGAGAGATGCCTAAAATGAAAACCAAGTCTAGTGCCAAAAAACGATTTAAAGTTACTGGTTCTGGAAAAATCAAAAGAAAGCACGCGTTTAAAAGTCACATCTTAACAAAGAAGTCTAAAAAACGTAAATTAAGGTTAACTCATGACACTTTAGTACATAAAGCGGATAAGTCTAACATTATGCAACAATTAAACTTGAAATAAGTTTAATTAGGGAATTTTATTATTAACCATGGAGTTAGGCAAAAATAAAAAGTATTCATAAAAGAATCGCCTACTACAAAAAAACATTGAAATTATGCCAAGATCAGTAAATTCAGTAGCCTCAAGAAAAAGAAGAAAAAAAATCTTGAAGGCAGCAAAAGGGTACTTTGGACGTAGAAAAAACGTTTACACGGTAGCAAAAAATGCGGTTGAAAAAGGAATGCTATATGCATACCGTGACCGTAAAAACAATAAGAGAAACTTTCGTTCATTATGGATTGTACGTATTAACGCTGCAGCTCGTTTACACGGAATGTCTTACTCTCAGTTTATGGGTAAAGTAAAAGCGAATAGCATCGAACTAAACCGTAAGGTTTTAGCCGATCTTGCAATGAACAATCCACAAGCTTTTAAGGCAGTTGTAGAAAAAATAAAATAAATATAAATTACTTGCTTATAAAAAAACCCAAACGTTTTCGTTTGGGTTTTTTATTACCTTTATTCTTAAAAAAATGCTATTAAAAATCATACAAATGAACCGACAACTATTCACCTTTGCAGCAATAATAATCACTTCCCTTTCCTTTGCGCAGGAGCCCCTTATTGAAGACTACTCTTTGAGTGCTCAATTCGATAAACTTTATAGAACATCTTCCAGCTATCAAGCTTACAAGGTTGTTGGAAAAGAAAAGTATTTACAACTAAAGCAAAATGTTTTAGACTCTTTAAAAATGGCACAGCGTAAAATCTCGGCACAAAATAATTTATTGACAGCAGAGAAAGAAAGCAACCAAAGAAACCAGGAAGCTCTTCAAAAGACTTCTTTAGAATTGCAAACCTCTGTGCAAAAAGGAAACTATACCTCTTTCCTTGGTTTACAGGTAAAAAAAACCAATTATAGCCTTAGCCTGTGGACTTTAATTTTAGCCTTAATATTGACGTTACTTTATTTTATATTTAAATTTTCGAGCAATAATATACTTTCTAATAAAGCTCAAAGTGATTTAAAAGATATGGACTTTGAATATGAACAATATCGAAAAAAATCAATCGAAAGAGAACAGAAATTAAGAAGAGCTTTGCAGGATGAAATCAACAAACAGCGAAATTCATAAATAATCCTCTTCTACTTTAACGAAAAACAATTTATAGGTAAGGTATTTTCAATTGTAATAAAATTACAGTAATAATTAAAATCTACTTTACTACTGCAAAAATATTTTGTAAATTGTTGCACGAACAAACTAATTACAAATATTGAAAATACTACATATCAGTGCAGAATGTTTTCCAATAGCTAAAGTTGGTGGTCTTGCAGATGTTGTTGGCGCACTTCCGAAATACCAGAAGAATTTAGGCCTTACGAGCAGCGTAGTCATGCCTTATTACAACAACACCTTTACACAGAGTAATACCTTTGAAACCGTCTATAACCACTACATTGCTCTTGGTCATGAATACTATCATTTCAAAGTTCTTAAACTGTCCAATAATCAACTTGGTTTTGACCTATTTTGTATTGATATTCCCGATTTACTTTACACAGACTTTGTCTATTCTAATGAGGATACCAAACGTTTTTTAGCCTTTCAAATTGCGACTCTAGATTGGGTTTTAAAGCTGACGGTAAAACCAGATATTATGCATGTACATGATCATCATACAGGATTAATTCCTTTTATGATGTCTTACAGTTTTAAATATGCAACGCTCAAAAACATTCCTACAGTTTTAACCATTCACAATGCGCAGTATCAGGGATGGTTTCCGCATGCACATGGAGGTTTAATTCCGCCTTTCAACTACGAAAACACAGGTTTACTTGATTGGGATGGTAGTATCAACTCCTTGGCAGCAGCTATAAAATGTGCTTGGAGCGTAACTACAGTTTCTCCTACTTATATGGAAGAATTAAAACTAAAAGCAAACGGACTAGAAGCCTTATTACACCATGAAAGTAAAAAATGTAAAGGTATTTTAAATGGTATTGATTGGAATGTATGGAACCCTGAAACAGATGAAAGACTTCTAAAAAACTACTCTAAAACTACCGTCATATCTGGAAAAAAAGCAAACAAAAAATGGCTCTGTAAAGAGTTTAATTTAGATGTTGAAAAGCCTTTGTTTATTTTTATAGGAAGGTTAGTTGGTGAGAAAGGTGCAGATCTTTTCCCTAAAATTTTTAAAAAAGCACTTACTGAAAATAAAATATCCATCCTTTTGCTTGGTTCTGGACACACAGAAACGGAAACCGAATTAGCAGCAATCCCAAAAGAAAATTTCAATACTTTTATTGGGTATGACGAAAAACTTGCCCATATTATGTATGCCGGTGCAGATTTTCTATTAATGCCCTCGCGTGTAGAACCTTGCGGTTTAAATCAAATGTATTCTTTACGCTACGGCACGGTGCCTATTGTAAACGCTATTGGTGGTTTAAAAGACACCATTATCGATATTGAGAAGACAGCTGGTTTTGGAATTGTTCACGACGGGGTTACTCTAGGAAAAGTAACTTCTGCAATTACCAAAGCAACAAATTATTATTATGAAAAAGAATTTAAGAAAAATCTAAAAAAAATAATGTCAATAGATTATTCTTGGAATAATTCTGCAGCCGCATACGTGCACTTATATGAATCTCTAAAACATTAAATTATGATAAATGAAAAAGTCCTTGGAATTATTTTAGGTGGTGGACAGGGGTCAAGATTATATCCCCTCACAAAGGACAGATCCAAACCTGCGGTGCCTATTGCAGGGAAGTATCGCTTAGTAGATATTCCTATTTCTAATTGTATTAATGCTGATATCAAAAGGATGTATGTGCTTACGCAGTTTAATTCTGCTTCTCTAAATCAACATATTAAAAATACCTATCATTTTAGTTTTTTTAGTGATGCTTTTGTTGATGTTTTAGCTGCTGAGCAAACGATGCAAAGTGACAAGTGGTTTCAAGGAACTGCAGATGCAGTAAGGCAAAGTATGCATCACTTTTTACAAAATGATTTTGAATATGCCTTAATTTTATCTGGAGATCAGTTATACAATATGGATTTTCGAGATATGATCGAAAAACATAAAGAAAGTAATGCTGAAATATCTATTGCAACCTATCCAGTAAATGCAAAAGATGCCACTTCATTTGGTTTGCTCAAAACAAATGAAGAAAATGTGATTACTTCTTTTATTGAAAAACCAGCTGCTAATTTACTCCCAGATTGGACTTCTGAAGTAAGTGGTGATATGAAGAAGGAAGGCAGGAATTACCTTGCCTCTATGGGTATCTATATCTTCAATAGAGACCTGCTCATCAAATTAATGAACAATCCAGATACCATAGATTTTGGAAAAGAAATCATTCCACAATCCATAGAGAAACACAAGACACTAAGTTACCAATATGAAGGCTATTGGACAGATATTGGTAATATAGATTCTTTCTTTGAAGCAAATCTAGGTTTGACAGATGACTTGCCAAAATTTAATCTCTATGATAAGAACCGAGTGTATACAAGAGCGCGTATTCTTCCCACTTCAAAAATATCGAACACTCTTTTAAACAAAACTATTATTGCGGATGGTTGTGTCATCAGTGCAGAAAAAATAGAAAAATCGGTCATTGGTATCCGTTCTCGAATTGGTAAAGAAACAATTGTAACCAATACCTATATGATGGGTAATGACGCTTATGAATCTTTAGAAGAGATTAAATCGAAAGGTATAGAAAACCAGTTGGGTATTGGAGACCGGTGCTTTATAAATAATTGTATTATTGATAAGAACTGTAGAATTGGAGATGATACCCGGATTAATGGAGGTTTGCACTTGAAAGACGTTGAAACGAACACCTACTTTGTGAAAGATGGTATTGTCGTTATTAAAAAAGGGGCAGTTCTTCCGAAAGGAACCGTCATTTAATTGGTTGGAGTTTTCAATTTAAAAACAATACATGTCTAAAGTTATAGCACATAGTTTATTTACAGATTTCGATATTAACCTCTTTAAATCTGGCCAACATTACAAATTATACGAAAAATTTGGATCGCATATCATTTCAAAAGCCGGTATGGATGGTACTTATTTTGCAGTTTGGGCACCCAATGCAAAAGAAGTTTCTGTCATTGGAGACTTCAATCATTGGAATGACCGCGAACACCAATTAAATGTTAGATGGGATGCAAGTGGTATTTGGGAAGGTTTTGTTCCATATGCAGGGAAAGGCAACACCTATAAATATAAAATCAAAAGCAGTAGCGATAATGGTGTAACTGAAAAGGCAGATCCATATGCCCGCAGGTGCGAACACCCTCCAAAAACGGCCTCTATCATTTGGGAAGACAGCTATGCTTGGAAGGACAAGAAATGGATGAAGGAACGCAAAAAGAACAATGCTTTAGATGCTCCTTATTCCGTTTATGAGGTTCATTTAGGTTCTTGGAGAAGAAAAGTAGCAGAAAATAGATTTCTCAGTTATATAGAATTGGCGGACGAGCTTGTGTCCTATGTTGCGGAAATGAATTTTACACACGTAGAGTTGATGCCTATTATGGAATTCCCCTATGACCCAAGTTGGGGCTACCAATTAACTGGGTACTTTGCTCCTACTTCTCGCTTTGGATACCCAGACGAATTCAAATTCCTAGTAGATAAATTTCATAAAAGAGGCATTGGTGTACTTTTAGATTGGGTCCCTTCCCATTTTCCTTCAGACCCTCATGGCTTAGGTAATTTTGATGGTTCTTGTTTGTATGAACATCCAGACCCTAGGAAAGGATACCACCAAGATTGGAAAAGTCTTATTTTTAATTATGGTAGAAACGAAGTCAAATCATTTTTAATTAGCAATGCCATTTTTTGGCTAGACCAATATCATGCCGACGGTTTGCGGGTAGATGCCGTTGCTTCGATGCTTTTCCTTGACTATTCGAGAAAAGAAGGTGAATGGGAACCAAATGAATTTGGAGGGAGAGAAAATTTAGAGGCGATCTCTTTTATTAAAGAAATGAATGCCGCCGTTTACAAAAATTTCCCTGACGTACAGACCATCGCAGAAGAGTCCACCTCTTTTCCCCAAGTTTCTAGTCCGGTTTTTTCTGGGGGATTGGGTTTTGGTATGAAATGGATGATGGGATGGATGCACGATTCACTAGACTACTTTGCAAAGGAAACCATCTATAGAGAACATCATCAAAATGAACTTACTTTTAGTTTAAATTATGCATTTACAGAAAACTTTATGCTGCCATTGTCCCACGATGAAGTTGTGTATGGTAAAAAAGCTATCGCAGACAAAATGCCTGGTGATGAATGGCAAAAATTTGCAAACTTACGTTTGTTGTATTGTTTTATGTACATGCATCCTGGTACCAAGTTACTTTTTCAAGGTTGTGAATTTGGACAAATAAGTGAGTGGAATTTTAATGGCAGTTTAGACTGGCATTTGTTAGAGCACAAAGTTCATAAAGGGGCACAAACTTTGGTAAAGCATTTGAACATCTTATATACAACGGAAACGGCATTGTACGAGAAGCAATTTTCTGCTGAAGGATTTGAATGGATTGATCATGGAGATCACCAAAACTCGGTAATGACATTCCTCCGCAAAGGAAATAATGAAAAAGATACCCTCGTTATTATCTTAAACTTAACAGCCACTCCTCGAGAAAATTATCGAATCGGCCTCCCAAAATCGGGAACTTTAAAAATGGTTTTTAATAGTGATTCCGCGGTATATAATGGTACAGATAACTTCAAAGATCAGCCGTTAACTTCTGAGCATAAAGCTTGGAATAATCGCACTCACTCTTTAACATTAAGATTACCTCCATTGGCTATGTTAGCCCTAAAATATCAATAAGAAGCGCAAAGAAACTCTTTTTTATTCTGTTATTAATATGATAAAAAAGAGGAATACTTATTTTAATATTCACAATAAAAGACTGGCTTTTTAAGACTTTAAAAATTCTCATTAAAATCTCGAAAAGAAATCACATTTGCCTTATTTTTAAATAAATAAGAAATATTTTAGACCTTAAAAAGGACGAATACGATATCGTTAAAAAGAAATATAAGCTCTAATTATTATCCAAACTTTCACGATTTTTGTGCGCAGAGATAAACCTCCTATACTATGATTGTTAATACAGAACTAGAACAAAAAGGAAATTTATTTCCTTCCGAAATAATAAACTATAAAAAAGAAGTAGATACCTTACATTTTTCTACAAAAAATGGAGTTGCACTGCAGGTGACCGTTGTTAGAGACAGCGTAATCCGCTTTAGATACAGCACTACGGGAAAGTTTGAAAATGATTTCTCTTATGGTATTACGATACACGCCAGCCGAGGATATAGTTTTTTAGATGTAACTGAAAATGCTACTCACTATATTCTTACTACCTCTAAATTAATTTGTAAAATAGAAAAACTAAGCGCACAGGTAAGCTTATTTGATGCTATCGACTTAAAACTAATCAATGAAGATGAAATCGGTTTTCATTGGGAAGAAAGTTATGAGTTTGGTGGGGACATTGTAAAAATGAGTAAAGCCTGTCAAAAAGCAGAAAGTTTTTACGGATTAGGAGACAAACCAGTAGACGTAAACTTAAAAGGAAAACGTTTTGAGAACTGGGCTACAGATTCCTATGCCTTTGGCAAGGATACAGATCCTATTTACAAAGCAATTCCTTTTTATACGGCAATTCAAGAGAACAAGGCCTATGGTATCTTTTTTGACAATACCTTTAAATCGCATTTTGACTTTGCACACGAAAGAAGAAATGTTACCAGTTTTTGGGCACAAGGGGGTGAAATGAATTATTATTTCATATACGGTCCAGAAATGGAAGACGTTGTTAAAAACTATACAGATTTAACTGGAAAGCCGCATACACTTCCTCCATTGTGGGCTTTAGGATTTCATCAATGTAAATGGAGTTATTATCCAGAAAGCAATGTAAAAGAAATTACAAAAACATTTAGAGATTTAAAAATACCTTGTGATGCTATTTACTTAGACATTGACTATATGGACGGGTTCCGTTGTTTTACTTGGGATAAAAAACATTTTCCTGATCCTAAAAGAATGGTAAAAGAACTAGAAGACGATGGTTTTAAAACAGTTGTGATTATAGATCCAGGAATTAAAATAGATTTAGAATATAGTGTTTTTAAAGAAGCATTGGATAAAGATTATTTTTGTAAACGTGCAGATGGGCCTTATATGAAAGGTAAGGTTTGGCCAGGAGAATGTTATTTCCCTGACTATACGAAACCAGAAGTTCGGGAATGGTGGTCTGGTTTATTTAAGGAATTGATTGAAGACATTGGAGTAAAAGGTGTTTGGAATGATATGAATGAGCCGGCAGTAATGGATGTTCCTAACAAATCATTCCCAGATGACGTACGTCACGATTATGACGGAAACCCTTGTTCGCATCGAAAAGCACATAATATCTATGGAACACAAATGGCACGGGCAACCTATCATGGTTTAAAGAAATATGCATATCCTAAAAGACCCTTTGTAATTACAAGGTCTGCCTATTCCGGTGCACAGCGCTATACCTCTACTTGGATGGGAGACAACGTAGCTACTTGGGAACATTTAGCTGTTGCGAATAACCAAGCACAACGTATGGCGATGTCTGGTTTTTCTTTTGCAGGAAGTGATATTGGAGGTTTTGCAGGGCAACCGCAAGGAGAGTTATTTGCAAGGTGGATTCAGTTAGGTGTTTTCCATGCTTTTTGTAGGGTTCATTCCTCAGGAGATCATGGAAATCAAGAACCATGGGTTTTTGGTGAAGAGATTACAGACATTGTCAGAAAATTCGTAGAATTAAGATACCAACTGCTACCATATTTATACACTGCATTTTGGGAATATATAAATGAAGGAACCCCAATTTTAAAGTCGCTAGTTTTATATGACCAAAAAGATACGGCAACACACTATCGAAGTGATGAGTTTATTTACGGAAAACAAATTTTAATTTGTCCGATATTAGAACCAAATGCCAAAGGACGAAGAATGTATATCCCAAGAGGAGCATGGTATAATTTCTGGACAAACGAATTAGTCACCGGTGGAAAAGAACTTTGGGTGGATGCAAATATAGACAGCATGCCTATATTTATTAAAGAAGGTGCAATAATTCCCAAATATCCGGTGCAACAATATATTGGTGAAAAGAAATTTGATGAAATCACCCTAGATGTTTACTATAAAGAAGGTAAAGAGGCTTCAAAATTGTATGACGATGCCCATGATGGATATGATTATAAGAAAGGGAGATTTAGTCTCCGTACTTTTAAACTAACTGGAAAAAAAGAAGAATTAATTATACAGCAACACAAACGCGGCGACTTTAACGCAGACTACAGTAAGTTTAGAATGGTATTCCATAATTTACCGTTTCAGATTACGACCATTCAAATAGACAATGTAGCTGTTCAATTAGAGGATTTAAATACCGCTGAAACGCAAGATATCACTATTGGAAAAGAGTTTACAGAGCTCCATTTATTTGGTAAATAAAGGAACAATTGAATTTAAAATCAGAGGGTGAACCCTGAATTCAGGGTCTTTAAAACTATACTGATTTCAGGGATTGTGAGATCATTATTAGCATCCTATCTTTGTAGTGTTGATCAACTTATTTCCCCTTATTATAAAGTCTAATTTTAGCTTGATAATAAAATATTTGTTTAACAAAAAAAAAAACGATTGAAGGTTTCCCCCAGAACTTAAATCGCTTTTATTTATTTTGAAAAAGTACACCGCTAATAAGCCTCAAAAAACTTTATTCTTTTCTATCTTTTATAAACAAAAACAACCCCATTAAAATAGGTGCATTTTCTTAATTTGATATAACAAAAAAAGCCTCAGTAAAATTACTGAGGCTTTCTATTTTCTATAAATACACTAAATTATAGGTCGTCATTCAAGCTTTTTAGTTTCTCTGTATTTTCTGCCAACATCAATTCGTCTATGATTTTTTGAATATCACCATTCATAATATTCGGCAAGTCATACAATGAAAGCCCTATCCTGTGATCCGTAACACGGCCTTGTGCATAATTATAGGTCCTAATCTTGGCACTTCTATCTCCAGAAGAAACCATAGAACCACGCTTTAAAGCATCGGCTGCATTTTTCTTAGCCAATTCCATGTCATACAAACGGGAACGTAAAACTTTAAATGCTTTCTCCTTATTTTTATGCTGCGATTTTTGATCTTGACACTGTGCTACCAATCCTGTTGGAATATGCGTTAAACGGACGGCAGAATAGGTAGTATTTACAGACTGACCTCCTGGACCTGAAGAACAGAAAAAATCAATACGCACCTCTTTAGGGTTAATTTCTACATCAAACTCTTCTGCTTCAGGAAAAACCATACAGGTCGCGGCCGAAGTATGCACACGCCCTTGCGTTTCTGTCTGTGGTACGCGTTGCACCCGGTGCACGCCAGCTTCAAACTTTAAAATTCCATAAACATCTGCACCATTTACTTCAAACTGAATTTCCTTAAAACCTCCATTGGTACCTTCAGAGTAATCCACTGTAGAGACCTTCCAACCTTTACTTTCACAATATTTA
The DNA here is from genome assembly GCA_028336245.1 of Polaribacter sp. GTDB lineage: Bacteria > Bacteroidota > Bacteroidia > Flavobacteriales > Flavobacteriaceae > Polaribacter. The sequence continues at coordinate 12,716 of JAOKTT010000013.1, forward strand.
GTATACATTCGAAACAAGTCTCCAGCGAAAATACTGGCCTCATCTCCCCCAGTTCCTGCCCGTAGTTCTACGACTGCGTTTTTAGAGTCTTCAGGGTCAGTGGGTATCAATAAAAAACGTATTTCTTCTTCTAACTTTGGGATTCTTACATTGGCTTCGTCAATCTCCGACTTCGCCATCTCATTCATTTCCGCATCCGAACCGTCTGCCAAAATTTCTTTTGCTTCCTCAATATTGTCTACTAAAGCTTGATATTCAGCTCCCTTTTCAACAACATTTCCTAAATCCTTATATTCTTTCATCAATTGCGCATACCGCTTCTGATCCATGATAATTTCTGGTTGAATAATCAAATCAGAAACCTCATCATAACGCTGCTTTACAATTCTTAATTTATCTAACATTTGTGACTCTTTTCTTGGATTGCGAATTTACACTTTTTATCGGAAAGTTAAATATTTCATATTGAGTATATTTAACTGAATACAGATGCACTTATTCCCTTCTTTAAATTTGACTCCGAGTTAACGCAAAAAAAGAAGCTCTAAATTACGTGAATAAGAGCATCTCTTAGCTTAGCTTCACTGCCGCCGAGATATGAGTTTTCACTTTAATTTTATGAATACTCAAAAACACCAAACGCACTCTTAATCGTCAGTTTTTTTGTTGGTGAGGCTGCGACCCTACCTACAATTTTAGCAGCTACATTGTACGATTTAGAAATTGCCATAATGTCCTGTGCGATTTCTGGAGCTACGTAAATTTCCATTCGATGCCCACAATTAAAAACTTGATACATTTCTTTCCAATCTGTATTTGATTGTTCCTGTATTAATTTAAATAAAGGGGGAACCTCAAACATATTGTCTTTCACAATGTGAAGGTTGTCTATAAAGTGTAATATTTTTGTTTGTGCACCACCAGAACAGTGAATCATTCCGTGCACGGTGTCTGAATTAAATTTTGATAAAATTTCTTTGATGATTGGTGCATAGGTTCTTGTTGGAGACAGCACTAATTTTCCTGCATCTATCGGAGAATTCTCAACACTGTCCGTAAGTTTAGTATTTCCAGAATATACCAGGTCTTCAGGAACAGCAGCATCAAAACTTTCTGGATATTTCTCCGCTAAGTATTTATGAAAAACGTCATGTCTTGCAGACGTTAAACCGTTAGATCCCATTCCGCCATTATATTCCTTTTCGTAGCTTGCCTGTCCGAAAGATTCTAATCCAACAATTACATCTCCAGCTTTTATATTTGCATTGTCGATAACGGCTGATCTTTTCATACGTGCAGTTACAGTAGAATCTACAATGATTGTTCGCACTAAATCACCAACATCTGCTGTTTCCCCACCTGTAGAGTGAATGGTAACTCCAAAGCCTTTTAAATCCTCGATTAACTCTTCTGTTCCGTTTATAATTGCAGATAAAACTTCACCAGGAATCTTACTTTTATTACGACCTATTGTAGAGGACAGCATGATATTGTCTGTTGCACCTACACACAATAAATCGTCAATATTCATGATTAATGCATCCTGTGCAATGCCTTTCCAAACTGAAATATCACCAGTTTCTTTCCAATACATATAAGCTAGAGAGGATTTTGTTCCTGCCCCATCTGCATGCATTATTAAACAATAATCAGCATCATTTGTTAAATAATCTGGTACAATTTTACAGAAAGCTTTTGGAAATAAACCTTTGTCTATATTCTTAATCGCATTGTGTACATCTTCTTTAGATGCAGAAACACCTCTTTGTGCGTACCTTTTAGAAACTTCTTGACTCATGTTGTTGTATTATAGGATGCAAATTTAGTCTTTTGAATAAAAAATTCTATCCAAAAATAGGATGTTTTTATGATTACTTTGTAAACAATAATTCCCTGTATTTTGTCAAAGGCCATAAATTGTCATCTACCATGGTTTCTAGCTTGTCGCAGTGGTATCGAATTTGTTCGAAAAACGGTTTCACATTGCTACAATATTGTTCTGCAGATTTTAATCCAATCTGCTTGTTCGCTTTTGAACGTGCTGCTTCCATTTGAATAACTTTCGCATTAATTTCTGTGATGTGCTTAGAAATCGTCATGATCAATTCTATCTGCTCTTTGGCGATACTTTTATAATCTCCCCCAAATATTTCTTTTAAATTCTTTGTGTTTTCCAACAAAGTATTCTGATAAATAATTGCTGTTGGCACCACGTGATTTCTAGAAATATCTCCCAAAACTCTGCTTTCTATTTGCAAACGCTTCGTATATTCTTCTAATTTAATTTCATAGCGCGCTTCAACCTCAATCTTACTCATCACATTCATCTCCTCGTACAAATCGATGACTTTTTTAGAAGTCATTACTTTCAAGGCAGTTGGCGTAGTCTTATTATTACTCAATCCCCGTTTTTTAGCTTCTTTTTCCCAAGCTTCTCCGTATCCATCACCATCAAATCTAATCTTCTTAGACGCCTTAATATACTCTCTCAATACATTAAAAACAGCCTCATCCTTTTTTAGATTTTTTGATTCTATTAGAAGATCTACATCCTGCTTAAACTCTTTTAACTGTTTCGCTACAATGGTATTTAAAACGGTCATTGGTCCCGCACAATTCGCAGAAGACCCTACGGCTCTAAATTCAAATTTATTCCCTGTAAAAGCAAATGGAGAGGTTCTATTGATATCCGTATTGTCTAATAGTATCTCCGGAATTTTACCAATAATATTTAGTTTTAAGTCTGTTTTCTCTTTTGGAGATAATTTTCCTTTGGTTACATTTTCTAACTCGTCTAAAACAGCTGAAAGCTGACTTCCAATAAAGACAGATATAATTGCTGGTGGCGCTTCATTGGCACCCAATCGATAATCATTACTGGCAGAAACTACCGCCGCTCTTAACAATTCTTCATTTTCGTACACCGCCTTAATGGTATTTACAAAAAACGTTAAGAATTGTAGATTTTTCATAGGAGTTTTCCCTGGACTCAAAAGATTTGTACCGTTTTCTAGCGCTAAAGACCAGTTGTTATGCTTTGCAGAACCATTGATTCCTGCAAATGGTTTTTCATGAAACAGTACTTTAAATTGATGCCTGTCTGCTACTTTATGCATTACATCCATGAGCAAAGAATTATGATCTACTGCTAGATTTGCTTCCTCAAAGATGGGTGCAACTTCAAATTGATTCGGAGCAACCTCATTGTGTCTTGTTTTTACGGGAATTCCTAAAAGCATACATTCCTCCTCTAAATCTTGCATAAAACTCATAGCTCTTGCAGGGATTATTCCGAAATAATGATCATCTAACTGCTGCCCTTTTGCTGACGAATGTCCAAGTAAAGTTCTTCCAGTTAATTGGATGTCAGGTCTAGAAAGAGCCAAAGCAGTATCTATTAAAAAAAATTCTTGTTCCCAGCCTAACGTGGCATTTACTTTGTTGATGTTTTTATCAAAATAGCGACAAACGGCAGTTGCATGGGTATCTATGGCTTGTAAAGATCTTAATAAAGGCGTCTTATTATCTAAAGCCTCCCCCGTATACGCCACAAATATTGTAGGAATGCAAAGTGTTCTTTCATAAATAAAAGCAGGCGAAGTAGGATCCCATGCAGTAAAACCCCTCGCTTCAAAGGTGTTTCTAATCCCTCCACTAGGAAAACTAGAAGCATCTGGCTCTTGCTGCACGAGCTGCTCTCCATCAAATTTCTCCATTGCCAGACTTCCATTGATCGACTCGAAAAAAGCATCGTGCTTTTCTGCTGTTGCTCCCGTTAATGGCTGAAACCAATGTGTATAGTGCGTTGCACCTTTAGACATTGCCCAATCTTTCATACTAACAGCTACCTGATCCGCAATTTTACGATCGATGCGCGTGCCATGCTCAATTGCATTCATCACACTTTCATATGCTGCCCGCGTCAAATATTGCTGCATCGCATGTTTATTAAATACATTTTGTCCAAAAAGGGTCGACCTTTTTTCACTCTGATTCACCTCTACAGGCTTTCTGTTTAGTGTTTCTTGTAAAGCGTTGAATCTAATAATTGACATATTGTTAGTTTTTTAGGTGTTTTTTTTACTTATAAATAAACGACCCCTGTATAAATTAGGGATAAAATTATTTTTATACAAATTTAAACATTTTACCCCTATATTTTTTGATATGTAGGGAAAATATTTCATTTTTGTATTGTTAACATTACTCACTCAATTATTTATTATGGCAAAAATTAAATTAGAATACATTTGGTTAGATGGATACGAACCAACACAGAACTTAAGAAGTAAAACAAAAGTGGAAGAGCACGAAAACTTTCAGGGAACAGTTGAAGAATTAGGCCTTTGGTCTTTTGATGGTTCTTCTACAAAACAAGCTTCTGGAGGAGCGTCTGACTGTATTTTAAAACCTGTTGCCATCTATCCAGATCCCAAGAGAATTAATGGTTACTTGGTAATGACTGAGGTTATGAATGCTGACGGTACTCCGCACATTTCTAATGCACGTGCTACCATTGAAGATGATGACAACGATTTCTGGTTCGGTTTTGAACAAGAATATTTCATTATGAACACGGATACTGATTTACCCTTAGGGTTCCCAAGAGGTGGTTATCCAGCTCCACAAGGAATGTACTACTGTTCTGTTGGTGGTAAAAACACACACGGACGTGCTTTTGTTGAAGAGCATGCTGACTTGTGTATCGATGCGGGTTTAAATTTTGAAGGAATCAATCAAGAAGTTGCCTCTGGACAATGGGAATACCAATTGTTTGCTAAAGGCGCTAAAAAAGCAGGAGATGAAATCTGGATCTCTAGATACCTATTAGATCGTTTAACAGAAGGTAAAGGAATGTACATAGAGTACCATCCAAAACCATTAGGAAATACAGATTGGAATGGCTCTGGAATGCATGCTAACTTTTCAAATACCATCTTGAGAACTTGTGGTTCTAAAGATAAATATATTGAAATATGTGAAGCTTTCCGTCCGCTAGTGAAGGAACACATTGCCGTTTATGGCGAGCACAATGACCAGCGATTAACTGGGGATCATGAAACTGCATCTATCAATGATTTCTCTTGGGGAGTTTCAGATAGAGGAGCTTCTATTCGTATTCCAATTATTGCTGTAGAAAAAGGATACAAAGGGTGGTTAGAAGACCGTCGTCCATCTTCAAATGGAGACCCATATAAAATTGCTTCAAGAATTATTAAAACTGTAAAACCAGTTAAATAATCTCAATACTAATGAAAACGCGCACCTTAATAAGTGCGCGTTTTTTTATGCGCTAGTTCTAAAGACTAAATATATAAAAGTTCCATATACCAAAAACAAAAAACCTCCTTTTAACCTGCTTAAAAGAAACTTCTTTTTTATGAAAACTAAAGGAATTAATATCGCAGAAAACCCCAACATCCAAAAAATATCTCTAGACAAAATTTGAGGCTCGTTTAAGGGGATTGCAATCTCTTTTATGACTGCTGTAAAACCCAGCACAGAGCCAATGTTGAAAATATTAGAGCCAATCAAATTCCCTAAAGAGATGGCCTTTTCACCTTTTATTGCAGCAATTACAGAAGCCGCTAATTCCGGGACACTTGTACCAATAGCAATCATTGTAATGGAGATTACTCCTTCGCTAACTCCCATACTTTTTGCAATATCTTTTGCACCATCCACCAAGAAACTAGCACCATAATATAAGGCAAGGCCTCCTAACAATAGCCAAACAATTATTTTACCATATCCAATTTTCGCCAAAGTATCATCGATTTTGTCGATAACAACTTTTTCTTTTCTTGCATTCCTTATCAGTATCCATAGAAAAACAAACAACCCAACTAAAAGTAAAATGCCTTCTACTTGCGTTAAAACTGCATCATTCATTAAAAAGTAATATAAAACTACCGAGAAGAGCATCATTACCGGCCAATTAAACTTATAAAAATCCTTTTGCACTGCAATAGGACCTATAATTGCTGTGATTCCTAAAACGAGACCAATGTTAGCAATGTTAGAACCAATCACATTATTTATTGCAATTGCAGGAGAGCCGTCAAGCGCTGCTTGCAAACTTACTAGTAATTCTGGCAAAGAAGTAGCAAAAGAAACTACCGTCATCCCAATCACCATTTTAGAAATCTTTAATTTAAAAGACAAGCTAATCGCCGCTTTTACTAAAAAATCACCACCAATAACTAATAATATCAGTCCTCCAATTACATACCAACTACTCATAGCCCTGTTTTCTGCAAAGATACATTTTTATCACTTTGTGCGGAAAGGAAAAAATACTTAGATCTGTGACTTTAGATAAGTATTCCAAATAGTTGCTATTTAACAATGCTTTTACCCATTGGAAAAGAACCCCAAAAACGTATGCCGCAGAGTAGTTTATTTTCATTAAATTTGAGGTAGAAATAAGACCAATGAAACAAACAATTTTTAAACTGCTTGCAAAAGTAAACAAAGCTGTTCTGCCCTCTTTTACAAAAAAAAGACTAGACCTTTCAAAAGCCTCTAAAACACAACTTGCGCTTATTGGGTGGAGAACCTTTGTGACCCAAAATTCATTAGACTAAAAAAGAAATATTATGGAAGAAACCTACGCTAAAATTTTTACCGACAATGCCATTTTAGTAAATAGATTACAAACGTTGTTAAGTGACGCCGAAATAGCATCTCGAATATCAGATGGAGTTGAGTCTGCTAGATTAGGTGGTTTTGGTGCTCCCGATAACTCCGTTGAATTATATATCTTTAAAAAAGACCAAGAAAAAGCACAACCTATCGTTGCCGCATATAAAAAAGAAATTAATTCATAAAAAAATACAATAGCCTTTCTATATTGAAAAAACTCTATTATATTTGCAGCCACAAAAATTGGCCCTGTGGCGCAACTGGATAGCGCATCTGACTACGAATCAGAAGGTTACAGGTTCGAATCTTGTCAGGGTCACAATTTTACAACGCAACAACTTGTTTATTAGGTGGTTGCGTTTTTTTATGAGGTCAATTTCCCCAGATAGTTCCAGAAATATAAAAAAAATGAATACTTTTTTACATTTAAATGAACAATATCCTTTAAAAAAAGTACGTTGGATATCTCAAAAGGATTGTTAACTTGGCACTTAAAATTAGCCCATTGCATTTACATAAAAACAATAAAATATTATTCTCAATACTCTTCTTTTTTTTGTGTATATTTTTATATATTTCAACTACATCAAACTCGAAAAATACAGCGACTGTTATTGAAATTCCTTTAAAGGAAGTGGCAGAAATAACTCCTCCTAATCTTTTAGCACGGCACTCCAAAAAGGATACGGAAAAAGTACATTTTAAACTTGATTCCTTATTAAAACGAATTCACAAGAGACATGACTTTAACGGGGCCATACTAGTTGCAAAGAGTGATAAAATAGTGTATCAAAATCAAGTAGGAACTGCAGATTTCAAAAAGAAAACAGCTTTAAAGAAAGAGTCTACCTTTCAACTAGCCTCGGTAAGTAAGCAGTTTACGGCAGCGGCCATTATGTTATTGAAGGAAAGAGACCAAATTAAGCTGACAGATACCGTAAATACCTATTTTCCTGATTTCCCTTATGAGGCTGTAACCATTAAAAATCTTTTAAATCACACTGCTGGATTGCCAAAATACTTTTGGATCGCTGAGCACAAGTGGGAAGCAAATAAAGCCCCTACAAATGCCGAAATGATCGCATTATTAGCAACAAGTAATGTACAGCGATTCTTTAAACCAGGACGTAACTTTGATTACTCCAACACCGGATATTTTGTACTGGCTTCTATTGTTGAAAAAATTTCTGGAACTTCTTTCAGCTCTTTTTTAGAAAAAAATATATTTGAACCATTACAAATGAAAAACTCATACGTGTACAGTTTTGAAAACGATCCCGTTAAAGAAGGCCAACTAGCAGGCTACCGACTGCACAGAGGTTGGCGACATTTAAAAATTCACAGCACTGTAAACGATGCTATTGTCGGTGATAAAAATGTGTACACAACTATAGAGGACTTGTACAAGTGGACCCTCGGATTAAATACGGGTAAGCTTCTCACACAAGAATCGCTAGACCTTATGTACTCCAAGGGAAAAACAGTGTACGGAAGAGAAATTCCTTATGGCTTTGGATTTAGAATAGATACTAAGGGAGCAAATAGCATCTATCATTATGGTAAATGGAATGGGTTTAGTACAGGACTTACAAAGTATTTAGACGACGATCTCGTTATTATCGTATTAGAACATACAAGCTACAACGCAATAAAATCACTAAACAAAAAAATAAAATATATTGTTACTGAAAATTTTGGTGTGTAATTTAGGTTTAAAGGCGTTGTAAAGTAGCTACATGTTTTATTATTCACTACTATTACTACTCCCAAAACTTCGGGCACAAAAAAAAAGGATGATTTCTCATCCTTCTTTCTTCCTTCTTCAAATAATCAATCTGTAAAGAAAATTCCTTTATTTAAAAAGGAACTAGGGTCTTTTTATAAATATCATTTTAGAAATGTTTCTAAAAGAAATTGGTTGCAGTCATTATTTTTTTAATTCTAAGGTAGGCTCTCTTTTTAGATCCATTTGAAATTTCCAATGGCAATGCTAAAAACAAAATAAAAATTTTAATTAGTTGTGAAATTAATTTCATTCTCTTTTCTTTATTTATTCTAAAATGAATTTCCTAAGACAAATTTAGCAATTTAAAACCATTTTAATGGCCCAAACATAGCCCTTATGTGTCATCTTTCTCATTTTAGAAAAATTATTTAAAACCTCTCTTCTTTCCTTTTCAATAATTTCAAAGTCTTTAAACTAATATACTACAAATCTTAAAAAAAATATAATACCATTATAATGATGTTATATTTTACTGGGAACAAAAACTTTGAATTAAATGCATGACTTTACTAAGAAGTTTAAAAAATGACCCGCTATCGCTATCCAAATTAAGATAAGCTAGCGTCCTAAAACTCCATTGGAATTTCCATACTTCCACGTCCCCAAAAATAAAAGCTACAGTAAATTTTCTATAAAATTAGCTCTACCCTCTTGCACAACGTCCGCAAATTAAGAAGATACCCTGCGTATATTACCACTGTATTCAAGATTTATTTTTTTCGATAAGTGCCCTGTATATATTCTAAAAACGATCCATTTCATGTATTGTATACCTGACTATTTTGTATAACTTTACAATTGAAATTTTCAAGCTATGGAATTAAATATATTTGGAAACCCACTAATTTCTTGTTGTACAGCTCCTGCTACAGGTTATTTTAGAGATGGTCTGTGCAGAACAATTTCTCAAGATTCGGGTACACATACCGTTTGTGCAATTGTTACCCAAGAGTTTTTAGACTACTCTGCGTCTAAAGGGAATGACTTGATGACCCCCGTGCCCCATTGGCAATTTCCCGGATTGAAACCTGGTGATCATTGGTGCTTGTGTATTTCTAGATGGCTACAAGCGGAGAAGGCGGGAAAAGCACCCCCCATTGTTTTAGAGGCTACCCATGAAAAGTCTTTAAAGTACACTTCATTGGAACTTTTAAAACGCTTTGGAATAAAAGCTATCTAATTTTTAAGCGCATCTTTACCTAGTGAAATTTCTATTTTCCACTTGCTATTATTCGGTCAAAGGTTTTTTAAAAAAATTAATCTAAGTATTGCTTGATTGCAATGCGGTGTGCTGGATTACTTTTGTCATAATCTGTTACCAATAATTCTAAAATAATCGCAGGATTTACACCAATCTCTTTGGGGTGCACATATTTTGAAACATACAGATTGTAAGCAGCCTCTTTTTTTTCAAATATTAAAAAATGTGTATCATTTAAGGCAGTAAAACTTATTTCATTTCCAAAAAACACACCTGAAGTATCTACAAAAAAAGGTGAAAACTCATAGTATTTAAATACATTTTCCATAATTATATTAATTCTGCAGATAAACCTAATTGCAATAACTTGGAACACCTGGGTTCTAAATCTTTAAACTCTCCAGATTTAACGGTGCATTTCCCTTTGTAATGTACTAGCATAGCACACTGTTCTGCTTGCTCCAGCGTGTGCTCGCAAACATCCATTAAAGCAGCTATTACGTGATCAAATGTATTTACATCGTCATTATGCAACACAATCTCGTGCTGAAAAATTTCTTTTTCTAGAATGTCAACTTTCTCTTGAATTTTTTCCTTTGTACTCATGCTATAAAAATAAAAAATATTTTTTAATTATAATATTTTAAGGCAACCCAATTGTTCCTTTGAATCGTTGCTTCTAATTTCAACCCATATTTAGCAACAGCTGCATCGATCGTTGGAATATCTTCTTTATAAAAACCACTTAAAAGCAACACCCCCTTATCATTCAAACAACTGGCATATATTTCCATATCCATCAACAAAATATTCCTATTGATATTGGCAATGATTACATCATACTTTTTACTGATTAATAATGATGCATCTCCCTCATATACCGAAATGTTTTTACACGCATTTCGCTCCACATTTTCGATTGAGTTTTCATAACACCAAGTATCAATATCAATGGCGTCTAAAGGCTTTGCTCCCTTCATTTCAGCAAAAATTGCTAAAATACCAGTTCCACACCCCATGTCTAATACCTTTTTATCTTTCAGTTCTAATTGTAATAGATGCTGCACCATCATGTGTGTAGTTTCGTGATGCCCGGTGCCAAAACTCATTTTTGGTTCTATTACAATATCATATTTTAAATTCGGGTTTTCATGAAATGGTGCACGTATGCTTACCAAATCATCTACCTGAATTGGCTCGAAATTCTTCTCCCACTCTGCATTCCAATTTGTTTGAGGCACTTCATTCTGATTGTATTCAATCGAGAATTCATCTGAATTTAACACAAAAACATCGGCCAAGATCTCCGCACTCCAATCTGTTTTCTGAATATAAGCCGTTACGCCATTTTCAGTTTCTACAAAACTTTCAAAACCCACATTTCCTAATTCTGCTATTAGAATTTCAGAAATTGGCTCTTTTGGTGAAAATGTAAAATTATATTCTATATAAATATTGTCCATAGTTATTAAATCAAAAAAAATGCATCAAGATTAAAAAAATCTTAATGCAAATTTATTAGTTTTCTTTGAAACTATACTACTTAGATAGCATTAATAATTCCTGTAAAATCATTTACACTTAAAGCTGCACCACCAATTAAGCCACCATCTACATCTGGCTTTGAGAAAATTTCTTCTGCATTCGCAGGTTTTACACTTCCTCCGTATAAGATAGATACGTTGTCTGCTACTTTTTTATCGTATTGCTTTTCTATAATACCTCTTATAAAAGCGTGCATTTCTTGTGCTTGTTCTGGACTTGCAGTTTCTCCTGTACCAATTGCCCAAACAGGCTCATACGCCAAAATAATACTTTTCCAATCTTTTGCTTCTATATGAAATAATCCATTTTTTAACTGGCTTTCTACAACAGCAAAATGATTCTCTGATTTTCTATCTTCTAACAACTCTCCAAAACAGAAAATAGCCTCCATATCTTTTTCTAAAACGGTATTCACCTTTTCTGCCAGCGCTGCATCCGTCTCATTAAAATAAGTTCTTCTTTCTGAATGTCCTAATATTACAGTTTCTACCCCAATCGCTTTTAACATCTCCGCAGAAACTTCGCCTGTAAAAGCGCCGTTCGCAGCTTGGTGCATGTTTTGAGCGACCACCTCTATCTTAGATTTTTTTGCAGCTTTAACTGAAGCCGATAAATTAACAAATGTAGGAGCCACAATCACACGCGTATCTTGCAAAGGATTCTCTTTAATTGCTTTTTTTAATTCTTTAATTAAATTTTTACTTCCTTCTTTGTCATTATTTAACTTCCAGTTTCCCGCAACAATCTTTGTTCTCATATTTATAATTTTAAAAGCCTTTTGGGCTAGTTTTTCGATATTAATTTCTGCCGTAAAATTAAGAAATGTGTTGGTATTTTATCCTTAGAAATAAAAATAGTTACTAAAACGATTTATATAGCTTTTTTTAAGGCTTTCTGTAACCGAGAATCTGAAGCCTTCGTAGCATTAAATAGTGTAATCATCCCGAGCTCATTAATCACCATATATCTCGGAATCCAACTTAAATCAATAAAATCCACAAAAGCACCCACTTTCATTCCTTTGGGAAGGTTAAAGTGCTTCCCTTTTATCTGAAACCTTTGAATTCCATTTTTCCAGGCCTCTTTGCCAGTATCTACTGATAAAAACAAAAAGACCACCTCTGGAAACTCCTTTTGAAGAGCGCTAACGGCAGGCAATCCTTTGATACAATCTCCGCACCAAGAGGCCCAAATATCTATTAGAATTTTCTTCCCTGCGAAGTGCTGCAGCACTTCTTTCAGTTCAAATTGGTTCTTATTAAGATCAAAAACCACCTCTTCTAGCGCCAGTTCAGAAAACTGTATTGGTTCATTGTTGGTGCAACTCACGAATAAAATTATAAAAACTAAAGCTATTTTTTTCATTATCAAATTAGAATATTTTCATGTATTTGTCTTCTTTACCTTCAAAAACTTATAAAATAAAGTCTAAATTAAGTATTTTTGGTGGAACTTTATAAAAATCATGACCACACAAGAATTAGTAGCACAAATAAAAAAGAAAAAATCCTTTTTATGTATTGGACTGGATGTCGACTTAGAAAAGATCCCTTCCCATTTATTAACGACTGAAGACCCTATTTTTGAGTTTAACAAGAGCATTATAGATGCCACGCATCATTTATGTGTTGCCTACAAGCCAAACACAGCATTTTATGAAGCCTATGGGATTATAGGATGGAAATCTTTAAAAAAAACAATTGCATATCTAAATAACAAATACCCTGAAATTTTCACCATTGCAGATGCAAAAAGAGGAGATATCGGAAATACTTCCACCATGTATGCTAAAGCCTTTTTTGAAGATTTGGAATTTGACGCTGTCACGGTTGCCCCTTATATGGGTAAAGACTCTGTAGAGCCTTTTTTAGCTTTTAAAAGCAAACACACAATTATGTTAGCGTTGACTTCTAACGAAGGTGCTTTTAACTTTCAGACGCTAAGCGTTCACGGGCATGCGTTATACAAAGAGGTTTTACACGTATCAAAATCTTGGGAAAACTCAGAAAACTTAATGTATGTGGTTGGTGCTACCAAAGCGGCATACTTTAAAGAAATTAGAAAAATAGTTCCGAATGCCTTTTTACTAGTTCCTGGTATTGGTGCGCAAGGAGGAAACCTACAAGATGTTTGTAAATATGGACTTTCAGAAAATATTGGTCTTTTAGTGAACTCTTCTAGAGGGATTATATATGCTTCCAATAATAGAGACTTTGCAAATAAAGCAACTCTAAAAGCAACAGAATTACAACAGCAAATGGCCACTATTTTAAATTCAATCTAATAAAAGTTACATTTTAAATATTTTAAAAGTTGCTACTTTATGAGCACTTACTACTTTTAAGAAATAGATTCCCTTCGTTAAATTAGCGCAGTCTAACGTCTGCGTTGTTTCATTGATAATCACTGTTTTCACTGCACTTCCATTGATATTATAAAAAATTGCTTTCCCGCCTAATAAAGCGTTCGAACCCTTTATAGTTAAGACCTCTTTCAAAGGATTGGGGTACACTTGTACTTCATCTAAACCAATTTCTGGGACGGATGCAGTCCCCTCTTAGTAGACTCTTACATAGTCTATTTCCATAGCGCTTTCTGTAAAATTAGTTGCTATATTAGGTAAAATAGCAACATTAAATAATAAATATTGAGGCGCATCATAAGGCCAGTTTTCAATATTTTTATCTATTGGATGATAAACATAATGAACGGTTCCGTCTACACTAAAAGTCATTTTATTTGCATTCCAATCTAACGTATAAATATGAAATTCCGTAGAAGCATTATTGATAGCTCTTCCACCTTTATTTACTGTATTTGCAAAACTTGATCTGTTGTGCAAAGCACTTGCCACATAGTTTTGATTAGCTCCCCAGTGCTCAATAATATCTATTTCGCCGCAATCTGGCCAGCCTGTTGTTCCATGCGAAGCTGCCCAAAACCCACCTGTTTCGGTAATTTTTTGACCGAGCATCCAAAGTGCAGGAAACGTACCCACTCCAAAAGGCATTTTTGCTTTAATCTCAATTTTTCCATAGGTAAATGCAAATTTAGAATTTAGTCTTGCAGACGTATATTGTTTGGTAACTCCTAGATTTGTGTACGTCTCTTTCTTTGCCAAAATTTTTAAAACACCGTTTGCCATAAAGGAATTATCGTCTCTACCTATATAGTGCTGAATTTCGCCATTTGCCCAATCTTACCATTTATAATAGGTCTTGTTTGACGAAACCATTTGCTGGCATCAATAGCACCTGCTGTGCCATTAAACTCATCAGACCACACTAAGGTATTAAATACGGGATCCCCACCTGAATTATTATCTTCACTCAATACCCCATCATATAAAAAGTCATCGATATAGCCAACCACTTTACTCGCGTTGTCTTCTCCATTAATCTGAAGCACGACTCTATTAAAATCAGTTCTATCAGTTGGGTTTATTGAATTTGGATCTAAATTCGTAAAGGTATCGTTCTTGAAATCAAAACTTACCGTTTGCCATTCGTCCAGAATTACCGATTTTATAATTTCACTTTGTGTAGACCAAGGAGCTACAATCGTTCCATCTTGTAGCTTTAGGGAAATCTGATTGGGTTCTGCTCCGGAAATACTGTTTGAAGGAATGTATAGCTTTAAAGTGAATGTATATTGTTCTGATAAATTAAAATTAATAGGAACTTCAAATCTTACATTTGAATAATCACCTCCCGTATCCGAATATTTTAAGACTGTTTCAGACGTATTTATACCGGTACTAAATATATTTGAGAAAGAAGTATCTAACTCACAGTCATCACCAAACCAATCGGATATGGTTCCATTTCCCTCAAAACTGTCTTCCACGGTTTGTGCTGCACAAAATAAGTTAATTGATAAAAAAAAAGAATACAAAAAAAATCTCATAGCGTTTTATAAATTTGAAATTCAAAGAAAGTATCTTCTGGGCTGGGAAACAAAATTTAGACCTATACATAAACAATACACTTCAGAAAAACAGTCTAATCCTAAGGCTACAATGCATTTTAAGAATAACAGGTGTTTTTTATTTAAAAGTATCTGTCATTTTATCGTATCCATAAGGACAATGCTTACAACCACTTTTACAGCAAGAACCTCTTCTTAAATGGAATTGTGCTGTAAAAACGCGATACCCCTGTTCATTTTCATAATAGTCACCCTCTTCTAACGGTATTCTTTTATTGTACATACAGCAAAAATAAGATATTCCAATATAAAAAAAGCGTTCAATTGAACGCTTTTTTTATATTTATTTATTCTTTCCTGGCGGGAATCTAGACACAATTTCTTTTACAAATTCTTTAATCCGAACCTCTTTCTTTTCTCTACTTTGAATTTTCAAAGCCCCGGTTCCAACCCCTTGCCAAACCAATTCCTTTTTCTCTTTGTCTATAAAGTCTATAAAAAGTGTGCCCTCTGTATATTGAGAGATGTTTACAGAACTGTTCATGCCATTAAACATCCAAGGATTCCATCCCCAACCATATCCATAGCCATAGCCAAAATTATTATTTTGATTGACAGCTACCTTTTCTCTAGACTTTGTAAAAATACTAACTAACATGTCAGGGGTATCCGATTTCACGAAACCCTGAAGAGTAAGCTCTGACTCGATAGCTCTTAAAATTCTTTTCTTATCTATGTCCGAAATTACTGCTTTATCGATTCCTGTTTTATAAAAAGCGAAGGTTTTGTATGCACTGAAGTCAACTTTAGTATCATAATCTGTGGTCACTTTAATAGCGCTGCAAGAAGAAAAAATGATGGCTACAAGCACTAAAAATAATTTTAAATTTTTCATAATAAAGCATTTAATTCTTAATTATAAAGATACCAAGAATTATGCCACCCTTAAAAAATAATAAACACAAAACAAAATTGTTATTATTTATTTTAAAATGATAAATAATAATGTATATTTTTATGATTTTCGTAAATTGCAGCTACAAAATCAAACATTTATTACGAATGAAACAAATACAATCTTACAAACCCACCTATAAAGTACGTATTGTAACGGCGGCGGCGCTGTTTGACGGTCACGACGCTGCAATAAATATTATGCGCAGAATCATTCAGTCTACAGGTGTCGAAGTTATTCATCTAGGACATGATAGAAGTGTGGAGGCGGTCGTAAACTGCGCCATCCAAGAAGACGTGAATGCTATTGCCATTACCTCATACCAGGGAGGCCACAACGAATATTTTAAATATATGTATGATTTACTGCAAGAAAAAGGTGCAGGACATATTAAGATTTTTGGTGGTGGTGGTGGTGTTATTCTTCCAGCAGAAATAAAAGAATTAATGGCCTATGGAATTACTAGAATCTATGCTCCTGACGATGGAAGAGAATTGGGCTTGCAGGGAATGATTAACGATTTGGTTCAAACATCAGACTTTCCACTTGGAGATATTTTAAATGTTTCTATGAAACAGCTAGTAAACAAAGAAAATGGGTGCATTGCGAGAGTTATTTCTTCCGCAGAAAACTTTCCAGAAGTTGCAAAAGCCACTTTAGCAGCAATTCATAAAAAAAATAAAAATTCTAAAACCCCCGTTTTAGGAATAACTGGAACAGGTGGCTCTGGAAAATCTTCTTTAGTTGACGAACTAGTTCGCAGGTTTCTGAGTGATTTTCCCGACAAAACAGTGGGTTTAATTTCTGTGGACCCTTCGAAAAGAAAAACTGGTGGCGCTTTGTTAGGCGATAGAATTCGCATGAATGCGATCAACAACTCACGCGTTTACATGCGCTCTTTGGCTACACGCCAGTCCAACTTAGCCTTGTCTAAATACGTAAATGAAGCGGTGCAAGTATTAAAAGCTGCCGAATTTGATTTGATTATTTTAGAAACTTCAGGAATTGGTCAGTCTGATACGGAAATCATCGAACACTCAGACACTTCTTTATATGTAATGACGCCTGAATTTGGAGCTGCCACGCAGTTAGAGAAAATAGACATGCTTGATTTTGCTGATTTAGTTGCCATTAATAAATTTGATAAAAGAGGTGCTTTAGATGCCGTTCGCGATGTGAAGAAGCAATACATGCGCAATAACAATTTGTGGCATATACATCAAGACGACTTGCCTGTTTTCGGAACCATTGCCTCACAATTTAATGATCCTGGAATGAATACTTTGTATAAAAGTATTATGGATAAACTAGCAGAAAAAACAGGGTTTGCTTCAAACGCTACCTTAGAAATAACCCAAGAAATGTCTGAAAAGATATTTGTAATTCCACCAGCAAGAGTTCGGTATCTGTCTGAAATTGCAGAAAGTAACAGAGCATACGACAAAACTGTTACCGCCCAAGTAGCGGTTGCACAAAAGTTGTACGGCATTCAGCAAACAATTGCCTCTGTAACAGGTGCACCCCTCAAAATTATTAAAACTGGATTACATGAAGAAGCACTGCTCTCTGCAGAAAACTCTGATGAAGACAAGGTATTCTTGCAATTACTCTTTACACAATTTGAAAAAGTGAAATTAGATCTCGATCCGTATAATTGGACCACTATTTTAAATTGGAAAGAAAAGGCACAGCGCTACAAAGACCCTATCTATACTTTTAAAGTTCGAGATAAAGAAATTCATATCGAGACACACAGTACTTCCCTATCACAGTCTCAAATACCTAAAATTAGCTTACCAAAGTATACCGCCTGGGGTGATTTATTGCGATGGAATTTGCAGGAAAATGTTCCTGGAGAATTTCCATATACGGCAGGTTTGTATCCGTTTAAAAGGACTGGAGAAGATCCCATAAGAATGTTTGCTGGAGAAGGTGGCCCTGAAAGAACAAATCGAAGATTTCATTATGTAAGTTTAGGAATGGATGCCAAAAGACTTTCAACAGCATTTGACTCCGTAACCTTGTATGGAAATGACCCAGGGCGCAGACCCGACGTCTATGGTAAAATTGGAAATGCTGGAGTTTCAATTTGCTGTTTAGACGATGCCAAGAAATTGTATTCTGGGTTTGATTTAAGTCACCACATGACTTCTGTTTCTATGACTATCAATGGTCCAGCACCAATGCTGTTAGGTTTTTTCATGAATGCTGCTATTGACCAAAATTGTGAGAAATATATTATAGAAAATACATTAGAAAAACAAGTTGAAGCCAAGTTTCAAGAAATCTATGATTCAAAAGGGCTAGAAAGACCTTTGTATCAGGGAGACTTACCTGAAGGAAACAATGGATTAGGATTGCTGTTGCTTGGTCTAACAGGAGATTTAATTTTACCTTCGGAAGTCTATAAACAAATTAAAAAAGACACTTTAGCACAAGTGAGAGGAACCGTGCAAGCAGACATCTTAAAAGAAGATCAGGCACAAAATACCTGTATTTTTTCTACTGAATTTGCCTTGCGAATCATGGGTGATGTGCAAGAATATTTTATCGAAAAGCAGGTACGGAACTTTTATTCTGTTTCTATTTCCGGATATCATATTGCGGAGGCAGGTGCAAACCCAATTACACAATTGGCCTTAACGCTCTCAAATGGATTTACCTATGTAGAGTATTATTTAAGTCGCGGAATGGATATTAATAAATTTGGCCCCAATTTGTCTTTTTTCTTTTCAAACGGAATTGATCCTGAATATGCGGTCATTGGACGCGTTGCTCGTAAAATTTGGGCAAAGGCCATGAAGCACAAATACGGCGCAAATGCAAGAGCTCAAATGCTAAAATATCACATCCAAACTTCGGGCCGTTCCTTACACGCGCAAGAAATAGATTTTAATGATATCCGAACAACACTGCAAGCTTTGTATGCCATTAACGACAATTGTAATTCCCTGCATACAAATGCCTATGATGAAGCCATTACAACTCCCACAGAAGAATCTGTACGAAGAGCGATGGCGATTCAGTTAATTATCAACAAAGAATTGGGATTGACAAAAAACGAAAACCCAATTCAAGGTGCTTTTATTATTGAAGAATTAACAGATCTCGTAGAAGAAGCTGTATTGTTAGAATTCGATAGAATTACAGAACGCGGCGGTGTTTTAGGAGCTATGGAAACCATGTATCAACGTTCTAAAATTCAGGAAGAAAGCCTGTATTACGAGACCCTGAAACACAATGGTGAATTCCCAATTATTGGGGTGAATACTTTTTTAAGCCCTAAAGGATCTCCTACGGTGCAGCCTGCAGAAGTTATTCGTGCAACAGAAAAAGAAAAGCAATTCCAAATTGAAACCAAAGAAAACTTACACAAAGCAAATCCTGAAAAAGTTGCACGTCAAATTGCAATTTTACAAGAAGCTGCAGTGCAAAATAAAAACTTATTTGACAAACTAATGGAAGCAACCAAAGTATGTTCTTTAGGACAAATTACTGAAGGATTGTTTAAAGTTGGTGGGCAGTATCGCAGAAATATGTAAATAAAACAGGGGCTGTCTCTTTTGGTATGGTACTTAAAAAATCCGCACAAATGGTGTGGGTTTTTTAATTTGAATGCAGCGCTTCCAATTGCAACTGTCATTTTATTTTATCTTTAATGCCTGTTCCAAATCTGTTAATAGATCATCTATATCTTCGACTCCAACACTCAAACGAATTACAGAAGCTGTAATTCCTATTCTTAAGCGTACTGCTTCTGGAATAGAAGCGTGCGACATGGTTACTGGATGATTTACCAAGCTCTCAACTCCTCCCAAAGATTCTGCCAATGTAAAGAGCTGGGTGGCTTTTAAAAATTTAAAAGTAGCTGCTTGACTTTCATCTTTTAAACAGAAAGAAACCATTCCGCCAAAATCTTTCATTTGTTTTTTGGCAATATTATGGCTTGGATGGTCTGGTAATCCCGGATAAAAAACGGAACCTACTTTGGGATGTTTGCGCAAGAAGCTTGCAACTGCTCGTCCATTCTCACAATGCCGTTGCATTCTAAGGTGTAAGGTTTTGATACCTCTCAATGCTAAAAAAGAATCCATAGGCCCTGCAATAGCGCCTGCAGCAAATTGGATGAAATGCAATTCCTTGGCCAACTGTGCGTCCTTTACCATTAAGGCACCCATGACAATGTCTGAATGGCCCCCCAAATATTTTGTAGCAGAATGCATTACAATGTCTGCTCCTAAAGTTAACGGTTGTTGCAAGTATGGCGTTGCAAAAGTATTGTCTACGGCAATTAAAATGGATGGGTTTACTTCTTTTACGGCCGTACAAATAACTTCAATATCTGCAATTTTCATTAAAGGGTTTGTTGGTGTTTCTAACCAAACTAATTTTGTTTTGTCGGTAATTGCTTCTATAATATGCGCTATTTCACTGCTATCTACAAAAATAAACTCCAAACCATATTTCTGAAATAGCTTTGTAAACATTCTATAGCTCCCTCCATACAAATCATCTCCTGTAATAATTTCATCCCCCGGGCTCAATGTTCTTAAAACACAATCGATTGCAGCCATTCCTGAAGAAAAAGCAAAACCATGGGTTCCGTTTTCGATAGCAGCAAAACTATTTTCCAATGCCGTTCTTGTTGGATTTCCGCCCCGAGAATATTCAAATTCTTGTGCTTCCCCAGGAGTGGCATGCGCATACGTAGATGTCATAAAAACAGGAGGCATTACTGCACCTGTTGAAGGCTCTAGCTTTTGACCTCCGTGAATTGTTTTTGTATTGAATTTCATTTTTTACATCTTTTAAATAAAACCATCTTAAAGCATCGACTGCACTAAAATTGAAAAAACTTTCCTATAGTACTAGAAATAAACCTTATAAAAATTTCTTAATAGACCGTATGATTCCATAGTGCATGCCTTCATGAAGATTGTTAAATACAATCGCAGTTTCGATACTGTCTAAAACCAAGCCCGTACTTGTTTGATATGTGCTGTAGCTTTCAAAAATCCCTGCTTCAAAATCTTCTTGCAGAGTATCTGGTAAACCACTCAGCAATTCTTTTACCTCCTCAAATTCTTCAGATGTAAGGGTTTTTGATGGGGCTGTTCCTTTTTTATATGCAGCGATTAACTCATCGGGACACAAGCAGTCTAAACCTGCAGCTTTGTAATGCAACAATTGTTGTGTCACCACTAAATGCGCAACATTCCAAGCAATATTATTTTTAAAACCTTGTGGTATTACATGAATCTGATCTAAAGTTAGCCCTTCCAATTCTTTTAAAATTAAATTCCGTGCGATTCTTAAAACTTCGAACTGTGTCTTCATATTTATGTTTATTTTTGTGGAAACAAAGATAATTGATTAATATGAAGAAAGTCTATTTTTTAAAAACTTGTGATACCTGTCAACGAATTTTAAAGGAAGTACCCAGCGATGGTTTTGAACGACAAGAAATTAAATCTACTCCCGTAAATAGCGCACAGCTAGAAGAAATGCACCAACTTTCCGGAAGTTATGAGGCACTTTTTAATACACGTGCAAGACTTTGTAAAACATTAGATTTGAAAAACAAAAAAGTTACTGAAGCTGACTATAGGGAATACATACTTAAAGAATACACCTTCTTAAAAAGGCCTGTTTTTATAGTTGATACCGCTATTTTTATAGGAAATAGCGCGAAGGTTATTGAAGCATTGAAAATTGAGCTTACTTAATTATTTTGCAACCATGTGTTTGTTCTTAACTCCGCATTTTCTCTAATGTCTTGCCAAAAAAGGTTGATGTCACCCGCGTGGTAATTCTTCATAAAAGACATAAAAAAACGCAAAGGAAACCGAGGGTTGGTACTCCATACCAAACCATCCGTAATTTCTATTTGCAAAGACGCTTTATACAGCATGCTGTTGGTATATAAAAATCCTTTATGCTGAGATAAAGTAGTTGTTTTCGCAGCATCCCAAGTAATCGGGTTTGTGGTCACACTCCCTTTAAAGACGTCTTTTTTCTCTGGGTAATGTCCTTTTTTAAACGTATTCCAACCCACAAGTCCGTTTGTTTCTGCTGGACTTGTCATCGGTTGTATCGTTTTAAATAAATCGGGCTTCATCACCGTGCCTACTATATAGGCGGCAATTAATTTCTCCTGTAAAGGTTGGTCATCAAAAAAATCTCTTAATAAAAACTTTGTATGTGTAGAACCCTGGCTATGACTTGCAATGATAATCGGCCTTCCTTTATTGTATTTTTTTAAATAGACTTCAAACGCTTTTTTAACATCTGAATACGCAAGTAACAGGGCTCTTCTGCCACCTTTATCAAGTTCACTATAAGACCTTAAATGTGCTTGTCTATAATAAGGAACATATAATTTACCAGCAGTTGTGAATGCAGAGGCTTGAAATAAAACCACTTTATTTAAAACCTTGTTTTGCTGCGTAATATCCATTATAGGTACATTCCAACGGACATCCTCTTCTTCTGTATTTAGAGTAGGATACACATAAAAAACATCTGCTTTTAGCGTATCCGTTTCTTTAGAAGCAAGCTCCTTTAACCCTTCAGAATAGGTCTTGGGTAAAACAGCCCAATTTATTTCATTTTCATAATTTGGAGCCGGAGGAATTCCTTTCTGTTGAAACTCTGTGACCGTATACACCGATTTACAGCCAGCTAAAAAAGTTAAAAGAACACAATAGCCTATTTTTTTTATCATGATTGATATACTTTTATTAAATCTTGAGCTTCTTTCTCTGCGCTCCAGTTTTTAATAACTTCGGCCCTTGCCTCTTTCCCTACATATGGGATTTCGTTTTTCATAGTGGCTAAAAGTAGTCTTTTCAATTCAAAAACATTTCCTGCATCTACTAAATAACCGTTTTCGGCATGGGTAATTAAAGAAGAGTGGACTCCTACGTTTTTAGTCGCAATTACATTGCATGCACTAGACATGGCCTCTGCGGTAACCAAAGAAAAGCCTTCAGAAAAACTAGGTACCACTACTACACTTGAAGCTTGGTAATAGCGATTAATATCGGGAGTTTCATTAACAAAATACACTTGATCTTCTATCCCATTTTTTTTTGAAATCGCTTTTAACTCTACTAAAAATGCAGGTTTATCTATTTTTCCGACAAGTACTATTGCCCAATCTTTGTAATTTTTAAGGACTTTTGCAGCCTCTAGCAACACCGCTTGTCCTTTTGCTTTGCGCACTCTTCCCGCACATAAAATAATCTGCTCTTGCCTAATATTTTTTAAGCGTATGTTTTCTTTTGGAGTAAAAAATTCTATGTCCACTCCATGCCCCACTATCGTATTTTCAATACCTAATTTTTCACTCATACTTTGGATCAAGGACACTACCTTATCTGCACTTTTCAGAAGTTTCATTGTCAACGCAGAAGGAATTATTTCTGCATGTCTTGTTGCAATCAATTTAAATTTCGCTCCTAAAAAACGGAAAAACAACAAGCGAATCATTTCATTATTCCTGTGACAATGGACCACCACCTCTTTACTAGAAAATAAAATTTTCAACAGTTTTACAGTAGAAATATATCTTCCTTTTGCTCCGTAACCATAAAGGTACGTGTCATATTTTCCATCAAAAAAAGGCAAGACATTTTCCACACTCCTAGTAATACCAGTACTTCGTTTGTGAAAATGTGTATGGATTAAAACAGGTTTCAAGAGCTTATTTTTAAGAGAACCTAC
>JAOKTT010000014.1 GCA_028336245.1 Polaribacter sp.
CCGCTAATTTGGTGGCTATTACAATTTGAAATCCACTAAAATTCTATGGTTTTAGTATAGATAGCTAATAAATTTAAACATAATGCCTTTAGCACTATTCCCAGTCCTAATTTTTATGTTCTCTTTTTTTCTATAAAGGATAAAAAAAAATCGCAACAATAAAGTTGCGAATTTTCTAAAGTATTTTGAAAACTTTTAAATCCTTAAAATTGCTCTCTTCCAGAAAAGTGAAAGTTTCCTTCAATCTGAGCATTTTCGTCAGAATCCGATCCATGAACTGCATTTTCCCCCATAGAGGTTGCAAATAACTTTCTAATGGTTCCTTCGGCAGCATCGGCCGGATTGGTAGCACCAATTAGTGTTCTAAAATCATCTACAGCATTGTCCTTTTCAAGAATAGCAGCAACTACCGGTCCACGCGTCATAAATTCAACTAATTCGCCAAAAAATGGACGTTCATTATGCACAGCGTAAAACGCTTCTGCATTTGCTTTTGTCATTTGGGTCTTTTTTAAGGCTACAATTCTAAATCCTGCAGCATTAATTTTGTTTAAAATTGCACCAGTGTGACCGTTTTCTACAGCATCTGGTTTTAGCATTGTAAATGTTCTATTGGTTGACATCTTATTTTAATTTTTTTGCAAAAATACGCTTTTTAATACGAATAATGGTCTATGGATAGACTTGAAATAATTCTTGTAACAGTTTATTCTGTTTCCCGCGCATTTGCATGGTAATTTTTTGTGCTTTAAAATCAAATTTCAAGAGGCCAAAGCTAATTTCAGAAATTACATTTTGTACACGAAATTTGTTTTTTTCTGAGGTGAAACCCTTGTAAGAGTGCGTAAGTCCACTAGAAGTGAAATCAATTAATGGAAAAGAAAGTGCTAGTACTTTTGTTTTTGAAAATTCAGAAATATGACGGTCTCCAGAGAGTAAAACAACTCCTTTTGCCTTACTATTTATTATTGTTTTTTTTAACTTATCAACTTCGTGTGGGAAGTTCCCCCAAGTTTCAAAACCATGTTCTGCAGACAAAATTTGAATACTACTCACTATTATATTAAAATCTGCATTATTGTTGCTCAATTCATTGGTCAACCATTTCCATTGTGTTTGTCCTAAAATAGTTCCCTCCCCGAAGGTGTTTGGTGTATACCTTCTCTTGTTTTTCGAAGATTTTGTTAGAGCCGTTCTAAAATAGCGGGTATCTAAGACGATAACCTTAATACTGCCTTTTGCTGTTTTAAAAATTTCTGAATGATAAATTCCTTTTCGGGTTCTTCTAGGATCGTTTTTAGTGATCTCAAAAAAATCTAAAAAAATTTCTTGTGCTTCTCTTTTTTTTGAAAAATTCACACCCGCATCATTACTACCATAATCATGATCATCCCAAGTTGCCATTACAGGGATACTATTGGTGAGCGTTACATACCCTTTTTGATTTTTTAAAGCTTCATAATCCATTCTTAATTTATTCATGTCATCGCTGTCAGAATAGATGTTGTCTCCTCCTGAGATCCATAAATCAGGTTGGTTCTTTCTGATTTCTTTCCAAAGTATATTTTCCATATTTTGCCGATTGCAAGAACCAAAAGCAATGGTGAAGTCTGGTAACGTATCGGTATGTTTAGCCTTTGGTATTGCGCAGGAAACCAAAATGATAATCACTAAAATATAGCTTGTTATTGTGCACTTTTTCAATACTAAAATATTTAGGGTTTTCACAAATGTAACGCAAATTATATTTTGAACAATATTAATAAATTGTATATTTACCACATATGATTTTAAAAGGAATTGAAGAATTAAAAAGCTTTCTTGGTGCCCCAAGAAATATCGTAATAGTTGGACACAGAAATCCAGACGGAGATGCCATGGGTGCTGCATTAGGACTTAAACACTATTTAGATAAAAAGGGCCATCAGGCAACTGTAGTAGTGCCAAATGAATATCCAGACTTTTTACACTGGTTACCAGGATCTGAAACCACGTATCGTTTTGATTGGCAAAACACGCAGTCTCAGAAAGCGATTGATTCCTCAGAAATTATATTTCTATTAGACTTTAATGCCTTGCATAGAGTAGGTGCAGATATGCAGAAGAATTTAGAAAAGTATCCGAATGATTTTGTAATGATAGACCACCATCAGCAACCAGACGATGTAAAATATATGTTTTCTGATGTTACTATTTGTTCTACTTGTCAAATGGTGTATCAATTTATTGCGATGAATAACGATTTAAATTTAATAGATGCTGCTATTGCTACCTGTTTATATACAGGGATTATGACTGATACAGGTTCCTTTCGATTTAGATCTACGACGAGTACAACGCATAGAATTATTGCAGATTTAATAGATAAAGGTGCTGAGAACGATATGATTCATAATAAGGTTTATGACGCTAATTCTTATGGAAGGTTATTACTATTAGGACAAGCTTTAAGCAATCTTCAAATATTTCCAGAACATAAAACGGCTTTTATTACGCTCTCAGAGGCTGAGAAGAATAAGTTTGATTTTCAAAAAGGGGATACAGAAGGGGTGGTAAACTATGCACTCTCATTAAAAGGAATTATTTTTGCTGCAATTTTTATTGAAGATGCAGAACAAAAAATAATTAAAATATCTTTTAGGTCTAAAGGAAATTTTTCTGTAAATCAATTTTCTAGAAGCCATTTTAATGGTGGTGGTCATGACAATGCAGCAGGAGGTAAGTTTGACGGAGTTATGGAAGCAACTATTACATATTTTAAGAGTCTTTTACCCTCATATACGAATGAATTAAATGCTTCGTATAATGCATAAGACTTTTGTTTTTTTTTGTTTTTTCATCCTGCTAAGTTGTTCAGATTCTCGGCCAAGAAGGCCTATAAATCCAAAACCATCTGCAACCCGTATACAAACGAACATTAAAACGTCCAAGCAGTTAATAGCTTGGGAAGAAAATGAAATTCTTGACTTTATTTCAAAAGACAGTTTAGTAAAGTATGAAATATCGACCAATGGATTTTGGTATGCTTATAAAAATAAAATAGAAAATCAAACAGCAACTCCCAAAACAGGGGATATTGTAGAGTTTCAATATGATATTAGAAGCTTAAATGATAGTATTCTTTATAGTAAGACTGTTTTAGGAATTAAAAAATACAAGGTAGATAAGGAAGATTTTATTTCTGGAATTCAGAAAGGAATAAAGTTGATGAAAGTCGGAGAAACAATTACATTTGTAATTCCTTCTTACAATGCCTTTGGTGTTTCGGGAGACGGAAATAAAGTGAAAATGCACACAACAATCAAGAGTACCATAACATTATTAAACATAATAAATAAACGAAGTAAAAATGAAAGCAGTAAAAAATTTAGTAGCAGTCACAATAACAGCAGCAATGTTTTCTTGTGGAAACTCAGTAAAAGATGTAAAGTCGTTAGAAACAGAATTGGATTCTGTAAGTTATGCCGTTGGATTGAGCATGTCTGGTCAGTTAAAATCTAATTTTAGTGAAGTAAATAAAGCCGTTTTAAGCCAAGGGATTAGAAATGGATTGGACTCTACCAATTTATTAATTGAAGCAAAGGAGATTCAAAAGGTTTTGAGTACTTATTTCCAAAAGAAGCAACAGGCGAAAATGGAAGAGCAACAGAATAAGGCTGCGAAATTGGCTGAAACAAATTTTGCTGAAAATAAAATGGCAGGTGAAGATTTTTTAGCTGCTAATAAATCGAAGGAAGGAGTGCAAACCACCGCAAGTGGATTGCAATATATAATCATGAAAGAAGGTTCAGGTGAAAAGCCAGCAGGACCAACTACTCGTGTAAAAGTGCATTACCATGGTACCAATTTAGAAGGAAAAGTGTTTGATAGTTCTGTAGATAGGGGAACTCCCGCTGATTTTGGTTTAAACCAAGTAATTAAAGGTTGGACGGAGGGTGTTCAGTTAATGAACCAAGGCTCAAAATATAAATTTTTTATACCGCAAGAATTAGCATATGGTGCGCAACAAAAAGGGCAAGATATCAAGCCTTTTTCTACTTTGGTTTTTGAAGTTGAATTGTTGGAAGTTTTAAAATAAAAAGATGAAACAATTAATTGGTATCGCTCTTTTTTTTATTCTTTTTATTTCTTGTATCCCCGCAAAGTATAGAGGCTTAAAAGAAGGGATATATGCAGAAATTGTAACGAATAAAGGAAATATTTTATTAGAATTATATACTGAAAAAGTACCCAAAACTGTCGCTAATTTTGTGGCTTTAGTGGAGGGTACAAACGGTAAACTATTAGATTCGTTGAAGGGAAAAAACTTTTACGAAGGTATTATTTTTCACAGAGTGGTGCCTAACTTTGTGATTCAGGGGGGCGGTTTTAGTTCGTCAGGAAAAAAGAGTGCGGGTTATGTATTTACGGATGAATTCCCGAGAAATGAAGATGGGAACTTAATCTATAAACACGATGATCAAGGTGTGTTTTCCATGGCAAATGGGGGAAAAGGAACAAATAATAGTCAGTTTTTTATCACACACAGAGCAATTCCTCATTTGAATGGCAAGCATAGTGTATTTGGCAAAACAATCATCAATTCATTAGAGCGAAAAGAACTGCAAAAAAAGCATACGGATTCTTTACAATTAAAGAGAGCGATAACTTTGGCAAGAATGACAGTTGTCAATAAAATTGTACAGAATGATACAATCAATACTGTTGGAATTATACGAATTGGTGCCACGGCAAAGAATTTTAATGCTGCATTAGTCTTTGCTGCGGAAGAGAATAAATTCAAGAGCGCTGAGGAAAGCAGTGCAAAAGAAGTGGAAGCTAAAAAAGAAATTGCGGAAGAAAAAAGATATGCTACATATTTAAAGAAGAAAATAATTTTTTTAGAAGAAAAAAATGAATCGAAAGCACGAAAAACGGGTACAGGCTTAAGGGTTTTAATGTTAAAAGAAACTTCAGGAAAGCGCGTCTTAGCGTCTCAAAAAGTGACTGCTAAGTACACTGTTTTTACAGCAGATGGAAAAAGAGTGAAATCTTCTGAAGATTTAGATAAACCCACAGTTTTTGATTTAAACGATACTTCAAGACCAATGATTAGCGGTTTGAAAGAAGGTATTTTATCTCTAAAAGAAGGTGAAAAAGCACGTTTGTTTATTCCGTATATGATTGGTTTTGGAAATAAGAAATTTGGACCATTTCCAGCGAAGTCGGATTTAGTTTTTGAAGTAGAAATTTTAAAAATAAGTAAATAGTTTGTTAGACATTATTCAAAAAGATAAGGAGTTATTGACATACCTTAATAATCTAGGAAGTGAATATTGGGATTTTTTATGGTTAACAATAACGAATCAGTTGAGTTGGATACCTTTATTTGTTTTTATTATTTATTTGGTATTTAAAACCTTTGGATGGAAACGTGGAGGATTTGCACTGCTCTTTATGATTTTATTGGTTGCGTTTTCTGATCAATTTACGAATTTAATAAAAAATTCATTTGAGCGATTAAGACCTAACAATGATCCAGAAATAAAATATTTTCTTCGAACGTTGATAAATCCACAAAGCTTTAGTTTTATGTCAGGACATGCAACTACTTCGACATTTTTTTCTGTTTTTGTAATTCTTTTATTAAGGGAGCAATACAAATATATTTATGCCATTCTACTTTTTCCTATCGTTTTCTCCTACAGTCGGATGTATTTAGGAGTTCATTTCCCCATAGATATTTCCGTAGGTATTGTCATAGGAATCATCTTTGGAAACCTTTATTTTTTACTGTTCAAAAAAGTAGAAAAAAGACTTTTTTCATAATTACTAGATATAGTCGTTCTGTAATCAGTACTTTTCAACCATTTATTTATGGTTAAATCTAAAGTTACTTCTTTTTTACAGAGGTTATATTCTATAATTTCTGCCGGGTATAGAGATTGTTTATGAAAATCTACGACCTGCTTTTTTTGGTTTAATTCATATTTCAGTAATCTTGAGCAACTATTCTTTGAAATACGGGAATTTATAATTTAATTATTCACTTAATATTTAAATATTACGGGTTCATTAACATTGCTTTTACTTATGTAATCGGCAAAAATTGGTTAAATTTGCCTTGAAAATCTATAAAAGGGATTATGAAGATATCATACAATTGGCTTAAACAATTTTTACAAATAGACTGGGAGGCGTCAAAAACAGGAGAATTACTAACTGATTTAGGTTTAGAGGTAGAGGGTATTGAGACAAAAGAGTCAATCAAAGGAGCTTTAAAAGGGATTGTTGTTGGTGAAGTTTTAACTTGTATCCAGCATCCAAATGCGGATCGATTAAAGATAACAACCGTAGCTTTAGGGACGGAGGGATCTGTTCAAATTGTTTGTGGAGCTCCAAATGTAGCTGTAGGACAGAAAGTGCCTGTAGCAACAATTGGTGCTATTTTGTATGATAAACAGGGTGAAGGTTTTAAAATAAAGAAAGGGAAGATTAGAGGCGAAGAAAGTTTTGGAATGATCTGTGCTGAAGATGAACTAGGGCTTGGTGCAGGGCACGACGGCATAATGGTTTTGGACGCTAGTTTAAAGGTAGGAATTTCCGTAGCCGAAGTCTTCAATATCGAGGTTGATGAAGTTTTTGAAATTGGTTTAACGCCTAATAGGTCCGACGCTATGAGTCATTTTGGGGTTGCCAGAGATTTGCGTGCAGGTTTAATGCAGCGAGACATCAATTTAGAGTTGATTTCACCATCTGTAAGTGATTTTCACGTAGATGAAAGAACACTTCGTTTTGACGTGGAGGTAGATGAAAAACAACAAGCACTGAGGTATTGCGGAATATCCATTACCGATGTAACGGTTAAAGATTCACCAGAATGGATTCAAAATAAATTAAAAGCTATTGGTTTAACTCCAAAAAACAATATCGTAGACATTACAAACTATGTTTTGCACGAATTAGGGCAACCATTGCATGCTTTTGATGCTCAAAAAATAAAAGGAAATAAAATTTTAGTTAAAACACTAAAGGAAGGAACAACGTTTACCACTTTAGACAATATTGAAAGAACCTTGTCTTCAGAAGACATTATGATTTGTGATGCAGATTCTTCACCCCTTTGTATTGCAGGTGTATTTGGAGGGAGTGCATCTGGAGTTACAGAACACACCACTTCAATCTTTTTAGAAAGTGCTTATTTTAATCCAGTATCGGTAAGAAAGACAGCAAAAAGACACGCGTTAAACACAGATGCGTCTTTTCGTTTTGAAAGAGGAATAGACATCAACTTAACTAAATATGCTTTAAAAAGAGCAGCGCTTTTAATCGAGGAGTATGCAGGTGGGAAAATGGGGTCTGATATTTCTGATTTTTACCCTGAAAAAATTGAAGACTATCAAGTATTTTTTTCCTATGATAATGCGTATCGTCTAATTGGACAAGAAATACCTAAAGAAACTATTAAGAAAATTTTAGCTTCCTTAGAGATTAAAATCAATAGTGAAACGGAAGGTGGTTTAGGATTAACAATTCCTTCTTATAGAACAGATGTCCAGCGAGAAGCAGATATTATTGAGGAAATTTTAAGAGTCTATGGTTATAATAATATTGAGTTTTCTCATAAATTAAATACTTCAATTTCTTTTGACTCTAATAAAGATACGAAAGTTGAAAGTACGATATCAAATCAGCTGACTTCTTTGGGGTTTAATGAAACAATGGCAAACTCTTTGACAAAAGCAGCATATGGTGCACTGTCAGAAAATATAAATGAAGAAGCAAATGTAGCAATGCTAAACCCACTTAGTAACGACTTAAAAGTACTGCGTCAATCGATGCTATTTAGTGGCTTAGAGTCCGTTTCTTATAATATCAATAGAAAAAACAATTCCTTAAAATTTTATGAATTTGGGAAAACGTATCATCAGTTTAATGAAAAGTACCAAGAGGACAAACACCTCACATTATTTCTTACAGGCAGTAGAACCGTTGAAAGTTGGAGTAATAAGGATAGAATAGTTGATTTTTTCTATTTAAAAGGGGTTGTTAATAATGTACTTGGACGTTTAGGAGTTGGGTTTTTAAAATCATCTCCAACGAAACAAGACATCTTCTCGGAGGGAATTACTTTGAGTTTAGGGAAAATGAAGCTGGTAGACTTAGGTGTTGTAAAAGGGAGTCTTTTGAAAGAATTCGGAATTAAGCAAAATGTTTTATTCGCTGACTTTAATTGGGATACTATTTTAAAGCTGACGGGAAACACGAATGTAAAAGTTGTTGATTTTCCTAAATTCCCTTCAGTAAAGCGCGATTTAGCTTTGTTGTTAGACGCTAAAATAGAATTTAAAGAAATCTATAACTTGGCATTCCAGTCTGAAAAAATTTTATTGAAGGAAGTGGATTTATTTGATGTTTATGAAGGAGATAAATTGCCCGATGGGAAAAAGTCGTATGCCGTTAGCTTTCTAATTCAGGATGAGAGCAAGACTCTAACGGACAAACAAATTGATAAAGTAATGCAAAAACTACAGCAAACATTTGAAAAGAACTTGCAAGCTGTATTAAGATAAAATGAAGAGTATAATATATTCATAGTCCTGTTATTATTGGATACTTGTGTGAATAAAAAAACAACATAGTTGCGTGTATAAACTAATAATTCGTCCATTTTTATTTCTATTTGATCCAGAAAAAGTACATTATTTTACGTTTTCTTTAATCAGAATTTTATGTAAGTTACCTTTTGTAGCAGGAATATTTAGAAAACTGTATCAAATAAATGATAAAAAATTAGAACGAAATTTGTTCGGATTGCACTTTAGGAATCCAGTTGGTTTGGCTGCAGGATTTGATAAGAATGCGGTATTATACAATGAATTAGCCAATTTTGGTTTTGGTTTCATAGAAATTGGTACAGTAACACCAAAAGGACAAACTGGAAACCCAAAGAAAAGACTTTTCCGATTAAAAGAAGATCACGGCATTATCAATAGAATGGGTTTTAACAATGCTGGTGCGGAAGAGGCTATTAAAAATTTAAAAAAAAACAAGCATAAAGTAATTATTGGAGGAAATATTGGTAAAAATACAGATACAAATCCAGAAGCCTATACTTCAGATTATTTAGCTGTTTTTAGAGAATTACATCCATTTGTAGATTACTTTGTCTTAAATGTTAGTTGTCCTAATGTTGCCAGTGATGCAAAA
Source organism: Polaribacter sp. (assembly GCA_028336245.1). Classification (GTDB taxonomy): domain Bacteria; phylum Bacteroidota; class Bacteroidia; order Flavobacteriales; family Flavobacteriaceae; genus Polaribacter. Next base: position 9,190 of record JAOKTT010000014.1, read on the forward strand.
CTAAGTGATAAAGAGTATCTAGTTTCGTTAATTTCTGAATGTCAAAAAGAGAATCATCGCTTTAAAATTAAGAAACCTATCTTATTGAAAATCGCTCCAGATTTAAATAATTTCCAATTAGATGAAGTTATAGATTTGGTAGCAGAAACGAAGATTGATGGTGTAATCGCGTCGAATACATCAATCGCTAGAGATCATTTAAAAACATCTAAAGAACGCTTAAAAGAAATAGGTAATGGTGGGTTAAGTGGGCAGCCTATAAAGAACCAAAGCACTATGGTGATTAAATATTTATCTGAAAAATCGAACAAGTCTTTTCCAATTATTGGAGTAGGAGGGATACACACCGCAGAGGATGCTTTAGAGAAAATTAATGCGGGTGCAGATTTAGTTCAAATTTATACCGGCTTTATATATGAAGGACCCGGTTTAATAAAAAAAATTAATAAAGCCTTGCTTAAATAATAAAATTTTATCCGGAATGATAACTATGATCGTAATTTACGATCATAGTTATGGTAAAATCAGAATCCCTTAGCCAGCAATTACAATAGAAGTTTTTATGTGAACCTACCACTTTATTAGTAGGTGCAGTATCCCAAAAAAGAACAACTGCACACTGATAATAACAAAGCTTATTTTTGCGTTTATTTTTGGTCTAAAAAAGTAAATTAAGCTATGAATAACGGCACTAGTAACAAACCACATCGCGTAATTTTGCAGCGGTATGGTGTTATTTTTCCAACTCCAAAAACCAAGCTCCATCGCTACAGGTTCCACTAAATAATCTAAGGCGGTCATTAATACTGGAGGAAGTAGCACTAGCCAAACAGCTTTTTTTGTAAAATGCTGTACAATACCATAGGTACTAAGAGCTAAAAATAACCAGTTGACGCCAATTAGTATGGGTGTTTCAAAAAGCTTATAACCAAATACACTACCATAGGTATAGTTTCCAAATAAAACTCCTGTGGCAACTCCAACGGCTTCTATTGAAAATCCAATTAAAAAAATTAGAAGCGAAAGCATAATAAACTTTGCACTGAAATCTTTGTTTACTTTATAAAAGACAACTAATGTAAGGATTAAGTTTAGTGGTGTAAGTGGTATAAATAGATTTTTATATGCATCGAAGGACATTCCTAGCAATCCAAAAAAATAGAATAAAAGCAAAAGCCCTATCCATCGATTTTCTATGGAGGTTTTTTTTATCATTTAATTAATTTATCAATAATTTTTGCGGAGGAAAGTGCCAAAGGGATTCCTCCACCTGGATGCACACTTCCTCCACAAAAATAAAGATTTTTATATTGAGAAGAAAAATTTTTGTGACGGAAAAAAGCAGCAAATCTATTATTACTTGAAGTCCCATATAAAGAACCTTTGAAAGAATATGTTTTATCTTGAATGAGTTGTGGTGTTAGTTGTTCTTCAAATACGATGAGATTTTCAATAGCGATTCCTAAATTTTTTGAAATTTTAGACAAGATGTTTTTCCTGGCTTGCGCAATCATTTCATCCCAATCTTGCCCATACACAGAGGGAACATTTATCATTACAAACCAGTTTTCTTTTTCTTTTGGCGCATCCTTTTCAATTCGCTTACTCGTAATATTTATGTATACTGTAGGGTCTTCGTAGATTGTTTTTGAATCAAAAATATGTTCAAATTCTTTTTGATAGTCTTCTGTAAATAAGATATTATGTACATCTAGTTCTGGGAATTCTTTATCGATACCCCAGTAGAAAATTAAGGCAGAGCTTGAACGCTCTTGTTGGTCTACTTCTTTTAGTTTTTTTGCGGAGGGGATAAGCTTTTCGTAAACTGTATGAATATCCGCATTGCAAATAATAACGTCAGCAGGGTACTTTTTAGACGTTGTAATAACACCATCCGCAAGTTTTTCACCGGTTGTAATGGAGTTTACCTCTTGATTAAAGTAAAATTCAACTCCAATTTCTTTTGCCAAGCGTACCAGACTATTTGTGATTTCATGCATTCCTCCCTTGGGTAGATATGCACCCAAGCCAAATTCAAGGTGAGGAATTATATTTAATATTCCGGGAGCTTTATATGGGTTCGATCCGTTGTAGGTGGCATATCTATTAAATAGTCGGATCGTTTTAGAATCTTTAAAGGCACGTTCGTTTACTGCATTCATCGAATTAAAAATATTTAAAAAGGGAAGTTTTAATAGAGAATGAAGGGTAGACAGTGAAAAAAAAGAACTTATTTTGTGCAGAGATTTATTTAAAAACTGTTCCTCTGTAGCGTCGTATATGAATTTACTTTTTGCAAGATGTTGTTTTACTTTTTTTGCGGAATCGATTGTTTTTTGTTCAATTTCATCCGCAAAGAGATTAATATCTGAATGTGCAGAGATACGTGTTCCGTCTTCATAAAAGTAATTACACAACACGTCTAGTTGCTCAAAATTAAAATAATCACTTGCTTTTTTTCCAGAAATATTAAAAAGTTCAGTGACTAAATTAGGCATTGTAAAAAGAGAGGGTCCTGCATCAAATCGAAATCCACTTCCATGAATTTGTGTAAGTTTTCCACCAGGGTAGGCATTTTTCTCTAATACTTGGACTTGAAATCCTTTGTTTCTTAATCGGATTGCCGCTGCAATTCCAGCAATTCCCGCACCTATGACTATTGCCTTTTTCATAAAGGAAACTGTATTATACTTTTAGAGACTCTTATCTTATAATTTAGAATACAAGTTTCTTTCAAAATTTTCGGTATCATTTGAACAGGGTGTTTTGAATTGATATTGTAAAGAATAAAAGCAATTAACTTGTAAAATGTATGCAGAATTAAAAATTAGGCTTTCATTTGTTTGAATTCCTGTTTTAGGTACTTTAGAGGAACAACTAACATTCCAAAACAAGCTCCTTTTTCTTTTCCTAAGTGTTTGTGGTGTATTTTGTGTGCTCTTCGAATTGCTCTTAAATAGGCGTTGTTACTGTTTTTAAACCACTTTAGTCTTTGATGTATAAATACTTCATGTACTAAAAAGTAAGCGATTCCGTACGCTAGGATTCCAAAACCGATGTACATTACGTTCCAAACAGAAAACATAGAGCCTAACATAATACACAGCCATGAAGGAAGTGCATAAATGAGAAAGAATGCATCATTTTTCTCAAAAAAAGAGTCTTTATTATGTGTGTGGTGGTCTTCATGTATGGTCCATAAAAAACCATGCATCACAAACTTGTGCGTGAACCATGCCATGAACTCCATTCCCCAAAAAGTAATAAAAATGATTAAAAAAGCCATTTATTTTTATTTAAATTCGAACCATAGATAAACGATTATAAATTACAACACTTTTAAAGCCCATCACTATTAATGAAATGACTTGCCTTAAACAACACTTCAAATTAGAGGCAGATTTCTAGGTATAAGTGGATTGGAATGCTCCCTATAATTACGCTTTATTATCTTCTATACTGATGAATACAAATATAAGGATATTTGAAGAGATTTTTTATTACTTTGTTTTAGTTTTCTTCGTTTTTATCAAACAAAATATTGTTTTGTATTTTTGTGTATTCAAAAGAGTGAAATATTGATTAATAAAGGAGTTATACAATTAAGAAAAGGTCATTAAAAATTAAAATTTTCAGAATAATAAAACATTAATAAACGTATATTTTTTTCAACAAATCTTATTTTTAGCAAATGCTTGAAACTCTTTTATCTTTTGCATTTGCAACTTCAATTTTGACACTATCGCCGGGACCCGACAATATTTTTGTTTTAACACAAAGTATTGCGTTTGGGAAAAAATATGGGATGGCAACTGTTTTTGGTCTAATTTCAGGCTGTTTGGTGCATACTACACTGTTAGCTTTCGGGGTATCTGCAATTATAAAGGAATCGGAAAACGTGTTTTTGGGGGTTAAATTTTTTGGAGCTCTTTATCTTGTATCCTTGGCTTACAAAAGATATTCATCAGATGCTACAATTGCTTTTTCTGAAGAAAATGTGCTAAGGAAAACAACTAGAGAATTATTTAAAGAAGGGTTTATAATGAATGTATTAAACCCTAAAGTTTCTATTTTTTTCTTGGCTTTTTTTCCTGGATTTTTATTTACTACAAGCGTAAGTACCGTAATTCAGTTTTATGTTTTAGGGGGTATTTTTATGCTAGTTTCATTGGTCATATTTTCAGCAATAGCCATACTTGCAGGTGCTATTTCTGAACGCATAAAAAGGAATAAAAATATTGGGTATTATTTAAAATGGATTCAAATTGTGGTTTTTCTATGTATCGCTGTATTTATCTTATGCTAATGGTAGTTAAAAAGGCATCTGTTTTTTATAAAAAAAAACTCACAAGCGATCTGCTTGTGAGTTTTTAAATTTTTATGCTTGCTATTTTTAGCTTTCTCTACGTTTTCTTCCGAATCCGCCAGAAGATTTTCTATCACCTCCGCCAGAATTTCTATCGGGTCTTTCTGAAGAACGTCTGTCAGACCCTCTGCTTCCAGAATCACTACTTCTTCTAGACGATGAAGAACCGTCAGAATCTTTACGTCTTCCAAAACCACCTTCTTTCTTGCCGCCAAATGGTTTTCTACCACCACCGCCTCTTCTTCCGCCTCCGGAAGAACGTTCTTTCTTTGTAATCTCTATATTTACAGAACGACCGTCAAAATCGGGTTGATTTGAAGAGAACGCTTCTAAGGTTTTATCTTCGAAGTTTTTATCTATTTCAAAGAAAGAAAAAGTATCTAAAATATCTATAGACCCAATTTCTACTTTATCCCCAATGTTTTGTTCGTTAATTAAGCCAATTAACTTTCCAGGATTTAAGTTGTCTTTTCTACCAATGTTGATGAAAAAACGCGTCATATTTTCGTTTTCTGTTCTTGCTCTAGAATTATCTCTCGAAGACAAATCGTTTAAATCCTTTGCATTTTCATAGTATGCTAGCATGGTATTAAACTCTAAGGAAACAAATTTTTGAATTAATTGCTCTCTGTCTAAACCTTCTAATTTTTCATAAATACTTGGTAAAAACTCATTTATTTGAGTCTCATTTACCTCAATATTTACAACCTTGTCAATTAAACTCATCAATTGATTCTGACAGATATCTTTTCCAGAAGGTACTTTTGCTTCTGTAAATTTCTTTTGAATGATTTTTTCGATAGGGCGTAATTTACCTTTCTCTTTTCCATTCACTAATACTATAGAAATTCCAGTATTTCCAGCTCTACCAGTTCTACCACTTCTGTGCGTATAGTTTTCTATTTGATCTGGTAATTTATGATTGATAACATGTGTTAATTCGGTAACATCCAATCCACGGGCTGCAACATCAGTAGCAACTAAGATTTGAATTGTTTTTTTTCTAAATTTACCCATCACAGAGTCTCTTTGACCTTGAGATAAATCTCCATGCAAAGCATCCGCACTATAACCATCCTTGATTAAGTTGTCTGCAACTTCCTGTGTCTCTCTTCGAGTTCGACAAAAGATAATTGCATAAATATCAGGATTTAAATCTGCTATTCTTTTTAATGCCGGGTAACGTGTTCTCTCGGTTACTGAGTAATACTCATGGCTAACACTATCTGCACCTTGGTTTTTTTGACCAGAAGTAATTTCTACGGGCTTGGTCATGTAGTTCTTAGCAATGGACTCTACTTCTTTTGGGAAAGTTGCTGAGAACAGTAAGGTTTGTTTGGTGTCTGGAGTTGCTTCAAGAACTTTATCTAATTCGTCTTTGAAGCCCATGTTTAACATTTCATCAGCTTCATCTAAGACCAACCATTGAACGTTTCCTAATTTTAAAGCTCTTCTTTTTATTAAATCTACAGTTCTTCCTGGAGTTCCAACAACAATTTGAGAACCTCTTTTTAAAGATCTTATTTGATCTTCCATACTAGATCCACCGTATACTGTAGTCACTTTAATAGCTGGCAAGTACTTGCAAAAGTCTTTTATATTGTTTCCAATTTGAACGGCAAGTTCTCTAGTGGGTGATAATATAATTGCTTGAACATTCCCACTGTTAGAATCTAAAAGTTCTAATATTGGTAGACTAAAGGCAGCAGTTTTACCGGTACCCGTTTGTGCAAATGCTTTTAAATCGCTTTTTGATGAAATAATTTGTGGAATTGCTTTTTCTTGAATAACAGTTGGTTGTTCATACCCTAAATCTGTTAATGCTTTGTTGATAGGTTCTTTTAAACCTAATTCTAAAAATGTTGACATTACTGTGTTTTTGTAGATTCACAGAACGCCCACCTGCAAATCAAATTATAAATTTCGACTTGATTTTCTATTGAGTACCCCCAAAATTAAAATCGTGCAAAGGTACAGGAAATTAACAACAATACAATCTTTGTCTGTGTTAATTTATTTCACTCAATTCTTTGAGTTGTTTGTAGATGTTTCGGGAAGAAATAGCGGCATAACCATTCTCAACGATGCCTTTTTTATTCACAAGAATTGTGCGATGCATGGCGCTAGTTAGAAAGTTATTTTTAAGTGTTTTAGAGTTTATATAATATTGATTCTTTATATCAATATTCGGTATTCTACTATCATTATTACTACTGCCGTCAATTTCTATTATAGCAAAATTTAAGGAAGGATATTTTTTTTGTAAAAAAGGAACCCTTGAATTAATAAAAGATTTTGAAATATATTTTCTGCTCCAAAAAAGTAAAACGGTGTTTTTACCATGTATAAAATCCTTAATATTAAGAGATTGGTTTGTAAAGTCTGAAATTGTAAAACCTTCTATTTTGTGACCTTTATGAAGCATTTTATTATCTTCTAATAGATTTCGCACTAATTCTTTATCTTCTTTATTAGAGGATAATTTTAAAAAAAGATCAAATGACCTTTGATCTATAGTACAATTAGACTTCCTTTGAAAATGATCTAAAACTGTTCTTTTTAAAAACGCATTTTTTGAGTCTTTTAAATTTATTTTAGCATCAATGGTTTGTAATAAATCAACCGTAAAGTCCGAAGAAAATTTAGACATCATTGGTTTGTGTCCCAGGGCGTAGGTTACATTGTACAAATAATTTGTAATATATCTCGCATACGGAGTATAGTAAATGAGTACGTTATTATTATTAAAATTTAAATTTTTTCTATAGGCATAAAAAGAAGAATCAATTTTTGGGAAATCTGTTTTTTCAGATAGGTAAACATGACTTATTGGATACCTCTCTATTCGTGCATATATAGGATAGGTGAGTGCTGTTTTTAAAACATTAAAATAAGCAGCAGTCTCATTTGGATGGTTTTTTTTGTAATCCTCAAAAGTTTTTAGGCGAGACTGAATATGTGAATTCATTTTTCTTTGATACGCTTTTGGTTTTAAATTGTTAAACCCATAGAATAGTTTTTTTTCGCTCTCATCCTCTAAAAATATATCGACTAAAATATTATTTCTTTCAGCACCTTTTCCTGCAAATACAAGAGACTCGTCGAAGTTCCACGTATTCAAACGCAACATTAAACTATCTTTTGGTTCTAAATAAATATATTGATTTTCATTGCCGTGCATAAAATGGTACAAACCCTCATTTAGGTTTTTATAGATTCCTAAAAATTTATTTTGCTCATTTAATAAAATCGTATCAATTACTAGATTATTTGAATATAGCACGACAAATTTAGTTTTTGGATTTATGATTTTACCTCCAAAAAAGACTGTATTACTTTTTTTAATACCAGAACAACTTACTAAGCTGATTAGAAGGTAGAGAAGGGTAATACTTTTAAATAAATTTTTTGTCATAAATAAAAAAGCTCAGGTACTAATATATGCAAACAAATGTAAAACATACAAATAGGTAAACTTGTTAATTCACTGTTAAAAAAGGAATTAAGTAAGCAGTCTTTTCCCTTATAAAACCCTTGAAAAAGTATTGAATTTATCCCTTGAAAAGAAAAATGGAATGTGTACTTTTGCAAGAATTTAAAAAAGTTTATCTATGTTATCAGTTTCTAACTTATCCGTTCAATTTGGTAAACGAATTCTGTTCGATGAAGTCAATACAAAATTTCTTCAAGGAAATTGCTATGGTATTATCGGCGCGAATGGGGCAGGGAAATCTACTTTCTTAAAAATTATTTCAGGAGTACAAGATCCTACTTCTGGTCAGGTGCACCTTGAAAAAGGAAAGCGAATGTCCGTGTTAACCCAAGATCATTATGCGTTTGACGAATTCCAAGTTTTAGAGACTGTAGTAATGGGAAATAAAGATTTGTTTAAAATTAAAAAGCAAATTGATGCCTTATACGCTGATTATACGGATGAAAATGCAGAGAAGATTGGAGAGCTTCAAATTACTTTTGAAGAAATGGATGGTTGGAATGCAGATTCTAACGCGGCTGCTATGCTGTCTAACCTGGGGATCACGGAAGACATTCACTATACTTTAATGAAAGATTTGGATGGGAAACAAAAGGTACGTGTATTAATTGCACAAGCACTATTCGGAAATCCAGATGTTTTAATAATGGATGAGCCAACCAATGATTTAGATTTTGAAACGATTACCTGGTTGGAGAATTTTCTTGCAAATTTTGAAAATACAGTAATTGTTGTCTCGCACGATAGACATTTTTTGGATTCTGTTTGTACACATATTTCAGACATTGATTTCAATAAAATAAATCATTACTCTGGTAATTATACTTTTTGGTACGAGTCTAGTCAGCTAGCAGCAAAACAAAGAGCACAACAAAATAAGAAATCTGAAGATAAAAAGAAAGAATTAGAGGACTTTATTAGACGTTTTTCTGCAAATGTTGCAAAATCTAAACAGGCAACTTCACGTAAAAAAATGATCGAGAAGTTAAATGTTGAAGATATCAAACCATCGAGTAGAAGGTACCCTGCTATTATTTTTGATAGAGATCGACAAGCTGGAGATCAAATTTTAAATGTGGAAGGCTTGTCTAAGGAGTTTGAAAAAGAAATATTATTTGACAATGTACATGTCAATCTAAATAAAGGAGATAAAATTGCTATTATTTCTAAAAATTCTAGAGCGATTAGTGCTTTTTATGATGTTATCACAGAAAATGAGAAAGCAGATACAGGTACATTCTCTTGGGGAGTTACCACTACGCAATCTTATTTACCTTTAGATAATTCCACTTTTTTTCAGGATGGACAGTTAAATTTAGTGGATTGGTTAAGACAATATGCACAAACTGAAGAAGAGCGTGAAGAAGTTTTTATCCGCGGATTTTTAGGGAAAATGATTTTTTCTGGTGAAGAAGCTTTAAAGAAAAGTAATGTGCTTTCTGGAGGAGAAAAAGTTCGTTGTATGTTGTCTAGAATGATGATGAAGAGAGGAAATGTTTTAATTTTAGACGAACCAACAAATCACTTAGATTTAGAATCCATCCAATCTTTAAACAACGCCTTAATTAATTTTAAAGGGACTGTTTTGTTATCCACCCATGATCACAAATTTGCGCAAACGGTTGCAAATAGAATTATAGAGTTGACTCCAAAAGGTGTGATAGATAGATATACTACTTTTGAAGAATATTTATCGGACCCCAAAATAAAAGAATTACGTCAAAAAATGTATTCTTAAAAGTGTGTAACTTCGAACTTCGCATTGTCCCTGTTGGTTTGTGCATCAGCTAAAATTCTTAAAATTAGAAGCTTTATTGGTGCTTTTTTAGACTACTTATTTTCGAATTGGACTGATTATTTTTACATCAGAAAAAGAAATTGCACCTTTTACAACACCGTCAATGGTCTTTTTTAAGGCTTCAATTAATTGCATTTTAAGTTGAGACTTATGATATATTAAGCTGACCTCCCTTGCTGGTGGGGGATTTTGAAATTCACGTAAATGAGCTTTGTCCACATCATTTAAATCTAAGGTATGCAAATAGGGTAGTAGGGTCATCCCTAAACCTTCCTTAGAAAGTTTGATCAGGGTATCAAAACTTCCGCTTTCTAAAGAAAAACCTTTTTTATTGTCAATTTTATGATTTCTACACAAATTGAGAATACTATCTTTAAAACAGTGGCCATCTTCTAATAGTAAAATATCTTCGACTTCTAACTCTTCTTCATTAATTTGTTTATTATTAAAAAGCCTGTGGTTTTGTGGAATTAATCCAACAAAAGGTTCATAGTACAAAGGTTTTTCTTTAATAGCCTCATTCTCTAAGGGTGTTGCCGCAATAGCAGCGTCTATATGTCCATCAGTTAATTTGCGTATGATTTCTTCTGTTGTCAATTCCTCGATGATTAATTTCACCTTTGGATATTTTTTAGTAAAATTTTGCAAGAACATTGGCAATAAAGTAGGCATTATAGTAGGTATAATTCCCAATTTAAATTGGCCTCCAATATATCCTTTTTGTTGATGTACAATGTCTAAAATTCGGTTACTTTCATCGACAATTACTTTTGCTTGTTCTACTATTTTTTCACCGACATCTGTCAATTCAATTGGCTTTTTTGACCGATTAAATATTCTCACACCTAATTGGTCTTCCAGCTTTTGGATTTGCATACTAAGCGTAGGCTGGGTAACAAAGCTATGTTCAGCTGCTACTGTAAAATTTTGGTACTCTGCAACGGATAAAACATATTTTAATTGGGTAATGGTCATTGTGATAAGATATTTTTATAAAGATATTAAAAGTATCAATAATCATTATGGTTTATTGTAACAAATTTCTGTTAATTTTGAAGTCCAAAAAACAAACAAAAATATGAATAAATCAATACTAGGATTAGATAGAAAAGAAAGTGCAAATTTAGTTAATAATTTAAACGGATTATTAGCAAACTTTCAAATATATTATCAAAATTTACGCGGTTTGCATTGGAATATTAAAGGAAAGAATTTCTTTGAATTGCATGTAAAATTTGAAGAGTTTTATACGGATTCTCAAGTGAAAATTGACGAAGTAGCCGAGCGAATACTTACTTTACAAGGAAAGCCACTGCATACCTTTACAGATTATATAAACAAGGCTTCAGTGCCCGTAGGAAGAGATATTTCCCATGATGAGGAAGGGGTTTTATTGGTGGTTAATTCTTTGTCAGAACTATTAACTATAGAAAGAGAAATTTTAGATTTATCGGAGAAGGCAAACGATGAAGGTACGAACTCTATGATGAGTGATTTTATAGCGGAACAAGAAAAAACAATTTGGATGTTGAATTCTTGGTTGGGAAAATAATCTTATTTTCTGCTCTAATTAAGGTGAAACTTTTTCAAGGTCAAACGAATGTATAAACAAAAAGGAGCTCAATTTGAGTTCCTTTTCTTATTGTATTGCGGCAGAAATTCCGGCTTCAAACCCTATCACTGAAAAGCCAGTATTAGGTATTTGATAATCAAGATTAGAAATATGCCCAACATTGGTTCCTAAGTATAAAAAAGTTGTACTTGTTATTTTATAAGATACACCTAAAGATCCATTTTCAATAAATGTAAAACCTTTTGCTAGTCGTTCAGTTCTTGTGTCTATAGTTGCCAAACCCAAACCAATCATAACTAAGAAATTTAATTTTTTTAAAAGCTCTTTTTTCATCACAAAACCCAATTCAAAAGCATATAAATGCATGGTTTTAGGAGTTGTAAATTCTGTTCTTTTTTCTGCAAAATTTTCTTCAGAAGGCAGCACAAATTGCTCATTTATTAATTGATGTTGTAAGACCTGATATTGTGGTTGTACAATCAATTCTAAATCGAGAGATTTCCAGGTACCTAAATTATAAAATGCTTGTAATTTGTATGTATTTGTACCATATGTGAAATCTTTATCATTAAAAATAAAATTATCACTGTGTGCATTATTGTAAAGAAAACCTATTTTTTTAATATTTAAAACGCCCTTTTTAGGAGCTTGTGTAAAGGATAATAGGGAGGAAAAGAAAAGAATAATTAATAGATATTTCATAGCACGTATTTTTTCAAATGCCCTTTTTAAATTATTGAAATTTAGAGAACTAAAAAAGGGCAATTTGAAAGGGTGAAATTAAGTGTATTAACGAAACATTTTAGCAACTACTTCTGCTTTTCTGTTTTCAGAATAATCATAAAATCCTTCTGCAGATTTTACACCTAGTTTTCCTGCCATTACCATGTTTACTAACAATGGACAAGGCGCATACTTTGGGTTTTTAAAACCATCATACAATACGTTTAAAATAGACAAACAAACATCCAAACCAATAAAATCAGCCAACTGCAAAGGTCCCATTGGATGTGCCATTCCTAACTTCATTACTGTATCAATTTCAGTAACACCAGCAACTCCGTTGTACAACGTTTCAATAGACTCGTTAATCATTGGCATTAAAATACGATTTGCGACAAAACCTGGATAATCGTTCACTTCAACGGGGCTTTTATTGATATCCTCAGATAAACCAACAATTGTTTGCATCACAACATCAGAGGTATTATAACCTCTTATAATCTCGACCAACTTCATAATTGGCACAGGATTCATAAAATGCATTCCAATTACTTTGTCTGGTCTATTTGTAGCTGCTGCAATTTGAGTGATGGAGATTGAGGAAGTGTTGGTCGCTAGAATTGTATGATCGGCACAAACAGCATCTAATTCTTTGAAAATTTTAGTTTTTAAAACAGTATTTTCCGTAGCAGCTTCTACGACTAAATCAACATTTTTGACTCCTTCAGCAAGTACCGTAAATGTTGTAATATTCGACAGGGTCTTTGTTTTTTCGGCTTCTGATATTTTTTCTTTAAGTACCATTCGATCCAAATTATTAGAAATAGTAGCAATTCCTTTTTCTAAAGAAGTTTGAGAAATATCAATTAAATGCACCTTATAATTAAATTGAGCAAATGTGTGGGCAATACCATTTCCCATCGTTCCGGCACCAATAATAGCTATATTTTTCATCAATAATTATTTAAATGTTTTTATTTTTTAGAACGTTTTAACGGACTTTAGTTGCTCGCTTTTTTTAGGTTTGCGTGCGATGTAGGCTTTCAGAAAATTGGATTTGCTAGAACTTACCACTGAACAGGTACTCAATTCTCGTTTCAAGTGCTTATTTACTTTTATAAAATTTAAAGTGCACTGCAATTAATTAAAAGCAATCAATAATCATTTGTGCAACTCTTAATGCATCTGCACCTTGCCGCAAAGAAACAACAGGTTTAGTGCCATTTTCAATAGCGTCTGCAAAGGACTCTAACTCATCTAAGATAGCGTTGTTGTTTTCAATCTCAGGGTTGTCAAAGTAAATTTGTTTTTTAATACCTTCTGCATTTTGCAAAATCATTGCAAATTCATCGGGATTGTTAGGAACATCTTTCATCCGAACAATTTCTGATTTCTTTTCTAAAAAATCAATAGAAATATAAGCATCCTTTTGAAAAAAACGTGTTTTACGCATGTTTTTCATTGAAATTCTGCTCGCTGTTAAGTTTGCAACGCAACCATTTTCAAACTCAATTCTTGCATTTGCAATATCAGGAGTTTCAGAAATAACAGAGATACCGCTGGCGTGCACATTTTTTACTTTAGAATCGATTACAGAAAGAATAATATCAATGTCATGGATCATTAAATCTAAAACCACTGGAACATCAGTCCCTCTGGGATTAAATTCTGCTAATCGATGTGTTTCAATAAACATTGGAGTGTCTATTTTATCTTTTACAGCTGTAAAAGCTGGGTTAAAACGTTCTACATGGCCAACTTGACCTTGCACGTGAAACTGACTCGCTAATGTTTTAATAGCTTCTGCTTCTAAAACGGTCTTAGTAATTGGTTTTTCAATAAAAATATGACGCCCATTTTCAATCGCCATTTTAGCACAGTCAAAATGTGACAAGGTTGGGGTTACAATATCTACAACTTCTACCGCTGTTATTAATTCTTCAATGGAATCAAATAATCGATAGCCAAATTCTTTGGCTACTTTTTCTGCATTTTCTTTAAATGGATCAAAGAAACCAACCAATTCATATTTCTCTGACTGTTCTAGTAACCGTAAATGAATTTTTCCAAGATGACCAGCACCTAAAACTCCTACTTTTAACATATATGTATATTTTTGTCATTTTTGAGTTGCTATCAGTCAATCACCGACAAATGCTTAACAATGACGTTATTTTATTTTTTTTGAATTTTCTAAATAAATATTAGAAATTTTCAACGAAAACAAAGATACAATTTTATAAGAATGTATTTATAATTATTCCTATTTTTAGACTCTAGAAATTTATTAAAATTGAAAGATACTTCAAAACATCAAGGGCTTAGAAATCAGCTTGCTAATGTATTAGCAGCAAAAGGAATTTTAGATATTAATGTACTAAATGCCATACGTAAAATCCCAAGGCATTTGTTTATTGATTCTAGTTTTGAAAATCACGCATATCAGGATAAGGCATTTCCTATTGCTGCAGAACAAACAATTTCTCAGCCGTATACGGTGGCTTTTCAGTCACAAACTTTAGAAATTAAAGGAGGTGATAAAGTTTTGGAAATTGGCACGGGATCAGGTTATCAAACAGCCGTTTTGTTAGAACTCAAAGCGGAAGTATATTCTATAGAGAGACAGCAAGAATTATTTAAAAGGACTTCTTTGTTTTTGCCTAAAATAGGATATAAACCAAAGAAATTTATTTTTGGAGATGGTTATATAGGCTTGAAAGAGCAAGCGCCTTTCGATAAAATTATTGTTACCGCTGGTGCTCCTTTTGTTCCTAATCCTTTGTTATCTCAATTAAAAATAGGAGGAAAATTATTAATTCCGGTAGGTGATAAAACTCAAATAATGACCCTTTTTATTCGGAAGTCTTCAAAAGAATTTGAAAAACATGAGCTGGGTGACTTTTCTTTTGTGCCGATGTTGGAGCAGAAGAATTAGTGCTATAAAGGTATCATGCACTATTTTTTATTAAATAATAAATACATAGCGCGTTAAAACTGAAAAAAACAGCCTTTTAATGACAAAATATTACAAGCTTGCATCAAAATTTTCGTTCCATTTTTGTTGCACACGCAATACCTGTTCAATGACATCTCTCACGCAGCCTTCACCTCCTTTTTTATTAGAAATATATTTTGAAATACTTTGAATTTCTTGAACGGCATCATTTGGGCAAGTAGCTAACCCCACAATTTTCATTACGGGATAATCGGGCACATCGTCTCCCATATACAACACGTTCTCAGGAAGTAAATTGTATTTTTGTACAAGTGCTTGATACTGCTTTATCTTATCATGAGCACCTAAATAAATATCTTCAATTCCTAGGGCTGATAAACGTGTTCTAACGCCTTCATTTGTTCCGCCAGATATGATACAAACGCGGTACCCCTTGTTTAGTGCATTTTTCATCGCGTATCCATCTTTAACATTCATATGCCTTACCAATTCTCCATCGGGCATTATGGTTAACTGACCATTGGTTAAAACACCATCAACATCAAAAATAAAAGTATTAATTTTCGGTAATAATTGCTTGTAACTAATTTCCATTTTTAATCGCTTGTGTTATAAGTTTATAAATTTCTTGTTGTTCTTTAGATAATAATTCTAAATGACTTTTTATTGTTTTTTTGTCATTTCTAATTGCAGGACCTGTTTGTGCCTTTTTTGGCGACAGGGTTTTTATTTTTTCTGATGTTTCCTGAATTAAAGGTTGTAAAATTTCAAAAGGAACCTGATGTTTTTCGCAAATATCATTTCCTATTGTATAGAGATGATTTGTAAAGTTATTTACAAAAACAGCGGCAATATGTAAAGCTTTTCTTTGTTCGGAATTTACTGAGTATATTTTCCGTCCAATTGTTTTTGCTATTTTTTCAAGTAACAAGTAATCCTCTTTGTTTTCCGCTTCCAAACAAAAAGGTACTGTAGAAAAATCCATTTCCTTCTCTTTGGAAAAGGTTTGCAACATGTAAAAAACACCTTTATTAGTAGTGTTTTTTAAATTTTCCATCGAAAAACTACCAGAAGTGTGTACGACTAAAGAATTTTTTATTTTTGAAGAAATTGTGGCAATAGCATCATCTGAAATGGCAAGAATGGTAACCGTTGCTTTGGGGATAGTTCCTAACTCCCTTGAGTTTATTTGTGTAACATTGATAGTATCAGCGCCTAAAAAAGCCTTTACTAAATGTGTAGCTATATTTCCATTCCCAATAATTAGTACTGATATCATTATAGCGAAGATATTCAAAATTTATAGAAATTTAGAATTGCTTTTAGTAAATTAGCTGCTGTAAAATTGATTTAATGAAAGATTCTGAAAAATTAGGAATAAACACCATTTGTGTGCATACCGGGGAAGTGAAAGATGAGCAGTTTAAAGGAGCAGTATCACCAATGTTTATGTCTACTTCTTATGCTTTTGATGGGGTAGATATTAAGCGGTATCCAAGATATTTTAATACTCCAAATCAAGAAATGTTGTGTAAAAAAATAGCCGCGTTAGAGCATACAGAAGACGGCTTAATTTTTAGCTCCGGGATGGCTGCAATTTCCTCAGCAATGTTTGCTTTTTTAAAGTCTGGAGATCATGTAATTATTCAACAGGTAATTTATGGAGGTACTTTTAATTTAGTAGTTTCAGAATTTGAGAAGTACGGAATAGAGTATTCTTTTACAGAATCTGACAAGGCCACTGATTTCATTGCACTGATGAAAGAAAATACAAAGATACTCTATATTGAAACCCCTTCAAATCCGCTGTTAGGGATCACGGACATTGCAGAAATTGCCCAATTGGCAAGAGAAAACGGTTTGATAACTATGATTGACAATACCTTTGCATCTCCAATAAATCAAAACCCAGCTGATTTTGGTATTGATATTATACTGCATTCTGCAACAAAATATATGGGAGGACATTCAGATATTTCTGCTGGTGCTATTGCTGCCTCAAAAGAGCATATTTCTCAAATTTGGAAAACAGCAATTAATTTTGGTGGAAACTTAAGTGATCAGAATATTTGGTTGTTGGAAAGAAGTTTAAAAACGTTAAACCTTCGTGTAAAAGAACAAACGAAGAATGCACAAAAAATGGCAGAATATTTAGAAAATAATGAATATATAGAACGTGTGTATTACCCCGGTTTAAAAAGTCATCCACAATATGAATTGGCAAAAAAACAAATGAAAGGTTTTGGTGCGATGCTGTCTTTTGAGTTAATTCACGAAATTGATGCAATGAATTTTCAGAATGCTTTAAAGTTGATAAAACCCTCTTTAAGTTTGGCGGGTTTAGAAAGTACAACGGTGAGTCCGGCCCAAACTACACATGCTTTATTAAGCGCAGAAGAACGTTTAGAAAGAGGAATAAAAGATGGTTTAATCCGTTTTTCTGTAGGTATTGAAGAATCGAAAGACTTAATTGAAGATATAGAGCAAGCTTTAAAAAGTTTACATAAAAGCAATGGGTAAGAGGTGACGAAAAGCTTTAGATTGAAGGTTGGTTAATATTTCTTATTCTAAAAAGATACAAATAATTAAAAGGAAAGCATGAAGTTAGATATATTAGTTTTTGGAGCACATCCCGATGACGCAGAATTAGGGTGCGGAGGTACGATTGCGAAAGAGATTTCTTTGGGTAAAAAAGTAGGAATTATAGATTTAACCCGAGGTGAGTTAGGAACCAGGGGTTCTGGAGAGCTCCGAATAATAGAAGCGCGTAATGCTGCAAAAATCTTAGGAGTTACGGTTCGTGAAAATTTAGGTTTTTCTGATGGTTTTTTTACAAACGATAAAAAGCATCAATTAGAGGTGGTAAAAATGATTCGAAAATACCAACCAGATACTGTTTTGTGCAATGCTGTTGAAGATCGTCATATAGACCACGGTAAAGGAAGTCAATTGGTCTCTGATGCTTGTTTTTTAAGTGGCTTATTGAAAATTATGACCACACTAGAAGACGAAAAGCAACAAAAATGGCGCCCAAAGCAAGTATATCATTATATACAGTGGAAAAATAGTACGCCCCATTTCGTTGTTGATGTAACGGGTTTTATTCCTTTAAAAACAGCTGCAGTTTTGGCGTACTCTTCTCAGTTCTATGATCCTAAGAGCACTGAACCGGAAACACCTATTTCTACTAAAAACTTTATAGACAGTATAAATTATAGAGCAAAGGATTTAGGAAGATTAATTGGGGTTGAACATGCAGAAGGTTTTACTTCAGAGCGTTACGTTGCCGTAGAAAATTTAAGTAAATTAATTTAATTTTTTAGCTTCTTAGAATAGAAAAAATATTTATATTTGCACCCGCAATTATATGGTGGTTGTAGCTCAGTTGGTTAGAGTATCGGTTTGTGGTACCGAGTGTCGCGGGTTCGAGTCCCGTCTTCCACCCAGAAATAAAGCTTCTTAGAAATAAGAGGCTTTTTTTGTGCCATATTTTCTTTAACGTTAAAAGAGATTATTTTGCAGGGATGGACTAAAAATACAGCTTTTCTGCTAAATATTTTGCCGTGTACGATTTTTTATTTCTTGCTAACTCTTCAGGGGTTCCCTGAAAAATAAGATTTCCTCCATTTTTGCCACCTTCGGGTCCCAAATCAATAATGTAATCTGCACATTTAATCAACTCTATATTGTGCTCAATCACAATAATAGAGTGCCCTTTTTCAATTAAAGCAGTAAAAGAAGCTAATAATTTTTTTATGTCGTGAAAATGAAGTCCCGTTGTCGGTTCATCAAAAATAAACATTGCTTTCTCTTTTGTGTGTCCTTTCACTAAAAAAGAGGCTAGTTTTATACGTTGCGCTTCGCCACCAGAAAGGGTGGAAGAGGATTGTCCCAACTGCACATATCCTAAACCTACGTCTTGTAATGGTTTTAGTTTTTGCGCAATTTTTGTCACTAAATTTTCAGAGAAAAAAGCGACAGCGTCGTCAATGGTTAGGTTTAAAATGTCATCAATAGATTTTCCATCATATTTCACTTCTAGAACTTCCTTTTTAAAACGTTTTCCATTGCAAACATCACATTCTAAGTGCACATCTGCCATAAATTGCATTTCTATAGTCACTTCGCCTTCTCCCTTGCAGACCTCACAACGACCGCCTTCTACATTGAAAGAAAAATGTTTGGGTTTGTAGTTGCGTATGGTAGATAATTTCTGATTTGAAAACAAGACTCTGATATCATCATACGCTTTAATATAGGTCACTGGGTTTGAACGAGAAGAGCGCCCAATAGGATTTTGGTCTATAAATTCTACATGTTTTAAAGTATCGAAACTCCCTTTTACAGCGGTGTGTTGTCCTATTTTAGTTCCATGTCCAATTATTTTTTTTTGTAATATTGGGTATAAAATATTTTTTACTAATGTGCTCTTTCCTGATCCAGAAACGCCCGTAATGACTGACAAACAATTTAGAGGAAAAGTAACATCTATATTTTGTAAATTATTTTCCCTGGCGCCAATAATTTCAATCCGATTTAAGCTGCTTCTCCGCTTTGTGGGAACTTCAATTTTCAAGTCTTCATTGAGGTACTTTGCAGTTAAAGAATCACTTTTTAAAATAGCCTTAAAGTCTCCTTCAGCCACAACATGTCCACCAAAAGTACCAGCTTCTGGTCCGATGTCTATGATATAATCAGCTTCCCTCATGATATCTTCGTCATGTTCCACCACAATAACGGTATTTCCTAAATTTCGTAAATCTTTTAATACACTAATGAGGCGCTCGGTGTCTTTTGGATGCAAGCCAATACTCGGTTCATCTAAAATATACATAGAGCCCACTAAAGAACTCCCCAAGGAAGTTGCCAAGTTGATGCGCTGACTTTCACCTCCAGAAAGCGTGTTGGAAGTTCTGTTAATTGTCAAATAATTTAAACCTACATCTGTTAAAAACTGGAGCCGATTATTTATTTCTGTTAGCAAGCGTTTTCCGATTTTCTCTTGATGTATGTCTAATTTTATGCTCGTAAAGAATGCAGCGAGTTCGTCCAAAGGAAGTGCTACTAGATCAGAAATATTTTTCTCATTTATTTTCACATAATTGGTTTCATCTCGGAGGCGTTTTCCATCACAAGTGGAACATCTTGTTTTCCCACGATAGCGAGAAAGCATTACTCTGTTTTGGATTTTATAGCTTTTTTCTTCTAAAAGAGAAAAGAAGTGATGAATTCCGTGAAAAGAACTGTTTCCATTCCAAACCAATTCTTTTTGTTTTTCTGACAATTCGAACCATGGTTTATGAATCGGGAGGTCAAATTGATAGGCTACTTCAATTAAATGTTCTTTGTAATGGAGGTAGGAAGGAGTTTTAAAAGGAAATATAGCATCATCAAAAATTGATAATCCTGTGTTTGGAATGACTAAATCTTTATCAATCCCTATTACATTTCCATATCCCTCGCAAGTTGGGCATGCACCATAGGGATTGTTAAAACTAAACAAATGGGTATTTGGTTCTAAAAAGGTAAGTCCGTCTAGTGCAAATTTATTACTAAATTCAGTTACTTTTTTATCGGCTATGCTTTCAATAAAACAAGTTCCCTTCCCTTCAAAAAAGGCAGTTTGAACGGCGTCTGCCAATCGATTGTAAAAATCTTCATCCTCTTTCGTTACTATGCGGTCTACCACTAAGAATAGCAGTTCTCCTTTAAATTCTTGTTGTGGAAAATCGGTAATTCTATGGATGGTATTCTTCCACTTTAACCGCGCGTAGCCCTGTTGTTCTAAAACCTGTAAAACCGTCTTTAAGTCTCTGTTTTCCTCAATTGTAACTGAAGATAACAATAGTAACTTTGTATTGCTATCATATTTCTTAATGAAATTAATAACATCAGAAACGGTATCCTTTTTCACTTCATCACCCGAAATAGGAGAGAAGGTTTTACCAATTCTAGCAAATAATAATTTTATATAATCGTAAATTTCGGTGGATGTGCCCACGGTAGAACGCGGGTTGGTAGAATTTACTTTTTGCTCAATAGCAATTGCAGGCGCGATTCCTTTAATATAGTCAACTTTTGGTTTGTGTAATTTTCCTAAAAATTGCCTTGCATAGGAGCTTAAACTCTCTACATATCGTCTTTGTCCTTCGGCATATAAAGTGTCAAAAGCTAACGAGGACTTTCCTGAACCGGACAATCCTGTAATGACCACTAATTTATTTCTAGGAATTACAACGTCAATATTCTTTAAATTATGGAGTTTTGCTCCTTTTATAATGATGTTTTCTTTAGGATTTACTGTTGAAATATCTGTCTTCATGTATCAAAAAATATAGACTATAAATTTACCATAAAATAAGCTCATTTATGAGCTGGTAAAATATTTTTTATAAAAAATTTGTTCGATTAATAAATAATATTCATATTTGCAACTAACAAACTACAGTAAATTAGACCTATATAGCTATAAAACTACTTTAAAGATTATTAATATTTAATAATAAAGAAAAGCCCTTTTGCTTTTCAAAGTAGCTATGGTACATAAAAATTCAATCCAAGACAGTGTTTTAGTAAGCGATTATATCAGTGGTAAAGAAGCATCTTTATCCATTTTAATCAACAAGCATCAACAGCGCCTATTCAGTTTTATTTATAGCAAAATTCAGGATAAAGATCTTACAGAAGATATTTTTCAGGATACTTTTATCAAAGTGATTAAAACTTTAAAAAAAGGAAAATACAATGAAGAAGGGAAGTTTTTGCCCTGGGTAATGCGCATTGCTCATAACTTAGTGATTGATCATTTTAGAAAAAACAATAGAATGCCCTCTTTTAAAAATACAGACGAGTTCAATATTTTTTCAGTATTACATGACGGTACTTTGAATGCGGAAAATCGGTTGATTCAAGAGCAGATATATGACGATGTTAGAGAATTGATAAATGAGCTTCCTGAGGAACAAAAAGAAGTGTTAGTGATGCGCCTGTACAAAGATATGAGTTTTAAAGAAATTAGTGAAAATACAGGTGTGAGTATTAATACAGCTTTAGGTAGAATGCGGTATGCGCTTATAAATATGCGTAAATTAATAGAGAAGCATAAAATTATTTTAGTGCACTAACAATAAATCAAAGATTGCATCGTTAAATATTTATAATCAGTCAGCTAAAGTTTCTATATGATGCAAATTTACTCAAAAAAGTCTTCTGATGTACAGGAGCAGCCCACGAAAGAAACAGTTCAGTTTTTGATCAATTTTTCCAAATCGTTAAGAGTTGTAAAAACCAAATCAAGCAAGTTAATTGAACTTAATTTGAATTAAGAATGGAAAAAGCTTCAACATTTGTTGAAGCTTTTTCTTTTATGAAGCCATCTAAGAAAAGCGAGACATCAAAGGTATCCTATTACTCCTTGTTATTTTTTTTATAATAGGCATCTATAAGCGTTTTTCTACCCACGGTTTTAGTAATAATATCGGTATTTAAATTCCAACCTCTTGCAGGTGAAAATTCTCGGCCGTACCAAATAATTTGTAAGTGTAAATCATTCCATAATTCTTTAGGAAATAATCTTTTGGCATCTTTTTCTGTCTGCTTTACACTTTTTCCATTGGTCAAATTCCAACGCCAAAGTAGCCTGTGAATATGAGTATCTACAGGAAAAGCAGGGATGCCAAATGCTTGGCTCATAACAACACCTGCGGTCTTGTGTCCAACCGCGGGTAGCTCTTCTAATCCTTCAAAGCTCTGCGGCACTGCTCCATTGTATTTTTCAATTAAAATTTTAGACAGTCCGTAAATCCCTTTACTCTTCATGGGAGACAAACCACAGGGTCTTATAATTGCTTTAATTTCTGCTACAGACATCTTTACCATATCAAAAGGATTATCCGCCTTAGCAAAGAGTATCGGTGTGATTTTATTCACACGAACATCGGTACATTGTGCAGATAGTAAAACAGCAATCAAGAGGGTGAAAGGATCTTTATGATCCAAGGGGATTGGTATTTCAGGATACTTTTCTTTAAGGGTATCCATTACAAATTGTACTTTTTCTTTTTTATTCATTTTTTATTATTTCAATCTGTGCAAGTTACAATGTTCTTATCAAAAACTTATTTATTTTGGCTTTTTAAAAAGACTGTTACTTTGTATATTTGTTTTAAAAAAAAATATGACAGCACTAAAAATAGGGGATAAAGCTCCACAGTTTGAGGCAAATGACAATGCGGGAAATACGGTTAAGTTATCAGATTATGCAGGTAAAAAACTAGTTTTATTTTTTTATCCAAAAGCAAGTACGCCGGGATGTACAAACGAAGCTTGTGACTTACGAGATAATTACCAAGTGTTTTTAGCCAAAGGTTATGATGTCCTTGGAGTAAGCGCTGATGCTGCGAAAAAACAACAAAATTGGATTGATAAACATGAATTACCTTTTCCGCTTTTAGCAGATGAAGACAAAGCAGTAATTGAAGCGTTTGGTGTCTGGGGACCGAAAAAGTTCATGGGAAAAGAATATGATGGAATTCACAGAACCACTTTTATTATTTCTGAAAAGGGTTTGATCGAAGAAATCATCTTAAAAGTTAAAACCAAAGCGCATGCTGCCCAAATCCTGGGATAGCATGATCAAATTAAAAATAGCAAAAAAGGAATTAAATGAGAACTTAATTCCTTTTTTACTTTAAACACTGCTTGTTTTAAAGCTTCATACTAATTTTAAAGTTTAAAACGCGACCTGTCATAAAATTAGGGATTCCAAATTGATTTTTTGAATACACATCTCGGACCCAGGTGTTTGTGATGGAATTTTGAATAGCAAACATATTAAAGAGTTCTAGGCCAACTGTAAACTCTTTAAACTTAGACAGCCAGCCACTTCTGTATTGTTTGTTGGCATCTGAAAAAACATAAGAAACTCCCAAATCTGCACGCTTATAGTCTCTTAAGCGTCCTTGAAACTGATATACATCTGCATACGCCGGTGCACCTCCAGGAACTCCTGTATTGTAAACTAAATTCAAGTAGGCTTTTAAATTTGGTAAATTTGGCACATAATCTTGAAATAATATTGCAAATTTTAAACGTTGATCTGAAGGTCTGGAAATAGCACCCTTATTGTTAATATTTTCTTCTGTTTTTAAATAACCTAGACTTACCCAACTTTCGCTACCGGGCACAAACTCTCCATTTAAACGAAGATCAAAACCCTGTGCATATCCAGTGGTTACATTGTCCGCTCGATATCTAATTCTAACATTATCTACGGAATATGCATTCACATCGCTTAGGTCTTTGTAATACATTTCTGTGGTCAGTTTAAAAGGTCTTTCCCAGAGATTAAAACTATAATCCATTCCGGCAACAAAATGAATCGATTTTTGTGCTTTTACATTGATATTTATTTTACCGTTGTAGTTTTTTAGTTCTCTATAGGAGGGGGGCTGAGAATACCAACCTCCAGATAAACGAAACAACATGTCTTTTTTCCAATCTGGTTTAATGGCGATTTGTGCTCTAGGGCTTATAATTATTTGCTTTTTAGAGGTACTGTTCTTTGATGAAACCGTCCACTGTTGTCCTCTTATTCCAAAATGATACCAAATTTCATTATGCTTCCAAAATAAACGTTCATTTAATTGCATAAATCCAGAAATGCGATTAATTGTTACCTTGTTGTCTTCCCTAATATTTTGAAAAGGCGCTATAGGACCCTCAAAAGGTACATAGGGTTGGTTGTTTGCATTATGATTTGGTGGTCGAACAGAGAAACCTAAAGAATCAATGATTTCCCACTCCCGAATGCGCTCCCTGATGTCTTCATTTTGATATTTCACACCAAAATCCCACTGTTGTTTTTTTATTTTGTAGGTCCCTTTGATTTGTGCAGTACTAATCAAAGCATCTAAATCATTTCTAGCGTGGTTTAATTGAGAGCCAATCCCTTGAGAAAATTCTACATCACCAAAGTTTTCTGACCCAATATTAGCGTCTACTTCCCCTAAGTTATAGGAAGCTGAAATATCGTAATGTTCTTCTTCCTGTGTATTATAAGCAGAAAGGGTTCCTCGCAGAGCTAATTTTTTATTGATTTCAAAATCTGCTGAAATTGCATTAAAAAGTGTTAAATAATTGTTTTCTTCTCGGCCGTCATAAAAAACAATCAGTTCTAACGGATTTGCAACAGTACCAAAACGTGTTCGCCTAGAAATGGGGGTATAATTATAGGTGCCAATGCAGGTGTAGAAAATATATTAATGACTCTACCTGGAGTCAACAATAATAATGAACTCAGCACACAGTACAATGTTAGAGGTGGTAATTTTGACGAAAACTTAGTCTATGTGAACGGAATTGAAGTCTATAGGCCTTTTTTAATCCGTTCCGGACAGCAAGAAGGCTTGAGTTTTATAAACCCAAAAATGGTGCAGAACATTAATTTTTCTGCTGGTGGATTTCAAGCAAAATACGGGGATAAATTATCCTC
>JAOKTT010000015.1 GCA_028336245.1 Polaribacter sp.
GAAAATTCACAAGAACAAATGGCGGTAGAGAAAAAATTGATGTCTAAGAAAAAGCCTACGTTTCCAGTAAACGAAATGTTAAACGCTTATTTGAAAAACTACAATAGAAATACTAAAATTTCTATCTTCTATGATGATTTATTGCGTTTTCAAGGTTCTGTAGTAGTCTTTGATAAGGATGATGAAGATACCTTGTGGGTACGTACGTACTACTCTGAATTTGACAGGGAAGAAATAGACAGAAGTTTAAAGAAAATATACACAATACTGCATTCAGATGGTAATGATAGTACCATTCCCTTTCTAAATGTGGATGCTATTGATTATTGCACCTTCGGAAATTCGAAACCTTTTAGAATTAAAATTCGAAATATTTTAAATGACAACTTCACGTACTTTTATGTGAAGAAAGCAGATGCTTCTCGCATCTATGGTCTAGAGCTAGAGCATCTTTTATCTCCGCACAATATGAATTTCCTGGTACATAAAGACACCTTAATAGAAGAGCATATCGCTGGAATTCCTGGGGATGATTTTATCCGAGATTTTTTACCAAATTGTACAGAGTTAGAGAAATCTCAGATTGCCAAAGAGTTTGTGAAATTTAAAGAGCGGTGTTTGATCCGTTTGTTAGGAGACATGCGTTCTTATAATTATGTAATTACGCCAACACACGATTTTGACCATATTATTTATAAAATAAGGGCTATCGATTTTGATCAGCAATCTTTTGAAGGAAACTTAAAAGTGTACAACTTGCAGTTTATGAAAGAAAATTTTAAAATGATCGAAATGGTAGGTAAGAAATTACAAAACGATTCTATTCTGCAATATAAGATAGAAGAACGTTCGTTCATGGCAAAAAGAATGTTAAATACTCCCAGGCGAAGTGCGCGTTTGATTAAATGTATGAAAGCGGACACTATTTCTTTTCCAGAAAATGTAGCCCTTCTCAAAAAACAACTCATCAAGTATGTTGGAGACGTAAAGTTTAAAGAGTGCAATAACATGGGAGAAATTTTAGAAACTATCTTAGCTTTTGTAAAACGAAATTACATCGATATTAGTAATAAAGAGTTGTTTTAAAAAAGGTAAATTTTTAGTAAAAGGCATCGCAGACGGGAAAACAGGTAAAAGGGACTACTGTTCTTTCTTACTTCGAATACTTTCGATAAGAACGGTTAATATGATGAGTCCTCCACCTATATACGTGTTAAGACTTGGTATTTCGCGGACAAGAAAGTAGGCGATGCAGATTCCAAAAATAGGTTGTAGGCTGCTAACAATACTTGCGGTAGTTGCAGAAAAAAACTTCAAAGAGTGCAGCATTAAGCTATGCCCAATGGCAGTGGTTAAAAGTGCGAGTAAAAGCAAATAAGGAAACTGACTCTTTAAACCCGATAGGTCCATAAAAAACAAGGTGGGGAGTAGTAAAATTGTGGTAATTACTGTCTGGTACAACATCAATGTGGTGCCATTATATGCCGCAACGTATTTTTTTAAAATTAAAATTCGGATGGCATAACAGAATGCAGAAAAAACCCCAAAAAGAATACCTTTTGCTTGCGAACTTTCAAGATGGAATGCTGGAGTTAAAATATACAACCCCGTTAAAACCATCAATCCTAAGAGGATATATATGGGACTAAATTTCACCTTTAAAAAGAAGGGTTCTAGCAATGCGATTATAATAGGGAAGGTGTATAAAGATAAAACACCTAAAGCTACATTAGAGAGCTTTAAAGCATAAAAATAAGTAATCCAATGCACTGCCATTAAAAGGCCACTGATAAAAAAAGGTGTGTAGTGTTTGGTTGATTTTATGGAAAAATCTATTTTTTTCAATTTTCCATACACATATATAAACACCATGGCTAAAGAGGCTCTAAACCAAATAATCACCGCTACAGGCATTGCTATGTATTTTCCCAAAACACCAGAGGTACTGATGAAAAAGGTTGCTAAAAGTAATAATGCTAGGTTTTTTATAGGTGCTTTGGTCATTATATTTTATTGAGGATCCCTAAGGCGGTTCTCACACTATCTACCCGTATAAAGGTAATGAGCAAGCGCAAACCATTTTTAGTTTCCTTTTCTTTCATAACACAGCTCTTATTATTTTGTTGCACATACTTTAACATGTTAGAAAACGCGGTCGTTTGGTAAAAATCACTTTGCTGGTCTGCAACAAAATACCCAATCATTCTTTTTTGCTTCAGAATAATTTTATCTAATCCCAGGGCTTTGGCAAGCCACTTTATTCTCACGGAATCTAAGAGGTCCGCAACTTCATTTGGTATTTCTCCAAAGCGATCAATAATTTCAGTTTCAAAGACCTGAATTTCTTCTTCATTTTTTAAGTCAGATAATTTAGTATATAAACTCAGCCTTTCAGTTACTGAATTCACATAATAATCTGGAAATAAAATTTCAAAGTCAGTATCTATTTGCACCTCTTTTACAAATTCTTTCGGCTTTGTTTCATCTGTTGGATATAGCTCCTTGAACTCATTTTCTTTTAATTCTTCGATTGCTTCTTGCAAGATTTTTTGATAGGTATCAAATCCAATATCATTTATAAAACCACTTTGTTCACCTCCTAGCAAGTCTCCTGCGCCACGAATTTCTAAATCTTTCATCGCAATATTAATTCCACTCCCTAGGTCAGAGAATAAAACCAATGCCTCTATTCGTTTTCGGGCATCATCTGTCATCACGTGATACGGAGGTGTTATGAAATAACAGAATGCCTTTTTATTCGAGCGCCCAACTCTACCGCGCATTTGGTGTAAGTCTGAAAGTCCGAAATTATTAGCATTATTGATAAAAATAGTATTCGCATTTGGTACATCTAAGCCACTTTCTATGATGGTTGTAGCGACTAAAACGTCAAATTCATTGTTCATGAAACGGAGCATCAATCCCTCCAGTTTTTTACCTTCCATTTGTCCGTGTCCAATTCCAATTTTTGCAGATGGAACTAATCTTTGCAGCAAACCGGCAACTTCTTTTATATTTTCAATTCTATTGTGAATAAAGAAAATTTGTCCACCTCTAGAAATCTCATAAGAAATAGCATCGCGAATGGTTTCTTCAGAAAACCGAATGACATTCGTATCTATGGGGTGTCTGTTTGGAGGGGCTGTTTTAATAATCGATAAATCTCTTGCCGCCATTAGACTAAACTGTAAGGTCCTTGGGATTGGTGTAGCGGTAAGTGTTAACGTATCTATATTTTCCTTTAAGGTCTTCAGTTTGTCTTTAACGGCCACACCAAACTTCTGCTCCTCATCAATAATTAATAGGCCTAAATCTTTAAATTGTATGCGTTGGTTTGTGAGCTGGTGTGTTCCTATAATAATATCTATAGAACCATTATTTACCCCTTCAATTGCAGCTGTTTTTTCTTTTGCAGTCCGAAATCTATTTAAGTAGTCAATTTTCAATGGAAAATCTTTGAGACGCTCCGTAAAGGTTTTGTAATGCTGAAAAGCAAGAATTGTTGTGGGTACTAAAATTGCAACTTGCTTCCCGTTGTCTACCGCTTTAAAAGCAGCTCTAATGGCTACTTCGGTTTTTCCAAAACCAACATCACCACAGACCAAGCGATCCATAGGTTGCGCCTTTTCCATGTCATTTTTCACATCCTGGGTGGCAGTAAATTGATCTGGGGTATCTTCATAAATAAAGCTTCCTTCTAATTCGTGCTGAATGTGGGTGTCGGGGCCAAATGAATATCCTTTTTCTAATTTCCTTTTGGCGTATAACTGAATTAAGTTAAAGGCTACATGTTTAACTCTTGCCTTTGTTTTTTGCTTAATTTTTTTCCAAGCCCCAGAACCTAATTTGTAAATTTTTGGTGTTTTCCCGTCTTTACCGTTGAATTTAGAAATTTTATGCAGGGAGTGAATACTCACATATAGGATGTCTCTTTCTCCATATACTAATTTAATAGCTTCTTGTTTATTCCCTTGAACATCAATTTTTTGAAGCCCTCCAAATTTTCCAATTCCATGGTCCATGTGGGTTACGTAATCGCCAATTTCAAGTTTATTGAGTTCCTGAATGGTAATGGCTTGTTTTTTCGCATACCCATTTTTTAATCTAAACTTGTGATAACGTTCAAATATTTGATGATCCGTATAGCAAACCAATCGGTTGTCTACATCTACAAAACCTTGGTATAAAGGAAAAACAACAGTTTCGTAGTGCACTTCTTGTTCAGAGTCGTCAAAAATATCATGAAAACGTTTTGCCTGTTGCTCGTTTGCACAGAAAATATAGTTTTTAAATCCTCCTTTGTGGTATGCTGTCAAATTATCAATTAATAAATTGAACTGTTTGTTGAAAGAAGGTTGTGGAATGGTAAAAAACTGAATGATCTCGCTTGAAACAGTATTAAAGGGTTTGTCCTGATTCCCAAAATCAACCAAAGAGAATTCTTTTAGCTGTTTTCTTATAAAGGCACCATTACAAAATAATTCACTTGGTTTTGCATGGGTTATTTCTTTTGACAAGTCATTAAAAGCGTTTTCTGACTTTAGGAATAAGCTGTCTAAACTTCCAAAGAGTAATCCCGTATTTTTTGTAAAAATAATGGTGTTTGCAGAGATGTATTTTAAGAAACTTTGGCGGTGTTCTTGCAGTGTTTTTTTTTCAATATTAGGGATGATTGCTACTTTCTTTAACTTCTCTTTTGAAAGTTGGGTTGCCACGTCAAAGGACCGAATACTTTCAATCTCATCTCCAAAAAATTCAATCCGATAGGGTTCATCATTTGAAAATGAAAAAACATCTACAATTCCTCCACGAACAGAAAAGTCGCCGGGTTCTGTTACAAAATCCACCCGTTTAAATTTATATTCAAAGAGCAGTTCGTTTACGAAGTCTAAGGATAGGTTTTCACAAACAGTAACTTTAAGCGTGTTTTTTTCTAATTCTTTTTTGGTTACTACTTTTTCAAACAGTGCAGCAGGATAGGTGACAATGATGGCTGCTTTTTTTTGAGAATTTATCCTGTTTAAAACTTCAGAGCGCAAGAGTACATTCGCATTGTCTACTTCCTCAATTTGATAAGGTCTTCTGTAAGACCCTGGGTAAAAAAGAACATTTTTTTCTCCTAACAGTTGCTCTAAATCATTTAAATAATAGGCAGCCTCTTCTTTGTCGTTAAAAATTAAAAGATAGGGTTTTTCTGAGGTCTTAAAAGTTTCTGAAATGACAAAAGACAACGACGAGCCAACCAAATTAGTAATTTGGAAATGGTTTTTGTCTTGTTTAAAGGCCTTTATAATCTGCGAA
The DNA here is from genome assembly GCA_028336245.1 of Polaribacter sp. Taxonomy (GTDB): domain Bacteria; phylum Bacteroidota; class Bacteroidia; order Flavobacteriales; family Flavobacteriaceae; genus Polaribacter. The sequence goes on from JAOKTT010000015.1 coordinate 5,302, forward strand.
ATATTCGAAGATTGTTGGTATTGGTTTATAATGTTCTGCGCACTCAACCTGTTCAGTTTTATGCAAATGTAAGGTGTAAATTAGTAAGAACCCGTGAACTATTTTATTTTCTTGAGCTTTATGCTTCATTTTGTATTTTCCAAGCTTTGCTGCTCCGTGCAATAGTTTATCTGTTCAGAAAAAGGATACTGCCTATGTATAGTTTGTTAAAATAGCAATCATTTTTTTACGATTTAAAAAACCTGATAGTTACAAATCTATTTCAAATTTTGAATTTCAAATTGTGGTTGTTTTCCCACTAGTCGTTTAGTTTAGTGTAAAAGTTGACATCAATAATAACTAGCAAATTTTATATCATTTTAAAATAATTTAATTTTTAACAAACATAATTATTTTTTAGACTTGTCTAAAAATTATTATAATAAAAATAAAAATTATATCTTTACAACTCTAAATACGTATTATGTTTACACTTTCAGAAGAAAATTATTTAAAAGCAATTTATCATTTAGAATCAGGTTCTGAAAAAGGAATAAGTACAAATGCTATTGCCAAAAGTCTAGAAACAAAAGCTTCTTCTGCAACAGACATGATTAAAAAATTATCTGAGAAAGAAGTGGTTTTTTATAAAAAATACCAAGGAGTAACTTTAACCGATTTCGGAAAAAAAACTGCCGCAAATATTGTACGAAAACACCGCTTATGGGAAGTTTTTCTGGTAGAGCGATTAAATTTTTCATGGGATGAGGTGCATGAGGTTGCAGAACAATTAGAGCATATAAAATCACCAAAATTAATCAATCAATTAGATGCGCTTTTGGGTTTTCCAACACACGATCCTCATGGAGACCCCATTCCGGACAAAGATGGGAATATAAACGCAGTTGATAAAATTCTTTTAGCGAACTTAACCAAAAACGAAAGAGGTGTCTGTGTTGGGGTGCATGATTCTTCTTCAGAATTTTTACGATTTTTAGATAAAAAAGGCATCACTTTAGGGAAAGAAATTACCGTATTAGAAAAAGAAGATTTTGATGACTCTTTGCTCATAGAGATCGATGCAGAAAAACTATCAATCTCAAAGAAAATAGCCAATAATTTATACATACAAAAATGATGAGTACATTCGATCAATTAGTTGAATTTGGAAAAGAACATCCAATTTTATCAGCATTATATGCTTCCCTTTTTACTTGGGGATTAACTGCTTTGGGGGCCTCCTTAGTTTTCTTTTTTAAGAAATTAAATAGAGCTGTTTTAGATGGAATGTTGGGGTTTACTGGCGGTGTTATGGTAGCGGCAAGCTTCTGGAGTTTGTTAGCGCCGGCCATAGAAAACAGCCCTGGAGAGGGTTTTATGAAAGTTTTTCCAGCGGCAATAGGTTTTGGTTTAGGGGCGTTGTCACTTTTTGGAATGGATAAAATATTACCTCATTTACATATTAACTTCAAAGAAAGTGAGGCAGAAGGTGTGAAAACAGAATGGCATAAGACAACCTTGTTAGTTTTGGCGATTACCTTGCATAATATTCCAGAAGGCTTGGCTGTTGGTGTTTTATTTGGAGCGGCATCTACCTTAATAGGAGTGGAGCAAACAGAGATGATTATTGCGGCAATTTCTTTAGCTATCGGAATTGGAATCCAGAATTTCCCTGAGGGATTTGCAGTTGCCATGCCCTTAAGAAGGCAAGGTGTTAGTCGATTAAAAAGTTTTTGGTATGGACAATTATCCGCGATTGTAGAACCTATTGCAGCAGTGTTGGGTGCTTTGGCAGTATCCTTTTTTGTGCCAATTTTACCATATGCATTGGCGTTTGCTGCAGGTGCAATGATTTTTGTAGTTGTAGAAGAGGTAATACCAGAAACACAAAGAGACAAGTATACAGATATCGCAACACTGGGTTTTATCGGTGGTTTTATTGTAATGATGTCTTTAGATGTTGGTTTAGGTTAACATCTAATTGCTTAAAATAATAAAAAACGATAATTGATTAAAATTTATAATATATTATTGTTTTTATTTTTTTGTAACTCTCAGCTTTTGCAGCTTGTCTTTTGATTCTAAAAATTGTATTTTGCAATAAAATACTGCTGTGTTACAATCCTCTTCTTTTCAAGTGTATAATGCTTCTGCCGGAAGCGGAAAAACATATATGCTAGTAAAACAATACCTGAAAGTTTTGTTGACTTCGGACAATCTTTTTATGTTCCAGAAGATATTGGCAATTACGTTCACCAACAAAGCCGCTGGTGAAATGAAAGAGCGTGTTTTGTCAAGTTTAGAAGATTTTTCGGAAGGGAATACAAGCGATTTATTAAAAATAATCTTGGAGGAAACGGATTTGGATCAAACGGTCATTCAAGAACGAAGCAAGAAAATTTTACAGGCTATTTTGCAGAACTATGCTGCTTTCTCAATTACAACTATCGATAGCTTTACCCATAAAGTCATCAAAAGCTTTGCGCATGATTTAGGTTTGTCGCTCAACTTTGAAGTAGAAATGGACGCAATTTCTTTATTAAATGAAGCGGTAGATGTTTTAATTTCAAAGATTGGTAGTCATAAAAAACTTACCAAGCTTTTAATTGATTATTCTTTAGACAAAGCAGATGACGATAAATCTTGGGATATTTCGAAAGATTTAAATGATTTTGCTCGGGTATTACTGAATGAAGATGACGTAAAGCATTTTAGAAAACTTGCAGATAAAGAATTGGATGATTTTTTTGAGCTTAAAAAGAAACTTCAGAAAGCAAATATAGAAATAGAGGCAACTTACAAGAAACTTGGAGATGAGGTGTTACAATTTATTGAGACTAATGGAATTTCAATTATAGATTTTGCATATGCTGGTGAGGTTGTAAAACATTTTCAAAAGTTCACAAAGTTGCGCTTTTTAAAAAGTGAAGAGTTGAAATTTGATGGGAGATTAAACACAACCATTGAAGAGGTTAAGAGTCTCTTTGCTGTAAAAGCTACTCCAGCAACAAAAGAAGTGATTGAGGGTATTTCAGACCAATTAAGGGCATACTACCAGGAGTCTAAAGAAATGTATCATAGTTCGTATTCTAATTATCTACTCAATAAAGTTACCTTAAAAAGTATTATTCCGCTAGCCGTTTTGAACAATATTAATTCGGAGCTCAGTAGTATAAAAGAGGATAATAATATTCGTTTAAATGCAGAATTTAATCAACTCATCTCAGACAATATAAAAGACCAGCCAGCGCCATTTATCTATGAAAGAATTGGACAGCGTTTTCAACATTATTTTATCGATGAAATGCAAGATACTTCTGTATTACAGTGGCAAAATTTAATTCCTTTAATAGCGAATGCATTGGCACAGGAGAATAGTAATTTATTGTTGGTTGGCGACGCCAAACAGGCTATTTATAGATGGCGTGGTGGGAAAGCAGAACAATTTATAGCGCTAGGCTCAAAGAAAGAAAATCCTTTTAATATTGATAAAGAGGTCAATAACTTAGAAACAAATTATAGAAGCTATTCAGAAATTATTAATTTTAATAATTCTTTTTTTCAGCACACTTCTAATTTTCTTCAAAATGAATCCTACAAAAAAATGTTTTTCGAAGGAAATACACAATTAGAGAATTCGAAAAAAGGCGGTTTTGTTTCCCTTTCTTTTTTGGACAAAGCAGATGAAAAAGAGGCAGAGGAAACAAAGTACCCAAGAAAAGTCTTGGAGAAAATAAAGGGGCTAGAGAAAGATTTTTATCTAAATGAAATTTGCGTCCTAACGAGAACAAAAAAAGAGGGGATTGCAGTCGCCGACTATTTGTCAGAAAATGGAATTGCCATCGTCTCATCCGAAACATTGTTGTTAAAGAGTAATTCTAAAATCAATTTTATTATTGCTGTTTTATATAGCCTCGAGAATACAAATGATGAAGAGAGGAGATTTGAGTTTTTATACTTTTTGTATGAACATCTGCAGATAAAAACATCAAAACATGCCTTTTTTAAGAAACATGTGAAAGCAACAAATGATTTAATTTTTGAAGATTTAAAGGCTTTCGGAGTTTCATTTAATTTTCTTTTATTTCAACAACTGCCCTTTTATGAAAAAATTGAAGAGATCATTAGAGGCTTTAATTTGGTAACTTCTTCAAATGCATATGTGCAATTTTTTTTAGATGTTGTTTTAGAGCAACAGCGAAAAGCAGCAGATATTGGTGGTTTCTTAGAATTTTGGGAACGTAAAAAAGACGCTTTGAGCATTGTGGCTTCAGAAAATTCAGATGCTGTGCAAGTAATGACCATACACAAGTCTAAGGGATTGGAATTTCCGGTGGTAATTTTTCCTTGTGATGTAGATATTTATAGACAAATTAATCCTAAAATTTGGTTCGATGATTTGCCAAAAGAGTACGATTTTAAAGAACTTTTAATAGATTATAAGAAGGATTTAAGTTTGATCAGCGCAAGGGGATTAGAGCTTTACAATTCACAAAGAGAGGCATTGGAATTGGATAATTTTAATTTATTATATGTGGCTTTGACAAGGGCTGAAGAGCAGTTGCATGTTGTTACTGAAAAGAAAATTTCTTCCAAAGGAGTTGAAAATATGAACCATTATTCGGGAATTTTTATCAACTATTTAAAAGAACGAAACCTTTGGCAAGAAGACTGTTTAGAATATCGTTTTGGAAATGAACAAAGAGTTCAAAAGAAAGAAAAACAAGTTTCCTTAACGGTGGTTCATGAAAAATTTATTTCTACACCTTGGCAAGAGCATAATATTGTATTACTAGCAAGTTCCTCGAAATTATGGGATACAGCGCAAGGAGATGCGATTGGTTTTGGAAATTTATTCCATGAAATATTATCAAAAATTATTACAAGTAAGGATGTTGAATTGGTTACAAATCAATACCATCAAAAAGGATTTATTGATGATGCACAGTTGAAGGCAATAAAACTTGAGATATATACCATTACAAACCATCCAAAATTAAGGGCATATTATGCAGAAGAGGCGGTTGTTTTTAATGAAAGAGAAATTGTAGATGTAGACAATCAGGTAATTATTCCAGATAGATTAGTTTTTAACAGTAAGAATCAGGTAACAATTATAGATTATAAGACGGGAAGTCCGGCTAGTGAGCATAAGCAACAGCTATTGAAATATGAAAAAGTTTTAAAATCAATGAACTTCAGTATCGATAAAAAATTCCTTATTTATAGGAATGAAAAAATTGATGTCGTTGAGGTATCAGTAAAAAAATAAACTTTGTAACTTTGTATTTTTTAAATTGATAAAAAATGTACGGTAAAATTAAGGATACTTTAAATAAAGAGCTTCAAGAGATCAAAGAGGCAGGATTGTATAAAACGGAAAGAATTATAACTTCTTCGCAAGATGCAGTAATTACAATTTCTACAGGAGAAAAGGTCTTGAATTTTTGTGCCAACAATTATTTAGGCTTATCAAATCACCCTGCAGTAATTCAAGCTGCAAAAGATACCATGGATACCCATGGTTTTGGAGTTTCTTCGGTTCGTTTTATTTGTGGAACTCAAGACATTCATAAAAAATTAGAACAAAAAATAGCAGATTTCTATACTACAGAAGATACTATATTATACGCCGCTTGTTTTGATGCAAATGGAGGTGTTTTTGAACCATTATTAACAAAAGAAGATGCTATTATTTCAGACAGTTTAAACCACGCCTCTGTTATTGATGGAGTGCGTTTGTGCAAAGCAGCGCGATATCGGTACGGTAATAATGACATGTCCTCTTTAGAAACGCAGTTAATTGAAGCAAATAAACAACAGCATCGTTTTAAAATTATTGTCACCGATGGCGTTTTCTCTATGGATGGCATCGTTGCAAAACTAGATGAAATTTGTGATTTAGCAGATAAATATGATGCGCTAGTAATGGTAGATGAATGTCATGCCACTGGTTTTATAGGAAAAACGGGCCGTGGAACTGTAGAATTGAAAAATGTAATGGATAGAGTTGATATCGTTACAGGAACTTTAGGGAAAGCTTTGGGTGGCGCAATGGGAGGCTACACAACGGGTAAAAAAGAAATTATTGAAATTTTACGTCAACGTTCGAGACCTTACTTATTTTCAAACTCTTTAGCACCTGCTATTGTAGGTGCTTCTTTAAAGGTTTTTGAATTAATTTCGGATGATACTTCACTTCGAGATCAATTAGAATGGAATACAAACTATTTTAGAGAAGAAATGGGACGTGCGGGGTTTGATTTGGTAGGCGCAGACGCCGCAATTGTTCCAGTCATGTTATATGATGCAAAACTATCCCAAATAATGGCAGATAAACTTTTAGAGAAAGGTATTTATGTAATCGGCTTTTTTTTTCCAGTAGTACCCAAAGAGAAAGCAAGGATAAGAGTGCAATTGTCCGCAGCGCATACAAAAGAGCACTTAGACAAAGCAATTAGAGCTTTTGTTGAAGTGGGTAAGGAGTTAAAAGTCATTTAAAATGGCCTCATAAATTTTGGTATTATGAATATTTTTTCAATTTATTTTGTAAACTCGTATTAAGAGAGTACTTTTGTGTTAAAATAATAAAAAATTAATTTAAAAATTTGATAATGAAAACATTTAAAATAGCTGTAATAGCTTTATTTACATTCGCATTGACTGGTAATGTAAACGCTCAGGATGCCAACAACCCTTGGGTTGTAGGTTTTGGATTAAATGCGGTAGATTTCAATACTAATAGCGACTTTAGTAGTCAAATTGATGATTTAACAGAAATCAAAGATTGGAATACACTTCCTTCAATTTCAAGAATTTCTGCAGAGAAATACTTAGAGAAAGGTTTCAGTTTACAGGTAGCTGGTTCTTTAAATAAGATTGAAACATTAAACGTTGAAGGAGATTCAGATTTTCTGTATTATGCTTTGGATGCCAATGTAAAGTATGATCTAAATACTTTAGTGGGTGAAACTGCTTGGTTTGATCCTTATGTATTTATTGGTGGAGGATATGTTTCTGCTGACAGTGAAGGAGAGGGTATGTTAAATTTGGGATTAGGTTTTAACACTTGGTTTACTGAAAATATAGGTTTAAATTTTCAATCGGGCGTTAAGAAAGGGTTTAACGAAACGGTAGCAACTCATGTGCAGCACTCTGTTGGCTTAGTTGTCAAATTTGGCGGTACAGATACAGATGGAGACGGCGTATATGATAAATTTGATGCATGTCCTGAAGTTGCTGGTTTAGAGGAGTTCAATGGTTGTCCAGATGCTGATGGCGATGGAATCAAAGATTCTGATGATGCGTGTCCAAACGTTATCGGTTTAGTTGCTATGAATGGTTGTCCTGATGCTGACGGAGATGGAATTGCAGATAAAGATGACATGTGTCCTAATGAAAAAGGAACAAAAGCAAACAAAGGGTGTCCAGATGCTGATGGTGACGGAACTTTAGATAAAGATGATAAATGTCCAGCGATCGCAGGACCAACTGCTAATGCAGGATGTCCTTGGCCAGATACAGATGGAGATAGTATTTTAGATAAAGACGATAAGTGTCCAACGGTTGCAGGTATTGCTTCAGAGGGAGGTTGTCCAGAAATAATTTCAAATGAGGCTAAAATGGGAATGGATACATTTGCAGAGGCTATTTTATTCAACTTAGAAAGTGCAAGTTTTCAAAGAGGAGTAGAGAAAGATTTAGACGGTATGGTAGCTATTATGAGTGAATTTCCAGAAGCTAACTTTGCAATTAGAGGATATACAGATACTTCAGGAAGTGTTTCTGGAAATCTAAAACTGTCGAATGCAAGAGCGAATGCTGTTTTAAACTATCTAGTTGAAAACGGAGTGGATGCTTCAAGATTAACTGCTACGGGTTTTGGTCAAGAGAGTCCAATGGCTTCAAACAAAACAAGAGCAGGTAGAGTTCAAAATAGAAGAGTAGAAGTGAAGGTAACAAACTAGTTTTCTTTATAAAATAGTAAAAAGGTCTCATCATTTATGATGGGACTTTTTTTTTTAAAACCTTTTTTTATTCCCTGCAAAAAAGTATCTTTGCAACCTTAAATTGAGGTACTAAATCTCAAAATATAAATAATAACTATAATTAGATACAGATGTCTACGAAAACAGGAAAAGTTTCTCAAATTATTGGGCCCGTAATTGATGTTGAGTTCAATACAGAAAATTCTGAACTTCCTAAAATTTACGATTCGTTAGAAATTAAAAAAGCGGATGGTTCTATTTTAGTATTAGAAGTACAACAGCATATTGGTGAAGATACGGTTAGAACCATTGCTATGGACGCAACTGATGGATTAAGTAGAGGAACAGAAGTGTTAGCTACTGGGAATCCAATTCAAATGCCTATTGGAAAAGATATTTATGGTCGTTTATTTAATGTAACTGGAGACGCTATTGATGGTTTAGGGAATTTAAAGAAAGAGGGTGAAGATGGTGTTTCAATACACCGTGCGGCTCCCAAGTTTGAAGATCTATCTGTTTCAACAGAAGTTTTATTTACAGGAATTAAGGTAATTGATTTAATTGAGCCGTATGCAAAAGGAGGTAAAATTGGATTGTTTGGAGGAGCAGGTGTAGGTAAAACTGTTTTAATCCAAGAATTAATAAACAACATTGCAAAAGGACACGGTGGTTTGTCTGTTTTTGCAGGAGTTGGAGAAAGAACACGTGAAGGAAATGATTTACTTCGCGAAATGTTAGAGTCAGGAATTATAAAATACGGAGACGATTTTATGCATTCTATGGAAGAAGGAGGATGGGATTTATCAAAAGTTGATAAACCTGGAATGCGAGATTCTAAAGCAACGTTTGTCTTTGGACAAATGAATGAGCCACCTGGAGCGCGTGCGCGTGTTGCCTTGTCTGGTTTAACAATAGCTGAATATTTTAGGGATGGAGCCGGTGAAAGCCAAGGAAAAGATGTGCTGTTTTTTGTGGATAATATCTTTCGCTTTACGCAAGCAGGTTCTGAGGTTTCTGCACTGTTAGGGCGTATGCCTTCTGCAGTAGGTTATCAACCAACATTAGCAACAGAGATGGGTGCAATGCAAGAACGTATTACTTCTACTAAAAAAGGTTCTATTACTTCTGTGCAGGCAGTTTACGTGCCTGCGGATGATTTAACAGATCCCGCACCAGCAACTACTTTTGCGCATTTAGATGCAACCACAGTGTTGTCGCGTAAAATTGCAGAATTAGGTATTTATCCAGCAGTAGATCCTTTGGACTCTACTTCTAGAATTTTATCAGCTGCAATCTTAGGAGAAGAACATTACAATACAGCAACTGCAGTAAAGGAAATTCTACAACGTTATAAAGAATTACAAGATATTATTGCCATTTTAGGAATGGAAGAATTGTCTGAGGAGGATAAGTTAGTAGTGCACAGAGCAAGACGTGTGCAACGTTTCTTGTCTCAGCCTTTCCATGTTGCTGAACAATTTACAGGGATTCCCGGAGTTTTAGTAGATATTAAAGACACTATTAAAGGGTTTAATATGATTATGGATGGGGAGCTAGATAAATATCCTGAGGCTGCTTTTAATTTAAGAGGATCGATTCAAGATGCGATTGATGCTGGTGAAAAAATGTTAGCTGAAGCATAAACAGTTGCAGGTTTTTAGTAGTGAGCTGTATGCGATGAACTAAGAACAAACAACTAAAAAATATAAAATTATGTTTTTAGAAATTGTAACACCAGAAGCAATATTATTTTCTTCAGAAGTTGATTTGTTTTCAGCTCCAGGAAATGATGGAGAGTTTCAAATATTAAACAACCACGCTCCTATAGTGACTATTTTAAAAGAAGGGGAGGTAAAAATTCATGTGCACAGTCAAGAACATATCGTGTTAGATGATTTGCATGGACATATAGAAACGCAGGCAGATGACGATAAAGTTTTAACCTTAAAAATCAAGTCTGGAACTTTAGAGTTAAATGATAATAAGGCCATTATCTTAGCAGATTAAGCGGCCTAATATTCAAAATAATAGACCTCAATACTTGTATGTTTTGAGGTTTTTTTGTGCTTTTAAATAAGCTGGATGTAGATTTTATTTTGGTTATTTAGCTTATCCTTATTTTAAAATTCAGACTATTATAGTAATGATTTTGCATTAGGTATGCTATTAAAAATAAGAGATGTACTTCATAAAAATATTGTAAATTTGTGTCATGGAAGAAACAAACAGACAACGTAAAATTGCAGGAGTTTTACAAAAAGATTTGGTAGATGTGTTGCAAAAAGCAGCGCAAGATGGTATGAAAGGAGTCATAATTTCTGTTTCTAAAGTGCATGTTACTGCAGATTTAGGGGTTGCAAAAGTTTATTTAAGTATTTTCCCCTCAGAAAATAGAGACGAAATAGTCAAAGGGATTCAGTCGAACACGGTTTTGATTCGTCATGAAATGGCAAAGAGAACTCGCAACCAGTTAAGAAGAATGCCAGAATTATTATTTTTTGGTGATGACACCTTAGATTACATCGAGGAAATTGATAAGTCGTTGAAAGGAAATGATGCGGATCCTATAAAAAACCCTGATGTGCTCGAAAGACGTAAAAAAATATAAAATTATATTCTTTATTTGAGTTTTTCTTACTACATAGCCAAAAGATATTTATTTTCTAAAACTGGTAATAATGCCATAAACATTATTACCGTTATTGCGTCTTTCGGAGTAATTGTAGGTTCTTTAGCGTTGTTTATTATTTTATCAGGATTTTCGGGACTTAGAACGTTTAGCTATAATTTATTGGATGTTTCTGACCCAGATATAAAAATTACGGCGACAAAAGGGAAGTCTTTTTTTGTGACTGAGGGTGTAATGGAAAACTTGCATCAGAATCTTTCTATCAAAAAAATATCAAATATTGTAGAAGAACGTGTTTTTTTAGAGTACAATGATAAAACCGAGATTGCCTATATCAAAGGCGTTGAAGAGAATTATACACAGATTTCTAAAATAGATGCCGCGCTAAGTGCAGGAACCTGGCTTCAAACCGATTATAATAATACCGCGGTTATTGGACGGGGAATTTCAAACAAACTTTCTTTAGGAATTCTAAACTATGGGGTTCCTCTAAAAATAATGATTCCTAAACCAGGGACAGGTTTTATAAACCCTAGAAATCCGTTTTATAAAATTAAAGTACAAATTGTAGGTATTTACACAGGCACGGAAGAGTTTGAAAGTAAATATGTATTTACATCTATCGAGCAGGCCAGAAGCTTATTGCGTTTTAAAGAAAATCAAGTAACGGCAATAGAGTTAAGGTTGGCGGATTTTCAAGAAGCAGAAGCGGTTGCTGGTTTTTTAGGAGATAGTTTAGGCAAAGATTTTAAAGTACAGACGAAAGCGCAGTTGAATGCGGTTTTTTATAAAGTGATAAATACCGAAAATTTTGTGTCCTATTTAATTTTTACATTAATAGTGATCATTGCACTATTCAACGTCATTGGCGCAATAATTATGATGATTATTGACAAAAGACAAAATTTAAAAACACTACTTAATTTAGGGGCAACACTCAAAGAAATTAAGAAAATTTTTATATTCCAAGGTTTTTTATTGACCTTTTTCGGAATGTGTGTTGGCTTATTTTTGGGAATTATATTGGTCTTTCTTCAAAAGAAATTTGAGTTGTTTATGATTGTCCCCAATTTAGCATATCCTGTAGAATTTAGAGGTGCAAACCTCTTAATTGTATTTTGTACAATTACAATATTAGGATTTATAGCCGCAAAAATAGCAAGCAGTAGAATTTCTGAAGATTTTATAGAAAAGTAAATTAATAAGCTTGCGGAATAATAAGGTTTCCAAACTTAGCTTCCACTTCATCAAATGCATTAAAAACATGCGTTGCGTCATCTGAGGTTACCATTTTCATGCGATGTTCTTTAAAATGTGGAATACCTTTAAAGTAGTTTGTATAATGTCTTCTTGTTTCAAAGACTCCTAATACAGGTCCTTTCCAATCAATAGCCATCTGTAAATGTCTTCTAGCCATTTCTACACGCTGCGCAATCGTGGGTTTCCCCATGTGTTCTCCAGTCTTAAAATAATGTTTTACCTCATTAAAAAACCAAGGATATCCAATAGCAGCTCTGCCAATCATTGCACCATCTAATCCATAAGAATCGCGCATTTCCATTGCTTTTTCGGGCGTAGTAATATCACCATTTCCAAAAACAGGAATGTGCATTCTTGGATTGTTTTTTACACCGGCAATTGGTTTCCAGTCTGCTTCTCCCTTATACATTTGAGCACGCGTTCTTCCATGAATAGAAATTGCAGCACAACCAACATCTTGCAAACGTTCTGCAACTTCTACAATGCGGATAGAATCGTGATCCCATCCCAAACGTGTTTTTACTGTAATCGGTAAATTTGTGTGTTTTACCATGGCTTCTGTTAAGGAAACCATTAAATCGATGTCTTTTAATATTCCGGCACCAGCACCTTTAGAAACTACTTTTTTAACAGGGCATCCAAAATTAATATCGATAATATCGGGATTGGATTTTTCTACAATCTCTACAGTCCTGAGCATGGACTCTAAATTCGCTCCAAAAATTTGAATACCTACGGGTCTTTCTTTTTCGTAGATGTCTAATTTCATCAAACTTTTCGCCGCATCCCGAATTAAACCTTCCGAAGAAATAAATTCTGTGTACACCACGTCTGCACCATTTTCTTTACACAACGCTCTAAACGGAGGGTCTGAGACATCTTCCATGGGCGCTAATAATAGCGGGAATTCAGGAAGTTCTATGTTGCCTATTTTTACCAAATTAATTTATTTTTTTGCAAAATTAGTGTTTTTATTGGAGAGCACCCAAATTCCGAAGCATCCTTGCGAAAGTTATGTGCAAGTTGTATACGATTACACGAAAGTAAATCCTTTTGGAGCACAGTAGTAGTTTTTATCAGATAGAAGTCGAATATAAAAGGTCTGGCTCGAGGTCTTCGGATACCAGCGCTTCTGAAAACACTATAAATAAATTTCAAGATTTATAGCTGCATTCGGTAGATGTTTTTAAAACATAGAATTGTATACTTTAAATTAAAACGGCTATCTTACAGAATGAAAAGAAAAATTTAAAACTATGGAAGTAAAAGAAAGTGTTTTAAGGAAAGTAAGAATTTTAATTACCAACCAGTTTGATTCTCCGGAAGAAGCGCTTCGTTTCTTTGATTCTGAAAATGAGGGACGGTTAAAAAAACATGAATTAAAAAAAATGCTGAGAGGTGCGGTAGAAAATGATTTCTTAAGAGCAAATGTTGCATCTGAATTATTAAAAGGATACGACAGATCAAGCAGCGATACTGTAAACTGGGAAGAGTTTAAAATTGAAATTTCTGAGTATGAAGGGAATGTGTAAATGAAGATATTTTGAACATAAATTGCACTGAATTTCATTGTATTTTTTTTATTTGTCAAGGGGTGTAAATACCATATCTTTGTGTACTGAAAGTAGTTAGAAAACGACCTATGAAGAACATTAGAAACTTTTGCATTATCGCCCATATTGATCATGGTAAAAGTACATTAGCAGATAGATTATTAGAATTTACAGGCACAATAACAGACCGGGAAAAGAAAGATCAGTTATTGGATAGTATGGATTTAGAGCGGGAACGCGGAATTACGATAAAATCACATGCCATTCAAATGGACTATACGCACAACGGAGAGCAGTATATTTTAAATTTAATAGATACTCCGGGTCATGTAGATTTTTCTTACGAAGTTTCGCGTTCAATTGCAGCTTGTGAAGGAGCTTTGTTAATTGTAGATGCAGCACAAAGTATACAAGCACAAACAATTTCTAACCTATACCTTGCACTAGAAAATGATTTAGAAATTATTCCTATTTTAAATAAAGTTGATTTACCTTCAGCAAATCCAGAAGAAGTAACAGATGATATTGTTGATTTATTGGGCTGCGAACCTGAAGATGTAATCCATGCAAGTGGAAAGACTGGTTTTGGTGTTGAAAATATTTTAGAGGCTATTATAGCTAGAATTCCAGCTCCTAAAGGAGATCCTGATGCACCTTTGCAAGCTTTGATATTTGACTCAGTATACAACTCTTATAGAGGAATAGAAACGTATTTCCGTGTATTTAATGGAGAAATTAAAAAAGGGCAGCGCATTAAGTTTATTGCAACAAATAAAGAATATTTTGCGGATGAAGTAGGAACTTTGAAATTAGAGCAGGTCGTAAAAAAATCCGTAAAAACAGGTGATGTTGGTTATTTAGTAACAGGGATTAAAACGGCAAAAGAGGTGAAAGTAGGGGATACTATCACGGATGCTGCCAATCCTACGAAGGAAAGTATTGTTGGTTTTGAAAACGTGAAGCCCATGGTTTTTGCAGGAATATACCCTGTAGACACCGAAGATTACGAAGAGTTGCGATATTCTATGGAAAAATTGCAGTTAAATGACGCTTCTTTGGTTTTTGTACCAGAGAGCTCTGCGGCTTTAGGTTTTGGATTTCGTTGTGGATTCTTAGGGATGTTGCACATGGAAATTATTCAAGAACGTTTAGAGCGTGAGTTTAATATGACGGTAATTACTACGGTGCCGAATGTTTCTTACCACGCGTACACCAAGAAAAATCCGAATGAGATATTACTTTTAAATAATCCTACAGATTTACCAGACCCATCGAGATTAGACAGAGTTGAAGAACCTTTTATAAAAGCGAGTATCATTACAAAGTCAGATTTTGTGGGACAAGTAATGAGTCTGTGTATCGAAAAACGTGGAGAAATTACCAATCAAACTTATTTAACTACAGAGCGGGTAGAATTAACTTTTGACATGCCTTTAGCAGAAATTGTGTTCGATTTTTACGATCGTTTAAAAACTGTTTCTAAAGGATATGCCTCTTTTGATTATTCACCAATTGGCATGCGTGAATCTAAATTGGTAAGAGTAGATCTTTTATTAAACGGTGCACCCGTAGATGCACTTTCAGCGCTTTTACACGCAGATAATGCGTATTCAATTGGGAAGAGAATTGTAGAAAAACTTAAAGAATTATTACCAAGACAGCAGTTTGACATTCCTATTCAAGCAGCAATTGGAGCAAAAATTATTGCGCGTGAAACTACCAAAGCATTGCGTAAAGATGTGACGGCAAAATGTTATGGTGGAGATATTTCCAGAAAACGTAAGCTGTTAGAAAAGCAGAAAAAAGGAAAGAAAAGAATGCGTCAAGTGGGGAACGTAGAAATTCCTCAAGAAGCATTTATGGCGGTGTTGAAGTTGAATGATTAGAGAAATAATCTACTTTTTTTAATACAAGAGATACGATAGGTAATTATGTATTACCACCTTTTTGAGAAATCAAGAAGCTTTTTTACTTGGTATTCTTTATAATCGTTTGTCTTTAGTCCTTGCTCTTAAATATGAAGTTATTTTTTAAAATTAAAAAAAGCCTCGATTTTTCGAAGCTTTTAAATTTATGTTATTGGCCGAGTTGAATTCTCAATAAATATGAATATTTTAGTCCCGTCCGCCGAGAATTCTCATGCCCCAAAATAAAAGCATTGCTAAAGAACCAAGTGCAGCAACTAGATAGGTTCTTGCCGCCCAGGTAAGCGCGTCTTTAGCACCTGCCAATTCTTGCTGAGAGACCATATTTTTGCTTTGTAACCAAGCCAATGCTCTGTTGCTAGCGTCGTACTCTACTGGCAGTGTTATAAAGCTAAAAAGAGTTGCGAATGCCATAAAAATGAGGCCGGATACAGCAAGGTAGAATCCAATCCCCGTGGCTCCAGAGGCAGCACCTAGAATAAGGCCGCCAATAACCAACCATTGAGAAAATTTAGAAGTGATACTAACAATGGGTACCAACTGAGATCGCATGGATAAATAGTTATACGCTTTTGCGTGCTGCACTGCGTGCCCCACCTCGTGTGCAGCAACGGCGGCGGCGGCAGTATTTCTCTGACTATAGACAGATTCACTTAAATTAACCGTTTTATCCTTTGGATTGTAATGATCGGTTAATCTTCCGGGTGTAGAAATAACCTTGACGTCAAAAATACCGTTATCGGCAAGCATTTTTTCTGCAATTTCGGCGCCACTCATTCCATTCCGGAGTTCTACTTGTGAATATTTTTTAAATTTACTTTTGAGCTTATTGCTTATTAGCCAGCTGACCAAGGAGATTACACCAATGAGAATATAGAACTGTATCATAATTTATATTGTTTTAAAATTGTATTTCATTTTAGTTTGATAAATTTACAACATAAAATATTCCAATTTTTAATTTGGAGTATAAAAATGACAAAATGACAAACAAGCCCAATATTCTTATTGTCTACACTGGTGGTACAATTGGTATGGTAAAAGACTACAAAACAAATGCCTTAAGAGCATTTGACTTTAGCAGGATAATAGACAAAATACCAGAACTCGCGCAATTGGATTGCAACATAGAAAGTATTTCTTTTAAGGAGCCGATAGACTCCTCAAACATGAATGTAAGGTACTATGTAGATATTCTCGAAATTATTGAAACAAATTACAGTAAATTTGATGGTTTTGTCGTGCTTACAGGATCAGATACAATGGCCTATACTTCTTCCGCAATTAGTTTTATGATAGAAAACTTACAAAAGCCTATTATTTTTACAGGGTCTCAATTACCCATAGGAGACTTAAGAACAGACGCAAAAGAAAACTTGATCACTTCCATAGAAATTGCCGCTTCACAAAAAGAGAATGCCCCAATAGTCTCTGAAGTTTGTTTGTATTTTGAATACAAATTATACAGAGCAAATAGAACTACAAAGATAAGTGCAGAGCAATTTGAGGCTTTTGCTTCTAAAAATTATCCTTCCTTGGCGGAAAGTGGTGTTCATTTAAATTTTAATAGACATTTATTAGCCAAACCAACATCTGCAGGTAAAGAACTTATTATTAGAAAAAAATTAGTAACAGATGTCGTTATTTTAAAACTATTTCCAGGAATTACAGCGGAGGTTATTACAGCGATTTTATCTATTCGAAATTTAAAAGGAGTTGTTTTAGAAACGTATGGTGCAGGGAATGCTCCGAATGAACTTTGGTTTTTAGCGCTTGTTGAAAAAGCAATACAAAGTGGGATAAAAATTATAAACGTAACTCAGTGCTCTGGAGGAAGTGTAATTCTTGGGCATTATGATACGAGTCTCGGTTTAAAAGCGATTGGTATGATTGGAGGCGTTGATATTACAACGGAGTCCGCCATTGCTAAATTAATGTACCTGTTATGTGAAGATTTAGATGCACAAACTTTTGAACTTTATTTTCAGAGATCTTTAAGAGGAGAAATAAGTGAGAAACAATTATTTTAGTACCTTTATACAACTGAAATAAAAACATTTTTTTATGCAAATTAGATGGATTTATTTTTGAGGAGCAACAATTTTTTTGTTACTTGCCAAACCATTGAAGACAAGTATTTTTTTAAGAAGTTTTAAAAAGTATTTATATTTTGTTTGTTTGAAGTGAAAATCTATATCTTTAACCCATTAACTATTAAATTAATTATAACAGAGATGAAAAAAGTAGTAAATATCCTATCTGTAACAGGATTCATGTTTTTTGGAGCTATTCAATCAACTTTTGCACAGGATGCAGCAACAGAATCAAGAACTTTTCACCAAGAATTAAAACTGCGTTTTATAGAAGGTGGCCCCGTATTTATGGGAATTGTACTAGTCGCTTTAATCTTAGGTTTGGCAATTGCAATTGAAAGAATTATTTATTTAAATTTAGCAACAACAAATACTAAGAAATTAGTAGCAGATGTAGATGAGGCTTTAAGCTCAGGTGGTGTAGAAGCTGCAAAAGAGGTTTGTAGAAATACAAAAGGACCTGTTGCATCTATCTTTTATCAAGGTCTAGATAGAGCTGATGAAGGTGTAGAAAGTGCTGAAAAAGCAGTAGTTTCTTACGGTGGAGTTCAAATGGGACTTCTAGAGAAAAATGTTTCTTGGCTATCATTATTTATTGCACTAGCACCTATGCTAGGTTTTATGGGTACAGTAATTGGTATGATTGGGGCTTTTGATGCAATTGCACAAGCAAATGATATTTCTCCTTCTGTAGTTGCCGTTGGTATTAAAGTTGCTTTATTAACAACAGTATTTGGTTTAGTAGTAGCAATTATTCTGCAAGTATTTTATAATTACATTGTGTCAAAAATTGACAGTATTGTAAACAATATGGAAGATGCATCTATTCAATTGATAGATTTATTAGTGAAATTTAAAAAATAATTTTATTATGACAGATAATAAATTTTCGAAAATTATCACATATGTTGTGACATTGATTGCTGTAATAGGTATCATCCTTCTTGGAAGAGTACTTATGGCAGGAGAAGATGCTGTAGAAAATGACGTAGCGGTTCAGAATAGTGTTGTGAGCCCTTTGGTGTCTTTTTCTCAGTACTTATTATACGGAGTAATACTCGTAACAGTTGTTTTGTCCATGTGGGGCTTGTTTAAAAATCTAGAAAACTTAAAGAAAACCTTATTTGGTTTGATTGCTTTAGGTGTTTTATTTGTAATTGCTTATTTCTTAGCCGACAGTAATGTGGTGTTAGACAATGCAGACAAGGTATTAGAGGGAGGAGAAGCAGGTGCTACTATCAATCAATTGACAGGAACAGGAATCTGGTTTAGCGTAATTTTAGGCTTAATTGGTTTTGGTTTTTTTGTATTCGATTTAGGTAAAGGTTTAATAAAATCATAAATTTATGGCAAGAAGAGAGAATCCAGAAATTAATGCAGGTTCTATGGCAGATATTGCCTTCTTGTTATTAATATTCTTTTTAGTAACAACAACGATGAATGTAGATTCTGGTGTTTCTAAAAAGTTATCTGAGAAACCCCCAGAAGATTACGTGCCACCAATAATAAAGGAAAAAAATATTTTTGAGGTTAATATTAATAGAAATAATGATCTTCTTGTAGAAGGAGAAAGAATGGATATTAAGGACCTTCAAAGTACAGCAATGGCTTTTATTGATAATGGTGGAGGTGATGGTAAAATAGATGAAGGTGTTGCAACCGGTCCTTGTACATATTGTCAAGGCGAGAAAAGTATTAGCTCTTCTGATCATCCAAACAAAGCAATTATTTCTGTTCAAAGTGATAGAGGTACGGAATATGGAACCTATTTAAAAGTTCAAGATGAACTAATAAAAGCCTATTCTGCATTGCGTAACCGACTTTCTAAAGAACGTTATGGCATTCCTTTTCCAGAGCTAGAAGATTCTTATAAAGATGACCGGAGTAATTTAGAGTTAAAGAAAAAAGTAGAGGATATTAAGAGAAGTTATCCTGAAATTATTTCTGACGCTGAACCAACATCAAATTAATTTTTAAAACAGAACAATATGTCTAAATTTAGAAAAAAGAAAAAGGGAATGCCAGCGGTAAATACTGCTTCTTTGCCAGACATCGTTTTTATGTTGTTGTTTTTCTTTATGGTAACAACAACCATGAGAGAAACTGATTTAAAATTAGAAAATCCTAGTTTACCTAGTGCTACAGAAGTAAAAAAACTGGAACACAAAAGTTTGGTAAGTACAATATATGTTGGAAAATCTAAAGATGTTGCAAGGCACGGTGCTGGTTTTAATAGAATACAGTTAAATGATAAAATTGCAACCGCGGAAGACGTACCTGCTTTTATTATAAACTCTAGATCTAAGGTTTCGGAGGCTGAAGTGCCATTTATGACAACTTCTATTAAGGCGGATAAAGAATCTAATGTAGGTACTATTATAGATATTAGATTAAAGTTAAGAGATGTAAACGCGTTAAAAATAAGTTATTCTGCTTCGAAAGCAGTGGATAATTAATTTCAATTAGAATTAAAAAAAAGGATAATTCATTTGAATTATCCTTTTTTTTTGTTTTCATTTTTCTTAAAAAAAGTAAATAGTGTATCTTTAGAATTCATCCGTATTTTCATGAAAGATAATTGTATTCTCTTATATTTATTAATAGTTCCTATGTTGGTTTTCTCTCAGAAAAACACGTTACGTTTAGGTGATCCATATGCAGACGACCAGTTGTATGTTTCTGTTGGGTACAATCAGTTTTTTGGGCAGCCTACAGCAATAGCAAAAAGTAGTTTTTCGTATGCTTTCTCAGGAGGTTTTCTTAAAGATATTACTTTAAATAAAAGTGGTACAATTACAATCGCTGCAGGCGTTGGTTATGGGTACGATTTTTTTAATCATGAATTAAGTATAGATGAAGTGGATGGAAGTACGGTTTTCGGAAGCGCAAAGGCTATTTCAGAAAATATCTTTACCTCCCATAACATAGAACTTCCGTTTGAGTTTAGGTGGAGAACTTCTACAGCCATCAAATACGGTTTCTGGAGAGTTTATTCGGGTATAAAAGTACTTTACAACCTACAAAATAAATTCCAGTACATAGATAGTGCTGCAAATCAGGTTAAACTTATAAATGTAACCGCTTATAATAAACTACAATATGGGCTTACCATGTCTGCGGGTTATGATGCCTTTAATCTGCATGTATTTTATGGAATGACGCCGGTTTTTAAAAAAGCCACAATTAATGGAGAGGTTGTTGATTCTAAAATTATAAAATTTGGTTTAATTTTTTACTTTCTATAAAATATACGAACTATTAGAAGGGCTATGATTGTAACTTGAAGTTTGAATATATTTCTCCGAAATGTTTGAACTTAGCGTGTAGGCTTCGCATGAGTTGGGAACTAAATTTCTTTTCTTAACCTAGCAACCGGCAGCTCTAGTTGTTCTCTATATTTTGCAATCGTTCTTCTTGCAATTGGATATCCTTTTTCTTTTAGTATTTCCGCAAGGCGTTCATCGGTGTAAGGTTTCTTTTTATTTTCTTCAGTAATTATAGTTTCTAATATTTTTTTAATTTCTTTGGTAGAAACATCTTCTCCTTGAGCATTTTTCATAGATTCAGAAAAGAACTCTTTAATCAATTTTGTTCCATAAGGGGTAGAGACATATTTGCTATTGGCAACTCTAGATACCGTAGATATATCCATGTTAATCTTATCGGCAATATCTTTTAAGATCATGGGCTTTAATTTTCGTTCGTCACCGCTCAAAAAATATTCATACTGATATTGCATGATCGTATTCATAGTGATTAATAGTGTCTGCTGTCGCTGTCTAATTGCATCTATAAACCATTGGGCAGCATCTAGTTTCTGCTTAATGAAAAATACGGCATCCTTCTGAGATTTAGACTTAATAGTCGATTCTTGGTAACCTTTTAGCATGTTGTTGTATTCTCTTGAAATGTGCAATTCTGGTGCATTTCTTGAGTTTAAAACTAAATCTAGTTCTCCGTCCAAAAGTTTTATTGAAAAATCTGGGACAATTTGTTCTGCAATTTTATTATTTCCTGCATAGGAGTTGCCTGGTTTTGGATTTAATTTAGAAATTTCTTTAATAATCTCCTTTAATTCATCTTCAGAAATATTAAATTTTTCTTGTAGTTTTTGATAGTGTTTTTTTACAAAGTGGTCAAAAGCATCTTCTAAAACCTGTATGGATAGGCTTGTAAATTTTGTTTTATTTTTGGCCTTTAATTGAATAATTAAACACTCTTTTAAATCGCGAGCACCAGCACCTATAGGGTCTAATGTTTGTACTACTTTTGTTAGAACAGAAATTACAACTTCTCGAGTTGTGAAAAGGTTTTCGGTAAAAGCTAAATCATCAACTATGTCTAAAATTTCCCTTCTTATATAACCGCTATCATCTATACTTCCCACTAAAAATTCGGCAATTACATATTCTTCTTCGCTTAATTGAAAAGTATTTAACTGATTCTTTAAAGATTGGTGAAAACTGATTCCTGCTGCATAGGGCACACTTTTTTCTTCGTCATCTGCGGAGTAGTTATTTGCTTGGGTTTTATAATTCGGAATTTCGTCGTCACTGAGGTAATCGTCTATATTAAGATCATCAGTTTCTTTTATTTCTGAGAGGTCGTCATCAAATTCATTTGATAAATCGTCGTCAATATCATCGGAAGCCTCTTTCCCGGTATCCAGTGCTGGGTTTTCTTCAATTTCCTGTTTTAAGCGTTCTTCAAATGCTTGCGTAGGCAATTGAATAAGCTTCATCAATTGAATTTGCTGAGGAGATAATTTTTGTAATAGTTTGAAGTGTAAACCTTGTTTAAGCATATTTTAAAGATACAAAAATCAGATTAAAAATCTGCATTTTGAGGGGTTCTAGGAAAAGGTATGACATCTCTTATATTTCCCATTCCAGTTGTAAATTGCACTAATCTTTCAAATCCTAAACCAAAACCAGAATGCACTGCGGTGCCAAATTTACGCAAATCTAAATACCACCAAAGCTCTTTTTCATCGATATTCATTGCTTTCATTTTTGCTACTAAAACGTCGTAACGTTCTTCACGCTGCGCACCACCAACCATTTCTCCAATTCCGGGGAATAAAACATCCATGGCCCTAACCGTCTTTCCATCTTCATTTAAGCGCATATAAAATGCTTTGATATCCGCGGGATAATCAAATAAAATAACAGGACATTTAAAATGTTTTTCAACTAAAAAACGTTCGTGTTCTGACTGTAAATCTGCTCCCCATTCGTTAATAGGATATTGAAATTTCTTCTTTTTATTAGGTTTAGAGTTTCTAAGGATATCAATTGCTTCTGTATAGGAAACTCTTTTAAAGTTGTTGTCTGCAACAAATTTTAGTTTTTCAAGTAAACTCAGATCACTTCTCTGTAATTGAGGCTTCGTTTTTTCCTCCTGCACAAAGCGTTCATCTAAAAAGGCTAAATCTTCTTCACAGTGCTCTAGAACATATGTTAAAACCGATTTTATAAAATCTTCAGCCAAGTCCATATTCCCATCTAAGTCCATAAAGGCAACCTCAGGCTCAATCATCCAGAATTCAGCTAAATGACGGGTAGTGTTTGAATTTTCTGCTCTAAAAGTGGGCCCAAAAGTATATACTTTCCCTAAAGCCATGGCATATGCCTCAGCCTCTAATTGACCCGATACTGTAAGGTTGGTTTCTTTTCCAAAAAAGTCTTTCGAATAATCTATTTTGCCTTCGTCGGTAACAGGTGCTTTATTGTCTTCAAAAGAAGTCACTCTAAACATTTCTCCAGCACCTTCGGCATCAGAACCTGTAACAATAGGGGTATTTACATAGTTAAACCCATTGTCTTGAAAGTATTTATGAACTGCAAAGGAGAGTTTAGAACGAACTCTCATTACAGCACTAAAAGTATTTGTGCGCACACGTAAATGTGCATTTTCTCTTAAGAACTCAAAACTGTGCTTTTTAGGTTGAATAGGGTATTCATCGGGATTAGAGTCGCCTAAAATTTCTATTTCAGTAACTTGGAGCTCTACAGATTGTCCTTTTCCTTGGCTTTCTGCAAGGGTCCCTTTCACGGCAATTGCAGCTCCTGTTGTAATTCTTTTTAAAGTTTCTTCGGAGGTGTTTTCAAAGTCAATTACACATTGTATATTTTTAATGGTCGAACCATCATTTAAAGCAATAAATCGATTACTTCTAAAAGTGCGAACCCAGCCTTTTAGAGCTACTTCTTGTAATATTGTTCCAGAAATCAATAATTCTTTTACCGTATTTTTTACCATCGTATTTAAATATAATATGTTAGAAATAATCTTCCTTTATAGTGTAAAGGTACTTTATTGCAGTATAACATACAACGAATGAAAGCGCTATAAAACCGTGCTAATTATCTTGTTTTTTGTCTGTTGCTGGGAAAATTCTCATTTTTGGTTCTTTGAATACCTTTTTGTTTGCAATTTTCTTTTCGAAGGTAAGCAGTAAGGACGGCAATAATAATAAGTTGGATACCATTGCTAAAAGTAGAGTAACTGAGACAAGACCACCCAAGGCTATTGTGCCTCCGAAACTGGAAAGCGTAAAGACTAAAAAGCCAAAGAATAGGACGATAGAGGTGTAGAACATACTTACTCCGGTTTCTCTTAAGGCGGCATAGACGGAAGGCTTTATTTTCCATTTATTTGCAATGAGTTCTTGCCTGTATTTTGCTAAAAAGTGAATGGTATCATCTACTGATATTCCAAAAGCAATACTAAAGACCAAGATAGTAGAAGGTTTTATGGGGATATTTAAAAACCCCATTAGGCCAGCAGTAATTAATAGTGGCAGCATGTTAGGGATTAAAGAAATGAGAATCATTTGTGGTGATCGAAACATCCATGCCATAAAGATGGCGATTAATAGAATGGCAAGAGATAAAGAAATAACTAAGTTTTTAATAAGATAATTAGTTCCTTTTATAAAAACAAGTGCTTTTCCTGTGATGGAAACCGTGTATTTATCCGCAGGAAACTCCTTAGTAATAACAGTTTTTAGGCGCTCTTGAATAACATCCATTTTGTCCGTACCAATGTCTTTCATAAAAGTGGTAATTCTAGCATACCGTCCTGTAGAATCCACAAATGTTTTTAGCATCCCTGCATCATTATCAGAATTTTTGGTATAGGAAAAAATATAACTTTGCTCTTGATTTGTTGGTAGTTGATAGTATTTAGGGTTTCCCTTATAGTACGCTTGTTTGGAGTATTTTACAAGGTTTACTACAGAGATTGGTTTTGATAGTTCGGGAAAAGATGCGATCGCTTCATTTATTTTTTCCATCTTTTTTAAAGTGGAAAGTTTTAGGACACCCCTATTTTTTTGTGTATCAATTAAAATTTCTAAAGGCATAATGCCACCAAATTCTTTTTCAAAGAATTTAATGTCTTTATAGAAATCCGTGTTTTTGGGCATGTCTTCAATCAAACTGCCAGAAACATTAATTTTATAAACACCAATAATACTCAGAACAATTACTAATACAGTGGTGAAATAAATAGTAATTCTTTGGTTTTTAACCATTTTTTCCATCCAGTTTACTACATTTTCGATCCACTTAGTCTCCAAATGACTTAAATGCTTTTTCTTAGGAAGCGGCATGAAGCTGTAAATAATGGGTATGATTAATAAGGCTAATATGAAAATACTGATGATATTAACGGAAGCTAAAATTCCGAATTCACGCAGTAAATTACTTTTGACAAAAACAAAAGTGGCAAAACCAGATGCGGTTGTAATGTTAGTCATTAAGGTGGCATTTCCAATTTTTGAAATTACCCGTTGGAGTGCTTTTGCTTGTTGCCCGTGTTTTTTTATTTCTTGTTGGTACTTGTTGATTAGAAAAACGGCATTTGGAACTCCTATTACAATGATTAATGGCGGAATTAAAGCAGACAATACGGTAATTTCATAGCGGAACAACCCGATGAATCCAAAAGCCCAAATTACTCCAATTATAACGACAAGGAGTGTGATAAAAGTTGCTCTAAAAGAACGAAAGAAGAAAAAGAAGATTAAGGCAGTAATTCCTAAAGCTCCTAGGACAAAAATTAAAATTTCATCTTGAATATTTTGTGCATTCAGCGTTCGAATATAAGGCATACCAGAAACTCGGACATTTAGGGTCTGCTGCTTTTCAAATTCTTCAATTTCAGGAATTAACACATCAAAAATAAAATCTCTACGTTCGGGAGTGTTTATAAGCTCCTTTTTTATATAGATTGCGGTTTGTAGAGTCCCTGTTTTTTTGTTATAAAGCAAATTGTCGTAGAAAGGAAGCTTTTCAAACAGTTCTTTTTTAATGGCTACTACTTCTTCTTTGGTGGTTGGGTTTTTCTCAAATAAAGGCTCAAATACAAATTTCTTTTGTTTTCTATCTGCTTTTAATTTTTGAACATCTGCTATGGAAATGGTAAAGTCAACGGCTTCGCTTTGCTCAAATTTAGTTACTAATGCATTCCAAGCATTAAATTTTTCGGGAGTGAAGATAGTAGTGTCTTTAACTCCTAAGATGACTAAATTCCCTTCTTCTCCGAAAATTTCTAAAAACTTGTTGTATTCTAAATTTGCTACATGATCCTCGGGCAACAGATTTGCCTCTGTATATGAAAATTTCATATACTTCGTTTGAGATGCTAAAAAGGCTGTAATCAAAGCAATAATTAATAAAACCACATAACGGTTTCTTAATATAAGCCCTGCAGCTTTTGGCCAAAAGTTCATGTATTCGGTTTTTAGGTAAAGATGATTTATGTAAAGGATTGTAAAGTCTTAAAAAGAAGCCTTAGAAAAGATCTTTGTACTTTCAACAATTATTAAACAGTCATAATTTCTTTTTCTTTTATCGCAAGTTTCTCCTCTATAACTTTCACAAAGGAATCTGTCAAATTCTGGACATCTAGTTCCGAATCTTTTTTGAGATCATCAGAAATATCCGTCTTTTTAATGTCATTGTTGGCGTCTTTTCGAGCATTTCTAATACCAACCTTTGCGTGTTCAGCTTCTGCTTTTGCCTGTTTAGCTAACCCAACTCTTCGTTCTTCTGTTAAAGGCGGTACATTAATCATAATAATATCACCGTTATTCATAGGGTTAAATCCAAGGTTTGCAGCCATAATTGCTTTTTCAATTGGTTGTAACATGTTTTTTTCCCAAGGTTGTATTGCAATGGTTCTGGGATCTGGAGTGTTTACATTTGCAACCTGACTTAAAGGCGTTTGCGAACCGTAATAATCAACCATAACATTTGCCAGCATTGCAGGCGTTGCTTTCCCCGCTCGTATTGCTCTTAATTCTTTTTCTAAATGGGCAATGGCATTACTCATTGCTTCTTTAGTTGTGTCTATTATAAATTCAACTTCTTCATTCATCTTCTGTATGGTTTAAAGATTTTATTAATTAGTTACAATCGTTCCAATCTTTTCTCCAGAGACTAATTTTAATAAGTTTCCGTTGGTATTCATGTCAAAGACAGTTATTGGTAGTTTGTTTTCTTCACTTAATGTAAATGCGGTCATATCCATTACTTTTAAGCCTTTCGCAATTACTTCTTTAAAAGTGATTGTTTCGTATTTTACCGCATCTTTATTTTGCTCTGGGTCTACATCGAATATTCCAGCTACACGGGTTCCTTTTAGGATGGCATCTGCATCTATTTCGATTGCCCTTAAAACTGCAGCAGTATCTGTAGTGAAATAAGGGTTTCCAGTTCCTGCTCCAAAAATAACAACACGGCCTTTTTCTAAATGCCGAATTGCTTTTCTTTTAATATATGGTTCTGCAACTTCTTTTATTTCTAACGCTGTTTGTAAGCGCGTATTTACATCTTGGTCTTCTAGGGCACTTTGCAGCGCTAAGCCGTTTATACAAGTGGCTAACATGC
>JAOKTT010000016.1 GCA_028336245.1 Polaribacter sp.
AATATGATTCAAAGGAACCTCTACGAATACTGCAGGATACCGGGGTTTCAAGGAATGCCTTAAAAGAGATTATGTTAATGCTTAAAAGTTCCATAGAATCAAGCTATGATGGGTTTGCAGTAAAACCTAAGTTAAGTATTGATGGTCTAAGATTGTCGGGTAATGTAATTGTGAATAAAAGAAGGGGACCTTTTAAAGTGACTTTCATAAAGGGGAAAGAATTTAGCAAAATGTTTATTGTAATAGATTCTATTATTTCTAAGTCAGCTGAGATTAGACGAAAGTATGAAAGAGAAGAAATACAAGATGTTTTGTTCCTGGATAATTTAATTTTAATAGAGGAAAATGAGCTATTACTTGCGAGAGGACTGTATGATATAAATACCTCGCAATCTAATCTGCTTTCAAAATTAAAATACATTATTAAAATTGCAGATGAGATAGAAGGAAAATATACTGGCGATGATTTGATTGATAATATTTGATGTTAATGAAAGCTGCATGTATCAGTAAAAAATAATCAAAATTCATTTATATTATACCAAGAATAATTTTTTATTTGTGGAATCTTTTTTTTAAATTTAACTATCAATAAATTAAAAAAAATAAGCATAGCCTTTAAACTCCACTTATTTTAATTCATTAAATGTATTCAATGTCGAATCCGAATTCAGAAGAACAGAAAAAACCACAAAAAAGACTAGAATATATCGGAAAGAATGTTCGCGTTTCGAGAACCGGTGGCGTTGCTGTAACTAAAACATTTAAGAAGGATGGGGTTGGAGCAACCCTAAATACCAAACATGGTATCCGTTTGCATAAACGTCTATTTAAGGGTGCCCGAATGGGGTTTCAAAACGGTAATTTTCAATTTATTGGCAGCTACAATAGTGGTCCTTTTAATTTTAATGTTTCAAAAACTGGTGTTAGTACGGCTATTCAAAATAAAAGAGGGGCGTACAACCTTTTTAAGCCCAATTATTCGAGTTTTAAGTTAGGTGGTATACAAGTTAGAGGGAAGAATGCAGCAACGCTTCAGTTGCTATATATGCTGATTATTTTATGTGTAAATTGTTTTAAAATTTTTTGGCACATTGCCATTTCTATTTTTTGGTTTGGATTTTTACTTCTAAAATGGTTGGTAGATTTTAGTATTGGTTTTTTTAAAGGTTTTAAAACTTCTAATTGATGAAACAACGGATGAAGCTTTGTGAGGTGTGTAAAATAGATTTTTCTACCATGTATAGAGTGCAATACAAAAACCCTAAAGAATGGGTGTTTGTATGTAAAGAGTGTCTTGTAGACGTTAAAAAAGACAATACTGAATACAAATACGGTGGTACTTGGAAGGAATGACAAGTTACACGTGCGCTAATGCATTTAATTCCTTTCTAAAATAGTTGGACTTTACAATCACTAAAGCGGGGAGTCCCTTTAAAAATTTAGTAGTACAAAAAGTTTCCAAACAGTATGCTGTTCAGCAAAAAAAATAAGTAAATTTTACTTTTTTATGGCTTGAAGTATGAAGTGAAAAGTCAACTAATTAAATCGCCACAAAGTTTCACTTTTAGTTTTACAGCGCCAGGAAGATAGGCTAGCGGTATAGATTCTTTAGTCAATACATTTATACTGTCTTCAGAAGCACCCTTTTTTAGCAATTCTATTTTCACATTAGACAACAATTTTTCTAATTCTTTCTTTTCATCGTTTTGTAATGTATTGACTATCTTTTCATCTTCACTACTAATTTGAGCAATACAAGCACCGAAAGCATTGGCTACTTCTAAATGTTCTGGAAATAACACTCTAGATGCGCCTGCAATCTTTTTAGGTAGCAAGAATGCGCCGCCGCCGCACGCTATTACTGGAATTTCTTTGGGGTCTGTTTTTAATTTATCTACTAATTTTTCGATAGATAATTGAATTTGTTCTTTTACCAACTCTAAAGCATTCTGAAAATTTCTGCCAGAAATTACCTGAATTCGTTCTTTTAAATTGTTTTTTTCTAAAATATTCTCTATTTGCAATTGATCATTAGCCAAAAAGAAGTCAGAGAGCGTTAGTGTAAAACCTCCAAAAGAAATTCCTTTTTCTTTTAATAAATATCCAACAGAATCCGGACCTAATTGGCATTTGTCTTCTTTAAATCTAACAATTGTGCCACCACCAATACCAATAGTAACCACATCTGGCATTCGAAAATTTGTTAGCACACCACCTATTTGAGCAGCTTGGGTGCTTTCTCTAGGAAAAAAATTAACCAATACGCCGCCATCTGAAGTAGTACCCCCAACATCAATCACAATACCGCTGTCTACTTGAGATAAAGCTCCAGCTCCTCGAATACTATTTGTTGGTCCGGATGAAATTGTAAGTACAGGGAAATCTTGTGCTTGTTCTAAAGACATCAGTGTTCCATCATTTTGACCAATGAATAATTGAGATGATAACTCTAAACGATGCACGGTTTCTTTAAAGGCTTTTACCATTTTTAATGCTACTCCTTGCAATGCAGCATTAAGAATTGCTGCATTTTCACGTTCTAACAATCCTAAACCACCAACTTGGTGTGAACAACTTACTTTAACAGCAGCTCCAAGTACTTCTTTTGCCCAAATAGCTACTTGTAGTTCTTGGTCTGGCAATGTTTTGGAAAAAATACCTGTAATTGCTAATGATTCTATTTCTCCACTCATTTTAAGAAGGCAATCTTTCACTTCTTTTTCATTTAATGGGCTAATCAATCTACCATCAAATTCATACCCTCCGTGAACCATGTATACATGATTCCCTAATAGTTTTTTTAAATCTTCTGGAAAATCTATCATTGGAGGTATCGCACTACTCGCAGGTAAACCAATTCTAATAGCTCCTATTTTATTTAATTCTTTACGTTCCACTAATGCATTGGTGCAATGTGTAGTCCCTAGCATAATGTATTTGATTTCTTCTTTCGGAATATTCGCGTCTAAAAGAACTTTCTTAATCGCAGTTTCTATTCCGCTGCTGACATCTAAAGTTGTGCTTTGTTTCGTTTTTGCCAGTATATTATTACCGTGAGAAACCAATACAGCGTCTGTATTTGTGCCTCCAACATCAACTCCTATTTTATAATACATCTTTATTATTTTTATTTAATTCTTCAACAGGTAGATACTTTTCTTTGTAACCAAATTTTTCTGGACCTCCTAATTTAACACCTTCGGATGTTCGCCATTGTGCATCTGCTTTCATTGCTAAAACCACTACACGTGTGCCGTATTGAATAGTTTCAGCAGTAATTGGTTGTGCATTTTCAGCATCTATAAGCACAATAAGGTCGGGTGTTATAGCGACTGGCTTACCGTCTTTCTTTGCCATTAAAAATTCATTTTGAAAATCAAGAGTCATTTGAGAATCAATGTTTTTTTCTAATCCTGAAATCTCACAAACTCCTTTATTCCATCTCCCTTCTGTTTTAAGGGTTACGTTGCTTATTTTACCTGTAAACAGTTTAATTGCTGCTGCCTTTTCTATCAATGAATCTATTGGGTTTTGATTCTTTGCTTTTGCATCTATAATGGCTTTTCCTAAAGTTTCGGCATAGGTTACAATACCATGGACAGCTGCTTTTTTAACTTGTGCTCCACTCATTGGATAGCACCCAATAGCACAACTACCTCCCATTTGTATGGTAGTAGCTCCAACCAGCGTTTCTCCCCAAGTATTATCTATGGTATGGTAAATATTCTTATTCCCTTTTTCGTCGGCTTGCGTTATTGGAGAAACAGGAATACCATGCAAGGTAAAGGTGGTCATTTCTAAACGCGGAAAAGCTCTTCCCATACCATCAGCATCCACCAAAGGCACCTTCTTTCTTGCTGCTACAGCAAAGGGAATTACCCCATTAAGCCCACCCGCTTCGGCAGGTATAATCGCCTCTATTTTTTTGCCAAGATATGCCTCCATCATATCAAAGGCACGTTTAAATTCTTCTCCCGAAAACAATTTTTCGACGAGTATCATTGGAGCGCCAAATGCAGCTATTGAGACAACAAGTGCATCGTCTTTTAGTTCTTTGGCAGCAATCAATGAGACGTCCCCATATTTATGTATAGCTTCTTTTGCTAAAAGTTTTCCTATATAGGGGTCGCCTCCACCTCCAGTTCCTAAAACTGTTGAGCCCATTGCAATATATTCGATATCTTTTGTGCTTATTTTTCGCATTGCTATTTGATATTTTTTTTCAGAATAAAGTAAACGAAAGCGGCTACAATAATTCCTAATATATTTTTAATCTGAGAGGTCATTACCAACATTACAACAACACCGCTAATCCAAGAAAAAACCCCTTTCCAATTTATATTTTCAGGTGTTTCTTGGTAGGTTTTGGAGATGAAATAATCTGAAATCATGACGCCTGCAATCGGCGTAATCGTAATCGTTAAAAGCGATATAAAGCTCATAAAATGAGATAAAATTCCAATAGCCGCCAATAAAATTCCAACAAGCCCAACAAACAAAGTAGTTTTAGAGCGCGCTGCAGTGCTTAAATTAAATAAATCATTAAATGCTAAGCCTGAAGAATAGACATTCATCACATTTGAAGTCCAAGTTGCTAGGATAAGAATAGACATGGCGAAAAATGGAAAACCTAAAGATGAAAATATTTCAACAATATCATAAGTACCTTGTGTAATCGCCAAAATAGCACCGATTGCCAGTAAGCATAATGCCGAAGGAATAATTCCAAAAATTGACCCTAAAATGGCATCTTTTTTTGTGGCTGCAAAACGATTGTAATCTGGAGAAATTACGCCTCCAACCGATATGAAGCCAATTGTAAAGCCAATGGCTTGCAATAATGGCATTGGCTCACTTGGCTTAAAATTTAAAATTTCTTGAAAGCTGTGTTCTTGAAAAACAATGAATAAACCATAAGCAAGTAATAAAACAATTGCAGGGACTGCAACATAGTTAAGCCATTTTAAATATTTAAATCCAAAAACAGCGGTAAGCACCATAATAATCCCCCAGAAAACAGAAGATATCCATACAGGAATTTCTGGACCATTCATTTCAACTAATATCTTTGAAAAAGAAGCACCTGCGATATTACTTTGTATACCAAACCAACCTAAAGTAGATAAGCCAATAACTAAACCAACAATTAATTTCGCCCCTTTTACACCAAAACTACTCGCCGCTAATGAAACAGTTGCTTTTCTTTTTTCTACGGCAGCAATACTTAGCAATGACATAAAGAGTACAACAAAGCTAAACCCTATGAGTCCTGCCCAAATTGAATAATTAAAACTAAGAGAGGCAATTAATGTACTTCCTACCAATAAAGCAGGAACACTAACAATCCCTCCAAACCATATTCCAGCAAGACTATACCATTTCGTTGTATTTTTATTATTTTCCATATTATTATTATTATTATTTAATTAGTGTATACATAAGTTGTGTGTCTTCTAAAACATTACCTGCCTGAGCTTCTAAAGCATTTATAGAAACAACATCTCCTGTTTTTAAATATCCTCTTACAGAACCGTCTTCATTTAACATTTCTATTTTTCCTTTTTGGATAATGGATATTTCGTGACTATCGTGCCTTGTGAAGCCTTTTTCAGGGATACGTGTTCCTTTTTTTAAGAATACGGTACCAAATTGAATTTCTAATTTTTCATTTTTAATAGTAAAAAATGGTTTATTGTAATCTTCTTCTGGAGATGGATAGGTTATTTGTTTAATTTCCATTAGTTAATAATTATTCTGTTACCAAATTCATAATCCTTCGTAAACAACTTAAATTTATTTAAATCATCTTCTGAGGGAGCTTCACAACTCCATTTTCTAGATGGTTTCCAATTGTATTTGTTTTTTAACATTGCTGCTTGTTCAGCTTGTTTCAAAGCTGCAATAGATGGGTCTATTACTGGAATTTTTAATTTTTCTTGAATAGTTTTATAAAAACCAAACTCTAAAGTACAACCTAAAATTATAGACTCTGCATGGTCTTCATTTACCGCTCTTTCAGCAGCTTCTAATAATTTATTTTCTGTAACAATATGATCTTTTTGAAACTCAGAAACAGACATTGATACATTTCTAAAAGAGGCTAAAGAATCTGCATACCCATATTCTTTTATCGTAGTGTGCATTTCATGTTCCCATTTTTTTTGTCCAATAATTACTGAAAATTTATTAGATAACTTCAAAGCCACTTCTATAGATGATTGACAAGGTGCTATGACAAGCATATCCCCAGAAATTTCTTTTGATTCTAATAAAAAGGGATCGTAAAAACAACCAATAATTATAGCATCAAAACCTTCTTTTGAAGCTTGCCTTGTAGCTTTAATTAAATCAGAAGCAATAAGAGCGTTATAAGTTCTATACTCCAAGTTATCCATTAATCCAACATTTGGACTTAAAGAGGTTACATGAACTTCTGTATTTGAAAATTTATTTTCTCTTATCATTTCAGCAAAAAAAGCATCATAAGAAGCAAAACCAACTGGATTTAAATACATTATTTTTTGCTTATTTTCCATTTTACAGATTATAAAATTCTTTAGCTTCTTCTTTTGTTATATATTCATTTTTAACATCTAATAGCACTTGCGCTTTGGGTCTATTTTTAGGATTTCCATAGCCACCGCCAGTTGCTGTAGTACAACGAACAATATCTCCTTTCTCTAAATAGATATTTGTTCCTAAACTATGTCTTTCTTTTGAACCATCTTTTTTTATAATCATAAAGTAATTATAGGAACCATCATGCCCATTTTTCATACCCCAGGTTTTTGTTTTTTCACCAAGGAAAGCAGCGGTCACATGTGCACCATCGGATACAATTTTATAATCCAAATATTGTCCATTTCCACCTTGAAACTCTCCGTAACCACCACCCTCATTATGAAAAGCATATTGCTCTACTTGAATGCCATAGCGCATTTCTCTTATTTCTATTGGAATATTATAAGATTCTCCGCTTCCACAAGACAATTGCCCTCTGTTACCATCATGCGTTGCAGAAGCACCCCAGCCACCGGCAAGTGGTTCTGCTTGAATATAAAATTGATTCGTATCTGGGTGAATTCCTGAAATAAATGTGGCACATACAGAACGCATATGTCCTGCTGGCAACCTATCTGGAATTAATGGTGCTAAAATTTTCCAAATTAAATCTATGGAAGTAATTAAAACTTCATAATAAACAGAAACTGCAGAAGGCGCTTCAGCACTTACAATAGTTCCTGGTTCACAAATAACTTTCATGGGTCTAAACGAGCCTCCATTAGCATCCATTTGAGGCGTAGTAATAGCTTTAAAGAGGCTTCTACAACCTGTAACTAATCCGCTAAAAGAAAGATTGGTAGCTCCTTTTACTTGTGGATGTGATCCATTAAAGTCTGCAATAAATTCAGTATCGGTTACTGTAATTTTTGCCTTGATAGGAAAAGGCCCTTCCCCAAAACCATTATCTTCTATGGTAGTTTCTCCTTCATAAATGCCATTAGGAATTTCTTTTAGCGCTTCAATACACATACGTTCTCCGTAGTCAAGAAAATCATTTTTTGCCTTTTTATAGGTTTCTAAGCCGTATTTTTCTATGATAGAAAGAACACGTTTTGCCCCCACTTCTGTAGCTGCAATTCCGGCATATAAATCTCCTAAAGTACTTTCTGGCAATCGTACATTACCTTTAATCAAATCTATTATAGCGTCATTAATTTTTCCTTCGGATTTTATTTTAATAAATGGAAAATGCAATCCTTCTTGATAAATTTCTGTAGCTACCGTAGAAACTGAACCTGGAAATGTACCTCCTAATTCTGTCCAGTGTGCTTTGTTAACTGTAAATGCCACCAATTCTTTTTTATAAAAAACCGGATATATTACTGAAACATCAGACAAATGTGTGCCTCCACCTGCATAAGGTGTATTTGCAATAATAATATCTCCTTCTTGTAAAGAATTTTCTCCATTAAACTTCTCTAGAGTGGCGCTAACCACTGAATCTAATGCTGCTAAAAATGCTGTTACACCGTTACCTTGTGCTAATAACTCTCCTTTAATATCTGTAATACCAACAGCATAATCTAAAGACTCATATATAATTGGACTCATACTAGTCCGTTGCAATGTTTGAAACATTTCGTCACCTGCAGCTACTAAAGCATCTTGAATAATTTCTAATGTGAATTTTTCCATGATTATTCCTTTTCTAATGTTAAAATTAAATTACCATATGCATCTATATTGACAGTATGTAAAGGAGTAACAACTGTAGTTGTTGCCTTTTCTGCAATTATAGCAGGCCCTTTAAAAGACATATTGGGTTCTAACAAGTCTCTATGATAAAAGGTAGTAGAATGAACTCCCAAATCATCAAAATCTACTTCCCTTTCATCAAAAATTGCATCTTGAATCTTTTTGTTTGTGGCCGTGATTTTTGGAAAATCAGGTTTATCAACTTCAACTTCTGCGACAAGGTGAAAGTTCACTAACTCTATAACTGCTTCTAATTCAAATGCGTAATGTTTTTTATGTTCTTTATGAAAATGAGTAATGATTTCTTCTAAAGATGTTTGCTCTGAAAAATTATCTAAAAGTACTTTTACATAATGTTCTTGTCCTGCATATCTTAAATCTGCATAAAATGTAAATTTTACTTTATCTGGCGGAATGTTGTCAGCTTTAAAGTTTGAAAAAGCTTCTTCTTTTATTTCATTAAAAGTACTGGTAATTATAGTTTTCAGGTCATTAGAAAGTGTCAATACATTTGTTCTAATATAATCTCTTCTAATGTCAGACATAAGCATTCCAAAAGCTGAAAAAACACCTGCATGTAGTGGAATTATAAGTTCTGACACTTGTAATTCTCTTGCTAAATCTGCACCATGCATTGCACCACCACCACCAATTACAACCATAGTAAAATCTCGCGGGTCATAACCTTTATTTACCGAAATTAATTTTAGAGCATTTATCATATTGGCATTTGCTATTCTTAAAATACCTTTTGCTATATCTTCTTTAGAGCCATTTAATTGTTTACAAAGTGGTTCTGCTGCCTTCGCTATGCTCTGATAATCTGGTTGCAACTCACCTCCTAAAAAATAATCTGGATGAATTCTACCCGTAATAATATTTGCATCTGTAGTAGTTAAGTCTGTTCCTCCGCGTCCATAAGCTGCTGGCCCTGGCATCGCACCTGAACTTTTTGGACCAACATGCATTTTCCCGCCTTTATCAATCCATGCAATACTACCGCCGCCATTTCCTATTTCTACAATATCTATTACAGGGGTTTGAATCGGATATCCAGCTTCTGTTCTAGAGTGTTCAATTTTATAGTTAGTTGTAATTTTTACTTGTCCGTTTTCGACTAATGCACACTTAGCTGTTGTGCCCCCAATATCTAATACAATTAAATCATTTTTCCCAAGAACTTTCCCTAAGGCTATGGCTCCGAAAACTCCACTTGCAGGACCAGATTCGACCATCGTAATAGGGTTTGATTTTACATCATTAATAGTTGTAATACCGCCATTGGACTGCATAATGTAAGGAGCTTGTTTTAATCCTTGTAATTTTAATTTACTTTCAAGATTATTTAAATATTTTTTTGCCAACGGTAAAACATATGCAGACAATACGGTAGAACTTGTGCGTTCATATTCTCTCCATTCTCTTGTAACTTGGTAGGAGGAAATCACCTCAACTGCAATATTTAGTTTTGTTAATTCTTTTACTAACTGAATTTCATGTGATGGGTTTTTATAAGCGTGTAGGAAACAAATTGCAATTGCCTCTACTTTTTCTTCGACACATGTTTTTATGATTTCTTTTAAATTGGCTGTATTTAATTTTTTAAGGACTTCTCCTTTATAGTTCATTCTTTCTTCGATCTCAAAACGTAAATATCTTGGAACAAAAGGCGGTTGTTTTACAAAGTTAAAGTTAAATAAATCGGGTCTATTGCATCTTGCAATTTCTAAAACGTCTCTAAAACCTTTAGTAGTAATTAAAGCTGTTTTTGCTCCTTTACGCTCGGTCAGTGCGTTAATTACAACGGTTGTACCGTGGGCAAAAAAATCAATTTCATTTAAATCTATCTTACCCTTTTTTATAGTATCTAAAATACCTTGTTCAAAATTAGAGGGGGTAGTATCTGATTTAGCAATTTTCACTCCTATTGGAGTTCCTGTTTCTTTATTAAATTCAAGGCACACAAGATCTGTAAAAGTGCCTCCAATATCTGTTGCTACTCTCATACTTATTTTTTTTGATTAAAAAAAGCCACTAAAATAATAGTTTAGTGGCTTTCCTTTTAATTAATAGTTAACAAATTCAAATACCTAACGAAACAATAATTTTGTATTGCATTAGAATTTATAAGAGATCCCTACGCCATAAGTAGCAGGATTTCCTTTCCAGGCTAAATCCGACCCTCCATTAGAAAATGGTTGTCCAAAAAACTCGGTAATATATTTTGTATCTAAAATATTATTTCCCCAAAGACTTACAGAAGTGTTTTCCTTTATAGTAAATCCGATGCGGGTATTTAAGATATTGTAAGAAGAAGAAACCGCCTCATTATCTTCATGCCAATAAATTTCACCAGTTCCTTTTAAAGTAATGTTACCGTTAAAAGCGACAGTCTCTGAAACATCAAAACGAGAGTCTATTCCTAAAGTAAAACTATCTTGAGGAATTAAAGGTGTGTTTTTTCCTGCAACATCAAACGATTCATTTGTACCTGTGCTATAGGTAGAATTTCCTGTAATAATTTCTGAACCACTTACCCCATAACTTGCAAAAATATCAAAATACTTAGATGGTCTTAATTTAAAGTCTGCTTCAAAACCATATGATTTACTTTCATCAAAATTAAAGTTCCCTATTCTTATATTTCCATCACCACCAATTATTAATGCGTATTGCTGCTGATTTGAGAAATCGATATAATAGGTAGAAAGGTTTAAGATGAATCGGTCATTCCAGTAAGAGTTTTTTATTCCTAACTCATAACTGTCTGTGATTTCTGGCTCATAACTTTCACCAAAACGCACCGTTATGTCTTGATTAAAACCACCACTTCTATAACCTTTCCCATAATTCACATACATCATCATATTTTTTGTTGCTTGCAAGGATAGTGACAATTTTGGTTGTAATTGAGAATCGGTTCTACTTGGATTGGTATTTAATGTTCTGTTATCTTGAGAAATATTATCATTATCAAAACGCAAACCAGCGGACACTGAAAACACATCAGATACTTTATAATCTAAAAACCCAAAACCCGCGAGTGTCTTGTAAGTATTTGTAAAGTCTGATTGTGCAAAATCTGATTGAACACCAGTACCCGCAAAAGGAGGGGCGAAAAAACCAAAATCTGCAGTTGCTTTTGTAAATAATAATTTATCTGAATTTTGGTAAAAAGCTCCTATATCCCAAGATAAATTACTATTCGCGTCCGTAGAACTTAATTTAAATTCTTGGTTAAAAGTTTTAGAATTACTGTCTTGTATTTGTCTTAAAACGTCTGCTGCTGTAAAGTCTAAATCACCGATATGGTTTCTATCTCCTTTATTATAGGTTGTAGAAGAAACTAGTTTTGTGTTTTCAAACCCAAATTCAACTTTTAAGTTTCCATAAAATCCTTTTAATGAAGACGTCCCAAATTGATCTGCAGAAATTACTTGATTGTTAAAATCATCTGGCGCAAAATTTACAGGTGTACCTGCTTTTGGTCCCGCATAATAAACAGCACCCGCTTTCGCATCTATAATTTGTCCTGTGAAGGTAGCTTTAATATCCTCTGATAAAATTGCTTTTATTTGGGCTCTAAGCGTTAAATCTTCAATAAAATCTACAGGTTTATTTAAGGTTTCATTCTCAATAAAACCATCTCCTTTTTTATAAGAACCAGAAATTCTATAGAATAACTTATCTTCTATTAGAGGTCCGTTTGAAGAAAATTGCGCTTTCAATAAATTTCCACTACTATAGCCTATATTTACTTTGTTTTTAAAGACATTTGTAGGCTGATTTGTAACAATGTTAATAGCACCTGCAATTGCATTTTTACCATACAATGCACCTTGTGGTCCCTTTACTACCTCTATTAAAGCCACATCAAACAATTCTTGATTAATTAAGTTCGCATCTGGCAAAGTCACACCATCAATAACAAAGGCTATTGGAGATTCTCCATTTCTAATATGAGAAATACCCCTTACCGTTATAAAATTATTTCCTATGTTTTGAGAAGTTGTAAAGTTTACGTTTGGAATTTGATCTGAAAAAGATTGGATATTTGTAATTCCTTTTGTTTCAATCTCTTTAGCTGTATACGTTACAACAGATTCTGGAATAGTTTGAATAGATTCAGCTCTTCTTCGTGCTTGACCAATTACCCCAGTAAAACCCTTAATAGTAACTTCATCTAATTGCGAAGCGTCCTCTGAAAGACTTACATCAATTATTGTATTTCCGCTTACAGAAACCTCTTTCGTTTTATACCCGAGGTATGAAAAAACTAATATTGAATTTGGAGTAACTGTTATTGCATAATTTCCATCGATATCTGTAGTTGTACCGTTTGTTGTTCCTTTATCCACAACACTAACACCTAATAAGGCTTCTGATGAAGATGTAACACTTCCTGAAATTTTTACCTTTTGGGAAAATGAAATAAAAGGAATAAATATCATTAAAAATAATAATTTTTTGTTCATTTTGTAAAATTTTTAAATTGATTTGTGAATTAAAAGTATATGTATTTGTTTTCCTTTTTAGTAATTCCTAATATTTATTTTTATATTAGTAATTCCTAATAATTAAATTGGAAGTAAATGGAAAATTTTATAAACCCAAATAGTAGCGAAACTTTAATCCTTACAAAAAACACTTTTAGTGTATTACTTTACAATGTGATACAGCATTTTAAAGATAAGCATGCTATAAACGCAAGATATAAAGACTCTCAATTATATGGTTTTGGAAGTTATACTAGTGAAAAACCTAATCTAAAAAGTGATTTAGAACAAATATTAAAAGGGTATGTAAATGGCAAGTATCTTTATAATAAACACAGAGAATCACAATTAGGTATACCTATAATTAAAATAAGCAGGGAGTATAAACTCCTTTTCTTTAATTATTTGGGCTACAAAGATGTTTATACCTTTATGGAAAGTGGCTTTTTTAATGATGCCGAAAAAAAAGAACAGCTCGAATTATTAAATAAAAACAGTCAGAAGAATGACCATTATTACGTTTGTTATTATTTTGGAGAAGATAACAAAATGAATAAAGGGCAAGTTTTTATTTATAGTGAATGGAAAAAAATAGAAATGATTTACGTGTATCGAGATGATGCTGGGCATAAAGGAATTTATAGATTTTATGGGACGATTAAACAAAGTGAAGATTTTGTTTTTTTCGACACCAAGTTTTATATCGAAGGAAAAAAAAGTGAGGGTGCAAAGTTTATATTTTTTATTGGCAAATCTTCACCAAACGAGAGACATTATTTAATTGGCACCTACTCAGGGTTTGATAAATATGACAGGGCCATTGCTGGGAAAATGATTTTAAAGAAATACAATTCTAAGATGGAAGTTGAAGAAGAAGTTAATGGAGAAAACTTTGATCCTATTCTTTGTCAAGAACTCAATAAAAACAGAATGGTCGTAGAAAGCAGCATTCGAAAAAACCCACTACTTTTTTCTGAAAAAAGTCCATTTTCTCAAATATTATTAAAAACAGCTGGGAAATATAGTTTTATTTTTAAATTCGAAACATTACAATATAAATTAAACCTAAAAATAGAAAAATTTCATTACAATATAATAAGCTTAAATGAGGATATAATTATAGAAAATGATAAAGTCTCTGTTTTAAGTAAAGGCCAAATATTAAATTTTGATTTTTCTATATCTGGAATGTTTCATTTGCAAAAAGTATCAGTTTATATCAAAGCATTAGATTTTACTGAAAATAAAAAAGAACCAAAAGGAAATTTTAATGGGGTAGATATTAATAATAATATAGTCTCTGGTAATGTAATTATTGCGGCTGTTGATTGATTTTAATACTACGTATCTTTTAGCATGGATGTTTGTATGTAAAGAGTGTCTTGTAGACGTTAAAAAAGACAATACTGCATACAAATACGGGGGGACTTGGAAGAAATAATAAATTATACGTGTGCTAATGCAATTAAATTCTTTCTAAAATACTAATTAATCAAAAAAACGCTTTGTATTTTTTGGCAACGACTTCCGCATCTAATTTTAGCTATTTAAGAAACGAGGGTTCTATATATTAAAAGGGTTTATTTGACAAGACCTTTGCATTTAATTTTTTCTTTACTTCTTTAAAGCATCAAATTTTTCTTTCATGGTTGCATTTCCATTGGATAATTTTTTAATTGTTAAATCTTCTGCTTTGCTATTTGCTAAACGCAGATTATTTACAGAAGATAACAGGGCCTCTTTTGTTTTTTGTAGGTGAGACATTGTTTTGTCAATCTCTTCGATGGCCGTTTTAAATTGTCGGCTCGCCAGGTCGTAATTTTTTGCAAAACCGATCTTAAAAATGGCAATTTTATCTTCAAAATTAGTAATGTCTACATTTTGACTTTTCATTAAATTCAGCTCAGCCTTGTATTGCATCGAGTTTAGTGCTGCATTGCGGAGTAAGGTGATGATCGGAATAAAAAATTGCGGACGCACAACATACATTTTTTGATATTTATAGGAGACATCTACAATACCTGTATTGTAAAATTCATTTTCTGATTCTAGCAAAGAGACGAGTACGGCATATTCACAGCCTTTTTCTTTCCGATCTTTGTCTAGTTTGGCAAAGAAGTCTTCGTTTCTTTTTTTGGTAGCGGTCTCGTCATTCTCATTCTTCATTTCAAACATGATAGAAAGCACCTCATTGCCAGCAGCATCTGCTTCTTTATAAATATAGTCTCCCTTAGTGCCCCCTTTGGTATCGTTGTCTTTTTCAAAATAGGCATTCTGAAAACCGGTAGCTCGCAGCTTATTGAATTCAGTTTCACAATGTAACTCTAAGCTTTCTCCAATCATTTTGGTAGACAACTTCTGCTTATACTCTTTTAAACGGGCTATTTCTTCTTCTTTTAATTTCAAAGTATCATCTCTAAAAGCCAAAGTATTTTTAAATTGTTCCTGCAAAGATTTTTCTGAAAGTGCGCTTGCAATCTCCTTGTTTTTCAAATCATTAACCAACTGATTCCGCTCTTTTTCTATGCGATTGACGGCACTAGAAACCGCAAGTTGCTGCTGTAAATCTGCTTGTTGAATTCTAGTCTCCATTGCGGTTATTTCCGTCTCTTTTTTTGCCAGCTCTTGGGTTAATTGTGCGGCATTTTGTGATTTTAATTGTAGCAATTCATTTGCTTTGTTTGACAATTCCTGCTGAAAAATATTTGTCAGCTTTGCTTCTGCGAGCTTAAGCGCACTTTCTTTTTCAGTGTCGGCTGTTTTTAAGCGAACATTCAATTCTTTATCAAACTGTTGGTCACGGACTTGCTTTAAAATGTCTGCAAATCCAGCCTTGTCAACTTTAAATGCTGTTTTACAATTGGGACAATTAATTTCGTTCATAGCGCTGTAGTATTATAACAGCTAAATATAATACAATTATAGAGATACAAATAGTAAACTTGTTTTTATAATTGACAATTAGAGGGCGTTTTTTTTCAATGGTTTTTGTCCAGAGTAATGGGGTGTAATTTTTATTTTATTGCAACGAATAATTTGTTATTTTTGAAAAAAATGCAAGGAATTGCACAAACTGTTTTTTTTATGATCTTGAAGTCAAAATATTTTACAATACAATTCGTACTATTTTCAATGTTCGCTGCTGCTCAAGTACCAAGTGGATACTACGCGATCGCTGAAAACTTAGCAACTGAAAACCTAAAAGATGCGTTGCACGGAATCATAAGAAATCACATACAATTTTCCTATACAAGCTCCAGTACAGATGTTTGGGATATTTTAAAAGAAACAGACAGAGACCCTAACAATGCAGAGAATGTAATTCTTCTGTATTCAGGCATTTCGGTAAATGCTGCACAAGAATACAACAACACTAATGGTTGGACAAGAGAACATGTCTGGGCGAAATCACGTGGGGATTTTGGCACTGCTATTGGCGCAGGAACCGATGTGCACGCGCTAAGACCTTTAGACAATACAACGAATAGCATTCGAAGCAACCGTGGATTTAATAATTGCACTATTTGTGAGGATGTTACAGACAAATGGGGCAATATAACGGGTTCTAAAAAAGATGCAAACGACTGGTCTTTTGAGCCACGAGACGCAGTAAAAGGAGACGTCGCAAGAATGTTGTTTTATATGGCAGTGCGGTACGAGGGTTTCGCAGGAGAGCCTGACTTAGAGCTGTCGGAAAACATCTTTTCAAATACAGACAAAACACCAGTGCACGGCGTAATATCTACTTTACTTGAATGGCACCGAACGGATCCTGTAGATGCTTGGGAAGAAAACAGAAATGACATTATTTACAATTCATTTCAAAGGAATAGAAATCCATTTATAGATTTTCCTGAATTCGCAGAGCATCTTTGGGGAACAGCAGTGGGCGT
Organism: Polaribacter sp.; assembly: GCA_028336245.1. Taxonomy (GTDB): domain Bacteria; phylum Bacteroidota; class Bacteroidia; order Flavobacteriales; family Flavobacteriaceae; genus Polaribacter. The sequence continues at coordinate 16,652 of JAOKTT010000016.1, forward strand.
TAATTGGACAGATCAGTCCTTGGGTGCTAAGAAGTACAACGCCGTCTCGGTGCGCATGTACCCAAACCCCGCCAATGAAATAATTTATATCAAAGGTCTTGTATCTCCAGCTTCAAAAGTTAAAATTTACACGATGCGTGGAAGACTCGTATCGACAGTTAATTCAAGCGAGTTTGAAGAAGGACAGCAGGTGGATGTTTCCAAATTAGCTGCAGGTGTTTATTTTATTAAAATTGACAGTGTGACGGCAAAGCTTATTAAAAAATAAATTTCTTAGCCGAGCCATCCTTCTCTGTCTAGACTGCGGTATTGTATGGCTTCTGCAATGTGGTCTGAAGAAATATCGGCTATAGTTGCTAATTCGGCAATGGTTCTAGAGACTTTTAAAATTCGATCATAGGCTCTTGCAGAAAGATTCAGTTTTTCCATAGCCGTTTTTAAGAGCATTTTACTTTCGTTAGAGAGTTTGCAGAATTCTCGAAGTTGTTTTACATTCATTTGTGCATTGTAATGCACGTTTTCAAAATTTTTAAAACGAGCGGATTGTAGCGCTCTTGCCGCCGTTACCCTGCTGCGGATGGTTGCACTAGACGCTCCTTTTTTTTCTTCAGATAATTTCTCAAAAGGAACAGGGGTCACTTCAATATGCAGGTCTATGCGGTCTAATAAGGGGCCAGAGATCTTACTCAAATACCGTTGCATTTCCTGAGGAGAGGAGGTTCTTGGAGAATTTGGATCGTTAAAAAAGCCACTAGGACTTGGGTTCATGCTTGCCACCAACATAAAGCTGCAGGGATAGCGGACTGTAAATTTTGCACGAGAGATGGTAATTTCTCGGTCTTCCAAGGGTTGGCGGAGCACTTCTAAAACATCCCTTTTAAATTCTGGAAGCTCGTCTAAAAATAAAACGCCGTTGTGTGATAGTGAAATTTCTCCAGGACGCGGATACTGTACTCCACCAACAAGGGCAACATTTGATATGGTGTGGTGGGGACTTCTAAACGGACGTTGGTATCGCAGTCCCTCATTTTTAGTGTTTCCTACCACGGAATGAATTTTTGTAGTTTCCAAAGCCTCTTCTAGGGTCATTGGAGGTAAAATAGAGGGCAGTCTTTTTGCCAACATGGTTTTTCCAGATCCTGGAGGACCAATAAGAATGATGTTGTGGCCGCCAGCCGCCGCAATTTCCATGCAGCGCTTGATAGACTCTTGACCTTTGACATCTGAAAAGTCAAACTCAGGGAAATCGATGTTTTTGTAGAATTCAGCAGTGGTGTCTACTAGAGTGGGCGCTATTTTATGTTGCCCGTTAAAATGCTGTATTACCTCCAAGATATTGCGCGCTCCTAAAATTTCTAAATCGGATACAATAGCAGCTTCTTTGGCATTTTCTTTAGGAAGTATTAAATATTGAAACCCATCTTCTTTTGCTTTTAAAGCAATGGGCAAAGCCCCACGTATTGGTTGTAAGCTGCCATCTAAAGACAGCTCTCCCATCATCATATAGGAAGAGATGGTTTCTGATTTTATTTGATTGGAGGCCGCAAGAATGCCAACTGCTAGCGTCAAATCGTAGGCGGCACCCTCTTTCCGAATGTCTGCAGGTGCCATGTTTATAATTATTTTTTTCCCAGGTAGTTTGTATCCATTGTTTTTGAGGGCTGCAGAAATTCGATAGGAACTCTCCCGCACCGCGTTGTCTGGCAAGCCCACCAGATGATACCCAATTCCAGTATCAATATTTACTTCTACCGCAATGGTAGTGGCTTCGATGCCGAAAACGGCAGCGCCATAAACTTTTACGAGCATATTTTTTATTGAAAGATAAAGAAAAGAAGTATGCGAATCCTTTTTTAGAGGGAGAGAGTTGTTCTTTTTATTTTGGTCCCGCTGCGAAAAAGAAAGCACTGCTCTCTTTAAGTTTTAGTAACAACAAAAATTCATGTAGCTCTACTCACTACAGTATTTTGTCTGTTAAAAAAGCAATGGCGTGCTTTTATGTATTATATTTAGCCCAAGACAAGCCCGTAAAATAGTTTATGATCAAGGACCACGAACAATTGTTATTAGACGTTCAAAAGAAATCTAATAACGTCATCACGCATGTTAGAGATGTTAAATATTTAAAAGAAGAAATTGAGTCTTACAAAGATCTAAAAATAGGGTTCAATACACTGCGTCGCTTATTTGGTTTTTTGGAAAAAACAAAACCTACACTAGCGACATTAAATACCCTTGCATGCTATTTAGAATATAGGTCTTACGCGAGTTATTTGAGGAATAAATCAAATTTTGATGCGTGGTATTTTCAGCAAAAATTACTATTAATTCAGCAGAAAAATAACTTAAATACAACTGATTTTAGTATTATAAATGAAGGCATTCAGCATGCTAAAAACATTGTGTATGTGGCGTATTTTGTATCCAATTTAATTCATAAAAATAAATTGAGCACATTGCATGATTTTTTTAAAAAAATAAATTTCAAAAATCTAAGAGACAGTGATTTATTGCAATTTGCCACCATTATTACGCACAGTTTTTATAGCGTAGCACCCGCAAGGTCTCTTGCCCTGTATAAAGACATAATGCAGTATGAAAGTTTTAGAAATTCGGTACCATTATTATATGTTGACTATTCTCATTTGAATGGGGTATACTTCGATGTTTTGGGGCTTATAGAAAAAAATTCACAGCAAAATTCCGACTTATTATTTGTGGCATTAATGCGCTTTTATAAGCAGTTTTATACTGCAGCGCTTCCTGAAAGTGAGCCCCTAGAATTTCCTGAAAATTTTAATAAATTGCATCCCGTGTTACAAGGTCGGTATTTTGGGTATAAAATCATGGTTTCAAATTATGTAGGGCGTCCCTTGAAAAAATTATTATTCGATACTTGTAAGAACGTGAAAATATATCTTTTTGTTGAAGAGGTTTTACCCGCCCTGATTATTAAGGAAGAATATCAGATACTTTCAGCCCTGTCCGAAAAATATTATGAAGAGATTTTTGAATCCGTTCATTGGACCTCGAAAACTATAAATACGATATATCTAATTGTATTGGCAACTATAAGTTGGGAGAAAGGGGCATTGCAGAATGCGAAAAAAAATTTAGAATTGGTAAACTTAGAGGAAGTTGAGTTGAGCTATTATGAGTATCTGTCACTCTTTTATTATCTTACTAAATTGAAAGTAAGTCACGCAGAGAATGCTAGAAAAAAAAATGCAGCGGCCCATATTATTTTGAAGCAGTTGGTTTTGAAAACTGGATTTGTAAGGTTTTTAGGAGCTTCAGAAAAATATATTTTAAACTAAATTTAGCAGTATGGTCTTTATTCTGTTGTCAGTTTTACTCTTCTCCTATAACAACGTTTTGTGGAAAAAAAATTTAAAATTTATTTCCATTCCTTTTTTAGTTTCCTACCGTGCTTTTTTTACAAGCAGCATCTCGTTGGCCATTCTATTTGGTTTTTTCACATTTGAAGGTCTTTCAATGCTAGCTTTTATGAAAATTACCATAGGATCTATTTTTGGAGTACTCGGATTGTTTAGTATGGTAGCGGTGATCAAAAAAGTATCGTTGCAGTGGTTGGGAATTTATAATTTGTTAGGAGTGGTTTTTACCATCCTGTATTTATGGTTATTTGATGCCATGGTAATTAAAGAATTGCGTTTCGGTCTTTTCGTAATTGTATTAGGGTTTTGTTGTTTTCTTTATGTGAATAAAGAAACTCAGTTAAAGATCTCTTTTAAACAACATGTGCTACTTGTTTTAATGACGTTTAGCTATAGCTGTTCAGCAATATTGCATTGGAAAAACTTGCGCTTAAATTTTTTACCTTTATACATTATTGCAAATCAAGAAGCACTTGTTTTTTTAGTAGGCTTGGTATTTACTCTTCAAAAAAGAAGCGGTATTTTATTTAAAACGGATTTAAAAAAATACTTCAAACAGGTCTTTTTTATGAGTGTGGTGGTGTTTTTGGCAATTCTCTGCAGCTTTCTGGGGATAAAAGAAACCAATCCCGTTATTTCAAGTCTCTTGTTTTTAGCCGCTCCAGTAACAACCATCTTGTTTAGTGCTTTTTTCTTTAAAGAAAAACTTTCTTTTTTAAATATTGTTTTTATAATGGTCCTACTATCCGGTGCCTTTATACTCCAATATCAGACGGTTTAAAGGTACTATAAATAAAAAAATGCCCCCGAATAGGAGTGCATTTTTTTAAATAGACGCTACTATCAATTTTTTTTAAGCCGAATTTCTACTCGCATTAATGTTCCCAAATAAAGAACGCATGACCATTTTTTCATAGACTTCAATTGCCGCAGTATTTCCTTCAGTAGCCTGTAGTTCTTGAATTTGTTTCAACGCAAATTGCTGAATAGTTAAAAGGGGCAATACAATCTGTTCTCTGATTTCAATAGAAGCTTTTCCTACCGGGAAATTTTCCATTAATTCTTTATGTCCCGTAAGTTTTAGCAGCAATCTTTTGGTCGTTTTATATTCTTCATGAATTAACTTCCAAAATGCACCAAACTCAGCATCTTCTTCCATGTATGCTGTTAATTCAAAGAAAGATTTTGTCAAACTCATCATGCTGTTTTCTAAGAGTGTCTTAAAGAAGTCAGAAGTGTTGTAAAATGCGATAACTTCCTCAAATCTTCCTGCATCTTCATATTTCTTGAGCGCAGTACCCACTCCAAAAAATCCAGGAACATTTTGTTTTAGCTGGCTCCAACTGCCTACAAAAGGAATGGCTCTTAAAGCAGAAAAATCTAAGGTTGCAGAATTTGAGCGTTTACTAGGTCTGCTCCCAATATTTGTTTTTGCATAGTACTTTAGCGTACTCATTTTCTCTAAGTATGGCAAGAACTGCGGATGATTTTTAAAATCTACATAGGTTTTATAACTCGTTGCCGCCATGTCCTCAATGAGTTTTCTATTTTCATCATTTAATTGATCTTTGGTGAAAATATCATTTTTAATTCCAGAGCTTAACAACTGTTCTAAATTGTATTGTGCAGAATTTTTTGTACCAAAATTAGAACTAATGGTTTGTCCTTGCACTGTTAATTGAATTTCTTTGTCCTCTATTGTTGGACCTAAGGAAGCATAAAATTGGTGTGTCTTTCCACCACCACGAGCCGGCGGACCACCACGGCCATCAAAGAATATAACTTCAATATCAAAAGCCCTAGAAATTTTAGTTAGGGCCTCTTTTGCCTTGAAAATCCCCCAGTTTGCCATGAGGTAACCACCATCTTTTGTGCCGTCAGAGAATCCGAGCATAATGGTTTGCTTATTCTTTCTTTTTTCCAGATGATAGCGATAGGTTCTATTGGTGTATAACGTGCGCATTACTGCTTCCGCATTTTGTAAATCTTCTACAGTTTCAAAAAGTGGAATTACATCAACAGGCAATTCATTTTCAAATCCACAAAGATTTAACATTGCAAAAGTTTCCATGACATTTAGAGCCGTTTGGTTATTGCTAATGATATAACGGTTTGCACCACGTTCTCCGTTTCTTAGCTGAATTTCTTTTAAAGCATATATAGATTCTATCGTACTAATAGAGGTTTTATCTGTTAAGATCTTAGGATCGATACTTCCTTTTACAACTGCTAAAATTTCAATTTGCTCTTTTTCTGATAAATGAGCATAGTTTTCAGGAAAGGTAGTATCTCCAATATTTTGTAAATCTTTTACAATTTGCGTAAAGGCTTGGTGGTGCACTCTGCTATCTTGTCTAATATCTAAAGTGGCAAAATGAAAACCAAAAATTCTTACTTTATTTATAAAATCATCCAATTCTTCTATAAATAAAGATTGGTGCTTGTCCGCAATAATTTCTCTTGCTTTTCCAAGTTCCGCTAACAGTATGTTTTGAGAGAAATTTAGTTTACCATAACTTCTAACAACATGTTTATATAATCTTTTCTCAATGGTTGCTAAAATCTCCTGAACCCCATCAAAGGTAAAACGCCTTTTAAGTTTTCGAATGTCTCTGTAGTAACTTCTTAAAATTGATTGTCGCAGTCTTTCCGCAACATTTAGAGTAATTTCTGTGGTTACAAAAGGGTTTCCATCTCGATCTCCACCAGGCCAAAAACCAAGGTCGATAATTTCATTGTCCATCGGATTTCCATCGTAAATATTATTTTGGATGTAGTTGTATATTTTACTAATGGAGTCATAAAATACATTTTCTAAATACCAAATTAAACTGACTGCTTCGTCAAAAGGAGAGGGTTTTGATTTTTTGTAAAATGGCGTTTTCCCAAGTTGTGCTAATAATTTTTTTATGCGCAGCAAATCGTCTTTCTGGATGGCTTTGTCCAAGTCTGTAATGATTCCTAAAACAGTTCCTGGATAAAACTGTGTTGGATGTGCCGTTAACACTACGCGAACTTTAAAATCTTCTAAATGTGCCTTTAGTGCTTCTTTTTTATTCCCTAAAATTGCAATTTCTTTTGAGTTTCTTAGGGTACCAATACCATCCATGTTGTTGACAACAGGAAAAGCAGCATCTTCAATGGCATCAAATAAAACAACTTGTCGCTCTATGTACTGAATAAATTGAAATAATAAATCTATTTTCTCTTTTTCTGTAGGGTTGTCTTGATATTTGTCAAAAAAAGTGCCGATGATTTCTGTAGGGTTTTTCCCTTCTTGAAATCCTTTTTTACACAATTCATGAAATAGAGGTAATAACACACCGGTATTGCTGATGGTGTCAAAAGGGAGGGTCATAAAAACACTGTTGTAAATTTGATATTTAGACAACACATTTTCATTAAAACGAGCAAGTTTAGGTAATACCGACATAGTTGTGATAGTTTTATGGAGTAAAACTACAAAAAAGGGAGGGTACAGAACTTAGGTTTTTGCTAATAATCGCTAAATTATCTACGAAAACGATAGAAATTTGAAGGTATTTTGATAAAAATTTAATTATTAACTTTTATTGGTTTAAGAAATAGGGTTGCATCCTATTTCTTTTGCAAGATAAATTCCATCGTGTAGGGTCATTTTTGAATGAAAACCCTTCTAGTAAATTCGAGTTTTCGTACTTTTCATAAGGATCATAAACGTATTCTGGTACGTTTTTACCAATTTGCTTAAAATTTAAAGGGGGTATTTGCTCTTCAATAGCATGGGCGTTTACAAGTTTAAATTTAAAATTGTCTACCTGTAGCCTCGCTTTTAAGGAAGCAATAGTTTGCTTATCCTGCTTTAAGCTATTGAATGTGTAAATACTTATTGGTGCTTTTTTTTGCCCATAAAGAGAAATGGAAACACAAAAGAAAGGAATTAAAAATAAAAATATTTTTTTCATTTACACCGCAATTAGCGTTTAAAGATACAAATAATTAATTATCTGGTTTTAAAGTTTACAATTCCTTCCTCTAACCAGTTTTTATAGGTTGTTATATCGGTGTATTGTTGTGGAGAATTTAAAATTTCTAAATCTGCAGTCATCAATATATAATAAGGTTGCGATGCGTTTTTAAAATTGATGGTTTGGAATGTGGACCATTTATCTCCATAGGTTCTGATTTTCTTTATACTGCCATTTGCCTTTAAAAAATCAAATTGTGCTGCTTCAGGAAGTACTTTCTCGTGGTCATCTACATACAGTGAAATGAGAACATAGTCGTTGCTAAGCAGCGCATAAATACTGGAGTTGCTCCAAACGTTTTCTTCCATTTTACGGCAATTTACACATGCCCAACCTGTAAAATCTAATAAAATAGGTTTGTTGGCTTCTTTGGCGGCTTTTACACCTTCGTCAAAGTCTTTGTAACAATTTAAACCTAAAGGGCAGTCCGATTCCCGTTCATAGATACTATAAAATTGTGGTGGTGGAAAACCGGACAATGCACTTAAATTCCATGTAGGATTTTTAAAAGTTCCTGGAATTAAATACACCACAAAAGCAAAAATAAAGCTTCCAAAAGAAATTCTTAAAAAGGATAGTTTTTTAAGCAGAGCATCATGTGGAAATTTTATTTTTCCAAAGAGATACAATGTTAGCCCAGTAAAAATAACAATCCAAAGACCAATGAAAACTTCACGTTTTAAAAGATCCCAATGCCCAACTAAATCTGAGTTTGATAAAAATTTTAAGGCAAATGCGAGTTCTAAAAACCCTAAAACCACTTTCGTCGTATTCAACCAGCCACCAGATTTAGGCAAAGTACTTAAAAGGTTTGGAAACAATGCAAATAAGGCAAATGGCAAGGCAAGGGCAAGACCAAAACCAGTCATACCCGCAGAGAGTTGGAAGGCTGGGTCACCAGCAGTGCCTAATGAACCTGCTAATAGAGAGCCTAAAATAGGGCCTGTACAAGAAAAAGAAACAATCGCTAAGGTCAAAGCCATAAAAAAGATGCCAATAAAACCACCGATATCTGATGCAGCATCCATTTTGGTTCCCCAAGAACTTGGCAATGTGATTTCGTAAAAGCCAAAAAAGGACAATGAGAAAAATACCAAAATGACGAAAAAGAAAATATTTAACCAAATATTTGTAGAAATCATGTTTAATATGCTGGGGTCTAATCCATCAATTAAATGAAAAGGAATGCTTAAGAGCATATATATGAGCACAATAAAAAAACCGTATAATATTGCGTTGAAGATGCCTTTGCGTCTGCTCTGTGCTCCTTTTGTAAAGAAGGAAACCGTCAAAGGAATCATTGGGAAAACACAGGGAGTTAATAAGGCAAGCAACCCGCCGACAAAACCTAAAAGAAAGATAGTAAATAGAGAGCTTCCAGCGGCAACAGCACTTTCAGTTCCCGTCTGCAAGAAATCCGTATTTTTTAAATCAAGTTGTAGTTTTTTTGTGAAGTCTTTACTCTTATCACTTAGAAGAATGACTTCTTTTAGTAACTTTTTTCCGTCTAAAGGAAAAGAGAAAGATGCTGCTACTTGTATGCAAGCTTGTTTACAAACTTGTCCATAAATTTCTAAAGTAATCGAAGGAATCGTCGGGTCTACTATTTTTATCCTCTGGGTAAGAATTCCCAATTCTACAAAGAAAATCTCTTCCTTTTCCCAGATTTCCGAGTATTCTTTTTGAGTCTCACTTTCTTTGGCTTTTCCTACCAACTCATAACCTATTTTTCCTTCGGGAATTATAATTTCCAGGGCTTGAGATGCATCTTCCGGATTGTATTGGGAGTATAAATGCCACGCTTTAAAAAGACTTGCTGTAAAAATAACGTCGTATTCCGTTTCTGAAACTTTATGCAGGGAAGACTCCCAAGAAATTGGGAAATCTGCGGTTTGTGCTTCCGTGAATACTGAAAAGAATAGCAGTAGGGAAAGAAAAAATTTCTTCATTATTGAATTGTTATTTTTAATTGTTTTAATGCAGGAGCATTTGAGATATATCTCGCGTCTTTTCGCAGACCAAGAACCCAAATAATAGTGTTGTTAGCGTTACAGAGCAACCATTGATCCTGCTTTTCTAAAAGTGATAATTTCTCATCTTTAAAATACTTGCTTAGTTTCTTTTTTCCTTGCATACCCGTAGGATAAAAATAGTCGCCATTTTCCCATTTCCTTACAATTAAAGGAAAGGTTAAACTTTCTTTAGAGACGTACATACTCTTTTTATTTGGAATGCATTGTTCCGTAACTTCTTCTAATTTTAAGTGAATGGGATTTTTAATCTCATGCGTGTTTGCCAAGATTTGAAACTTGACATCGGTTGCAGATGAAAAATCTCTTTCAGAAAGGATTAAGAAATTTCGATCCTTTAAAAGTACATGCGTACGAGAAAGCACGTGCTTTCCTGATTGGGCATGCAGTAAATTATAAACATCCTTAAATTCGGTGAAATTATATGCTTTTAAAAGCTGAAATAAGTAGGCTTTTGGGTTTGATAACTCGAGTATTTCGGCAACTTTAAATTTAGAAATTCCGTTTTCCTTAAGCACAACATGTTGAGACGTTTCCTCGATGCGATCGGTAATGATTTGAGCGCTTTCTTGAAGGTTTTCCAATGTCTTAGAAAACGTTGTTAACATACTCGGATTTATTTCTTTTAAAATGGGTAGTATTTTGTGTCGAATTTTGTTTCGCAGATATTGGGTAGCTGTATTGCTTTGGTCCTCTCGCCAGGAAATGTTGCTCTCTTTTGCGAAATGGAGAATTTCTTCTCGCGAAAATTGAAGCAATGGGCGTATAATATTTCCATTAATGGCAGGAATTCCGGTAAACCCATCCAAACCACTTCCACGTGTTAAATTGATGAGAAAAGTTTCTAAACGATCATCTGCATGATGTCCTGTTAAAATATAATCAAAATGATGTGCTTTGCTAATTTCTTGAAACCAATGGTAGCGCAAATTCCGAGCTGCAACTTGTGTAGATTCTTTTTTTTCTTGTGCTATTTTTTTAGTTTTAAAAGAAGTGCTAAAACAAATAATGTCGAGTTTTTTTGCAAGTTTTTTTACAAATTCCTCATCTAAATCACTTTCGGTTTCCCTTAAATTAAAGTTACAATGTGCTAAAGAAATATCAAACTTTAAGGTGGCAAAGAGTTGTGTTAAAACCACAGAATCAATACCTCCAGAAATGGCAATTAATAGTTTTTTTCCCCTTAGAAAGGGAAAATTAGTAACAATTATATGTGATAATTTTTCAAGCATATTGGACTCAAAAGTACATAAATTAATGGCGTTATTTTAGACTTGCTTCTTCAGCCAAGCACGGATGTCTTTTCTGATGGAAACCTCCGGTTTTGGTAGTGGAATTGTTTTACCAAACTGCTTACTTCTATTAAACTTAGAAAAGGTAACTTTAAGTTGCTTCCACTCTGCGGGGTACAAAGTTAAAAAGGTATTAAACATGTTCTGTTCTGTTGGCTTTTCTTTTAAAGTTTCGAATGTTTTTCGAAAAAGGGCTTCTTGGTTTAGTATCATACTGTAAAAATATTTAATATTTTTTTAAAACTGTGTTTATTAGTTCAGGATGTGCTCACAAATGTGCTCGCTTTTTGGTAGTTTTTGTCTAAAAAAAAACGAAGAACCTTTACTTCGCATTGGTTAAAACATATTTCATTGCTTTTGCTTTGAGGAGACATTCTTCATATTCTTTTGCAGCGTCAGATTTAATGGTAATGGCACTACCAACAGAATAGGAAATGTATTTTTTTTCTTCATTGTAGAGAATACTTCGAATGACTACATTGAAATCAAAATCATTTTCAGGTGTAAAATACCCAATAGCTCCAGAGTATAAACCACGTTTTGAAGTTTCTAAGTTTTCAATAATCTTCATAGCAGATACCTTTGGTGCGCCGGTCATACTGCCCATTGGAAAAGTGCTTCTTAAGGTTTCTATAGGATGTAATTTCGGATCAATTTCAGAAGTTACAGTGGAAATCATTTGATGCACTTGTTTAAAAGAATATACCTTACACAATTCCTCTACCTTTACAGTTCCCTTTTTTGCAGTTTTAGACAAATCATTTCGAACCAAATCTACAATCATCACATTTTCTGCGCGTTCTTTTTCATCTCGCATTAAATCGGAAGCAATTTTGGCATCGTCAATAGGACTGATTAATCTTTTAGCGGTTCCTTTGATGGGTTGAGAAATAATTTTAGAACCTTCTTTTTTGAGATATCTTTCTGGGGAGGCACACAAGGCATATTGCTGCTCCATTTTTAAAAAGGAAGCAAATGGAGGCTCAGAAATATCGTTTAAGTGCTGATATACAGCCGCGGGATTTATGGTCGAATTCTCGGCATAAAATTCCTGACAAAAATTTACTTCGTAGAGATCTCCCCTTTTAATATGTTCTAAAATAGCATGCACTTTCGCATAATATTCCGCTTTGTGAATTCGAAGTTTTATCTTGATGTTTTCATCAGTATCTGCAATGATACCTTTCTGTTTAGCATTCGTTTGAATGTCCTGAAAATCTGTTTCAATTGCATCAGCAACCATGTTTAAATAATGAAACTCTATATTTTCACCCTTGATAAAAATTAATTTTTGAGGTTGAAAGAAATACAAGTCAGGAAAATCTAAGCCATCAAAATTTTTAGAAGAAAGTTGTTCTGTGTCATTTTTAACATCATAAGAGATATATCCAAAAATATAATCTTTTGTAGTACTCTGGTATTCTTTTAGTCTGTCAAAAGCGTTTGTATAATCTGTTTTGATCGCTGTAAATTCCTCTATGGCCAACGCACTGTTAAAACTAGTATATTGCTGCTGGTGCTTATTGGAGTCTAACCAAAGTGCAGTTTCAAATTGCTGAGACCAAGAGAGTAAAAGTGGTTTGAAGTCTTTTATATTTTCAATAGAAAAAGTACGAACAGTTCTTAGTTTCATTAGTAAAGAATTTTAAGCGACTCTGTGCGTATAGATAACGCAACCTATTTTCTAAAGTATCAATTGAAAATAGAAAGCAACCGAGGTAGGTCGCTCTCTATGCTTGTTTTTAATTTTCTTAACGGTCTTATAAGTACAGATCGAAAAGAGTGTTAGGCATTCAGGGGCTTTCCGTCCCAGGCAGCTTTTGCTGCTTCTTTTACCGCTTCAGAATACGTTGGATGACCATGGCATATTCTTGCCAAATCCTCTGCAGATGCTCTAAACTCCATGGCTACTGCTGCTTCCATGATTAAATCTGCAACACGTGCACCCACCATATGAACTCCTAAAATTTCATCGGTATTTTTATCTGCTAGTACTTTTACAAAACCGTCAATATCTCCACTTGCACGAGATCTACCCAAAGCCCTCATTTGGAATTTACCCGTTTTATACTCAATTTTAGCTTCCTTTAACTCAGCTTCAGTTTTACCAACTGCAGCGGCTTCTGGCCATGTATACACAATACCAGGAATTAAATTATAATCAATATGGGGCTTTTCACCTGCTAAATACTCCGCTACAACAACACCTTCTTCTTCCGCTTTGTGCGCCAACATTGTACCTTTAACTACATCACCAATTGCATATACAGTATCGATGTTTGTTTGTAAATGATCATTTACAGCAACTTGGCCGCGTTCATTTACTTCAATACCTATTTTTTCTAAACCTAAACCTTCTGTGTAGGCCTTTCTTCCAACAGAAACCAAACAATAATCTCCAGAAAATTCAATTTCTCTATCTTTTTTATCCGTAGCTTTTACTACAACCGTATCTCCGTTTCTTTCTACCGAAGTTACTTTATGGCTTGTTGCGAATTTTATTCCTTGTTTTTTGAATACTTTTTGTAACTCTTTAGAAACATCGGCATCCATTCCTGGAACAATCTTATCCATATATTCTACCACTGTAACATCGGCACCTAAACGGCTGTAAACAGAGCCTAATTCTAAGCCAATAACACCTCCGCCAATTACAATTAAATGTTTTGGTACTTCTGGAAGTTTTAGAGCTTCCGTAGAAGTCATGATACGCTCTTTATCTAATTTTATAAAAGGCAAAGTAGCCGGTTTTGAACCGGTAGCGATAATGATGTTTGTTCCTTCAATAATTTCTGATGAACCATCATTTTTTGAAATTTTTACATGTGTTTTGTCCTCAAAAGAACCCAATCCTTCAAAAACATCAATGTTATTTTTGTCCATCAAGTATTTGATCCCACCCGTAGTTGTCTCTACTACTTTGGCTTTTCTGTCTAACATTTTCCCAAAGTCAATTGTTGGTTTTTCAATCGAAATACCATGCTCTTCGAAATGATGCACTGCATCGTAATAATGATGCGAAGAATCTAATAATGCTTTAGAAGGAATACAGCCAACATTTAAACAAGTACCGCCTAAAGTTGCATATTTTTCTATAATTGCTACTTTTTTGCCTAATTGAGAAGCTCTAACTGCTGCTATATATCCTCCAGGACCAGAACCAATTACAATAATATCGTATGTCATAAGTAAGTTTATTTTGCGTTTTTTGTAACCTTCAAGTTTAATTTGCACTAATAATTCACAAAAATACGGATATTTTCATAAAATAAAGTAAGAATTTAGTAGTTTTACCGTACAAAATATTCATAAAACACAAAGATGAAAATTCTAAAAAATATCGCACTTTCTTTATTAATAGTGCTCGTTATCGCTCAATTTTTTGGACCAGAAAAAAATGACGGAGACATGGCAACAGTGGCTGCTTTTATGGCAGAAACAAATCCGCCAGAAGACGTTAAAAAAATTTTAGAAACTACGTGTTTCGATTGTCATTCTGCCAAAACATCGTATCCATGGTACAACGCAATTACACCTGTAAATTACTACTTGCAAGAGCATATTAAGGATGGCCAAAAGCATTTGAATTTTTCGAAATGGGATACGTATTCCCTTAAGAAGAAAGAACATAAAATGGATGAGCTATATGAAGAGGTGGAAGAGGGAGAAATGCCTTTAAACTCCTATACTTGGTTGCATGGCGACGCTAATTTAACAGCAAAACAGATTACTGCTGTTGTAACTTGGGGAAAGAAAGTACAAGCCGATTATAAGCAGCAATTGAATACTAAATAATTGACGCAGCAACACGTTTTAATCATTGGTGCTGTTTGGGTAGAACCTAATTCTTCTGCTGCAGGAAGCAGAATGATGCAATTAATTGAACAATTTCTAAAACAGAATTGGAAAGTAACTTTTGCCTCTCCTGCTCAAAAAGGAGAAAAAGCAATCGATTTAATTTCTTTAAGAATTGATGCCGTTTCCATTGCGTTAAACAATGCTTCTTTTGATGTATTTATAAAAGAATTAAACCCAACAGTTGTGCTGTTCGATCGTTTTATGATGGAAGAACAATTTGGTTGGCGAGTTGCAGAAAATTGCCCAAAAGCTTTACGGATTTTAGATACTGAAGATTTACATTTTTTAAGAAAAACGAGACATCAACAATTAAAAAACGAAGCGAAGTTTACGACTGAAGCGTTGCTAAAATCGGGGGATGCTAAAAGAGAAATTGCGTCTATTTTAAGATGTGATTTGTCTCTAATTATTTCAACT
>JAOKTT010000017.1 GCA_028336245.1 Polaribacter sp.
AAGGCGGCAAGAGTAGGTTCTAAAAACTCGGGAGATACACATACAAGCACTTGGCTACTCACAAAAGGTGTAAATTTAGAGAGCACGACAGAAGAATTCTTATCTTTTGAAACTTCAAATAGTTTTGCGAATGGAAGTACTTTACAAGTTTTAATTTCTACAGACTGGGAAGGTACAGTTGCAGAGATTACTAGCGCAACATGGCATGTTTTACCTGCTAAAATTGTTTCAAATGGCGAAGGGTACAAAAACTGGGTGCATTCTACTTTTGTAAATTTATCTGCCTATGCTGGTACTGCTTTTATAGCATTTAAATACACTGGAAGTGGAAATGTTTATTTTGATGACACCTATGAATTGGATAATATCACTATTATTGCAAAGTAACTAAAAGAAGTATGAACAAAATAGAACACATCGGCATTGCTGTAAAAGATTTAGAGGTCTCAAATAAGTTGTTTGCATCTTTATTTGGCACAGCACATTACAAGGAGGAAGAAGTGGGTTCAGAGGGGGTGAAAACCTCTTTCTTTAAAAGTGGCCCTAACAAAATAGAATTATTGCAAGCCACAAATGCAGACAGCCCTATTGCCAAGTTTATTGATAAAAAAGGAGAAGGTGTGCACCACATTGCTTTTGCAGTGGTAGACATCAAAGCAGAGATTATTAGGCTTAAAGCAGCCGGCTTTGTGGTTTTAAATGATCATCCGAAAAAAGGTGCAGACAATAAATGGGTGGCTTTTTTGCATCCAAAAACAACAAATGGAGTGCTTATAGAGTTGTGCCAAGAGATAGCACACCAAAATCCTACTTTGTAATTTTATAAAAATAAAGAGTTTTTTACCTGCAATAAAGGAGCAAAGAAGCATGTGTATTAAATACTGCGAACAGTGCGGGTAAAATGAGTACTAATTATTATCTTGCCAACGAATTGAATCTATAGTACATGTCTTCAAAATTTGAATCTTATCAAAAAAGACGCTTGGCATCTTCTTACATCTCTGTAGTAATTAGCATTGCTTTGGTGCTGTTTATGTTGGGTGTTTTGGGCTTGGTTCTTTTAAAATCTTCTACGGTTTCAAACAGAATAAAGGAAAAAATAGCGGTTACCCTGTTTTTAAAGGACAACGTAAGTACAGGTCAAATAAACGCGTTTAAAGATTCTTTAGCAAAAGAAGATTTTGCAAGAAGAATTGTGTACACTTCGAAAGCACAAGCAGCTAAAAAATACAGCAAAGAAATTGGCGAAGACTTTTTAACTTTTCTAGGAGAAAACCCCTTAAAAAATGGCATCGATATTTATTTGAAAGCAGCTTTTGTAACGCCAGAAAAAATGGAAGCACTGGAAGCTCGCTTTCTTAAAAACGAATTTGTTGCCGATGTTTCTTATGACAAACCATTGATTAATTTACTTACAGAACATATTCAAAGAATTGGATTTTGGTTATTTGTACTGAGTGGATTTCTTGCCTTGATAGCAATTATTTTGATTAACAGTGCAATTAGACTCACTATTTATTCAAAGCGATTTAATATAAAAACCATGCAAATGGTTGGCGCTACAAAGAGCTTTATTCGGAACCCATTTATTTGGCAAGGGATAAAACTAGGTCTTGTTGGTGCTTTTTTAGCCTTAATAGGGTTGGGTGTTGTGGTCTATTACTTAGATGTATTTTCACCGAGTCTTCGGTTGCTGAAAGATTACATTTCGCTATCCTATTTAGTTGGAGGTGTTTTATTGGCTGCTTTTATAATTACCTTGTTTAGCACATTCTTTGCTACACAGCGGTTTTTAAATTTACGAACAGATGAACTTTATTATTAAAACATGAAAGAAGAAAAAAGTCAAAAACCAGCATTTATTTTTGGAAAGCGGAACTATATTTTCATGATGATAGGCATCCTTTTTATCGCGTTTGGCTTTATCTTCATGGCTGGCGGAGGAAGTGAAAATCCAGCTATTTTTAATGAAGAAATTTATAATTGGCAGCGCATTCGTTTGGCACCTACCCTAGTGATTATTGGTTTGGCAATTGAAATATATGCAATTTTAACCAATCCTAAAAAATAACGATGGATATTTTAGAAGCCATTATCCTTGGAGTAATTCAGGGGCTAACAGAATTTTTACCGGTTTCCTCTAGCGGGCATTTAGAATTGGCAAAAGTGATTTTGGGAGATACTTCGTTGCCAGAAGAAAGCCTAACATTTACCGTGGTTTTACACTTTGCAACAGCATTAAGTACGCTGGTTATTTTTAGAAAAGAAATTATAGAAATTTTTAAAGGATTGTTTCAGTTCAAATGGAATAACGAATGTAAGTTTTCATTAAAAATTATTATTTCTATGCTTCCTGCAGTCCTAATAGGTTTGCTTTTTGAAAAGGAATTGGAGTCTTTATTTGGAGGGAAAATAGTCTTAGTAGGCGTTATGTTGTTATTAACAGCGTTGTTATTGCTATTAGCAGACAAAGCAAAAAACTCAAAAAAAGAAGTCTCGTTTTCAAATGCTGTATTTATTGGAGTTGCACAGGCAATAGCAATGCTGCCAGGAATTTCTAGATCAGGCGCCACAATTTCTACTTCTGTTTTATTGGGAGTTGATAGAACAAGGGCTGCAAAATTCTCGTTCTTAATGGTAGTTCCCTTGATTTTTGGAAAAATAGGAAAAGACCTTTTAAGTGGCGATTTAAACTTTCAGTCATCAGAAATAGCACCCATTATTGCAGGTTTTACTGCGGCTTTCTTCGCCGGTTTATTGGCTTGTAAATGGATGATTTCGCTAGTTAAAAAAAGCAAACTCTCGTACTTTTCAATCTACTGTGCAGTAATAGGAAGTATTGCAATTGGCTATGGGCTTTTAAATTAAAACGACCTAAAATTTACTACAAATGACAGAAGAAGCGTATAAGAACGGGCAAGTTTTGTTAATCGATAAACCTCTTACTTGGACTTCTTTTCAAGTTGTGAATAAATTACGTTGGGAAATACGGCAACGGTTCAATATCAAAAAAATAAAAGTAGGACATGCCGGAACTTTAGATCCTTTGGCAACAGGTTTGCTAATTATATGTACAGGGAAACAAACAAAACAGATAGATACGTATCAAGGTCAGGTGAAAGAATATACCGGTACTTTTACGCTTGGGGCAACCACACCAAGTTATGATTTAGAAACTGAAATTGACAACACGTTTCCTACCGCACATATTACTGAAGAGTTATTACACGAAACGACCCAGCGGTTTGTGGGTGAAATTCAGCAAAAACCACCTATTTTCTCTGCCATAAAAAAGGATGGTAAACGTTTGTATGAATTGGCAAGAAAAGGAGAAACTACAGAAATAAAAGAAAGAACAGTAACCCTTTCTAAATTCGAAATAACAAAAATAAATTTACCCAAAGTGGAGTTTAGAATTATCTGTAGTAAGGGAACGTATATTCGTTCTATTGCTTTTGATTATGGGAAAGCGTTGCATTCTGGTGCACATTTGTCTGCTTTAAGAAGAACAAAAATTGGTGATTTTTCTGTGGATACAGCACTTTCTGTAGCAGCATTTATAGAAAAGTTAAAGGATAATTTAGAGGGGACTAAAACTCCGGAGGAATCGTAAAACTCATTTTCTTATTTGTGGTTGGGTGCAGGAATTCAATAAATTCTGCATGCAAGTGCAAGCGACTTTCTTTCCTCCCATAAAGATCGTCACCAACAATAGGGGTGTTTAAGCCCTTTGTATGCGCTGCATGCACTCTTAGTTGATGCGTTCTTCCAGTAATCGGATAAAAATATACCCGTGTTTTGCCGTTTTCTCTACGGAGTACTTCCCACGTGGTTTCCGCAGCTTTTCCATAGGTAAAGTCCACCAATTGTTTTGGTCTGTCATCAAGATCAACGCGCAATGGTAATTTTATGGTTCCGCTATTTCCAGAGAGATTTCCATCTAACAGTGCAACATAACGCTTCTTAATTGTTCTGTTTACAAACTGACTTTGTAAAATTTTATTCGCCTCTTTTGTCTTTGTAAGAAGTAAAATTCCTGAGGTAGACATGTCTAGGCGGTGCACTATTAATGGACCTGTGGCGGTTGGGTACTTTTTCTTTATCCGAGTATAAACAGCATCTTTAATTTCTTTCCCTGGAACCGATAAGAGTTCAGTGGGCTTGTGGACCACAATTAAAGCGGCATCTTCATAAATGATTTTGAGTTCTTTGTCCTTAGATAAGTTTTTTAATAACAAATTAGCATCCATTGGGAGGTCTTCCAGCATGTGTGTTAAAATTGGTCTGCATCTTCCTTGGCAAGCAGGGTAAAAGTTTTTATGTTGTCTAATGGTCATGTTTGGTGAGGTCCCCCACCAAAATTCTGCCATGGTAATGGGAGTTAAGTTATTTTCAAACGCATATTGTAGCAATTTAGGAGCGGCACACTCCCCGGAACCGGCAGGAGGCTTTACTGCAGGATTCTTAAAAATAGCTAGTAAATTTTTCAATTCTTTTTTGGAATTTAAAAACGCATACTTACTAAATAAGGTTTGTTGTAGATAGTTAGATTTTTCCTTTCGCTCTTTTTTAAGTACTTCAATTTTAGCAGTAATACTTCTGAACTCTTTGCTATTCTTTTCGATTTTATCTTGATAATAAATTTGTAATTCTTTTATAAAAAACTGATCATTATAACTTTGTTGTGTTAATTTTTCAGTGAGTTTTTTAAACTGGAAGTCATCTAGAGTAGTTCTTGCCTCCTTTTTTTTAGCTTTTCTGTTTTTTTTAAAAAGCGTCAATCTGCTCCTTTGAACCGCTAAGTCATCCAAAATTAGTTGGGTGCTTTTTTTTACTAATTTTTTTAAGTTCTGGTATTTTTCAGCATTCTTTAGGCTACTTAATTGTGTGTTAATGGCGTCAATCTCAAGCTCTCCTTTCAGGTAGAAGCTTCCTTCTGTTCGCATGTTAAAAATAGGAGGCACAAATTTTTCGGGCACACTTTTATCTGCTAACTTTCCAGAAAAAGCAGCTAGATAACCAATGTCGTTCTGTGCGTTTTTTACAATTAGCACGCCAAACATTTTACCTACAGCGCTTATGTCCGAGCTTTTTTCTAAGCCAAAGTTGTGTGTAAATTCACTCTGATTTTCTAAGTAATCCTGTAATTCTTGTGTTGCAATTTTTGCGAGTGGATGGGGTTTGTAATAAAAAGGAAACGTAAATTTCTCGGGAAGCGGTATTCCAGAGATGTCTGTTTTAAAAGGGTGGACTTTTTTCAATTTTTAACGAGAAGTTGTTTGACTCCAGAGGTTAAAAAAGCACCAATTGGGAGACTACTCATAATGGCAATATCGTCAATAAACTTGCTTTCATTTGCTAGAAAAGCCAATATTTTTTCAGGTTCATTTTTATTGAATATCATGGAAAACACCTCTTTCCCTGTTAGCTTTTCCGTTAATAAGACATCAATTAAAGTACGGTCATACCAGGCATACTGTTGCTTTTTAAAAGAGCTGTCTGTATTTATGTTTTTTCCTGCTTTTAAATTTGCCACAATTTCAGCCACATCCTTTTGAATGAACTGAAAGGTATATCCAGTGCTTGCTTTTGTAAATCCGCCAGCAGTACCAATATTGATGACATTTTTTATTGGATTTTTTTTGAATTTTGCCAAAGACATTGGAATGACTCCAAACTCTTCGTGGGCAATGGTATAGTCGCTGATCTGTAAGTCCTCTTGAATGTATTTTTCAAGTGCCTGGGTGTATTCTTCTTTCTCCAGTATTTTCTTACTAAAAAGGGTGTATTCAATTAGTGCAGTTGTTTGACTGGTAGGCAGCACATACATAAAAGTAGTACCATTGTCTTGTGCAACGCTAAAATCCATGAGTCTCCCCACTTCAGCATCAAAAACGGGTTCTTTTGTTTCAATAACCCATCCTTTAAAATGTTGCAATAGTGAATTTTCTTCCGTCATTTTTGGATTAAAAAGACCCGTAGAGTTAAAAACATAAGTGCTCGTGTAGCTGTTTTCTTCGGTGGTGACTGTCGCGGTATGTATCTCGGAAGTAATGGAAATAATCGGAGCTGTTACAAAGGAGACATTCGGAAATTTCTTGGCAAGTTGAATTACAAAATTATAGAAATCAATTCCTTGAATCATTTTATAGGTGTACGAAGCCAAGTCTAATTGTGCCTTGTAGTCTGTAGATAGAAACTCTAGGGTATTCCACTTTGCATGCACAATCGATTCAAAGGTACCTGGTTTTTTTTCCCAGAAACACCAAGTCCTGTCGTTGCTGTTTTTCGCGTCTCTGTCTAGGATTAATATCGATTTATTTTGCAGCGTAGGCTCCTGAAGTAAGTGATACAGCAAACTTAATCCTGCACAACCTGAACCCGCTATAATGAAATCGTATTTCATGTTTTTGTATCTCCTTTTTACAATTAATTAGATAAGAAAAATAGTCCCTAACGGCTACAAAGCCCTATTTCAAAAAACGGCTGTACCAACTTTCTTCAATTGGTATTTCCCATAAATTTTCAAAATCTTGTTTGTTGGTAATCAGATTATCAAAAATAATAGATTTTCCAGTTAAAGCCTTATTTTTTAATAATTTTTTAAAGTCCTTTAAATCTTTATATTGCACAAACTCACCTTGCTTAAAGCAAATATTCATTCGGTCTAAAAGTGCTACACTGTAGGTTTCTTGTAAACTTAAAATAAAATTTACAGAGTCATCTATGTCACTGTTTTTTAGGGGAGTTGTAATGTCGTCTGCTGTAATTACGATAAACCGATTGTATAAAAATTGATAAGAAGCTTTAAAGCTTTCATCATCCGCTTTCCATTCGGCTACAAATTTTTTTATTTTTTCCGCTATCTCAGGAATTTCATTTGTATAGAATTTTCTACTAGAAGGATATACCCAAACTTTAGCATCCTCGGGGATTTCATCAAAATTTACAAACATGTATCTTTATTTAAAATACAAATATAACCAAAAGAAAAACCGCAAACTGTTTTCAGTTTACGGTTTTTTATTAATTTGAAAATGCTGGAACTGTTAGACTGTTTACTTTGTTGCGAAACGCACAAAATCTGCTTGCACATTTTCTCCTTTGTCTTTATTGTACCATAGCTGCAAATCTTGCTTAAATTGTGGGTCAAGTGCGCCGTTTTTTTCTTTATAGTCGGCCACCATTTTTGAAGCTGTTGTAGGCCTTGGCCCCCAGGAATCAATGACATTATTATCTTTATCTAATGCGATTAGTTTTGGAATACTTCTTCCTCCATTGGTTAAAAACAAATCCATTAACGGGAGGTTTTCATCTCGCAAAATTACTTTTAAATCAATTTTATCCGTGGATTTGGCAATTTTATTGAGAACAGGTAGGCTTTGTGCAGCATCTCCACACCAACCTTCGGTTAATACCAACCATGTTTTCGGCTCAGAAATTTTTTGAAACTCTTGTAGGGTTTCTTTGGAAAGTTTTATAGTTTTATCCAAACGTTTCATTCTTTTATCGTTCAACAAACTATAGTTTGTCAATGCTTCGGACTGCTCCATGCCTGTAGCTTTGCCATTTGTTAACAAAGCACTTACGAAGGCTCTATACCCCTCGTAAGACAGCGCATTTTTTAAACTATTTTCTATAACTTCTCTCATATACGAGTAGACGTAAGATTTTTAAAAACTTACACGATGCTTTCCGTTTTTATGTTTTTAAGCATTTCTTTTGTGATGGCCGCTAAATCAAACTGATGTTTCCAATTCCAATCTTTTCTAGCCTCAGAATCATCGATAGAAGAGGGCCAGCTCGCAGCGATCTCCTGCCTAAAGTCCGGCTTGTATAAGATTTTAAAATCAGGAAGGTGTTTTTTAATTTCTAAAGCCATTTCTGCTGGTGTAAAGTCTATTGCTGCCAAGTTGTAGCCAGTCCTAAGTTTTACATCGGCCGGTTTTGCCTGCATTAACTGAATGGTTGCCGCTACAGCGTCATTCATATACATCATTGGCAACCGCGTTTCTTGGGATAAAAAACATTCATAAACACCTTCTTTTAGGGCTTTAAAATAAATGTCTATAGCATAATCTGTAGTGCCACCTCCTGGCTTTGTTTTCCAAGAAATAATGCCAGGATAGCGAATACTTCGCACATCTACACCATATTTTTCGTGGTAATAATTACACCAAAATTCGCCTGAAAGTTTACTAATTCCGTACACGGTACTTGGCTCCATAATGGTTTTTTGTGGGGTGTTTTTCTTAGGGGTTGTGGGGCCAAAAACAGCAATGGAACTTGGCCAGTATACTTGTTTAATATGCTTTTCTTTTGCCAAGTCTAGCACTCCTAAAAGAGAGTTCATATTCAAGTCCCAAGCTTTTTTTGGGTGCTCTTCTGCCGTAACAGACAACATTGCAGCCAATAAGTATACTTGCGTAACTTTATATTTCTTTACGATACTTAAAATCCCCTCCTTGTCCGTTGCATCCATAATTTCAAAAGGACCAGAGCGCATCATTGCTTCATCTCCTTCTCTAATATCAGAGGCAATCACTTGATGGTTCCCATACTGTGCACGCAGTGCCTGTGTTAGCTCGTTACCAATTTGGCCACTTGCGCCAATAATTAAAATGGTTTCACTCATTGCTGAAATTAAATTAAAATCAAAAACAAAGGTAATTAATTTAAGTATTCGTAATTATGTTTTAATAAAATAATTATTATATAATTTAAGTCTTATTTTTTCTGTTTTTTTAGGGTTTTGTGAAAATCATATTTACTGCTAATAATTTGTGTATTTTTACGGTTTTAAACGAAATTGTGAAATATACCTCTCTTTTAGTACTCCTTTTTATTGTAATTTCTTGTGGAAATAAGAAAGAGAGTGAAAAGTCAAAAAAGCCAAAACCTTTAATGCGCGTAGCACAAACTCACAGCGCAACAGAAAATGTAAATCCACGGTATTTGGTGGAGGTAAAAGACTGGCAAGAATTAAAAGCAATTGATTCTTTTTTTGTAAAGTATCGAAATATTTCGCCTAATGAGGCGTTGAGCAATGCGATTGAATTAAAAGATCTTGTTAAGAATCTTATTGACAGTGTTCAGCCAGAGCGTTTCAATACTCCTTCCATAAACGCACGCGTAAACATCTTGTATAATGAGGCTTTGCGATTAGCGGACTTAACCGAGATCGCTGCCATAAAAGCAGGGGCAGTAAATACACAGGTATCTAAAACAATGGTGGCCTTTTCAAATGTAAATATCAAAATAAATACGGTCATTGCAAAGTTAAATTTTGAAAATGAGGTGGATATAAACATCGATTTTATTGGGTTAGATACAACGCGATTAGACGCTGTTTCCAAAGAAACTGTTTTTAAAAAGCGTGAAAAATTGAAAAGTAAAAAGAGTTTTTTGGACAACAGTTTAAAAAAAAGAACGCCTAAAGCGTTGAAAGGAGACAGAAATCGAACTTTTATCAAGAAGAAACCGATGTCCAGAACAGCAAAGCCTGAGAAAGAAGCTTATTGATAATGAAATATTACTTCAAATTAAGGATATAGAAAATCGGCCTATGGCTATGAAACAATAAGGATGAAAAGAGCAATCATTGTGCTTTTAAGTATGTATTGTTGCATTTCTTGCGATGTTGTACAACAGGACAAAGACCGTGTAAAAAAGGAAGTACACACCCTTTTAGTAAACTGGCATCAAGCGGCCACAGAAGCAAATTTTGAAAACTATTTTGGAGCTATGGACAGCCTTTCCGTTTTTATAGGAACGGCGGCAGAGGAAGTTTGGACAAAAGCACAATTCCAAGTATTTAGCAAGCCTTATTTCGATAAGGGGAAAGCCTGGTCTTTTCATGCATTAGATCGCAATGTATATGTGAATGATACTGGGAATTTTGTTTGGTTTGATGAACTTTTAGAAACGTGGATGGGAACTTGTAGAGGTTCTGGAGTACTTGAAAAAACAGGAGCTGTTTGGAAAATTAAGCAATATGTATTGTCGGTTCCAATTCCAAATGAGGACATCCAAGCTGTAATTGCGATTAAAAACAAAAAAGATGCGCTGTTCGTAGAAAAGTACCAGCAATCCTTTTTTAAAGTGCGCAAGTAGCAGAAACGCTTATTTTTTAGATACTCATAACTTTATACGCTCGCTAAAGAATATTTGCTTGTAATAGCAGCGTATAAAAGACACTTATTTTGCTTATTAAATTCATGAATTAACCAGCTTTTATTAGGAATACTTTCTTAGAAAGCAGTAATAGTTACCAACTCAATAATTTATTTCTAATTATTTTTACAAACAGTAGATTTATACCTTCTGTTATATTGTTATTTTTCTATCTTTAGCATCCAATAAACCCGTATTAAAATGAAATTAAAAGATATTTTTTATGCTATCGCAGTAGTTGTTTTGTTTGCCGCTTGCAACATTGAAAAGAAAAAAGAAGTACCGCAGGAAACTGCTGCATTCAATCACTTTGTAACCCAGTTTGCAGATATTAAAGTACTGCGATACCAAATTCCTGGTTTTGCAGATCTGAGCTTAAAAGAGAAACAGCTTGTCTATTATTTGACACAGGCAGGTTTGGCAGGTAGAGATATTATGTGGGATCAAAACTACCGTCATAATTTAAGTATTCGAAAAGGGTTAGAAAGCATCCATCAAAATTACAAAGGAGATCGAGAAAGTGACGCTTTTAAGTCCTTTAAGATATTCTTAAAAAGAGTTTGGTTTTCTAACGGAATTCACCATCACTACTCAAACGACAAACTAAAGCCAGCATTCTCAGAAGCGTATTTTACAGGAGAGTTGTTAAAAAAATCGAACACGAAGTTATCTGCGGAAGCTATTGCAGTATTGTTCAATGATGCGGATGCTAAAAAAGTAAATAAGAAATCTGGGAATGATAATATTTTGTCTTCAGCAATTAATTTTTATGCACCAGACATTACCGATCAAGAGGTTGTGGATTTCTATAAAACGGCAGACAAAGGACCAAAAGGAAGACCGATTGAAGCAGGTTTAAACTCCAAACTAGTAAGGGAAAACGGGATTCTAGTAGAGAAAGTTTGGAAATCTGGTGGTATGTATGGTGCCGCCATTGATCAAATTATTGGGTGGTTAGAAAAAGCAAAAGGAGTTGCAGAAAATGAGCAGCAAGCAACGGCTTTGGGGCTATTAATTGACTACTACAAAACAGGAAGCTTAGCTACTTGGGATGCATACTGCATTGCTTGGGTTGGTGCTACCGAGGGAAATATAGATTGGATTACCGGATTTATAGAAGTATATAACGATCCAAAAGGATACCGAGGTTCTTATGAAACGGTTGTTCAAATTAAGGATTTTGACATGTCTCAAAAGATGAAAGTTTTATCAGAAAATGCACAATGGTTTGAAGACAACGCTCCCTTAGACCCCGCGCACAAAAAAAAGAATGTGGTAGGCGTTTCTTATAAAACGGTAAATGTTGCTGGTGAAGCGGGGGATGCATCTCCAAGCACACCAATTGGGGTGAATTTACCTAATAATAATTGGATTCGTCAGCAGCACGGTTCAAAATCTGTTTCTCTTGGAAATATTACTGCGGCCTATAATAATGCAGGAGGAAGTGGGCGGTTAAAAGAATTTGCACACGATGAAGAAGAAATTAGACTGGAGGAGAAATATGGGCAAATTGCAGACAAGCTGCATACCGCGCTTCATGAAGTTGTAGGACATGCTTCTGGGCAAATAAACAAGGGCATTGGGCAACCCAAAGAAACCCTTCAAAACTATGCATCTACAATGGAAGAAGGACGCGCAGATTTAGTAGGATTGTATTATCTAATGGATCCAAAACTACAAGAGTTAGGTTTAACCGATGATTATAAAGCGCTGGGAATGGCGGCATTTGATGAATATATCAGAAACGGTTTGATGGCACAATTGATACGAATTAATTTAGGAGATGATATTGAGGAGGATCACATGGTAAATCGTCAATGGGTTTCTGCTTGGGCTTTTGAGCAAGGGGCAGCAGAAAACGTAATCGAAAAAATAGTCAAGGAAAATGGAAATACGTTTTACAATATTACCAATTATGGAAAGCTACGCGTAATTTTTGGAAGACTCTTGCGGGAAACGCAGCGTATAAAATCTGAAGGAGATTTTGAAGCTGCTAAAAGCTTGGTAGAAGGCTATGGTGTAAAAGTAGACCAACAGCTTCACAAAGAAGTAATCGAAAGAAATAAACAGTTTACAGCTGCACCTTATAGTGGGTTTGTAAATCCAGTTTTAACGCCTGTTTTAGATGCGAATGAATTGATTATTGATGTACTGGTAAAACAGCCAAAGAGTTTTGAAGCGCAAATGCTATTTTATTCTAAAAATTATAATTTTTTAGGAACGGAAAATTAGAAATTATAGGAAGAAACTTTAAAAACCGACGCTTTGAAGCGTCGGTTTTTTGTTTTGTAAGAAAAAGGTTAAGAGGTCACCTCCGCAACTACCTTATAAATCAATTCATTTTCAAAGCCTTTGCGCATTAAGAAATCAATTAATTTCTTCTTTCTTTTATAAAGATCTGTTTCAGAAATTACTTCATTTCTCTTTTCGGTAATTCTATAAATAGTAGCAATGTATTCAGTTTCATCAATTTCTTTGAGGGCTGTTTTTAAATTGTATGTAGAAATATCTCTGAATTTCAATTCTCTAACAATACGCTGTTTCCCCCAACTTTTAATTCTAAATTTTCCACGGGCATAACTTTTAGCAAAGCGTTCCTCGTTTAAAAAGTTATCTTTCATTAAACTTAAAAGAATCAATTCTCGTGCTTCAGGAATTACGCTGTATTCTCGCATTTTCTGTTCCACTTCTTTGTGACATCGATCTTGGTAGACACAGTAATTCTCCAGCTTACGCTTAATCTCGTTTACGGTAAAAGCTCTTTTCTTTTTTTCAAACATGCTGTGGAAAACACCAATTGCGGATGAAAACATTTATTTTCATCCACAACCTGCTGTATCTTATCTTTTTAGGTGGTGGATTGCATTTGAGTTTTTAGCTGCCCTTTTATTCTCATTTTAAACTTTGTAATTAAAAAGAATAAAATAGGAACTACAATTAAGGTTAGAAAGGTTGCAATAAAGAGACCATAAATAACCGTTTTTGCCAAAGGACCCCAGAAAACAACATTGTCTCCACCCATATAAATATTGGCATTAAATTCACTAAATAAAGTAAAGAAATTAATATTGAGTCCAATGGCTAACGGGATCAATCCTAGAATCGTTGTAATGGCTGTTAGTAAAACAGGTCGTAAACGTGCTTTTCCTGCTTTTACAACAGTTTCGTACAGGCTCTCTAATGGCAAATAGGCAGTTTTAGAGATGCCGTCTTGTAACTTTCTTCTGTCGATTAATAATTCTGTGTAATCCAACAAAACGACCCCGTTATTTACTACAATTCCCGCCAAAGAAATAATCCCCACCATGGTCATCATAATTACAAAAGGAGCACCGGTGATTACCAGGCCACCAAAGACGCCAATCAGACTTAAAAAGATTGCTAACATTATAATTCCGGGTTTTGAAACCGAATTAAATTGGAAAATAAGAATAAAGAAAATGAGCATTAAGCCGGTAAAAAATGCGCCTACTAAAAAGGTCATTTGTTTGTTTTGTTCTTCAATCTGACCCGTATAATCGATATTGATGTTTTGCGGTAAATTCCTGAAATTCTTCATAGAATTCTGAATTTTTGCTACCACGGCACCTGCATCTGTTTCTCCAGGAGATAGGGCAGAATACACGGTAACCACTCTCTTCACATCTTTGTGCTTGATGGCACTAAAACCAGAACTATTGGTCTGTTTTGCAACCGCAGAAACCGGAATTTCTTTAATTTTACCAGTTGCAGGGTCTCTAAAGGTCATTTTCTGATTAAAAACAGCACTTTTGTTATAACGATCTTCTTTATTGAAACGGACATAAATATCATAGTCTTCTCCATCTTTCTTATAAATACCCGCTTTATTTCCGAAAATAGCAGCTCTTAATTGTTGTCCTACTTGGCCGGTAGAGACTCCTAATTCTCCTGCTTTTTTACGATCAACCAATACCTGCATTCCGGGTTTTGATTTGTTAACATCAATTTTTAACTCATCGATACCAGAAATACTTTGGGTATTCAAATAATCTCGCATTCTTTCTGCAGTGAAAATTAATTCTTCATAATTTTCACCATTCAATTCAATATTAATGGGTGCACCTGTTGGCGGTCCATTGGCGTCTTTTTCTACCGAAATTAATACACCGGGATAAATTCCAACCAAAGCTGCTTGTACCTTTTGTCTTAGTATCTCACTGTCTTGGCCTCTTCTGTATTTATATTCCCGCATAGAGGCTGTAATTTTTCCTCTGTGCGGCATTTCTGCGGAGGATCCACCATTAGTTTCTGGATTTCCTGCACCTTCACCAACCTGAGAAACGGTACTTTCTACCATAAAGTTATAGCCGTTTTCTACATAGGTGTCCTGATTTAAAACCCCCGATACTTTTTGCTCAATCTCTTTGGTAATTTGATTTGTTTTTTCAATATCCGTTCCCTCTGGATATTCGATATAGACAATAATCTGGTTTGGTTTATTATCTGGGAAAAATTCAACCTTTGTTCTTTGTTCACCTAAAGACCACCCAAAACCAGCAAAAGCGATAAAAAGGAGTGCAAAAGTTCCAACAACTAACACATAGGGTCTCCAGGTAGTAAGTGCTTTTTTTAATTGGCGCTCATACCAGTTTTCTACAGAAACCAAAGTGTTTTTTTGGAAGTAGTTGGCGGCTTTTCTTAATACGAACCTGTAGATCCATAACATGATTGCTGTGAATACGATCAAGGTTCCTAATGCTTTGTAGGTACCTCCAAAAAAGAAGATTAACAATCCGATAACCGTCATAATGGTGGTCAGTTGAATGATATTCTTTAAAGGCATATCCTTGTCTTCGGTTTTCATAAATTGAGAAACCAATACTGAGTTAAAGAAAATGGCAACGAATAAAGAAGAACCTAAAACAATGGACAAGGTAATTGGAAGAATCACCATAAATTGTCCCATAATTCCCGGCCAAAGACCTAAGGGAATGAATGCAGCAACGGTGGTTGCTGTTGAAATAATAATTGGAAAAGCAATTTCTCCAATCCCTTTTTTAGCGGCTTCTGTGCGGGTCATTCCTTCTTCATCCATCAAACGATAGACGTTTTCTACCACTACAATTCCGTTGTCTACCAGCATTCCAAGTCCCATGATGAGTCCAAAAAGGACCATGGTATTTAAAGTGTATCCCAGGGCACCCAAAATCATTAATGACATGAACATAGACATTGGTATTGCAAAACCTACAAATAGTGCGTTTTTAAAACCAAGGAAAAACATCAAGACAATGACCACTAAAATAACCCCAAAAATAATATTGTTTACAAGGTCATCCACTTGGCCAATTGTTTTTGGCGATTGATCATTGGTAATGGTAACATTTAAATCTTTGGGAAAGAAAGTTGCTTTGGCATTTTTTACAATATCCCCAATTTTTTCTGCGGCGGTAACCATGTTTTGCCCCGCTCTTTTCTTAACATCCAGCATGACAACGGCAGCACCATTTTCTCTAGCATAGGTAGTTTTATCTTTGTCTTTAAAAGCTATTTCTGCAACATTTTTTAAATAGATAGGGTTTCCTTTTTCTGCCTTGATCACAAAGTCGCCTAAATCTGAAGGACGCTCAATTTCACCAATAATACGGACGGTTCTTCTTTGCTGACTGGTAATAAAATTACCTGCAGACATGGTGATGTTTCCACGATTTATAGCATTTGTAATATCATCAAAACTAACCTTAGCAGCCATCATTTTATAAATATCTACCGCTACTTCTACTTCTTTATCTTGTGCGCCACGAATGGCTACTTTCTTAATTTCTGTAAGATCCTCGATTTCATCTTGCAGGTATTCTCCATATTCCTTTAACTTAGAAACGGGGTAGTTTCCAGAAATATTAATATTTAAAATAGGCACCTCCTCAGACATGCTTAACTCAAAAACATTCGGAGTTACTTTGGCTCCATTAAAAGTAGGCCAATCTTCGCCTGCCGTTTCTTGATCTATTTCGTCTTTTACCTGCTGCTTTGCTTTGTCAACGGAAATACTTTCGTCAAACTCCACTGTAATTATAGAGTAATCTTCTTGAGAAGTAGAGGTAATCTCTACCACATTACTTACTGATTTTAATTTGTCTTCTAAAGGGTTTGTTATTAATTTTTCAATGTCTTCAGCGGTATTTCCAGGATATACAGAACTGATGTAAATTTTAGTTTCGTTTATTTCGGGGAAATTCTCTCTCGGCATTGAAAAATAGGCAGAAACGCCTAAAAAAAGAATTACGGCCATCAATGCATAGATGGTTGTTTTATTATTTATTGCCCAAGAAGAAAGTTTAAATTCTTTGTCTACTTGTTTGTTTGTTTGTCTCATTTTCCTCCTAGTTATTGATCACCTTTACTACTTGACCATTATTAACACTCCTTGCGCCTTCCATAATAATTTCCGCACCTGGAGCAAGGTGCGCTGTTATTTCGATAAAATCTCCCTGTGTTTTCCCTGTTGCAATAACTAACCTTTCGGCAGTAGCTTCGTTGTTCTTTTTCTTGTTTTTAAGGATGTATACAAATTGTTCTCCTTTCGCATTTTCCGAGATAATACTTTGCGGTATTAAGATAGCATTGGTATTGGTATAATCGTTTATTTTTAATCTTGCCGTTAAATTTGGCTTGATATTCCCTTCGAGGTTTGGCACATCAATTTCTATTTTAAAAGAACGATTGTTTGGATTGATATAATTACCCACCTGCCTTACTTTAGATTGCAAGCTGGTGCCTAATATTGGAAAATTAACCTGTACCGCTTTGTTTTTAGTGATACTTACAAGATAGGTTTCTGGAACTTCTGTTTCAATATACATCTTAGAAAGATTTACAATTCTAAAAACAGGAACCCCTTGTCCCGGGACAACTACGGTTCCTTTTTCTTGAAAAACAGCATCAATAATCCCCGAAAAGGGTGCGATAAGGGTTGCTTTTTCTAATTGGCTTTTTAACTGGTTTACAGCACTCTTTTGAGTTGTATATGCCGTTTGTGCTTGTAAGAACTGCATTTCTGACCCTATTTTTTGATCCCACAATCTTTTCTGACGCGCATAGGTAGTTTCTGCCAGTTGTGCATTTGCGGTGAGTTGTGCCAATTGTGCAGTCATGCCGCCATCTTCAATAGTTGCTAAAACCTGTCCTTTGACAACTTGCTGCCCTTCTTTTACAAGCATGGTTTTTAAAATTCCTGGCAATTCAGGATATATAAGAATATTTTGTTTGGTTTGTACACTCCCTTGCAGTTCTATGTAGTGTGTAAAAACAGTTTCTTTTACTTTTAAGGCCGTAATTAAAGGAATATTTTTGTTTTCTATGAGTGCATCTAATTTATCATTTATAGCTTTTAAATCCGTAGATAATAGTTGTTGCTTTGCGTCCATCGTAGCTTTTCTAGCCTTTATTTGAACCACATCATTGGTTGCTAGAAGAACCTCTAAGGAAACTTCTTTTTTTTCTGCACAAGAGGTTAGTATCAGCGCTGTTAGGATTGTTACAAATATATTTTTCATAATTTTTTATTTAGTAGGAATGTTTAATGCGTTTTCTAAAGTTGCTTTGTTGGCAATAACAGCTAACATAGATTGAATATAATTTTTTTGTTGCGTGTACAACTGGTTTTGTGCTTGTAACAAATCAAAACTTGAAGAAATCCCTTCAAAAAATTTGACGCGTTGTTTTTTTTCTATTCTTTCTGCTAAGTGCACGTTCTTCTTAGAAGTTTGATAGTTTTCAATACTTACTTGGTAATCGTTTTTAGTTTTTTGTGCTTGTAAAGACAAGCGCTGTTTGGTTTCTATTAATCTTAAATCGGCGGTGTCCAGTGCAATTTTTGCTTGTGCAATTTTTGCTGCGCCCCCAAAACTAGTAAATATTGGGATGCTTAAATTCACTCCCAGAAGGGAAGAGTCATACCATCGTTGGTTGCCATTTAAAAAAGTAAAGGAGTCTGAATTTGCTTGCGCTCCGTAGTTTAAAAAAGCAGTTAGTGTAGGCAAACCTTTGCTCTGTTCTAAACGCATCATTAATCTTTTTGTTTCTCTATCATTTTCAGAGATTTTGAAATCTATGTGATTGGATACTTTAAAATCTTGTGAAATTAATGCCAAGCTAATATTTGCTTTTGTCAAAGAGTCTAATGTATCGGTGAGTATTATTTTGGTGTCGATCTCATTTCCCATCGCTAGATTTAGCATTTGGTAGGCGATGCTTTTCATGCGTGAAATACTATTTAATTGGTTTTTTAAATTCCCCAATGTAATTTCCAGCTGTTCTACATCTTCCTCTTCATTAAATCCGTTTTTATAGATCTCTTTAGTCGCCGTGTAATTTTGTTGCAGCACTTCAATATTGCCCTCTAATACAAGGATGCTATTTTCTGTAACTAGCACATTCCCGTACGCATTAATAACAGCCTCTTTCGTTCGCATTGCTGTTTTTTCGGTTGCTTGTTCGGAAATTTTTAAATAGGTTTTTGCAGCTTGCAAGCCAACGATATAAGAGCCATCAAATAAGAGCTGGTTCATGGTTACGGAGGCATTCATGTTTTGTTTTGTCCCAAAAACAAACGGATCATCGGTACCGTCTTGGTCAAAATCTGCAAGGGTTACTGGTTGTTGAAGGAAGTTTTGATAGCCCAGTGCTCCAGTTATTTGGGGAAGCCCGATGGTGGTGGTTTCCCACACTTTCTTTTGTGCTAAAAGAATGTCATTTTGAGCTGCTTTTACACCATAACTATTCTTTAGAGCATATGTTATTGCTTCTTTTAGAGAGAGTTGTTGTGTCTTTTCTTGCGCATAAATAGTGGCAAAAAAACAGGTACTTATGCATACCAGTATTAATTTTTTCATATTCTTTTTATTTCAATCTTAATTGGTTTTCTAATTGTTGTAATCCTTTTTCTGTACTAATTGCGCGCAAATGATATTCTAAATAATAGTTCATTAAAGTATTTACGGCGTATACGTTTAAAGGGAAAAGATCTTTGTCTTTAATTCCTAGCATGCCATTGAAATAGATTCTAGAAATAAATTGCACATCAATATCATCTCGATATAGACCCGTTTGCATGCCTTTTTTAAGATTATCCATGACACAACCTTGCATTATCTGAAACTGTTTTTCTTTTAAAGAAGTGTAAATTTTCGGGTAATACTTTTGAAGTTGGTACTGTGGTGAAGATTTTTCGTCTTTTAAGTGCTCCATAATCAACCTCTTTATGGAAAACAACTCATCAATTGGATTCATTTCTAAGGCGCAAATGCCGTCAATTCCAGTACAAATGGTAGCAAAAATGTATTCTGTTACCGCAGCTACAAGTTGTGTTTTATTCTCAAAATACTTGTAGATTGTTTTTTTAGAAACCCCTAAGGAACTGGCAATTTCGTCCATGGTAACGCTCTTAAACCCTAGGTTTAAGAAAAGATCGTTTGATTTCTCTAAAATTTTAGCTCTCATAATGGGGTGCAAAGGTACGTCAGGAAACTTTAAAAACAAAAATAGTTTCTAAAGTTTTATCAATTTTTTAACGTTTATGCTAAAAGCAGCATTTCTTTATATTATTTTTACAAAAAATTAGCAGTTTGGACATCGCACATTATCAAAAAGAGTTTCTATCATACTTAGATTCAAAAAATTGGATTTACGAGCCTAAAAACTTGTATGAGCCTATTGATTATATTTTAAAATTAGGAGGAAAAAGAATAAGACCTGTTTTAACTTTAATGATCTCAGATATTTTTTCTGGAGATTTTAAAAAGGCATTGCCGGCAGCTTTGGCTGTAGAAGTTTTTCATAATTTTACATTGGTGCACGATGACATTATGGATGCTGCTCCCTTGAGAAGAGGAAAGGCGACCGTGCATGAAAAATGGGATACCAACACAGGAATTCTTTCTGGAGATGCCATGCTAATTTTAGCCTATCAATACTTTGAGAACTATGAACCCATTATTTTCCGAAAATTAGCAAAACTTTTTAGCAAGACGGCACTAGAAGTTTGTGATGGGCAGCAATTGGATGTAGATTTTGAAACGCGAAGTAACGTGACTATTCCGGAGTATATTAATATGATTCGTTTGAAAACCTCTGTTTTGGTAGCGGCGGCTTTAAAGATGGGTGCTATTGTTGCAGAAACAAGTGACGAAAATGCAGAGCTAATTTATGATTTTGGTTTAAATCTAGGACTCGCTTTTCAATTACAAGACGATTACTTAGACACGTTTGGCGATCCAAAAACATTTGGGAAACAAGTGGGAGGAGACATTATAGAAAATAAAAAAACATATTTATACTTAAAGGCTTTATCGGTTGCTAATGCGGAAGATTGTGGGAAGCTTACACACTTTTACAGAAAGAAATTAAAAGAGAATTCTGTAAAAATTGGAGAGGTAAAAAGAATTTTTGAATTGAATGACATTCCTTTTTTAATAAAACAAGAAATAGAAAATTATACAGAAAAAGCGTTTGCGACTTTAACTAAAATGGATATTGAAACTGCAGACAAAAAACGTCTTAAAGATTTTGGATTGTGGCTGATGAATAGAGCTGTCTAAGATTTTTGTTTTTTATTGTATGCTTTTAAAATAAATAGTACATTTGCACCCAATATTTTTGGTCCCATAGCTCAGCTGGTTAGAGCATCTGACTCATAATCAGAGGGTCCTTGGTTCGAGCCCAAGTGGGACCACATAAAAACCCAAGCCTTACAGAGATGTAGGGCTTTTTTTATTACCCTCTTTCTCTTTAATGATAGGCTTTAAACCACTATTCAACAATTCAATTTGAATCATTTGTCCTTTTACAATACTTTTCAAAGATATTACCAAATATAGTAAATATTGAATGTATTTGGCACACATTTGGCACACATTGATTTATATAAGTAATGAAAATTCAGAATTGGAAGTTAATTAATCAATATTTAATCAAAGTTTCTTCCTCTTAAAAATAACCTCATCAGTTTTTCTTCATTAGATAGCTTATTCTTTCTCAAATAACTTTCTAATTCCATAAAGCGAAAATCCTTTATTACCTTTTGTTTAAAGTTATAAGCAGTTTTATATGTTAAGTTATGTCTTTTTGCTAATTCAGATGCTTTTGGTTGAGGTTTCTCGTAAACAACTTCAATGTAAATATGAAATGCTTTTAATAGACCAAATCGAACATTATGAAACAATGTATTATAGGTAGTCTTATATCTTGTTTTACATTTCTTACAAGCCTTTTCAAAGTTTTTAATAGTAGTGTAGAATTCTTCATTACTGCACTTTACACAAGTTTTTACCTCATAATTTAATAAAGGAAGATAGCTCTTCTCAATGCTGTTAAATCTTTTTTTTAGTTTTTTTGAGGTATTCATTGGTGTAAATAAGTATATAAAATTAATTTAAATTTTTTTATTAAACCCTTATAATTAAAAGGTTTTCTCCAATACTTCTATTTCTTCTTTTCTAAAAGATGCCCTAATCCGAGTTATATAAATATATAACGAGCCGTTTTGGTAAGTAAATTAAAAACATATAAGATGATAATAGAAAATAATTTTATTGAAACAGAGTCAAGTTTATTTAAAAAGTACAAACGGTTCTTATGGGAAAACAGAAATGAGTTTCTAATGATAGATTTTGGAAGAGATATTCCTGTTTTTAAATGGTTTATATCTAATAATTCAACTTGGGAAAGAAACACGGTAATGTATAAAACAGAAAGTCTTTTAAATAAAATAGCAGCGGCCCACAAACAATTCCCCAATGATTCAGTAAAAGATATGTTAACTGATGCTGCAAATTATATGCGTAATATATCAAAAGGCGGTATGATATCTAATGGAGGTTATGAATATATAATAGACAAAGCGATAGAATTAAAAGGAGTAACTGAAGTTGAGTCAAATACAACTATAAGATATTTAAAGAATCCATATTTTATATGGTCAAAAGATGATTTTCCTAATAAAAAAGAGATTTATAGAGCTCAATTAAATGGTGCAATTAATCGAGGAATTTCAGAGGTAAATTACGAGTTGATTAAAACAACATTAATTGACTATGACTTGAATGAAAAGAAGATGACTAAAACTATCTTAAAGGATACTGCCAATTTATCGCTATCAACTATTAAAAACTATTTAAATAAGCATTCGGAACTCAACAAAATATATCAAAAAATTAAAGAATACTCAGGAACCACAAAACAAATAATGCAAAAGGAGTATAATACAAACAAAAAGAAGGTTGCTTAAAAATTAGTAAAATGGGTAAGTGCTTTTTAAGGTAAAAACACCCCTTTGTAAACCTAATGATAGTAAGGGTTTGTAAATTAGTAAAATGGTTAACCCCTATTAGTTATATATAATAAAACCAAAATTTAGTTTTATGAAATAAGAATGCTTACTACACAAATATTAATTTAGGTGAAAAGTAATATTTAGCTATATAAACACTACCACCAAAAGTAGGTTGTTTAAGAAAAGTAGTTTAAAATAGATACAAATACAACAGGAAATAAATATGGAGGTAGACAGAAGGGTACACCAATTACTAAACTAAAATAATAAAAAGTATAAATTCATTTCTTTAAATAAGAATTTAAGATTAACATACATATTTCAAATTTGAAAACACAAATATATAACACTGCTTACGTTATATAAATAGAAGTAAACAACTATAAAATAAGATGAGTTTTAAAGGAAAGCAAAATTTAGAGGGCAGACCAAAAGGAAGTGCCAATAAAATAACAACAAAAGTAAAAGAGACTATTGCAGAAATATTAGATGATAATTTAATTGAATTAAAGAATAGAATGCAATCATTATCTGACTCTGACTTTGTAAAGTACTATATACAGTTAGCAAAGTTTGTAGTTCCAATTCAGAAATCTATTGACATAAGAGAACCTGTTGAGGATAAAGAGTTTGAAATAGCAGTTTTAGATGGCAAAGGAGAAGTTACAAATACTTATGTTAGCGTGTTCAAAGGAGAGTAAAATATTGTTTGAGTATGATGTAGATTAAGACTATAAATATTCTTTTTAACAAGTAGCGGTTTTCAATGAAATAAGGGCTATTGTAGACAGTTATTTTATTTTATTACTTTTGAATAAAAACCGCAATGAAGAAAATTACTTTATTACTCGTATTCATTTCAATATTTGGATATGCTCAAACCCCAATAACAGACGCTAATATTCATACAGCAGTAGACCTTTGGGTTTCAGACCCATCTGCAGCAACAACTACCTATGGAGTTATTTCCGATTGGGATGTAAGTCAGGTAACTGATATGGGCGGGTTATTTAATGGTAAAACAACTTTCAATGATGATATTTCAAATTGGAATGTGAGTAGTGTTACTAATATGTATAGAATGTTTAGAAGTGCATCCTCATTTAATCAACCTATTGGAGTTTGGAATGTGAGTAATGTTACTGATATGAGTTTTATGTTTGATAATACAATCATATTTAATCAAGACATTGGTTCTTGGGATGTCAGTAGTGTGGGTAATATGCAAGATATGTTTGGTTATGCATCCGCATTTAATCAAGACCTTAGTTCTTGGGATACCGCTGCAGTGATTTATATGGGTTATATGTTTGCAGGAGCGTCATCTTTCAATCAAGATATTGGAGCTTGGAATGTGAGTAAGGTTACGCAGATGAGATATATGTTCGAAGACGCAGTATCTTTTAACCAAGATATATCAAGTTGGTGTGTTACAAATATTACATCAGAACCTGATATTTTCAGTATTAATTCACCATTGTCTGAAAGTAATAAACCTGTTTGGGGTACTTGTCCAAACACCCTAACCCCAATTACAGATGATAATATTAGACAAGCAGTAAACGATTGGATTTCAAACCCTAATTCTGCTCAATTTATAAATGTCAGTAATACTCCATACTATGGCGCTATTTCTACTTGGGATGTAAGTCAGGTAACTGATATGTCATATTTATTTAATAATAAACAAACTTTCAATGATGATATTTCAAATTGGGATGTGAGTATTGTTGTTTCTATGTTTCGTATGTTTGAAGATGCAAAATCTTTCAACCAAGATATAGGTGCTTGGGATGTAAGTAGTGTTGCGAATATGTGGGATATGTTTAAAAATGCATCTGCATTTAATCAAGATATTGGTGCTTGGGATGTGAGCAGTGTTAAGACTATGTGGGCTATGTTTGCTTTTGCAACCTCATTTAATCAAAACATTGGTGCTTGGAATGTGAGTAGTGTTACTACTATGAGTGATATGTTTTATGAAGCATCATCTTTCAATCAAGATATTGGTGCTTGGAATGTGAGTAGTGTTACTAATATGTGGGGTATGTTTTATGGTAGTGAAAGTGAAGGAAGTTCTTTCAATCAAGACATTGGTAGTTGGGATGTTAGTAGTGTTACTGATATGAGGGAAATGTTTGTTAGAGCAGAATCATTTAATAAAGATATTGGTGCTTGGGATGTGAGTAGTGTTAATGATATGTCTTATATGTTTAATTATGCATCCGCATTTAATCAAGATATTAGCTCTTGGGATGTGAGTAATGTTACTAATATGCAGCAAGTGTTTTTTGATGCAACATCATTCAATCAAGACATTGGTAGTTGGGATGTAAGTAATGTGACTAATATGTATAGTATGTTTCGCGGGGCAAAATCATTCAACCAAGATATTGGCTCTTGGGATGTGAGTAGTTTGACTACTATGAGTTGGATGTTTTATGATGCAAACTCCTTTAACCAAGATATTGGAGCTTGGGATGTGAGCAGTGTTACTAATATGGATTATATGTTCGAATATGCAGAGTCATTTAACCAAGATATATCAGGTTGGTGTGTTACAAATATTGTTTCAGAACCATCTGAATTTAGTCCTAATTCACCATTGTCTGAAAGTAATAAACCCGTTTGGGGTACTTGTCCAACTGCAAGTATAGAGGATGAACACCTATTCGCTATTTCTATCTATCCAAATCCAACAAACAATACCTTGTTTATATCGGGGAATGAAACTCCAATAGCGGTGGCTATTTACAATGTATTAGGCAAAGAACTACTTTCTATAAAGAATACAAATAACATTAATGTACAGGCATTGCCAAGCGGTGTGTATGTGATTAGAATATCAGATGGTATAGGGCAAACCAATAGAAAGTTTATAAAAAATTAAACCATACTTAAAATAATTTAAGAAGCCCTTTCAGAAATGTGAGGGTTTTTACATTATAGGCATATCCTCCTCCTTTAATTCAGCTATTTCTAAACCTCGTAAATAGGTTAGACTAACATTGATTATATTTGAGTATGAAAAATTTACTTTTGTTATTATTTATTCCTGTTGTTTGTTTTGGACAGGAAGTTGAATTACCTGCATTAAGACTTAGTAATAATTTTTCAAAATCTTATAGAGTTTTAAAGACAACAATTTCAGATAAATCTTTGTTTAAACAGAATTATAATAACACAGACTTAACACTTGATTATGTTATTAGGTATCATTTTTACACCTCAATCGATTTAAATGAAGGAAAAAATCAATTAATAAGTATGGATGGTACAACATTTAATCTTTCTTCAGAAAATGCTGAGGATTTAACTGATGAGGTCATCTCGTTAGTGGGTGGGATGTATTTTGGTAAAAAAGAATTTAATGCGTTTAAAGAACTAAATAAAAAAACGAATTAAACCATAGGCATATCTTCTTCCTTCAATTCAGCTATTTCTAAACCTCTTAAGAAGGTTAGAGATACATTTATTATATTTGAATTATGAAAAAAATTCTTTACTTATTAGTTTGTATATCCTTCACTTCCTGCTCTCAAAGTATAAGTGAAATAGGAAAAAGTACTGTTGTTGCAAAAAAGTTATTAATTCAAGACAACGTAGAACGTGTCATATATGATTTTACTCAAGCGGATGAGATGGGGTTAATAAAAATGCACGCACCATTTGGATGGACAGAACCAATTATTAAAGCACAGTTTGAAATTAGGGGAATTGTATTAAAGGGAATGCTTGGTTTACAATATGACAATAGTGAACAGAAGATAATTAGTGGGGATGGCTTTGTTATTCCCAAAAATACTCGTGTTAGAATCTTTAATGCAGGTCAAGAAGAATTAATTTTGATAGAGGTTTTAAGGCCTGCTTATAAAAAAGAATTAGTGCAGGAGTTTAAAAATTTTAACTAAACCATAGGCATATCCTCTTCTTTCAGTTCAGCTATTTCTAAACCTCGTAAATAGGTTAAACTAACATTTCTTATATTTGGGTATGAATAATAAATATAAACTTCTATTAAATATTACTGTAATTCTTCTAATAGCTAATATTTTAATCTCATTTTTCACAAACTTGTGGAAAGAAACAAACTACCCCGATTATATAAATTCAATTTTATTTCTTTTATTGATTTTACTTGCCTCCCAAGTTTATTCGAAAAAGAAAGACTAAACCATAGGCATATCCTCTTCTTTTAATTCAGCTATTTCTAAACCGTGTAAGTAGGTTAGAGATAAATTTATAGAGTATTATTCTTTATTAATACATAATTAGTTGTAAGTTGCAATTAAGTAAATCAAATTAATTATGAAAAAATTTCTTATTCTTTTTGTTATCCTTATAGGATACAGCTGCGTATCGCCAACTCAATTTATATCTCCAAAAACTATCAACTTGCCTTTGTATTCTAAAAGTAGTAATGCTAAGGAATTAATTAGGTCAAAGTATGGCGAACCCTCAAAGATTCAAAATCAAGTAAAGCAAGAAATATGGACATATAATTATAGTAGCTCAAAAAAAAGTAATAGAACTGTCATTTTTGATAATAATGGCAAAATCATTAAGAATAAAAAACATTATAAGAAATTTCATATGATAACAGGGTTAAATAGGTATGCATATATTATTAATGGTGTAATGGTTGCTTTTGCTATAATGATTGGAACTCTCACTCCATTAGGTTAAAAAGCTATTTAATCATACTTCCATATTAAACCATAGGCATATCTTCTTCCTTCAATTCAGCTATTTCTAATCCTCTTAAATAGGTTTAATTCTTAACTATTTTATAAGTTAGTTTTTCGTTCTCTACCTTGTCAAGTGCTTTAACTATGTATGTAGCAGAAGATAGGTGCGACATATCGATAGTGTTTCCTGTAAGTGCCATTACTTTATTCCCTTTCATATCATATACTTCTATATGGTATTCTTTATCGCTGTTAAGTGCTAATAAAGATGATGTTGGATTGGGATATAGCGTTGGTGTTATTAACTTGTTTTTTGGTGAACTATAAGTTAAAACGAAATTCTTAAATTCACTAATACTATATTCAACAATAATTAGTTGGCCATTCGACCCACTGCTCACCATATCTCCTTGAAACAAAAAATCTCCTCTATTAAGCAACTGCAACTCACCTTGATTGTCTGTTCCTTCAAAAACCTCACCCTCAAAATATTGAACATAACTTATAACTCCATTAGGAACAGTATAAGTAAAATCTTCCCCATTATAAGGCTTGTTGAAACATATAATATCCCTCAAAAATGTTGTTTCATTCCAATCATAAAGTATCCCCCTTAATGCATTTTGACTGTATGGTTTAACTCCATAGTTTGGTGGTACGTAAAAATTTTCACTTGCACCATTGTACCCCCCAATTTGGTAATCTTGAAGATTATCTTTAAACCTAAAAAAGACTGAATTATCACCATATAAAACAAGAATCTTTCCTTCGGGCACAATATAAAAATCATCATCATAAATTTTTTCAACTCCAACAATTTCAAATGGAAGGAAATCGAATTGACTAAACCCAAGTGCAGGGGTAATTAATAATAAGAGTAATAGTTTTTTCATTGTATTTGTTTTATAATATTAAAAAGTTTTTTTTCAAATATAATAAATTAAACCATAGGCATATCTTC
This sequence comes from Polaribacter sp., assembly GCA_028336245.1. Lineage (GTDB taxonomy): Bacteria > Bacteroidota > Bacteroidia > Flavobacteriales > Flavobacteriaceae > Polaribacter. Next base: position 28,115 of record JAOKTT010000017.1, read on the forward strand.
TTCAGTTAGTTCTGCTATTTCTAAACCTCGTAAATAGGTTAGACTTACATTTATAGATTAATGTCCCATTGCTTTCTGTAGCTTGGTTATAGAGCCTGTACGCTTAAAGATTTCTATAGCTCCTGAGTGCCTAAAAGAGTATAGAGTTTGTCCTTGTTCAAGTGTGTTTGATTGTCTTTTAAAACGACTCCAAAGGGTCTTAAAATAGTCTTGATTTAAAGGTTGAGGTCTATCTGAAAAGATATTATGATGCGGTTCTCCTTTTACAAGAATATCCCTAATATAAGAGGGTACAGGTACAATTCTATTCCTACCTGATTTATTTCTATTTCCTGATAAATGAATGTATTTAAGGTCATCTGAAAAGTCAGACCAAGTAAGTTCTCTTATCTCACGATGAGGTCTTAAAAGGCAACCATAGGTCATTAGGCAACATAAATACAGGTTAGGGTTGTATGCTTTTATTTCTTGAAGTATTTTAGCAATATTTTGATAGGGTTTATGAAGTTCTGCATTGGTTTTTTTAGTCTTAATATGAAGCATTGGGTCTGATGTCATTCCAATACTTTTGGCTTCATTTACAAGAACACTCAAGTGTCTTTTAATTGTGTTTTGTGAGACCCCTGCAGTATATTTACCTACTATATTTTTTATGTGTTTAGAGGTAATGGTTTGTGTTGTATTCTGTTTTAATAAGCAACGATAAGAAAACCTCAACATACTCTTATATTTTTTAGAATAGTCTTCCTTTAACTTTTTCTCTAAAGCAACTTTGATATAATCTATATCGCTCATATTGGGCTTAATATGAGTAGAGGTTTTTAGCATTTCCATTGAAATACCTTTAGTTAAAAGACTATAAACTTCAGAAGCTAATTGTTTGCCTATCTCTATTCTTCTTCCAATAGGATAAGAATTTGGGTGTATTTCTATATTAATTTTGCTTCCATTAAATAACCTGTAGCGTTTCTTGTTTTGATAAAATTCTATAAAAACTCTATGGTCAGCACTACTTTTTACTTTTGGGTAATTTACTTCCATTTGGCACACATTTGGCAGATTA
>JAOKTT010000018.1 GCA_028336245.1 Polaribacter sp.
CTTTAGTTGGAGTTAATGGTCTGGTAGATAATTTAGAAACTACTCCAGATACTAAAGCACTTTCTTTAAACTATGATATTAGCAATACTGACAATGATCTCGATTTTGATTTTGTTGAATTAGATGCAGATAATGATACTTGCTTTGATGTTACTGAGGCTGGTTTTACAGATGTAAATAATGATGGAATTATTGATGCAAATCCATTTATCGTAAATGATACCGGAAAAGTAAATAACACTACTGATGGTTATACATACCCTAATTTAGACTACATAACAAGCGCACCAATTGAATTAAACACCTCTTTTAACGATGTTATCTTCTGTGAAAACTCTACAGATATAATTACAATAGATTCTAATGCAGATACTTTTAAATGGGAAATTTCTACTGATAACGCAACGTGGAATCCAGTTACTGATAACGCAGTTTATGACGGAAGTTCAACAAATTCCTTACAAATCAAAAACCCTTCATTAGCATATCATAACTATAAGTTTAGAGTTATTTTAAACAGAATAGGAAATGCGTGTCCTAAAACTTCAAATGAAATTACGTTAACTGTAAATCCATTACCAATTCCCAAAGAAAACCCAACAAATTTAAAACAATGTGATTCGGACCCTGACAAAAAAACTACTTTTAATTTAACATTAGTAGAAAAAAACATATCAGACAATCCCACAGATAGGTTTGAATACTATACAAAAGAAGCAGATGCAATAACAGGAGCTCCCGAAGTTAGCGACAAAACTAGTTATTTTGTAGATACAACTGGTGAAGCATGGGTGAAAATAATTTCTGAATATGGGTGCTCTGCGGTCTCAAAAATTAATTTATCAGTAAGTTATGCTGCAAATGAGCTTTATGATGAAACTTTTGCGGAGTGTGATGATTTATTACCTACTGACGGCATTACAGGTCCTAATTATGATACCGATGGAATTACTTTTTTTGATTTGAGTAGTACTCCTAATAAAATATCTATTGATCCAGATATTATTGTTGAATTATATGAAACTGAAGAGGACAGAACAAAATCTTTAAATGAAATTCGAGAAAGACTTACAATACTTGGTGGTGATCTTTCAAAGTATAGAAATAATAAAATTCCGAATACAACAGGGAATGAATTTCCAATTTTCTATAAGAGAATTAGTAAATCTAATAATGACTGTCAGGGTATTGGTGAATTTTATTTGCAAATTAACGAAACCCCTAAAACTAGCAGTAATAAGCTCTCTCCTATAAAAGAATGTGATACGGGGTTATATGATAGCAACATTAAAAACGGAAGTAACAAAAATATTGACTTAACTCAAAAAATTGATGAACTCTTTAATGGAACAGGTCAAAATAAAAATGATTTTGAGGTCACTTTTTATACGTCAGAAACTGCTGCTTTTTCAGGAGATATTTCGAGCACTGAATACATCTCAACTCCAGACCAATTTAAAAATGATGTTCCAACTACTTTTGTTATTGGAGATGTTGTTATGCAACCTATTTATGTGCGTATTGAAAATAAAGATACCGGTTGTTCCAATCCGCACACAAGTTTTGAAGTGATTATTAATCCGTTGCCTCAAATTATAAATCCCCTCCCTAATTTAGCTGTCTGTGATATGGGTAGTAAAGATGGAGATACAAGAAATGGTTTAGCTCAAAACATAAAGCTTTCTGAAAGAGATACCGATATTTTGACAGCGCTTGAATATTTAGACAATAAAGTACCCTCAGATTTTGTAATTACCTATCACAAAACAGAAGTAGAATTAGACGATCTGAGCGCTACTGGGGTAACGAAGGATAGTTACGATTCAGATCCGACAAGAGCCAGTATCAACACAAGTACAAAAATTAGTGAAGAGGTTCTGTTTATTAGAATAATAGACAACACTACCGATTGCATCTTTAAAAGAGCTTCGCTTGCCATTATTGTAAACCCGCAACCAACTTATGAACCTATTTCAGAATTATTGGAATGCGATAACAATCTCATAGATGCTGATGATACAAATGAAAGTATTCCAAACATAGACTTTGATGAAAAAATTCCTGAAATTTTGGGAACTTTCCAAGATCCTAAAGATTATACGGTCACTTTTCACAGTTCACCTGCAGACGCTTCCACTGGAGCGGCCCCTATCCTATCCCCTTACACAAACACAAACCCTCGCGAAACAATTTATGTGAGAATTCAAAACAAAACCACTTTTTGTGTAAATGCTGATGCCTCTTTTGATTTGGTTATAAACGCTTTGCCCGATTTCGATGTAACTTCACCTCAAATATTCTGCTTAAATAATCCACCGCTAAATATTATTATTGACTATGCCACTGCCACGTATGATTATGAATGGAGAGATCCAAGTGGTGCAATAATTATGATGCCCCACAGCGCAAGCGATCTTCGTGGCGGTGCATACAGCGTCACAGCAACAACGACCGATGGCACGAATTGCAACAAAACAAAAAGTGTTCTTGTAACTGAATCAAATATTGCCATCTTAAAGTCAAGCTTTGTATCAGTAATCGATGAAGCAAGTGCCCTTGGAAATGGCGACAATTTGTCGATTATCATCGATATTGCAAACAATAATTTAGGCCCGGGTGACTATCAATTTGCCCTTTTAAAGGAGGGCAAAGAAACCCTGCGAATTCCTTCAATTGGATTCCAAACTTCACCGGTTTTTGAATATTTAGAAGGAGGAATATATACGATTATTGTAAATGATAAAAATGGCTGTACGCCCGACGCCACATTAAAAGTATCGGTGCTGTCATTTCCGAAATTCTTTACTCCAAATGGTGATAACAACAATGACACCTGGACTATTAAAGGCGCTACCAAAGACTTTTATATAAATAGCAGCATCCATATTTTTAATCGATATGGGAAATTAATAGCACAAGTTAACCTTGATAGTGCGGGATGGGATGGAACCTATAAGGGTAAAGGACTGTCTTCTGATGATTATTGGTATAACATCATTTTGATCCCTGCAGACACTTCAAAACCATCCATTAATAAAATAGGGAATTTCTCTTTGCTTAGAAAATAACAAACTTTAAGAAAAGTAGTGTTTTCGTTTATTTAGAAAATAGAATTACAATTAGTATCCGTATTTTTGCAGAATGGAATTTAAGTTAGTATCAGAATTTTCTCCAACAGGAGACCAACCACAGGCAATTCAAGAACTTTCTGACGGCATAAATACTGGTGAAAAATTTCAAACATTGTTAGGAGTTACAGGATCTGGTAAAACTTTTACAGTCGCCAATGTAATTCAAGAAGTAAAAAAGCCAACCTTAGTCCTGGCCCATAATAAAACCTTAGCAGCACAATTGTATTCAGAATTTAAACAGTTTTTTCCTGAAAATGCTGTAGAGTATTTTGTGTCCTACTATGATTATTACCAACCCGAAGCATACATTCCTGTTACGGGGACCTATATAGAGAAAGATTTATCTATTAATGAAGACATAGAACGCCTGCGTTTAAGTACCACTTCTTCTCTGTTATCAGGAAGAAGAGATGTTTTAGTGATTGCTTCTGTTTCCTGTTTATATGGAATTGGGAACCCTACCGAATTTAAGAAAAATGTAATTCCTGTTCAAGTAGGGCAGTTAATTTCTAGAACAAAATTTTTACATCAATTAGTGCAAAGCTTATACTCTAGAACAGAGCATGAAATAAAAAGCGGAACCTTTAAAGTAAAAGGAGATGTCGTAACAATCTATCCATCCTATGGTGATAACGGCTATCGAATCCATTTTTTTGGAGATGAAGTTGAAGAGATCGAACTATTTGATTTAGAAAGTAATGCCATTATAAATACTTTTGAAGAATTGAGTATTTATCCTGCGAATCTGTTTGTAACCTCTCCCGACGTGCTGCAAAATGCCATCCATCAAATTCAAGAAGATATGGTTAAGCAGGTTGCGTACTTCAACGAAATAGGTCGTAATTTAGAAGCAAAAAGAATTAAAGAGCGGACAGAATTCGATTTAGAAATGATCCGCGAACTCGGCTATTGTTCAGGAATTGAAAACTATTCAAGATACCTAGACGGAAGAGCACCCGGAACAAGGCCATTCTGTCTGTTAGATTACTTTCCAGACGATTATCTAATGATTATAGACGAAAGTCATGTTACAGTTCCACAAACACATGCCATGTATGGTGGCGACAGAAGTAGAAAAGAAAACTTAGTGGAGTATGGTTTTCGTTTGCCAGCAGCGATGGACAATAGGCCTTTAAAATTTGAAGAATTTGAAGCCATTCAAAATCAGACGATATTCGTGTCTGCTACTCCTGCAGATTATGAACTTCAGAAAACAGAAGGTGTCTTTGTAGAGCAAATTATTAGGCCTACTGGATTATTAGATCCAATGATTGAGGTAAGACCGAGCTTAAATCAAATTGACGACCTTATTGAGGAAATTCAAATTAGAATAGAAAAAGACGAACGTACTTTAGTCACTACGCTTACCAAAAGGATGGCAGAGGAGTTGACAAAGTATCTTACAAGGGTGCATATTAGATGCAGATATATTCACTCTGATGTAGACACCTTAGAACGTGTTGAGATTTTACAGGATTTACGAAAAGGACTCTTCGATGTGCTTATTGGCGTAAATTTATTACGGGAAGGTTTAGACTTGCCTGAGGTCTCTCTTGTAGCAATTCTAGATGCAGACAAAGAGGGTTTTTTAAGAAATGTGAAATCGCTCACGCAAACTATTGGAAGAGCTGCAAGAAATGTAAACGGTTTGGCAATTTTATATGCAGATAAGATGACAAAAAGTATGCAAAAAACAATTGATGAGACAGATCGAAGAAGAGAAAAACAAATTGCCTACAATACTGCCAACAATATGGTTCCTACCCAAATAAACAAAAAAATAGACGATACCTTAACCAAGACTGCCGTTTCTAGTTATCACTATGACAACGCCAAGCAAGTTGCTGCGGAGCAAGACCTGCAATATCTAACAAAAGAAGAAATAGAAAAACGCATACGCGAAAAACGCAAACAAATGCAAGCAGCTGCAAAAGGACTAGATTTTATTGTAGCTGCAAAACTTCGTGATGAGATTTCGCAATTGAAAGAAAATGTCTCATAGTATTTGTTTATAGCTAAATTTGCTATTACAAGACGTATTATTTGGCTTATTGCAAGCATTTTTGTAAATTTGCATGTTCTTAAAATAAGAACGCATAAATTGCATAGCTTTAGAATATTCAATTTTAATTTTCAGGTCCTCTTAAAAAAGGTCTAAAATTAATCAAAAAAAACATATACTTCTTCACCCTATATTCTAGGAGACTTAACAAAAAATGTATTCTTTTAAACGTAAGCATCTATTTTGTTATAAAAATATTTTTAGCTATTTAATTGCAAAGTTGTTATCATAAAAAAAAGCTTCGTAATTACATCCACTTTATATCCCCTCGCAAAGGGCCATTTTAAAGAAAAAAATGAAAAAAAAACAATTACACAAATCGTTATAGAGGTGTAAAAACCTCAACAATACAAAAAAATCACTATTTCAAAACACAAAAGCATTTCTCTACTAAGGAGAAACATCTTTTGAGTGCTTATAAAGATATATTTAATTCTAAAATATTACAATATATTCTCAATTAAGTGACAAGTAAAAATTAAAAAAGAAGACTAATAATATTTAATCAAAACAAAATGAAAATTTTAGTAATAGGCGCGGGAAACATGGGACTTACATATGCCCAAGGAATGTCAAAATCAAAATTATTGAAGAAAAAAAACATCATGATTTTAGACAACTCAGAAGAAAAGCTTGAGGAGTTGAATGAAATTTCTCACTTTGACGCTTTTAAGGAATTGGAAGATTGTGTACCGAAAGCCGACATTATTTTTATTGCCGTAAAACCATACCATGCAGAAAACCTTTTTAAAAATTTAAAACCCTTTACAAAGCCTGGTCAGATTGTAGTATCTATTATGGCAGGTATTAATATTGACAGTATCAAAAAATATTCAGGATTGCAAAAAATTGTAAGAGCTATGCCAAACCTACCAGCACAAATTGGGAAAGGTTTGACCTCTTATGTAACTTCACCAGAAATATCAAGAATAGAAAAATTGACTATTGAAAGTTTATTAGACACTACAGGAAAATCTATGGAAGTAAATAGTGAAACACTCATAGATGCCTCTACAGGTATTTCGGGAAGTGGACCTGCCTATGTTTTTTACTTTATGCAAAGCATGATGGAAGCCGCATTAAAAATGGGATTTTCAAAAAACGACTCTTCCGTTTTAGTGAGTCAGACGTTTACTGGAGCCATAGAACTCTTTAATCAATCCAATTTGTCACCAAACTCTTGGATAAAGAAAGTAGCTTCAAAAGGAGGAACTACAAGGGCGGCGCTAGACTCTATGGAAGGGAACAATGTAAATGAATTAATTAAAGATGCCGCTTTTGCTGCTTTTAACAGAGCGGTAGAATTGGATAAAGAAAATTAATATGTATAAAGAACGAATTGTAATAAAAGTTGGAACCAATGTAATGACAAACAAGGATAACAGAATTGTTAGACCTGTATTAAGGCGCTTAGTAAAGCAGGTTGCTGAATTATATGAGCGTGGAATTATTTGTATTTTAGTTTCCTCTGGATCTGTGATCGCCGGAAAAGAAGTTTTAGGAGACTCTAATATTAAAAATGAGACCCAAAGAAGACAAGTGTACTCTGCAATTGGACAACCACGCATGATGCGTCATTATTATAATATTTTTAATGATTACGGAATGAAATGCGCACAGGTGTTGCCAACTAAAAGAGATTTTAGTGAGGGTGTTCACAGAGAAAACATGATCAATTGTTGCGAAGGCTTATTAGCAGAAGGGGTGATACCTATTGCAAATGAAGACGATGCTGTATCGGTAACCATGTCGATGTTTTCGGATAATGATGAATTGGCATGTTTAATCGCACAGTTAATGAAGGCTGACAAACTAATTATCTTAACAGATATTGATGGCTTGTATTCAGGGCATCCAGAATCAGAAAATAGTGATTTAATTACCAATGTAAACCCAAATGAAGATTTAGATAAGTATATTGCAGACAGTGATAAAAAGCCTGGCGAAGGTCGTGGTGGCATGGGGTCTAAATTAGACCATGCGCAGGAGGCTGCAGCAAATAATATTCCCACTTATATTGCTAATGGAAAAAGAGACAATACCATTATTGATATTATCGACGGAAAATCCGTAGGTACAAAAGTGGCACTTTAAAATTTATAGTATGAAGTTATTAGAGACAACTGTAAAGAATAATGTTTTAGAAAGCATGACTAAAATTCTCGATACAAATCGAGCACAATTATTAGAAGCGAATAAAAGAGATTTAGACGCATTTCAAAAAGAAGATCAAGCCATGTATGATCGCTTGATCTTAAACAATCAAAAAATTGATGGAATGATTACTGCCATCAATGAGGTGAAAGGGCAAGAAGACCCCGTAAATCGTATTATTAGCGATAAAAAGTTAGCAAATGGCCTAATCGTTACGAATAAAACAGTACCCTTTGGAACCATCATGATTATTTATGAATCAAGACCAGATGTAACTGTAGAAGCAGCCGTTTTAGCCTTTAAATCAAATAACAAAATTTTATTAAAAGGCGGTAAAGAAGCTATTTTTAGCAATAAAATACTGGTTGATTTTTGGCACAAAGCATTGCTTGAAAATAAAGTAACGTCTGATTATATAAAATTACTGCAGATGGACAGAGCAGAAACACAGTCTTTTTTAAAAAACCCAACAGAACAATTAGATTTAGTGGTGCCAAGAGGTGGTGAGCGTTTAATTGACTTTGTAAAGGAACACGCCAAATGTGCAGTACTGATAAGCGGAAGAGGAAATAACTTTTTATACATTGATGAAAGTGCAGATTGGGACAAAACACTCGCTGTTATTATCGATGCTAAAACTGCCAAAATTTCTGCTTGTAATGCGCTAGATAAAATTTTAATCAATAAAAATATTCCAAATTTCGAGAGAAAACTTGCAGCATTACAAACTATTTTAAAGCAAAGAAGTGTAACGATTTTCGTAGACAATGAGATCCATAAAGTATTAAGCGAGGAAGTACTTATCACTGAAAATACTATTTGGCATGAAGAATTTTTAGCTTTAAAATGTTGTATTGGCGCCGTAAACCACTTAGAAGAAGCAATAGACATGATCAACACCTATTCTGGTGGTCATTCTGCTTCCATTATGACCACAAAAGATGCAAATGCTGCGGACTTTATGCAACAAGTAGATTGCGCTGCAGTCTACAAAAATGCTTCTACAAGATTCACAGACGGTGGGCAGTTAGGTGTAGGCGCAGAACTAGCAATTAGTACCGATAAATTGCACCACAGAGGTCCTTTAGGGTTAAAGAAACTAGTGACCAACAAATATTATATATATGGTGAAGGGCATGTGCGAAACTAAATTAAAGTAACATTTCATAAAAATAAAAACGCCTCATTTTCATGAGGCGTTTTCTTATATGCACAATTGCAAAATTATGCTTCTAAAACTGTTTGTACTTTATCTGCAGCTTCTTGAAATTCTGTTGCAGAAATAATTTCCATACCAGAATTATCTATTAACTCTTTTGCTTCTTTCGCATTTGTACCTTGTAATCTGCATATAATAGGCACATTAATTCGGTCACCCATACTCTTATAAGCGTCTACAACCCCTTGTGCTACTCTATCGCAACGAACAATACCACCAAAAATATTTACCAGAATCGCTTTTACATTTGGGTCTTTTAAAATTATACCAAAAGCAATTTCAACTCTTTGAGCATCTGCGGTACCTCCAACATCTAGAAAATTAGCAGGCTCACCACCAGATTCTTTAATCAAATCCATAGTTCCCATTGCCAAACCAGCACCGTTTACCATACAACCTACATTTCCATCTAAGTCCACATAATTTAAACCTGCAGCCTTTGCTTCTACCTCAATTGGATTTTCTTCACGTAAATCCCGCATTGCGGCATAATCTCTATGTCTAAATAATGCATTTTCATCTAAAGAAACTTTTGCATCTACGGCCATTATTTTGTCGTCTGAAGTTTTTAAAACCGGATTGATTTCAAACATTGCAGAATCAGACTTGATATAGGCGGTATATAAAGACGCAACGAATTTTGTCATTTCTTTAAAAGCCATTCCTGATAAACCCAAATTAAATGCTATTTTTCTTGCTTGAAAGGGCATTAACCCTAATAAAGGGTCTACTTCTTCTGTAAATATTAAGTGCGGAGTCTCCTCTGCTACCGTTTCAATATCCATTCCACCTTCGGTAGAATACATAATCATATTTTTTCCTGTAGCTCTGTTTAACAAAACAGACATGTAATACTCTTCTGGCTCAGAATCTCCGGGATAATATACATCCTCACAAATTAAGACTTGATTTACCAATTTTCCTTCCGCAGAAGTCTGAGGTGTCACCAACATCATTCCAATAATATCATTCGCAATCTGCTCTACTTCTTGTAGATTTTTGGCTAATTTCACACCACCACCTTTTCCACGGCCACCAGCATGCACCTGTGCTTTGATTACGTGCCACCCTGTGCCAGTTTCAGCAGTTAATTGTTTGGCTGCATCCACAGCTTCCTTATGATTACTTGCCACAATTCCGCGCTGTATTCTAACACCAAAACTGCTTAAAATTTCTTTTCCTTGATATTCGTGTAGGTTCATCCTATAAATGTTTTAAAACGGCTCAAAAATACAAATTCAGATGCTATTTTATACCATAATTCAACTAAAATAAAAACAAAAAAAAGTGTCTGCGCTTATTCTGTAAACTTTAGATGTGAAATGAGGAATGGGCATCCATATTTGTGCTTTCTTTTTTATACTTTCGTAAACAAATTAATAAAGTATGATTGTTTGTAACAATATTCATAAGCATTATGGCGACGTAGCAGTTTTAAAAGGTGTGGATTTACACATTAAAAAAGGGGAGATTGTGGCAATTGTTGGTCCTTCTGGTGCTGGAAAAACGACACTTCTCCAAATTTTAGGAACACTTGACAAACCAGCACAAACGAATGACTTTGAGCTTTCATTAAATAATAAATCGCTTAAAAACTTAACAGATAAAGAATTGTCTTCTTTCCGGAATTCACACATTGGTTTTATTTTTCAATTTCATCAGCTTTTACCTGAATTTACCGCGTTAGAAAATGTATGTATTCCTGCTTTTATTGGTAGGAAGCCTAAAAAAGAAGCTGAACAGAAAGCAAAAGAAATTCTCGAATTTTTAGGAGTTGGACACCGAATAAACCACAAACCAAGCGAACTTTCTGGTGGAGAGCAACAACGGGTAGCAGTTGCACGTGCGCTGATTAACAACCCTTCAGTAATTTTAGCAGATGAACCTAGTGGAAATTTAGACAGTGAATCTGCTAAAAATTTACATGAATTATTCTTTCAGCTACGCGATAAATTTGGACAAACTTTTATTTTAGTTACACATAATGCGGAGTTAGCCGAAATGGCAGACCGGAAACTAACCATGAAAGATGGTGTTATAATTTAGCCTTCAAATTTTTATAGTGATACTCAAACGACAGATAACAGCGCCATGATAGAAACTTTCAAGAACTTAATTAGGTACCTGAAAAACCCTGTTTTGAAAAAAGATGACAACACTGACTTAAAGTACCGCTTTAAAATATTTTTTCAACTACTACTTATTTGCATTTTAACTGGACTCATCCTTTCCCCTATTTTTGCACTATTTGACGCACTAGAGTGGATATACTTGAAAGACCATAAAGTAGATATGCTCTTTAAAAATATGACCGAGGTCCAAATATTACTGCTTGGAGCTTTGTTACTACCCATTGTAGAAGAAACGATATTTCGAGCACCCATAACCTTATTTAAAAAAGCAACAAGTTTTAAAACTGCATTTTATGCTTTTACACTGCTCTTTGGCTTTATGCATATCAACAACTTTGAAACAACTAAGAATGTACTTTTACTAGCCCCAATACTCGTATTGCCTCAAATCTTAGTAGGTGCTTATTTTGGATATATACGGGTTCGTTTTGGCTTACTTTGGTCTATACTTTTGCACGGATGCTACAATGCAGTTTTTATTATTTTAAGTTTTATTCCTGAATTTTAATATGAAAAAAGCCGACCTTAAAGAGTTTTTAGACGAAAAAGTAATGTTGTACAATAGCCCTGAATTCATTACCTCAGACCCCATTCAGATTCCACATCTATTTTCTAAAAAAGAAGATATTGAAATAGCCGGCTTTTTAACTTCCATTATTTCATGGGGAAATAGGAACATGATTATTCGGAATGCTTCTAAAATGATGGAGTTCCTAGATCATGCTCCCTATGATTTTGTCACAAATCACCAAGAAAGCGACTTAAAAAGCTTAGAAGGTTTTGTACATCGTACTTTTAATCATACAGATTTTCAACAATTCATACAATCGCTACAACATGTCTATTTAAAACATGGCGGCTTAGAACAAGTGCTATTAATTACAGACACTGCTACAAACTATCGAAGTGCTATTCATCATCTTAAAAGCTGCTTTTTTGAAATAGCGCACCCACAAAGAACTCAAAAACACATTTCCGATCCGCTAAAAAATTCTGCTGCAAAACGAATCAATATGTTCTTGCGATGGATGGTAAGAAGCAATGCAGGAGGCGTAGACTTCGGTCTGTGGAAAACCCATAGTCCTGCACATTTATCTTGTCCGTTAGACGTACACTCTGGCAATGTAGCTCGAAAACTAAAACTATTACTCCGAAAACAAAATGATTGGAAAGCGGTTGCTGAATTGGATAGTACCCTCAGAAGGTTAGACAAGGAGGATCCTGTGAAATACGATTTTGCTCTTTTTGGTTTAGGTGTTTTTGAAAAGTTTTAATTAGAAGTTAACAAGTATTTCTAGTTCCTTATTTTTTTGATAAATTTAGGTTTGGAAATCTGAATTAAAAGACAAAATGCAATTTAAAAATCCTGAAGTTTTATATTTTTTAGCACTGCTTATCATCCCCATTTTGGTGCATCTTTTTCAACTTCAAAAGTTTGTGAAAGTACCATTTACTAATGTTGCTTTTTTACAAACGATTCAACAACAATCTCGTAAAAGTTCCCGCCTAAAAAAATGGTTAATTTTATGCACGCGACTGCTCTTATTCACAGCGATTATATTTGCTTTTTCTGAACCCTACTTCAGTCCAAACAACCATGCCAAAGAGCAACAGTATTTTATCTATTTAGATACTTCTTTAAGCACAAGTACTAGCGGAGAAAAAGGCAATTTATTAAAGATTGCAGCACAAGAAATTATAGAAAACACACCTGTTAATAATAGCTATTCTTTGCTAACAAATACTGATTTTTACAAAAAACTTAATAAAAAAGAATTAAAAAAAGTCCTGTTATCAATAGAAAATTCAACTTTAAAATTAGATTTAAAAACCGTTTTACTCAAAATTAAACAAGAAAACAAAAATAAAAGTAAAGCTTTACATAGAAATATATTGATATCTGATTTTCAGACTACTTATGATAATAAGTTTACAAATGTAACAACAGAATTTACCGCAATACAATTAGTAGGGAGTCAAAAAAACAACATTTCAATAGACAGTGTTTTTATCAGCAATAAGAATAGCGATAACTTCACAGTGCATGCACGTATAAAAAACCAAGGTCCAAAAAAAGAAAATGTGCCTATTGCTCTTTTCAACGTAAAAAAATTACGCAACAAGCAAACCTTCGTTATCGAAAAAAACACAACAAAAGAAATTCAGTTTAGGGTAAGTAATACTGGTAATTTTTTAGGTGAATTAAAGATTACTTGTAACGATATTTTCTTGTTTGACAACAGTTATTTCTTTGCGATAGACACAAAAAAAATAAACGTTTTAGCCATTGGCAATACTACTTCTTTTTTATCAAAAATATATACCGAAGAAACATTTAAATTTGAACACAAATCCTTACAAGAGGTGAATTACAATACGCTAGAAAAGCAAGAATTAATTATCTTAAATGAGTTGGAAATTATTCCCGAAGTTTTAGTAAAAAAGTTAGTAGAGTTTTCTAAAAATGGTGGAAGCATTGTTATTATACCCTCTCAAAAACTATTGATAAACTCTTACAATACCTTTTTAAGAAGTTTGAATTTAGGAAAAATAGGAGCTCATAGAAAAGATACCCTAAAGATAACGGCAATAAATTATGAACATCCACTGTTTAAAAATGTCTTTTCAAAAAGAATCACAAACTTCCAGTACCCCATAGTTAGAAGCTATACTCCCATTTCAGGTGTGATCTCTAAAATAGTTTCTTTTGAGAACAATGCGGCTTTTATCAGTCAATTAGGCAGTAAAAAGGTATACTATATTTCTTCAGCATTAAATACAAACAACAGTAATTTTATAAACGCCCCGTTAATTGTACCTATCTTTTATAATCTTGGAGCTATGAGTGCTCGATATCCTATACTGGCATACAGGGCTGGACAAGAAAACACAATTGAAATAGCAACAAAGACAAATAAAAATCAATTACTAACAATTGAAAATACTGAGAATTCGTTTATACCGGTCCAACGAGCATCTCAAAATAAGATAACGATCACAACAAAAGAACAGCCAAAAAAAGCTGGATTTTACGCAGTATTAAAAGAAAATATCAAAATTCAGGACCTCGCTTATAATACTCCTTTAGAAGAAAGTCTATTAAATTTTTTAGATTTTAATAAACTCGGTAACGCTGAAAACATTACAGTTTCGCCTTCAATAAAAGAAGTCTTTAAAAAAATTGTTAAAAATAATGAAGTTCATTGGCTTTGGAAATGGTTTTTAGTCCTAGCAATTGTATCTTTGTTTTTAGAAATTTTGATTTTAAAATTCTATACACCATGAGTACGCTTATAAAATCGGCAACGATTATAGACAGTTCGAGTCCTTACCATCAGCAAAAAAAAGATATTTTAATTGAAGATGGAGTCATCACAAAAATTGACAACCACATCCCTTCCCAAAAAAATTTTAGTGTCGTAACAAAAGAAAACCTGCATGTTTCCTGTGGTTGGTTTGATACCAGCGTCTCTTTTGGTGAACCTGGCTACGAAGAACGTGAAACAATTAAAAATGGTTTAAAAGTAGCTGCAAAAAGTGGTTTTACCGCGGTAGCAGTAAACGCAAATACCAATCCCGTGATAGATAATAAAGCTGCTGTAGAATTTCTAACACACAAAGCACAAGGTTTTGCCACTAAATTATATCCAATTGCAGCGTTAACAAAGCAAAGTCAAGGAAAAGAAATGGCAGAATTGTACGACATGCAACAATCTGGAGCAATTGCTTTTGGTGATTATAAAAAACCTATTGTCAATGATAATTTGATGAAAATCTCTTTATTATATGCTCAAAACTTCAATGGTCTCATATTAAGTTTTCCTAAGAACTTGTCGATTGCAGGCAACGGAATTGCAAACGAAGGCATTAATAGTACAAAATTGGGTTTGAAAGGAATTCCAGCATTGGCCGAAGCATTGCAGATTGCTAGCAACTTATTTATTTTAGAATACACGGGTGGAAAATTACATATCCCAACAATTTCTACCGCCAGATCGGTTGCGCTTATTAAGCAAGCAAAGAAAAAAGGCTTGCAGGTTTCTTGCAGTGTTGCAGCACATCATCTGGTTTTAACAGATGACGAATTGCATGAGTTTGAAAGCAATTATAAAACCAATCCACCATTGAGAACAAAAGCAGACTGTAAGGCTTTACAAAAAGGAATCTGCACCGGCGTTATAGACATCATCACTTCTGACCACAATCCAATAGACATTGAAAGCAAAAAGGTGGAATTTAGTGAAGCAAAAAACGGCACTATTGGATTGGAGAGTTTTTTCGGAGCTGTGAATTCCGTTTTAAATTTATCAGATTTCATTGAAAATATCACTTCAAAACCAAGAACTATTTTTGGAATAGAAGCTGCTGCGATCGCTCTTGGTGAAAAGGCAGACATCTCACTCTTTAATCCTGAAGGCAAAGATACGTTCACAAAAAATAATATTTTATCTACTTCAAAAAACAGTGCATTTATCAATAAACAAGTGATCGGGAAGGTCTATGGAGTTTTCTCAAACAATCAACTTATTTTAAATTCTTAAAATTTGAAAAACAACAGTATCACAGAAGGAAAGAAAATTGCAATTATTAGCTACATCCCTTTTGTTGGATTGATCATATCAATTATTTTAAATAAGGAAAAACGGAATTACTTTGCACGATTCCACATGCGACAAAGCATTGGTTTAAATGCCCTTTACTTTATAAATAGATTTATTATCTATGGTTATTTTGGAACTACAGCAGGTGATATTGGAAACGTTGGTGTTTTAGTACTTTTTATACTTGGCGTTTTAGGAGCACTTCAAGGAAAAGAAAAATTGATACCTGTTTTTGGAGCACAATTTCAAGAATGGTTTAAAAATATTTAAAATACCCTTTTTTTAGTATGAGTGAATTACATTATATCGTAAGAACACCAAAAATTACATCAGAAAACCCTCCACTACTATTGCTACTGCACGGTTACGGCAGTAATGAAGAAGATTTATTCTCATTTGCAGAAGAACTTCCTGACGAGTTGCTCATTGTAAGTCCACAAGCACCTCTTTCCATGGGCTTTGGGAGCTATGCATGGTATTCTATTAATTTTGACGAAATCAATGGGAAATTCTCTAATTTAAAGGAAGCTAAAGAATCAATTGATAAAATTTCACTATTCATTGATACCATAAAAAAGAAGTATCAGACCCATCCAAATAAAACATTTTTACTGGGTTTCAGCCAAGGCGCTATTTTAAGCTATGCACTCAGCTTTTTCCACCCTAATAAAATCCAGCATGTGCTTGCTTTAAGTGGCTATATCAACACAGAGTTGCTTCCGGAAAATATTTCATCAGAGATTAGAACAGACTATTACTGTTCACACGGAACTGTAGATCAAGTTTTGCCAGTAGCTTGGGCAAGAAACTCTAAACCCTTTTTAGATGCATTAAAACTGAATACCGTATACTCAGAATACAATGTAGGGCATGGTGTTGCTCCACAAAACTTTTACAGTTTTAAGAAATGGATCGAAGAACGCTTATCCCCTTGAAAAAACTAAGTCTATATAAACGAATTTAGCTATGGATACTTGTAAAATATGTAGTCAAAAATTTAATTTTTGGCAGGTATATAAAAATTACTGGAGTGCCAAAGAACAAATTAAATGCTTAAATTGTTTAGCACCACATAACATCACAATAACAAGTAGAGTGCTTTCAAGCGTTTTCGTTATATTTGTTCCTGGTATTATTCAAGCTACAATACAGCATTGGGATAAGTTCAAGGTATTTGGAATATGGAGCATAATAGTCCTATATCTTTTGGTCTCATTAATCATGTCCCTGCTAACCAATCCTTTTTTAAGATATAAATCAATCAAAAAATAGGGCACAAAGGAATCTTAAAAAATAGTATATAGCGTTGTTACTAAAACACCTTTTGCTCCATCTAAAGAAATCGACAGTAGTTCCTTTTCTTTTTTTACTTCAAGACAAAACGGAGCTTCGAGCAAATTAACACCACTATTTTTTTTTATTCGAATTCCTTGTCCAGAAATAAGATCTTTATTCGCTATAAAATCTCCCTGTGGTAGGTGTTCCGTTACAATAATATATTTGAAAGCGAGTAGTTTGTTTGCAATACTATGCACCTCTGTGTTTGATAAATGCTGCAGCACTTGCCGAACGATCGCACAGTCTCCTGAAGGCAAGACGTCTTTGGCAATATCCAAGCAATAGAACTCTAAATTTTCTGACACAAAATGTTCCTTATGATGGAGAATAAGTGCTGAAACAATGTCAACAGCGCTATATTTCTTTGCATGCTGTACCAATTCTTTTCCTATATTAAAATCACCACAGCCTAAATCACAGACTTCAAGGGGCGTTTTAAAACTCCTTAAAAAAGCAGTGACTGTTTCAATATAAGGCCTTATGATGTCTAGTTGGTGTGAACCAATACCAGAATAAAAAGCTTCTGAATTGTCACCCCAAAGTTTCATATCATAAACCTGCTCCATGGCTTCTTTTGTCGGCCAAGGTTCTTTTCTAGTATTCTCTTTTTCTTTCATACATCATAATCTAATAAGAACAAACAAAAGTTTCACATGCTAACTAACTTTGTAAGCAGAGGCACCCGCTCTTTCACAACTACAAATTTAGATAAAATTCCCTTTTAATAATTTCCAATTCAACAAAAACCATTGTTTCTTTTAAACTACCTTTGCATGAAAAATAATACATGCAATTTTCTGACTTTACTTTCAATAAATCGATCTTAAAAGCAGTAGCGGAAGCGCGCTTTCAAACACCCAGTTTAGTGCAACAAAGAGCGATTCCTTTAGTTTTAGAGAAAAAGAACGTGATTGTATCTGCACAAACAGGAACGGGGAAAACGGCTGCCTTTGCGTTGCCAATTATTCAGCTTCTATTTGACAGACAAGATGCTGAAAAAGGAGAGAAAAAAATAAAATCGTTGATCATCACGCCCACACGTGAGTTGGCAATACAAATATTAGAAAACTTCAAAAGCTTTAGCAAATACTCCAATCTAAGAGCAACGGCTGTTTTTGGAGGTGTGTCTTTAGAACCTCAAAAAGAAATTTTAGCAAAAGGTATTGATATTCTAATCGCAACTCCAGGGAGGTTGATCGACCTCCAAATGCAGGGGAATATTGACTTGAGTGCAATTGAAATATTTGTACTAGATGAAGCTGACCTTATGTTAGACATGGGATTTATAAACGATGTAAAAAAAATAGAACGTTTCTGTCCAAAACAAAAACAGACTTTACTTTTTTCTGCAACCATGCCAGAAAAAATAGTTGATTTGGCAAAAAAAGTAATTAAAAGTCCAGTTATTATTGAGATAAACCCTGAGGAAACTACTGCAAAAAATATTGGACAACTGCTCTATTATCTTCCCAAAAAAAATAAAACTGATTTGTGTTTGAACTTATTAAAAAACACAATTAATGGAAAAATAATTATTTTTAGACGCACAAAATTTGGTGTTGATAAACTAGAAGAGTCTTTGACCAAAAACGGTTATAAAGTAGCGAGTATCCATGGAGACAAGACCCAGGGAGTAAGAAATAAAGCAATTGAAGATTTTAAAAACAAAACTGCTCATATTTTAATTGCTACCGACGTTGCATCTCGTGGAATAGACATTACCAATGTTGATGCTATTATTAATTTTGACATCCCGAATGTTCCGGAAACCTATGTTCACAGAATTGGTAGAACGGGAAGAGCGGGTAAATCTGGAATCGCATTCTCTTTCTGTTCTCCTGATGAAAACGCATATATCAAGTTGATTGAGACTTTAATTGAAAAACCAATTAAAGTAATTACGGATCATCTGTATATCATTTCTAAGCCAAAACAAAAAAGGACACAAGAAAATACAGTGAGTAAACACAAAAAAGGAAGAAAGTCTGAAGCATCTAAAAAGAAGAAAAAACGCTGGTATTAAAACTTTAAACCTGAATTTTTAAGCCATCAAAAGCTAAAAAAACATTTTTCGGAAGTTTTTTTGAAACCTCATTATGAAAACCTAACTTGTGGCTAATGTGCGTGAAATAAGCCTTTTTAGGCTGTATTTCTTCTACAAAATCCAATGCTTCTTGTAGATTGAAATGGGTTGGATGTTCCTCTATTCGCAATGCATTTAAAATTAAAACATCTAAATTTCTCAACTTTTCTTTCTCTCCTTTAGAAATTGTTTTTACGTCTGTTAAATAGGCTATATTCTGAATTCTATATCCAAGTATCGGCAACATACCATGCTTTACTGAAATTGGTACCACCGGCACACTGTCCAATAAAAAAGGAGTTTCCTCTACAATATAAGGCTGTACACTCGGTGCCCCAGGATATCTATTCTCCTTTGAAAAAATATATTCAAAACGCTGCTCTAAACTATCAAATGTTTTCTGATTTAAATAAATAGGCATCTCTCCTATTTTGTAACAAAAAGGACGCAAATCGTCTATTCCTGCAGTATGATCGGAATGCTCATGTGTAAACAAAACACCATGAACTAATTGTACATTTTCTCTTAACATTTGCTGCCTAAAGTCCGGACCACAGTCAATTACATAGGTTTTTTCATCCCATGAAATTAAAAGAGAAGAACGCAAACGTTTGTCATTCACATCTGTGGATAAACATACAGGATCTTTACTTGCAATCATTGGCACGCCCTGGGAAGTCCCTGTTCCTAAAAAGGTAATATTTAATGTCTTTTTATCAAATTTCATTAAAACAAAAATAAGATAAAAATTGACTGATAGCACACTAATTCCTTATATTTGTTAGAACGTATAAAAATTCATTTATGGCAATTTCTTTAAAAGGAGATCAAGAGATAACAAGTGCACCTTCCACCAAAAGTAAAGCACTGAGAATTAATTTAAACTCAGATATCTACGGAACTTTTGCGGAAATTGGAGCAGGGCAAGAAACGGCTCGTAACTTTTTTAGATCTGGCGCTGCATCTGGCACCATTGCAAAAGCGATGAGTGCGTACGATAAAGATTTTTCTGACGCTATTTATGGTATCGAGGAAGACAAGCGATACGTTACACAACCAAGACTAAAAAAAATGTTACGTCACGAAATCGATTTAATGGAAGATCGATTAAGCAGATCGAAACATCCTGATAAATTATTTTTTAGTTATGCCAATACGGTTACCACTATCGATTTTGCGAAACAATTTAAAGGCCACGGGTGGATCGGTATTCGTTTTCAACTAGATCCTCTAGAAGAGTATAACGAAATCATATTACACCTTCGATTTAAAGAGACAGATGCGCGTTTGCAACAAGAAACTTTAGGAATATTGGGAGTCAATTTAATTTATGGTGCATTCTATTTAAATGACAATCCCAAAGAATTGGTAAAGTCCTTTTATGATAATTTAAGCAACGATCAATTAGAGGTTGACATGATTAATTTTTCTGGTCCCCGTTTTATGTATGTCGATAACCGATTAATGAGCTTACAATTGCTTAAAAACGGAATGACAAATGCAGTAATGTTTGGACCTGATGGAAATAACCTACTTCCTGCACAAGTATTATACAAAAAAAACATTTTGGCTTTACGGGGTAGTTTTAGACCCGTTACCAAAGTAAACATGGACATGTATGAGAAGTCTAAAAAACTTTTTTTAGCTGAAAATAAAGTAAAAGAAAGTAGAACTCAAGTAATTTTTGAAATTACCTTGAGCAATCTAAGTGCAGAAGGAAAAATTAACGAAAGAGATTTCTTAGATCGCGCCGAATTACTCTGCTCTTTGGGTCAAAATGTAATGATCACCAACTTTCAACAATACTTTAAGCTGGTCGAATATTTTAGTGAATTCACAAAGGAAAGAATGGCACTTGCCATGGGAGTAAACAACCTGATTCAAATTTTTGATGAAAAATACTATCGAAATTTAAGTGGTGGTATTTTAGAAGCGTTTGGAAAGCTTTTCTATCGAGATTTAAAAGTATATATGTATCCTTATAAGGATCAAGAAACCGGAACATATGTCAATACGGAGAATCTTAAAGTCCATCCAAGAATGAAAGAATTATACAAGTTCTTTAAAAACAATGGAAGGCTTATAAATATTGATGATTTTGATCCAGAGACACTTGATATCTTTTCTCGAACCATCTTGAAAATGATTGTGAATGGAGATAAAGGCTGGGAAGAAATGTTACCCGAAGGCATTCCTGAAATCATCAAACAAAAACGTTTATTTGGATATTCTAAAACTAGAGTAAAAAAATAATTCTCATTTAAAACCTTTTAGGGCTATTGTTGTCAAAAGAAGAAAAATAGTTGGACATTAGATCTGTTTGAGAGAGCATTTCCATAAAAACGAATGCGATGACGCAGAAGTGGGAGAAATAAAAAAAAACTAATAAATAATTGATTTTAACCAGTTTTGGATTTCTTTGTTTTTACTTTATCAATGCCATACAAATTAGCAAGTCTGGTTTATTTTCGATAAAACATTGCAACCAAATACTAAGCTCATCAACCTCATTCGGTAATAAATTTTCTAAGCCCTTTTTTAATTCTTTACAAAACAACTCTGAATTAAAACTCACCTTCTTTAACACAGTGATTGTGTAATCAAACATTGCTCTTGCCATATTTATTTGTATTTAATAACTATAACGCAAATCAATAAGAGTTTAGTATCCCAAAAATAGATAATAAAAAAAACCATTAACAATATGTTAATGGTTTTAAAAAAATATTTTGAAAAAGTACCCCTATAGCTTGTTGATCTTGACAACTAACTCCTTAGCCTTTGCCTCTAAATCTGCACTTACACCGCTATAGTGTGCTTTTTTATTTTCAACACCTTTGGCGTTAATTTTTGCGATTAAGGCATCAAAAGTAGTTATAGTTTCATCTATAATTGCTTCAACTTCCTTATTGTTCTCCTTAAGATCTACTTTTTCGGAAGCGTATCCGATAATATCTCCTAATGTATAATTGATATCTCTTTTTAAGTTTTTTATGCTAGCCATAATATATGTTAATTTTAAAAGTGCAAAGTTAGTTTAATTATTTAAAAAAGCGCTATCAATTCTTTAATATTTCTTAGGGTTTTGAAATCTAATTTCTGTGCACCCCCTAGACAAACTTCTTCATGCATCCAAGCAGTATGAAAAGAGATATGAATTGCATTGGCTCCAATTTCTAAAAGTGGTAATACGTCTGACTTTAAAGAATTTCCAATCATTAAAAGTTGTGCGGGAATAATATCTAAATGTTTCTCAAGCTTTAGATACTCTTTTTCTTTTTTATCACTCATTACCTCGATGCGATGAAAATAATGTGACAAATTAGACTTTTCTAACTTCCTCTCCTGATCTAATAAATCGCCTTTTGTAGCAACAATCAATTTATACTTGCCTTGTAAACTTTTTAATACCTCTTCCACTCCATCTAATAACTGTATGGGTTTCTCCAACATTCCCTTTCCAATCGCTATTATTTTTCCAAAGGTTTCTGGTGGTAATTGGTAATTTGAAAGCACAAAACCTTTCACACCATATCCATAAATCGGGAGGTTTTTGATTTCTGTCTTGAATAATTCTTGGGCTATTTTATTTTTTTTTCATACTGAGAAAGCAAATCCGTAAAAGCGTCCTCTGCCTCTCTGAAATACGTTTCATTTCCCCACAAAGTATCATCTGCATCAAAAGCGATTACTTTGATGTCCTCTCTCATTAAAGTAGGTTTAAGTATTTCTTTGCCTTTTCTAAATCTTCTGGCGTATCGATGCCTAGCGATTCTATTGTAGTTTCTACCATTTTAATTTTTTTTCCAAGCTCCTGATACCGAATTGCTTCAATTTTCTCGGAGGCTTCTAATGGAGTCATTGGTGTTTTGTGAAAATCTAACAAGGCTTGCTTTCTAAATGCATACACACCTTTGTGCTTGTAGTATTTAACCACAACATCCTCATCTCTATGATAGGGAATTACACTTCTAGAAAAGTAAATTGCCAAGTTATTTATATCTGTAATTACTTTGACATTATTCGGATTTTCAATCTCTTCTTTGGCTGTAATTTGTACTTTTAAAGAAGCCAAGTCAATTTTTTTTTCTGTATCATTTTTAAAAACAGCAATTAATTTCGACAAGGAAACTTTATCTATAAAAGGTTCATCTCCTTGCACATTAATTACAATATCTGCATCTAGATGTGCTACAGCTTCTGCTATTCTGTCGGACCCACATTGGTGTTCAGCAACACTCATAAGTACAGCTCCCCCTGCATTCGATATATTTTCTTGGATAATTTCTGAATCCGTTACTACATACACCGCTTCAAATAGCTTAGTATCCAATGCAGCCTCATATGTTCTAAGAATAACTGACTTTCCTCCCAGATCTTTCATCAATTTTCCTGGAAACCGGCTTGCATTGTAACGTGCGGGAATCATTGCAATAATTTTCATAAATACTTTAAATATATTCCAAATATACTATTTTAAACATGGAAAGCTAAAAACAAAAAGCTCCTAAAACATCGGATACCACAATGTGTTAGAAGCTTTCTATTTATTACAACTTTTCTTTATTATTTCTTGATCGTATTCTCTGAAGATAACAGTGCAAAAAACTTGTCTAAATTTGGTAAAATTACAATTTTAGTTCTTCTATTTTTTCTTCTATTTTCACTTGAAGAATTGTCTACCAAGGGCATCGTGCTTCCTCTTCCTGAAGCAATTAACCTGCTTCCTTCCACTAGATACTTACTTTCTAAAAGTCTCACAATAGAAGTCGCTCTCTTCACACTCAAATCCCAGTTATCCTGCACAATTTCATTGCTAATGGTTCTAGAGTCTGTATGTCCTTCGATCATCACATCCATACTTGGCTCAGACTTTATAAGTGCTGCTAATTTTGCGATCAATTTATAAGCTCCTTTTTTTACACGATAACTTGCAGTATTGAATAGTAATTGGTCAGAGACAGAAATCATGACAACGGTCTGATCAATATTAATATCAATGTCATTAGAACTTTCTAAATCAGAAGTATCTATTGATTTTTTTAGATTGTAAGCAATCGCTAAGTTCAAAGAATCTTTTAAAGTTTTCGCTTCTGAAAGCGCAATAGCGTCCACCTTTGTTAAGGTTTCATTCATTAATACTCTCGTTTGTTTTGAAATAACTGCGGTATTTCCAACCATTGATAATTTTACTTCATTCTCTCTCTCTAAAGTAACATTGTCACCCTTTAAAGAGTTTATTTTATTGTTATAGTGTTCAACACGTTTTTCTATTGCTGTAAATTTTGCAGCCAACTTCTCTTTTTCTATCGTGGTTTTTTGAAGATCTCCTTTCGTGTTTGTGTATTGGCTTTGGAGCGCCACATATTTTTTTCTTTGAAACACAAGAGGTTGCTAATAAGGCTAAAATTAATGCGGGGATAATGGCTTTTTTCATTTTACTTTGTTTACTTGTTACGAGTCCAACTATTTGGAACTCTATTTATATTTAACTTTGGGGCATTCTTAAAATATAATCGAAATAGTTTCTCTTTTAGGAACGACAAGCTCAAAAAGTGATGGTCATCAACTTTTTTAACACCCACCCTAAAACACTATTTCAAAGAGTTCAAACTACTTTTAATCGTTTCAATTTTTGCAATTGTATCTGCTTCTTTTTTACGTTCTATGACAATTACCTGTTCTGGAGCATTTGCTACAAAGCGTTCATTCGAAAGTTTCTTTGAAATTCCAAACAAAAACCCTTCTGCTCTTTTTAATTCGCTTTCTAATTTCTTTATTTCTGCCTCTACATCAATATTTTCAATGGCAATTGGTATAAAGTATTCATTTGATTTTACTCTAAAGGATGCGCCTTCAACTTTCTCTGACACTGTTTTTATTACTGAAGTATTTGTTAGCTTCTGAATAACAGCATCAAATTCATTTGAATTCTTTTCAGTATCAATCACAAACAATTCAATCGCATCCTTAAAAGCAATATTTTTATCTTTTCTAATGGTTCTAATTCCTGAAATAACTCCTGTAGCAAATTCAAAATTAGCAATAATAGTCACGTCAAAATCTTTAACTACTGGATATTTTGAAATAATCAACGCTTCCTCTGGCGTTCTATCTGCAATGTATTGCCAAATCTCTTCCGTTAAGAAAGGCATAAATGGATGCAATACTTTTAAATTATTTTCTAAAACTTTAATAATTGAATCAAAGGTGTTTTCATCTATCGGTTGTTGATATGCGGGCTTCACAATTTCTAATAACCAAGAGGAAAAATCATCATTAATTAGTTTATAAATTGCCATTATAGCGTCAGACAGACGGTATTTAGAAAAATGATCTTCTATTTCTGCCAAGGTTTTTTGAAACTTTGCTTCATACCAAAATAACCCAATTTTTGAAGTTTCTGGTTGCGGTAAACTTGCATCTACTTGCCAGCCTTTTATCAAACGAAAAGCATTCCATATTTTATTTGCAAATCCTTTTCCTTGCTGGCATAAATCTTCCTCAAACATTAAATCATTTCCGGCAGCTGCACTTAATAACAAGCCTACTCTTACACCATCAGCACCATAATCTTCAATTAATTTCAAAGCATCCGGAGAATTTCCCAAAGATTTCGACATTTTACGCCGCTGCTTATCCCTAACCAATCCCGTTAAGTAAACATTTTGAAATGGTTTTTCATCTTTATATTCATATCCAGCAACAATCATTCTTGCCACCCAGAAAAATAAAATATCTGGTCCTGTTACTAAATCGTTTGTAGGATAATAGTATTTAATTTCTTCATTTTCGGGATTTCTAATCCCATCAAAAACAGACATTGGCCACAACCAAGAGGAAAACCAAGTGTCTAGTGCATCTTCGTCTTGTGCAAGGTCAGACGCTCGCAGCGAAGTATTTCCTGTTCTCTCTTGCGCAAGAATTAATGCATCTTCAATATTTTCAGCAACCACAAAATCTTCTTTTCCATCTCCATAGAAATAAGCAGGAATCTGCTGACCCCACCAAAGTTGTCGAGAAATATTCCAATCACGAACATTTTCCATCCAATGACGGTAGGTGTTTTCGAATTTCTTTGGATATAAGTTAATGGCAGCATCTTCACCTAAAACAGCAGCAATTGCCGGTTTTGCTAAATCTTTCATCTTTAAGAACCATTGATCTGACAATCTTGGTTCTATTACCGCTTTTGTTCTTTCTGAAGTTCCTACTTTGTTCGTATGCACTTCAGTTTTTACTAAAAACCCTTTCTCTTTTAATTCTTTAGAAATTTCTGTACGAACAACAAACCTGTCTTTTCCTTGGTAATGCAATCCGAAAGAATTTAAAGAAGCATCGTCATTAAAGATATCAATTACCTCTAATTGGTGCTTATCCCCTAAGTTTTTATCATTTTCGTCATGCGCAGGCGTTACCTTTAAACATCCTGTTCCAAATTCAACATCTACATATACATCTTCAATAATAGGAATTACCCTGTTACATAAAGGAACAATTGCTTTCTTTCCTTTTAAATGCGTAAAACGTTCGTCACTAGGATTGATACAAATTGCGGTATCTCCAAAAATGGTTTCAGGTCTTGTAGTTGCAATTGTTAAGGTCTCTTCTGAACCCTCAATTTTATATTCTAAATAGTAAAGATTCCCCTGGCGCTCTTCATGAATCACTTCTTCATCAGACAACGTGGTTTTCGCTTCAGGATCCCAATTTACCATTCTATAACCTCTGTAGATTAAACCTTTGTTATACAGGTCTACAAAAACTTTAATAACAGATTCAGACATTTCTGGATCCATTGTAAAAGCTGTTCTTTCCCAATCACAAGAAGCTCCTAGTTTTTTTAATTGCTCTAAAATAATTCCTCCATATTCATCTTTCCAATCAAAAGCGTGCTGTAAAAATTCTTCACGCGTTAAATCGCTTTTCTGAATTCCTTGTGCTTTTAACTTTGCGACCACTTTTGCCTCGGTAGCAATAGATGCATGATCTGTTCCAGGAACCCAACACGCATTTTTACCTAACAGACGTGCGTGCCTAATTAAAACATCTTGAATGGTATTGTTCAACATATGACCCATGTGCAATACACCCGTTACATTTGGTGGTGGAATTACAATTGTGTAGGGCTCTCTTTCATCTGGTATTGAATGAAAATAGTTGTTTTT
>JAOKTT010000019.1 GCA_028336245.1 Polaribacter sp.
AGGTTACTAATATCGATGAGCTTAATAAAGCAATTGACTCTAGTGAAGCTGGAAACCAGATTATTTTGGCAAATGGAATTTGGAAAGATGTACAAATTAAATTTAGAGGAAAAGGAACAAAAGATAAGCCCATAACTATTAAAGCAGAAACCACTGGTAAGGTAACTATTGAGGGAGAATCTTATTTAAAATTTGGAGGTGAATATTTAGTAGTTGAAGGTTTATATTTTAAGAACGGATTCTCACCATCCAGCGCAGTCATAGATTTTAAGATAAGCAGTAAAGATAAACCAGACGAAATTTCAAATAATTGTAAAGTCACCAATTGTGTTATTGAAGATTTTAATAAACCAAAGCGAGATAAAAGCGATTTATGGGTTCAGTTTTGGGGCCGTCACAACACGTTAAGCAACTGCTATATTGCAGGTAAAACTAACAGAGGACCCACCGTAAGAGTTAGTATTGCTGGTATAGAAAGCATTAATAATTACCATCAAATTGTTAACAATCATTTTGGACCAAGACCAGTAAAAGGTGGTCCAAGCGGAGAAACCATTCAATTAGGGGATAGTTATACTTCTATGTCACCAAGTCATACAATGGTGGCAAATAATTTATTTGAAGAATGCAATGGCGAAGTTGAAGTGATTTCAAGTAAAACAAATTTTAATATATTTAAAAACAACGTATTTTATAAAAGTGAAGGTTCTCTTGTAACACGTCATGGTAACTACTCTATGATTGATGGAAATTATTTTATTGGAGATGGTGAGAACGAAAACTATGGAGGAATCCGAATTATTAATACAGGACATTGGGTTGTCAATAACTATTTTTACGGACTAAAAGGAAAGAGTTTTAGAAGTCCATTGGCTGTCATGAATGGTATTCCTAAATCACCGTTAAACCGCTACAACCAAGTTACAGATGTGGTTGTAGCCTACAATACCTACGTAAATTGTAGTTCTCCTTGGCAATTTGGTGTAGGCACAAACATTGCACAAGCAAAGGTATTGCCTAAGTCTGAAATTCGATCGGCAAGAGCCATTAGAACAACCGTTGCAAACAATATTATTTACAATGAAAAAGGATTGGAAAGTATTGTGGTGGAAAACGACAAAGCAGATGGTGTCGCCTTTATGAAGAACATTATAAACAATCAAGGAGTTGCTTTTAAAGACTTTGACGGAGGTATAATTGAAGCCTCTTTAGATTTAAAAAAAATATCAGATAATATGTATATCCCCACAGGAATACCTAATGATTTTGAAGCCTTTAATGGTTTCGATTTTAATACTATTGAAACAGATTTATTACGTGTTTCTAGAAAAGACAATAATAGTATTGGTGCAATAATTGGTAAA
The DNA here is from genome assembly GCA_028336245.1 of Polaribacter sp. Taxonomy (GTDB): domain Bacteria; phylum Bacteroidota; class Bacteroidia; order Flavobacteriales; family Flavobacteriaceae; genus Polaribacter. The sequence goes on from JAOKTT010000019.1 coordinate 1,365, forward strand.
GATGTTTTCAATCCTAATATTTTAGACAAATCTAAATATGGTACGACTTGGTTTTCTAATGAAGTGGAAGCCAGAGATCCAGTAATACATACTGTTACTAGCGCAGAAGAATTACAAACTAAAATAAACGGAGCGAGCAATGGTGATGTTATCTCATTAATAAAAGGTGTTTATAACATAGATAAATCCGTAGTAATTAATAAAACATTGACGATTGAATCAGAACCAGATGCTAAAGCACAACTTATTTTTTCTGGAGCATCTAACACACCATTATTTTCATTACAACCTAAAGGGAAACTAACCATAAATAATATAGTTTTAAAAGGAAATATTTCAAATTATGCTTTTGCAAGTTTAAAACAGAACATGTCTAATCACTTTGGATTAACCGTTTCAAATTCTGAAATAAGTAATTTTAATTACGTGCTAAAAGCCTATAAAGAATCTTTTGCTGAGCGTATTACTTTTGAAAACACAACAATTTCAAACTGCGAAAACGGAATAGAATTATCTGAAGAAAAAAACGATAAAGGCGATTATAATACAGAATATTTAACTATAAATAACTGCAATTTCAATACTATAAAAGCAAATGTTATTGATTATTACAGAGGAGGATATGATGAATCTACTATTGGTGGAAATCTTTTGTTAACAAACAGCACATTTATAAATTGTGGCGCAAAAGAGAAAAATAAAAGACTACTAAATCATAACGGTATTGTGAATGTAAATATAACTAAAAATACATTTAAAAATAACCCAGTTCAGTTTGTGTCTATTCTTTGGGGAGCAAAGAATAATGTGGAGTCTGATAATAACTTGATGAATTCTGGACAAATAAAAACAGAAGAAAATTTGGTGATGACGATGATGTATTAATTATAAATTAATCAAATGAAAAAAGTATTATTTACGATAGTAATGTTTTTAATAATAGTTGCCTGTAAAAATAATTCTAAAATCAGTTCAAATTCAGCTATTCAAATAGAAACTATTACAAAATATCCAAGTGATGTAATTCCTTTTATGGATAAATGGAAAATCCTTCTTGGAGATGGAACCCATGTTGATGATTTGATAAATTACCAAAGAGATGATTTTTTTTATATTGAAAATGAAAAGGGAACAGATTGGGTAGTCTATAAAGCACCAAACGCCGGTATTACTTCAAGAACATCTAGTAACACAAGAACTGAATTAGGTGAAAAAGCACATTGGATTCCAGAGGTTGGCGGCAAATTAACAGGAACTGTAAAAGTACAGCACGTATCAACTTCAGGAGATGCAACGGCTGCTTCGTCATATGCAGTAGTAATTGGGCAAATTCATAGTGATGAAGGTCATGAAAACGAACCACTAAAAGTATACTATAAAAAGTTTCCTGGACACTTAAAAGGTTCTGTATTCTGGAATTATGAAATCAACACAAAGAGCGATAATATTGGGCGATTTGATTATTCTACTGCAGTTTGGGGACACGATTTTTCTGTGGTTGGTAAAGATGCAATTACTTATCCTGAAGAGCCAAAAAACGGTATTGCATTAGGGGAGGAGTTTACTTATGAAGTAAATGTTTACAGAGGCATTATGTATTTAATATTTACAAGTGAAGGTCATGAAACTATAACATTTACTAAAAGCTTGATTAAATCAGATTTTACTAAAAAATCAGACATTCCAGAACAAGTATTAAAAGTATATGCAAATAGAAAAAAAGGAGGTGGAGTTGAACGTGCAACTGCTTATGCAGGAGAAAAAAATTATTTCAAACAAGGGTGTTATAATCAGGCTAACCCAAAAAGTACGAAGTCAGAAACCTATAATGGAAATATTGTAAAGCAATATGCTAATGGAAGTTATGCAGAAGTATGGTTTAAAAAGGCTACACTAACTTCAGGAGAGAAACCAAGTGAAAGTAAATAATTGAGAAATTAAGCTACTACAGAATGAAATATTTATATGTTTTAACTTTTCTTTTTATATCTATTAATATTCATGGACAAGTTGTTTTAGATGCAGACGGTCCGGGAAATACCTATAATTTAATTACATCAGTTTTAGCTCCTGGCTATAATCCAATTGAAGTGCCTGATTGCAATCATACAAGTTTTGGTAACCATATTGATGAAGTTTATGATACTGATTTAAATGCAAATGTTTTTCGTTTTTATATTCATGTGTCACCTGATAATGATAGATGTATTAAGTTTGATAGGCAACGTAATGAAATAAAAACATATGATCAATCGCCAGAGAACTTACTTGGTATCGTTGGTGAAAAAGTGATTTATAAATGGAAATTTAAATTATCAAGTGGGTTTCAGTCCTCTCCAAATTTCACACATTTACACCAGTTAAAATCCGTAGGAGGTTCTTTAGCAAGTATGCCAATGTATACACTAACAGCGCGCAAAGGAAGTCCAGACCGCTTAGAATTGCGCTATGCTGAAACTGACACGCAAATTACATTGGCACAAACAGATTTATTACCTCTGGTTGATACCTGGATGGAAGTTACTGAAAGAATAGAATACGGAATTTCCGGAACCTATGATATAGAAGTAAAAAAGATAAGCGATAATTCTGTTCTATTTGCATATACAAACAATGACATTGTTAATTGGAGGCAAAATGCAGAATTTGTAAGGCCAAAATGGGGAATTTATAGAAGTCTAAATAATTCACAGGATCTTAGAGACGAAAATGTATTGTTTGCAAATTTTAGTATTCAAGAAGTTGAAACGCTGTCACTAGCAACTTCAGAATCAAATACAGGATTTTCTGTTTTTCCGAATCCGGCTAAAAATAGTATACACTTTAGCGGCCTGCACCAAGAAGCTGATAAGATAGAGATGTATACTATAGATGGAAGAAAAGTTATAGAAAAAGCAATCATAAATGCCACTAAAGAGGTTCTTGATGTGTCTATATTAAGTAATGGAACCTATATAATTAAAGTTTCTGGAAGCCGGTTAAATCAATCGAGACTAATTACAATATCTAATTAATGAAAAAAATAATTTTCATAATGGGTGTTTCAGGAAGTGGAAAGAGCACTGTTGGAAAATTACTAGCGGAAGACTTAAATATTCCTTTTTTTGATGGAGATGATTTTCATGCAAAAAGTAATATCATTAAAATGTCTAGAGGACAAGCCTTAACCGATGGAGATCGATTTGGATGGTTACAATCGCTAAATAGTTTAGCTAAAAAGCAACTAGAAAAGAATAGCTGTATCATTGTTTGTTCTGCATTAAAAAAGAAGTATCGAGAACTATTATCTAAAGATATTCAAAACAATACAAAATGGATTTTTCTTCAGGGTTCGTATGAAGAAATAACGGATAGAATCAATAAACGTAAAAATCATTTTATGAATTCAGAGATGTTGAAATCGCAATTTGATATTTTAGAAGAACCCAAAGACGCCATAAAAATTGATATTAATTTAAAACCAAAAGAAATTATTGCCCTTGTGAAAAATCAATTAGAAAGTAAATCAGAATTTGGGTTATTTGGCCTCGGTGTCATGGGGAAAAGCCTCTGTAGAAATTTAGCAAATAACGGATTTAAAATTTCTATGTTTAACAGACATGTTGTCGGTTTAGAAGTTGATGTAGCTAAAAAATTTAAATCAGAATTTCCTGAACTATCTTCTGCTTCTGCTTTTGATGATATTTCTGCTTTTGTAAATACTTTACAACAACCAAGACGTATTATGCTTATGGTTAATGCAGGGAAAACTATAGATTATGTTATTAAGGATTTATTACCACATTTATCTGAAAATGATATTTTAATTGATGGTGGAAATTCTAACTATAAAAAAACAAAAGAACGCATCGAGTATCTAAAAACTAAAAACATTCATTTTATAGGCGCAGGTATTTCTGGCGGAGAAGAAGGCGCTTTAAAAGGGCCATCTATTATGCCAAGTGGAGACAAAGAAACATATATACAAGTAAAAGATTATCTAGAAACAATTTCAGCTAAAGATGAAAATAATTTACCATGTTGCATCTATGTTGGACCAGAAGGCAGTGGTCATTTTATAAAAATGGTACACAATGGTATCGAGTATGTAGAAATGCAGTTACTTGCTGAGGTGTCAACTATTTTAAAAAATTTAGGTCAAAATCCAGATCAGATTGCTAATACTTTAGATAGTTGGAAAGACAAAGCAAGTAGTTACTTATTAGAAATAACAACTTCCATTTTAAGAAAAAAAGAAGGTGAAGATTGGTTGGTAAATAAAATACTGGATACAGCAGGAAATAAAGGTACAGGAAACTGGACGACGATTGCTTCTGCTGAACTTGGCGTGCCAAGTACATTAATTGCTTCCGCTTTATTTTCTAGATATATTTCGTTTTATAAAGAAGAACGAATTCGACTAAATATTAATTTTGAAAGGCAAAGTTCTTCAGAATTAAATGTAACCACAAATAATGTGTTAGAAGCCTATCAGTTTGCAAGAATTATAAATCATTATCAAGGTTTTAAACTCATAAACGAAGCTTCAAAGAAGTTTTCGTGGAATTTAAATCTAAGCGAAATTGCTAGAATATGGACAAACGGTTGTATTATAAAATCTAGGTTAATGCAAGATTTGGTTGAAGTCCTTAAGGACACTGATAATTTATTAGTTAATGCGCAGATAATAGCTATGATTAATCACTACAAACCATCAGCAAAAAAAGTAGTATCACAATGTGTGTTAAATGATTTAACAGTACCCGCATTAAGCGAAGCTATTCAATTTTTTAATGGAATTACAACAGTGTATGCATCAGCAAATATAATTCAAGCCCAACGTGATTATTTTGGAGCACATACGTATCAAAGAATAGACTATAATTCTGAAAAATTTCATCATACCGACTGGAAAAATTAAGGAAATAAATAGATAAAACCATGCAAGAAACCGAAAACAAAAAGTCTTTATTAAAGAGCGTTATCGCCATTATATTAGGTTTTGGTCCTGGTATTTTTGCTATTGGTTATACCATTGGCACAGGTAGCGTAACCTCTATGATTGTGGCTGGAAGTAAATTTAATATGCAATTATTGTGGGTACTTTTATTAAGTTGCTTTTTTTCAGGAATTTTAATGTTTGCGTATGGAAATTATGCCTTATTAACTGGTGAAACAGCACTCTACGGTTTTAAGAAGCATTTAAAATATGGTAAATTAATAGCGATACTTATAATCGTTGGAATAACGTTCGGACAATGGAACTCGCTAATGGGAATTTTAGGAATTTCATCCAATATTATTTTTGAAATATTAGCATTAAATTTTAAAGGTTTAAGAAGCTATGAATATGAAACCGTTTTAATAACAGCCATTATAATTATTGCTATTTTCTATCTATTAATGTTAGTAGGTAAGTACACGTTTTTTGAAAAAATCCTTGTCATTTTTGTGACCATGATGGGCCTTTCATTTGTATTATCCTTGCTATTTGTGCAGCCGTTATCTATCGATGTTGTCAAAGGATTAATACCAACAATTCCAGATGTGCCTGGAGGAAAAATGTTAGTTGCGGCATTTGTTGGCACTACGATGGCTTCTGCAACATTTTTATCTAGACCTCTGTTTGTTAAAGGTAAGGGTTGGACAATTAAAAATTTAAATCAACAAAAAAAGGATGCGATAACTGCTGCTATTTTAATATTTGTAATAAGTGGTGTTATAATGGCTGTAGCCTCGGGCGCTTTGTTTTATGATGGAAAAGAAGTTACTCATGTATTAGATATGGCAAATACCTTAGAACCTGTTGCAGGTAAATGGGCAGTTACTATTTTCTTTTTTGGCGCTTTAAGTGCAGGTTTATCATCAATTTTCCCATGTTTATTAATAGCACCTTTATTAGTCGCAGATTATCAATCTGGAATTTTAGATACTAACTCTAGACAATTTAGAATTATAACTGCTATAGCTTGTTTGGTTGCTTTAATTGGTCCTGCTTTTGGTGCAAACCCAATTGAAATTCAAATTCTATCTCAAGTGTTTAACGTATTTGTACTACCAATTGTAATACTAGGTATTATACTCATGTTACGTAGTGAAAAAGTAATGAAAGATTATAAAACAAGCTTAGGTATTTATATTAGTTTGTATGCAGCATTATTTTTCTCTTTAGTGATTTCATACAATGGTATAGTGGCACTTTTAAATTATTTTTAAAAAATTAACTAAGATTATAAAAAATAAATCATTAAAAAATGAATAAAAAAGAATTATCAATAGTAGCAGCATTCGTGATTTTCGGTATTTTTATTACACTTAATAGTTGTTCAAATACTACAAAAAAAGCACTACAAAAATCGGTATATGCAAGTGACGTTATTTCCTTTTTTGATGATTGGAAATTGATTTTAGGTGATGGTTCAAATGCGGGTTTTGCAAATAATTTTGAAAACAAAGATTATTTTTATACTGCAAATGATAGCAATAGCGATTGGGTTGTTTTTAAAGCACCAAATGGAGGAGATACGCATGGAACCTCAAACAATACAAGAACCGAATTGGCGCAAGTAAAAAAATGGTATCCAAAAACTGCGAATGATAAATTGAAGGCTACACTTAAAATTATGAATGTTTCGTCAACTGGAGATGCTCGTGTTGCAGCTTCATACTCTGTTGTTGTAGGTCAAATTCATAGTGCAGATGGACATGAAAATGAACCGCTTAAAATATTTTACAAGAAATTTCCAGGTCATACCAAAGGTTCGGTTTTTTGGCATTATGAAATTAATACAAAAGGTGATAATAATTCTGGAAGATGGGATTTTTCAACAGCAGTTTGGGGTCATGATTTTTCTGTTATTGGCACTGAGGTAAACACCTATCCAGAAGAACCTAAAGAGGGTATTGCGTTAGGTGAAGAATTTAGTTATGAAATTGAGGTTAAGGAAGGCATTATGACCTTGAAATTTAGTCGTAAAGGACACGAAACCAAAATGTTTACAAAAAATTTAATTGTATCAGAATATACAACAACTGCGGATATACCAGAGCAAACACAAAAACTATTTGTACCAATAGGTCAAGATGGCGTGGAACGCGAAAAGGCATATGCAGGTGAAGGCTGTTTTTTTAAATTAGGTTGCTACAACCAGACCAATGGTAAATCGCCTGAAGTAAATAAAAATTGGTGTTCTGGAGCAGAAACACATGGTGGCGATGTGCAAAAACAATATGCAGATGGAAATTATGCGGAAGTGTGGTTTAAAACCGGAAGTATCTCTATAAGTGATGCTGCAGTTTCTAATGAAGGCTATTTTACTAAAAATGATTAATTAACTTAAAATAAGATGAAAATCAACGATAAATTAAAAGGAAAAAACGTACTTATAACAGCAGGAGCACAAGGTATTGGCGAGTCTATAACAAAACATTTTATCGATTGTGGTGCTAATGTTTCTATACATTATTTTTCTAGTTCAGATACTGCCAATCAATTAATTGAATACGCGACAAGCAAAGGACAAAAAGCGGTTGCAATAGCTGGTGACTTAACAAACGAAGAAGATGCAGTTGAGTTAGTTGCTGACACATTAAAAAGTTTAGGTAGTATAGATATTCTTATAAATAATGCTGGATCTCTTGTAGCACGTTACCTTTTAAATGATATAACAACTGATTTTTGGAATAAAGTAATGGATATAAACCTTACTTCTATGATGTATGTAACTAAAGCTGCAGCTCCTTATTTGGCTAAAAATGAAAATAGTAGTATTGTTAACCTAGCATCTTTAGCAGGCAGAAAAGGTGGTCATCCAGGTTCTTTGGCATATGCTACAAGTAAAGGTGCAATATTAACTTATACTCGTGCACTTTCAACAGAATTAGGTCCTCAAGGAATAAGAGTAAATGCAGTTGCTCCTGGTCTTATTCTAGGTACATTTTTTCACAACACGCATACAACAAAAGAGTCTGCAGCAGCAACAACTGCAGGTATTCCAATCCAAAGAGCAGGGAACGCAGCTGATGTTGCAAGAGCTGTTTTGTATTTAGCTTCGGAATATGATGGTTTTATCACTGGTGCAACACTAGATATTAATGGAGGTGTTTATAATATGTAGTTTGACTTTTAATTTTTTAGAATTAATTTATGAGTAAATATTTATTCTCTTTCTGTATTTTTATCATTTTAAGTATAGTTTCTGTACATAGCCAGCAAGTTTCTACAAATTATGAATTAAATGCAGCGATATCAAACGCTTCAGCTGGTACAACTATAATATTAGCAAACCAAACATGGACCGATGTTCAAATTAATATTAACAAAACTGGAACAGAATCAAATCCAATAACGATTAAGGCACAAACTCCTGGGAATGTATTTTTTGAAGGTCGATCAAATATTAGTTTAGGAGGTTCTTATATTATTTTTGAAGGCGTTATTTTTCAAAATGCATCTGGTCTTATTACAAATGAAGATAAAATTGAACCAATTATTGAGTTTAGAGATACAAGTAATAACGATTGTGTAAATTGTATCGTTAGAAACATAAAAATAGATTCTTATAATGGTACATCAAGTCAAGAAACACTTAAATTTAAATGGATTATTATTTATGGGGAGTATAATGAAGTAAGTTATTCTTCATTTATTGGTAAAAATGGTGTTGGCAGTATTATTAACGATAATCATAATAATTCAACTCCAGATTATTCTAAAATTCATCATAACTATTTTGCAGATAGAGTTCCAGTAAATAATGATGTTAATGGATTAAACGACCAAGATGCCATACGTATAGGTGTTAGCACAACATCTCTTTCTGATTCTTTTACAGAGGTTTATGATAATTTTTTTAATAATTGGTCAGGCGAAGTAGAAATTATTTCTAATAAATGCGGTAGTAACAAATATTATAATAACACTTTTAGAGATTTTCAAGGAACTTTAACTTTAAGACATGGCAATAATACTGAAGTTTATGGTAATTACTTTTTTGCTAATAATAATTCTTTTTCAGGTGGGATTAGAGTTATAGGTGAAGACCATAAGATTTACAACAACTATATTGAAGGTGTTAATCATAGAAAACCAAGTGGTTCTGGTTCTGGAGCTACAGGAGGTATAAATGTTAGTAATGGTAAGCCGAATTCTGCGTTAAATGAATACTATCAAGTAAAAAATGTACAAATAATAAATAATACACTTGTAAATTGTGATTTAGCAATACGTATTGGAACTAAAGTTAATAGCGCTTTGACTTTAGCTCCAGAAAACTTAATAGTTGCAAACAATATAATGCTAAATTCTAGTGATTCTGCTCTTGAAGAAACTACAGTTCCTTTTGGTACTTCAATTTATGAAGGAAACATAACTCAAAATGGAAATTGGGATTTAATAAATGGCTTAAACTCAAACCAAACAGTAACTTCTGGGTTGTTAACAAGTGGAAGTGATTTTTACAACATTACAAGCGGAAGTGCTGCTTTAAATTCAGGTTTAGGAACTTATAGCTTTTTAACTACTGATATTACAGGAGGTATAAGATCTAACGATTTCGATAGAGGTGCAGAAGAGTTCAATTCAGGTGGCACCAACCTTCCTTATTCAATAGCAGATGTAGGCTTAAAACTTGGTTTTGGTGCAGATCAAACTTTAAATATAGTTGATTTTGATAATGACACAGAATTACAACTTTATCCTAATCCAATAAAGGGAAATTATTTAACGATACTTTTAAAAAATAAAAATATTGGATCTGTTAAAATCATAGATTCACTTGGACGAATTGTACTACAAAATTACATTGCTTTGTCTAAAGGCAAAATAGAAGTAACCAAACTTCCTAAAGGCATTTATATAGTGATAGTTAATAATCGATTTAAAAAAATACTAATACAATAATTATGAAAGTTTGTGTTCTAACATTCTCGAAAAATTTCTTTTTTTTATGGTTGTTCTCAGTGAGTATATTTTCACAAACTACTCATATTATTACTAATCCAAATCAACTCGCAGGATTATCGCTTGGAGCAGGAGATACTGTTGTTTTAGCAAATGGGACATATACTTCAGATGAAAGAATTAAATTTTCACCAACAACAGGCACTGCAGCTTTGCCTATTACATTTAAATCGGCAACTCCTGGAGGGGTTAAGTTTACTGGTGGTTTAAAAATGAGTATTGGAGGAGATCACGTTATTGTTGACGGTTTTCACTGGAAAGGTGGTTATGGTGCTAGCAATTTTATTGAATTCAGAGATGGCTCTAAGTATGCTAATTATAGTAAAATTCAAAATTGTGCTATTGATGGTTTAACGGTTGATCCAGATGATTCTGAGACTGGGACAAGTGTAAAACATAGATGGATTGTCTTGTATGGAACTCATAATACCGTAACTAACTGTTCATTTATGAATAAATCAAATGCAGGAGTTATGGTTTTAGTTGAACTTCAATACAATGCTGAAGATGCCGCTTGTAAAACAGTTAGTCATACTATTAGTAATAATTATTTCTATAAATATGCAAAAACGGATACTTCGTTAACGAATGCGGGAGACAGTGAAACGATACGTTTGGGTGCTAGTGGTGAGCAAAATGTAAATAATAATACTACAGTTAAAAATAATTATTTTGTTGAAGCTGACGGTGAAAATGAAATTATCACGAATAAAAGTAAGAATAACATATTTACCAATAACACATTTAGAAGATGTAGAGGTTCTTTAGTACTTCGTCATGGTTCTAATGCTTTAGTTGATGGGAATTATTTTTTAGGCGAAGATGTTGAAGGAACAGGAGGAATTAGAATTACTGATAGTAATCATACAATTACTAATAATTATATTCAAGATTGCGTTAATGTTTATTCGCAAGCTCAGTGGAATAATGGGATTACGTTTTTAGGAGGAGGAGACAATAGTGCAGTTGCGTGTGATGCAACGGGTACTACAAACGGATATCAAAAAATTGAAAACATCAATCTTTCTAATAACACAATTATAAACACCAATGCTCCTTTATATTATAACACAGCTAAAGGATCCAATGATCCTTCAGGAATAGTTGAATACAACTTAATTTATTTTACGGATGGTAACTCAAATTTAACAGAAGTTATTAAGGGTGATTATGCAAGTCTTGGTGCTCTTTTAGCGTATACTGGAAACGTTTATACTGGAACTGATTTAGGTGCAACAAATACAGGTTTTTCTAAGGAGACGGGTATTACGGCTACTGCTGTTGAGGAAATTTTTTCTTTTTCAGGAACTGGGTCTGCAGGCAAAGGTGCAAATATGGGCACTTATACACCGACAACTGATGCTATGGTTGGATATGGAATTGGAGCTTGTTTTTTAGATAATTTAGGGGCAAATATAAACAATGGTGATTGTACTATTGAAGAGTCAGAATCTTTAACTGTTAGTAGTTTTCCAACACTTAATCCTGATGCCGCGAGTTCTGATGTTTTTGTTACGGCTAATGTAAGTTGGACAGCTTTGTCTAACGATGCTTGGATTTCTATTGATATTAGTTCGGGCACTGGTGATGAAACAGTTTCAGTTACAGTTACTGAAAATACAGCTACAGTTAGTAGAACTGGCACGGTAACTTTCACGCAAGATGCAGGAGGTGATGATATTGTAAGAACGTTAACTATTACTCAAGATGCTACTGCTCTTACAAATTTAATTAATACAGGTGTTGCAGGCGATCCAGTTACAATACATTCTTTTTCGAAAGAAGAAGTAAACCTTAGTGCTACTCCTCCAAAAGAGAATTATGCAGTTAATACTTTAGATAAAAATATGACCTCCGTTTGGGCGGCTGATGATGGAGATGTTTTGTCTGTAGATTATAAAGGAGATGGAGAGTATATTATTTACGATTTAGGTAGTAACCATTCTCTAGATTTTATCCAATTTAATACAACAAACAAATCAGACTCTTTTGGAATTCAAATTTGGGTGTCTACCACAGGAACGGACTCCTCAGATTTTTCAATGATCTTACCTACTTCTGGAGATTTGTTATTAACTGCAACCAATACCACAGAGTTTAATAAATATGATGTAGATGCCAACGCTCGTTATGTGAAACTATTAGGCTATGGAAGATTTAATAACGCAGGAGATACAAGAACTAGTAAATGGACAGCAATTGGAGAAATAGAGTTTTATGGAGATGCAGTGCTTTCTGTAAATGATTTTGAATTTAATAAAAATGTATTAGTTTATCCTGTTCCGGCAAAAGATATTCTTTACATTAAAAATACAAATCAGCCAATAAAAGAAATCACACTTTATACTATTGATGGTAGAAAAATTTTAGCTAAAAATTTACCTAATACTACTTACAATTCGAGCCTAGATATTTCTCTTTTAAAAAGTGGTCTGTACATTATTAAAATTAATGATGGGCAAAACTCAGTTTCAAAACTAATAACCATTCTAGAATAATGAGTCTGATTTACATTTATAACAATAATTAAAATGTAAATAATTTTTTATTTTTTTTAACTAATTAAGAACTAGATTTTTAAAATAGTTATCATAAAATTTTTATTATCCAATTTTATTTGTATTTTTGGTAAACCAATTTGGTAAACCAATATTAATTATTATAGTTTAATCTATTTTTAAAATTTACTCTTATGAAAAAAACATTACTTTTTATTGCTTTAATAGCAAGCACAACATTTTTTGCACAAACTAACCTTGTGTTGAATGGCACTGCAGATGAGCATACTAGTAGTACTAGTGATAATGCAGATGCTTGGGATATGACACCTAATAGTACAATACAAGATGATTCGGGAACTGATATTGATAGTCCTTATAGAGCTATTTGGTATAATTCAGATTTAGCTGATTGGCTTGAAGCAAATTGTGGTGACGCGGATGAGCAACCTGGTTCTACATCTGATGGTCAATGGGATTATAGTGCTGGTTCAGATCAGGGGGTTAAAACTAGAGGAGTTAAGTTGTATGAAGCTTGTCGTCGTTTGTATCAAGTAATAGCTGTTACTTCAGGTACTGAATATACTTTTACTCTTGATTCACGTTCTGAGACTGAAAATGTTCCTACAGAAGTGTTTATATTAAATACTGAAATTACTTCTGAAGATGGTTTAACTAGCTCGAGTGCTTCTGTTGATGGTTATTTTAACATTACAAATGATTTTAATTCAAGTAAATCAAACGCAACAACTAATAATTTTACTACAAATACTTTTGATTTTACAGCATCTACAAATAAAATTGTAATTTATGTGAGAGCTCCATTAGCTGTAGATGATTCAAATGAAGTGTTTTTTGACAATATAAGTCTTGTTGCTACGGCAACAGCTTCTACAGAAGATATTTTTGCTGCAAACTTTAGTGTATATCCAAATCCTGCAAAAAATTTGATTAACATTTCTTCAGTTAAATCAATTGAAAAAGCTGAGATTTTTAGTATCATAGGAAAGAGAGTTGTTTCTACAACTAGCTTAAAAAACAACAAAATAGATGTTTCTTCATTAGCAAAAGGAGTTTATATTTTAAAACTTGTAAGTGGAGATGTTGTAGGTACAAGAAAGATAATTATTGAGTAATATTTGAATTAATTACTTTTAGAGATAAGCCCATTTTTAATTAAATGGGCTTATTTAGTCAAGTTCCAAATACGTTAAAATCAAGAATTGGTAACTTTTTTTAAAATATTAAATAAACCTATACTTAGGATACTAGTATTGTTAACCAATTTTAATTAAATTTATAATCAAAGGAGTACGTATGAAATTAAAAAACAGCATATCAAAAAGCATTTTATTGCTATTGTTAATAGTAATTTCAGTTTCATGTAAAAAGACCATAGAAAATACAAATAATGGTATTAAAAATGAAGGAATTCACCCGAACTTAATTCTTACATCTCAGGGTGTTAAAAATATTAGAGCACAATTAGGTACTATTCCAATTTTTGACAACACTTTAAAAGCAGTTCAAAAAGAAATAGATGGAGAAATTTCTTTAGGTATAGAAACGCCAATTCCTTTAGATTATTCTGGTGGTTATACACATGTTCGTCATAAACGAAATATGTTCGTATTACAAAAAGCGGGTGTTTTATACCAAATTCTTGATGATGAAAAATATGCCAAATACGCAAAAGACATGTTAATGCAATATGAGGAAATGTATAAAACATTGCCATTGCATCCAAAAACAAGGTCTTATGCAAGAGGTAAATTATTTTGGCAATGTCTAAATGACTCAAATTGGTTGGTTTATGTGAGTCAGGCTTATGATTGCATTTACAATTACTTATCAGAAGAAGAACGTAACAAATTAGAAAAAAATCTATTTAAACCGTTTGCAGATCATATTTCTATAGATAACCCTCAATTTTACCAAAGAGTGCACAACCATAGCACTTGGGGAAATGCAGCTGTTGGTATGATTGGTTTGGTAATGAATGATCAAGAATTAATTGATCGTGCTTTATATGGTATTAAAGACTTAAAATTAGATGCTAAAGAAAAAGATGATGATGGTGGCTTTTTAAATAAAGATGGAAAAGCTGGTTTTTTAGCAAACATTGAAGAGCCTTTTTCTCCTGATGGTTATTATAATGAAGGCCCTTATTACCAACGATATGCAATGTATCCTTTTTTAGTTTTTGCAGAAGGCTTGCATAACGTAAAGCCAGAATTAAAGATTTTTGAATACAAAGACGGAGTACTTTTAAAATCTATTAATGCACTTTTAAATTTATCTGATGCAGATGGAGATTTTTTTCCATTGAATGATGGTCAAAAAGGGATGTCTTATTATAATGATGCTTTAGTGACTGCCGTAGATATTTCTTATCATTTTGGAAAACAAGACGCAGGGTTACTAACAATTGCTAAAAAACAAAATAAAGTATTATTAGATGATTCTGGTTTAGCTGTTGCAGTGGGTATAAAAAATGGAAAAGCAGAACCCTTTTATAAAAAGTCAATTAATTTATCTGATGGACCCGAGGGTAAACAAGGTGGTGTTGCAATTTTAAGAAACCAAGATATGGAGCTTGTTTTTAAATATGCCTCTCAAGGTTCTAGTCATGGGCACTATGATAAATTATCATATTCAGTATATGAAAAAGGAGCTGAAGTACTTCAAGATTATGGTTTAGCGCGTTTTGTAAATATTGAACAAAAGGGTGGTGGGAATTATCTAAAAGAAAACAAAACTTGGGCGAAACAAACCATAGCACATAATACGGTAACTCAAAATGAAACCTCTCATTATAATGGTAAATATGAAATAGGAAGTCAAAACCATCCAGACTTACATTATTTTTCTTCAGCAAACAAAAACTTACAAGTTTCAAGTGCTAAAGTATCTAACACATATCCAGGAACAGATATGCAAAGAACTGTAGCAATTATTAAAGACGAAGATTTCGAAAAACCATATGTATTAGACATTATGAAAGTAGTTTCTAACAAAGCAAATCAATACGATTTTCCGTATTACTTTTTAGGTCAGGTTTTGAATACTAATTTTGAGTATACACATCCAAAAACCTTAAAACCTTTAGGAAGTAAAAACGGATACCAACATTTATTTTTAGAAGGCAGTGGTAAATCAAATAAAGATAACACTAAATTTTCTTGGCTAAATAAAAGTAAATTCTACAGTTTAACAACAATTTCTGATGCTAAAGATGAAATATTCTTCACTAGAATTGGCGCCAATGATCCTGAATTTAATTTACGCAGAGAAGCTGCAATAATGCTCAGAAGAAAAAATATTAAAAATACAATTTTTGTTTCGGCAATAGAAGCACATGGCAGCTATAGCCCTGTTTCAGAATCTGCCGTAAATTCTAAAAGTAGTATTAAAGAATTAAAAATGGTTTTAGATACAGCAGATTACACAGCTATTTCAATAACCACTATCAAAGGAACTACAAAACTGTTTATTACAGCAAATACAAATGCTTCTAAAGAAGCAAAACATACATTAAAAATTAACAATAAGAAGTATACCTGGGTAGGTTCTTATGATTACAAATAAATTAAAATTATGAAACGATTTAGTGAAAAGTACATTATTGCAAAAGATATGGAATGGGAAGCTCTTGGTGGAGGAGTATCAAGAAAGTTCTTAGGGTACGATAACCAAATCATGATGGTAAGCGTAAAATTTGAAGAAGGAGCATTAGGTTCTCCACATCAACATTTTCATACACAAGCTACCTATTGTGTTTCAGGTAAATTTGAATTTGAAATTGATGGAGTAAAGCAAATTGTAGCGGCTGGAGATGGAGTGTATATTGAGCCTAACTTATTGCACAGTGCAATTTGTTTAGAAGAAGGACAATTAATTGATACGTTTAGTCCAGTAAGAGAAGATTTCTTAAGTGGTGACGGTGTTTCTTATTTTAGAGATAAAAAGTAAGAAAGAAATAGATTAATACTATTTCAAAGCAAATTAAATTATAGAAAAATATACATTTCTTAATGTTTTTTTGGTTTTACGAAATAAAGAACTATATTTGGTAAACCAATTTGGTAAACCAGATGTATAAAATATTAATAGAAAGTATAATTAATGCATGATTTTTTTAAAATTATGTTAATCAATGATCACAACATTTGTGAACAAATTTATTTTTAAACATAAAATAATATTATGAAATTAAAATTTAAAATAACATTATTAGTATTGATGTTAGTAAATATTTTTGCGTTTGCGCAAGAAAAAACCCTAACAGGTTTAGTAACTTCAGAGGGAGATAATTCGCCACTTCCTGGAGTATCCGTTACAATACTCAATACTCCTAAGGGAGTTCAAACTGATTTTGACGGTAAGTTTACCATTAAAGTAAAAAATGGAGATGTATTACAGTTTTCTTATTTAGGGTTTAAATCACTAGCTGTTATCATAGATGGTCAAAAAACTTTAAATGTAATACTAACAGAAGATGTATCTTCTTTGGATGAAATTATAGTTGTGGGATATGGTACTCAAAAGAAAAGCCATTTAACGGGTGCTATTTCAAAAGTAAAAAACGAAAAGCTAGATCAAATTGCAGTAGCAAGGGTAGATGATGCTTTAATTGGTCAGGTTTCTGGTGTAAATATCCAAGCAACAAGTGCAGAAGCAGGTGCTGCTCCTACTATTACAATTAGGGGTTTTGGCTCTATTACTGCAGATTCTGGACCCGCAATCGTTGTGGATGGAATTGTTGTTGATTCTGGATTCTTAGGAAATTTAGATATGAATGATGTAGAATCTTTTGAAGTTTTAAAAGATGCGGCATCAGCTGCAATTTATGGTAGTGAAGGTTCAAATGGTGTAATTTTAATTACAACAAAAACTGGAAAAGTAGGACCAACAAAATTTTCTTACAATACCTTTACAGGGTATAAAAAAGCGTTTGGAAGTGATGATTATAGAAAGAGCGTTGCTGATTGGGCTGCTAAAGAGTTCGCCGCAACGGGTCAACTTTCAGAAACCACTCAATATGCACAAAAATTAGTAGAAGTAACAGGTATTGATAGAGATTGGCAAGATGTTTTTTTTGATGGAGGTTTCATTCAAAGTCACTCGTTATCGGCAAGTGGAGGTACAGAAGATACAAAATTTAATACTTCGTTAAGATATATGCATGATGAGGGTGTTGTAATAACTGATGATTACAAACTATATTCAGCAAAATTAAAATTAAGTACGAAATTAACAGATAATTTGAAATTTGGATTAAGTGCAACTCCTTCATTTTCTAAAAGAAGAGCACTTCCTACCTCAATTCATAATCCAACACGTCAATCTCCTTGGTTACCTATCTACCATTCTGCTGAAACATTGCAATTTATTAATAGAGATGCTTATCCAAATATTGGAATTGGAGATTATTTTTATGAAAACCATTTGGTTGAATTAGATTTAGATGGAGATGGAAGTGATAGTAGACCTCGTACTTCTGGAGATTCAAATCCATATGCACAATATGCGGAAAGAGAACATTTTGAGTTTAATACTAAATTATTAAGTTCTGCTTATTTGCAATATAAAATTTTAGATGGTCTTACCGCTAAAACTTCCCTCGGTGTAACAATAGAACAACGTAAAAGAACTAGGTGGGATGGTACAAAACATCATGCAGCGGGTAATAGTAGAGCACAATATTTATTAAATAATAGATTTAAAACAAGGTTAATTTCTGATAACACTTTATTATACAATAAACAAATTGGAGATCATGAGTTAAGTGCTTTAGCAGGTATTACTATTCAAAAAAGAAAAGAAGAAATAAGTCAAATTGTAGGTACAGGGTATTCTAATGATTTATTAAAAAACTTACAAGGCGCTACTACGATTATAAATGAAGGAGAGATTAATGTTGTAAAAAATAAAATTGGGTATTTTGGAAGAATTAATTATGCTTTTGCAAATAAATATTTAGTATCAGCTTCTTTCAGACGAGATGGCAGTTCTGTTTTTGGTGTAGATTCTAAATGGGGTGATTTTCCTGCATTGTCTATGGGTTGGAACGCACATAATGAAAACTTCTTAAGCGAAAGTGATATTTTAAGTAAATTAAAATTAAGAGTAAGTTACGGTCTTACAGGGGCAGAAAATTTTAACGTAGGAAATGTTTCAGTTAATGCATGGCCATATTTGGCACAATTAACAGGTGCTAATGCTATTGTTGGTAATAGTATTTCGGGAGGTAATTCTCCTCTAAACATTGTGAACTCATTGTTACAATGGGAAGCTTCTGAAGAATTTAATCCAGGGATAGATTTCGGATTATTTAATAATAGAATTTCAGGTTCATTAGATTATTATAAGAGAACAAGTGATAAGTTATTATTAAACAACCCTGTTTCTTATGTTACTGGTTTTAATAGCGGTATCGTAAATTTAGGTAAAGTTGCAAATAGTGGTTTTGAATTAGAATTAAGAACTAAAAACATTTCAAGTGAGAATTTTTCTTGGAGCACTACTTTAATTGCATCAACCAATAAAAATGAGTTACTTGAATATGGAGAGTCTAATGGAGCCTTAACGGAAGATGGTTTTGGTAGAGGTTCTCAATGGATTAATTCAATTGGAAATCCAATTTCTTCTTTTTATGGATATGTAGTCGATACAGATTTATCGAGTGAATATTGGAATTCTCCTTGGATTCCTATCAACGGTATCTCTGAAGATGTTATTGTTAAAGATTTAAATGGTGATGGTATCATTACAAATGATGATAAAACTATTTTAGGAAATCCATACCCAGAAATTACTTGGAGTGTATCAAACGAATTCAAATTAGGAAACATTGATTTTTCTTTTATGATTCAAGGAAGTCAAGGAGCTGAAGTAAGAAATGTAGGTGATCAATATTTTTACACGCATTGGACAGGTGCTACTTCAGATGTACAAGCAGTTGTAGATGCAGGCGTTATTCCAGATGCTTCTTTTCTTCAACAAAGAGTCCATACAAATGATATTGTAATGAGTGCAGGGTATTTTTCATTAAGAAACGTAAACTTAGGGTATACCTTGTCAGAAGATGTTGTATCAAAAATAGGTCTGTCTTCATTAAGGTTTTATGCCACAGGTCAGAATTTACTATACATTACATCTGATGATTATCATGGGTTTAACCCAGAATTTATAGATAGCAATAACACGCCTCAATCTTATGGAGCACAAAGAGCTGGTACACCATTATTTAGTACCGTTTCATTTGGTTTAAACGTAAACTTTTAATACAAAAAATATTAATTATGAAATATATAAAATTTTTAATTTTTGCGGTAACAGGAACTATGTTTGTTTCTTGTGATACAGATGAGTTTTTAAACCCACTGCCTGATTCTGTTATTGTATCAAACACTTTCTTTCAAACGGATTCAGATGTATTAAGTGGTATAGTTGGAATTTATGATGCCATTCAAGGAGTTAATGAAAATACAGAATCAAATTCTACAAGATTTAATCGAGGGGTTCAATTAGAGTACCTTTTAACAGAACATCGTTCTGACAATACAAGAAGTAAAACACTTGAGGGCTCAAGAGCAGATTTTCATAGATATATAGTAGAACCAGATAACATTCAATCTGAAGATTATTACCAGTCTATGTATGAGATTATATTTAGAGCAAATAATGTTTTACAATATATTGAAAATGCTGATGATGTAAATATTAATAAATATACAGCTGAAGCTAAATTTTTAAGGGCGTATGCTTATTTTAATTTAGTTAGATTGTATGGTGCTGTGCCTTTGGTAACTAGAGTGGTTTATTCTGAAGAAAAAGAATTACTTTTTACAAGAGTAGATGTTGCTAATGTTTATGAACAAATCGTGTTAGATTTACAAGCAGGAGTTACTTATCTAGACAACACTCATAAATCGAGAGCTTCTAAAGCTGCAGCCCAAGGAATTTTAGCAAAGGTTTATTTAACACAACCAACTCCTAATTATGCTGGTGCAAAGGCATTATGTGAAGATATTGTAAATAATAGTGGTTTCGCATTACAAGCGAACTACAAAGACGTTTTTTACAACGAATTAAATAGTGAAATTATTTTTGCAATTCAGTATTTATCTGGAAACCCAGAAGAAAGTCAAGGTTTTTCTTCTGAATTTACTTCATACAGTCGTCAAGGTAGGCAAGATGGGCTTAATATCGTAAATCCTAATTTGGTAGCTGCTTTTAATACAAATGGAGGAAATAGAACGGCCGTTTCTTATGCTGCATTTGGAGATGATGCAGAGCTAGTTAATGAAACAACAGGTTTACCAGCACCAGAATCTGCAGAAGTAATAAAATTTTTACCAGACTTATCTGATATTTCAGATACGAATCTACCTACTTATGGAGATCAACCAGGGAATGCAGGTAATGATTGGATTATTTTACGTTATTCAGATGTGCTATTAATGCATACTGAGGCGATAATGCAAGGAAATGATACAAGTGATCCTGCTGCGTTAGATTCTTATATGAAAGTGAGAGTTAGAGCAGGATTTGATGCGGTTGCAGATCGTCCGTTAGTTTTAACTAGAAATGCTTTATTGCTTGAAAGAAGAGTAGAACTAGCTTTTGAAAATCATCGCTTCTTTGATCTAGTTAGATTTGGAGTTGCAAACGATGTTTTGGGCGCACATGCAGATATTAAAGGGTATACGAGTTATAATATCAGAAGATTATTACTTCCAATTCCAGCAAGGGAAATTAATTTAAGTGAAGGTCTTTTAACGCAGAACCCTCAATAATAATATTTAAAATTAATCGAAATGAAAAATCAATTAAATAATTTTAAAAATACTTTAAAGGTAGTATTATGCCTCTCAATAATGGCATTATCTGTTAGTTGTGAAGATGCTTTTGAATTTGAATTACCCGAGGCAGGTTCATTACCAGATAATACGCTGCCAACTGCTTATTTTGAGTATATACCAAATGCAGAAAACTTCAAGAACATTCAATTTAACAATTTATCAACTGAATCTACTAACTATCTTTGGGACTTTGGTGAAGGAGTGACTTCAACAGAAAAAGATCCGAGCCATACTTTTGCTTTAGGTGAGGGTGCATATCCTGTTACTTTAACCTCTATTGATGATAATGAGGCAGCTACAAGTATTACAATTGAAGTTAATGTTGTAGATAAGTTTATACCTCTTCCAGTAACGGTTATAAACGGAGACTTTGAAAAATCTAGAGAGGGTTGGGAATCTAGTTCTTTTACTGGAGGTACTAAAACTTCTTTTGATGCCAGTTCAGATGGTTCTTGGACAAACATTGAAGGTGTAGAAGGAACCTCTAAAACACGAGGTGCAAAATGGAAATCTTCTACTTCAATTAATGCTGATGGATCTAGAAATTCTTCAAGTAGATTTGCAAATCAACCAATTATAGTTTCTCCTACAACAGTAGATCGTAAAGTTGAATATATTATAGAATATGAATATGCTATGGAAAATGCTGGAGGGAAAATAATTGTTGAAATTTTGGATGGACACTTTTCAGATGGAGCTGACGCTTTTGAAAGTTCTGTTAGTGGAGCTTTGGCACAAAGTATTGGAACGGATGCAAATGGTAAATTAAGTGCTGCACCCGGAATTGGTACAGTAGTTAGAAAAAAATTTACAACTAATGCTAGCGGTAATGTTACTATTTGGATATATGGCCAAACAATTACAGGGAATGCATATGTTGATAATGTTAAAGTATACTCTGCAAACTAATCTTGTTAGCATTTAATAAAAATAAAAAATAAATAATTATGAATTTATTAAAAAAAGGAATATTAACCCTACTGGTAATAGGGTTTATAACATCTTGTGAAGAAAATGATTTTATTCCAACTGAAAATATTACAGGTACTGGCCTTAAAATAATAACTTTTTCAAGTTTTTCATTATCTATTGGAGCAGATGAAGCTGGCATGGAAGACGGTACGTATGTGACTGTAAGTCCTTTAGCTATTGGAGTTGATTCTTATGTAGTAGACTTTGGAGCAGGAGCTTCTCCTTTAACAATTTCAGGAGATAGTGGTTCTACTGCTTCTTACGATTACCCAAATGAGCTTGAAACTGTTGATTATACAATAACGGTAACAGCAAAATCTAACAAAGGTCTTGATGACGTTGTGCTTACAGAAGATATAACTGTCAATCATGAAGTTCAGTCTATAAATACTTCTCCCGCATCACCGGCTGAGCAGGGAAGAAATAATGTATTTTCTATTTTTTCTAATGGTTTTGATCATGAAGGATCTTTTATATCCTATGCAACGGGTACTTCTTTAACAGGGGCTGCTGAAGTAGCATTAGATTCTGGTAATTCTATTCTTCAAATTTCTCGCTTGGGAACAGCTACTGGAGTCTTAAAATTAAGTGATAATGTTGTAATTGCAGATGCATTTGCTAGCGGAATTGGTGTTAATAATATTCATTTTGATATTCATTCTAATTTTGAAACTGGAATTGATGTATTAAAAATAACTTTAGTTGATACTGTAAATGATTCAGAATATACCATTGATGGTATAGAATTAACGGATGGAGAATGGGTTAGTTTTGATTATAATTTGGCTTCAGATTTTTCTGCACCCATTATTCAATTTGATGAAATTAAATTTGAAGTAGGCACGGGTGGCACTGCTAAAGATCATGCAACTTTGAATGTAGATAATATCTACATGCCTAGAGTAGATCGTTCTACTATTTTAAATGGAGATTTTAATGGAGGACAGAATTTCTGGAAATGGGGACTTTTTACAGATGGAGAAACAAATCCTTATGGTTCAAGTTCTGATGGTTCTTGGACAAATTATGACGGTTCAAGTAATGGGTCTAAAACAAAAGGAGCAAAATGGTCTTCAAGTCAATCCGGTGGATATCTTCAATCTTCAAGTTCTAGATATGCATACCAGGCACTTACATTACAACCAAATACAGACTATACTTTAGAGTATGAATATGCAATAAAAAATGATAGTGCAGATGATCCAATTGGAGGAAGAAGAGTCGTAGGACTAATCCTTGATGAACACTATGTAGATGGTGCAAATGCAGTAAACAATATAAATTCTAATTTAGGAAATCATGTTGGAACTATAAATGAAGGTAAATTTAATGCTACTAGAGGGACAAAAGTTCTAATTCCTTTTACGACTAATAGTAGTGGTGAAATAGCAGTAATGTTCTATGCGGTAACTCCTAAAGACGCTTGGATTGATAATGTAAAAGTATATTAATTAATGAATTTTTTTTTTAATTTATTTTATTTAAGTTTAATATTTCCCCTATTTATTTTTGGTAAAGCTGATTGTTATGCACAAAATAATAACAGCTTTACTAAATTTAATATTGAAACTACTTCAAAAAAAAAGAAGAAAAAACGAAAGAAACGGAAAAAAGTAAAGCTTCCAAAAATTGATTTAAGTCATTGGAAAGTAACGCTACCAGTTGCCAATAAAGAGGGAAAACCTGTTGAAATTAGCCCACCTGAGATTTTAGATTTTGCAAATAACAAAATTGCAAAACCTTACATGTATATAGATTCAACAAAAGGAGCGATTGTTTTTCACGCCATGCCTACCAATTCTAAAACTAGAAATACAAAGTATACTAGGTCAGAATTAAGAGAACAAATGGTGCCAGGAGAAAACAATGTAAACTGGACATTTGCCCAAGGAGCCTATATGAAAGGGAAGTTGGCTATGGACGCTGCCACTAGAGATACTGAAGGGAAGTACCACAGAACAATTATTATGCAAATTCATGGTCGTTTAACAAATGAACAAAGAGATTTAATTGGTGAAGATGATAA
>JAOKTT010000002.1 GCA_028336245.1 Polaribacter sp.
ACTACTGATCACGGAATCATAGAAACGCCAATATTTATGCCAGTAGGAACTGTTGGTACTGTAAAAGGTGTGCATCAAACAGAACTAAAAGACCAGATAAATCCTGATATTATTTTAGCAAACACGTATCACTTATTCTTGCGTCCAGGGATGAATATTTTAGAAAAAGCAGGAGGTTTGCATCAGTTCATGAATTGGGATCGTCCTATTTTAACAGATTCTGGAGGGTATCAGGTATATTCTCTTTCTGGGAGAAGAAAAATTAATGAAGAAGGTGTAAAGTTTAAAAGTCATATTGACGGGTCGATGCACTTTTTTACACCAGAGAATGTCATGGAAACGCAGCGCACTATCGGTGCAGATATTATCATGGCCTTTGATGAGTGCACGCCATATCCTTGTGATTATAATTATGCCAAACGGTCCATGCATATGACACATCGCTGGTTGAATAGGTGTATAAGTCATTTAGAAAAACTACCTTACAAATACGGCTTTGAGCAAACCTTTATGCCAATAGTGCAGGGAAGTACTTATAAAGATTTAAGAAGACAGTCTGCAGAATATATTGCAAACGCAGGTGCACAAGCAAATGCTATTGGAGGGCTTTCAGTTGGAGAGCCTGCAGAAGAAATGTATGCCATGACAGAAGTGGTTACAGAAATTTTACCAGAAGACAAGCCAAGGTATTTAATGGGGGTTGGTACACCAATAAATATTTTAGAGAACATTGCTTTAGGAATAGACATGTTTGATTGTGTAATGCCTACAAGAAACGCAAGAAACGGAATGTTGTTCACGGCACATGGTTCTATCAATATAAAAAATAAAAAGTGGGAAGACGATTTCTCTCCAATAGATGACATGGGAATTACTGGGGTAGATACCATGTATTCAAAAGCATATTTGCGCCATTTATTTGCTGCAAAAGAAATGCTAGGAAAACAAATAGCCTCTATTCACAATCTTGGTTTTTATGTATGGCTAACTCGGGAAGCTAGAAAACATATTTTAGCAGGAGACTTTAGAGCGTGGAAAGATAAAATGGTGAAACAAATGGACAAAAGATTATAAGTTTTTTGGCACCACTGGTGTTGGTGGGTAGTTGTAATAATTAGATTGATATCCTTTTGAAAATAATTGATTGGTACATATTAAAAAGATTTTTGGTAACCTTTTTGTTTACTTTATTAATCTTAATTCCAATTGCGATCGCGATTGATGTTTCTGAAAAAATAGATAATTTTTTAGAACATCCGAACTTGCAGTTAAGCGAAGTTCTAAACGATTATTACATAAATTTTATTATCTATTATACCAATACTTTTATGCCTTTGGCATTATTTATTGCCGTAATTTTATTTACATCTAAGCTTTCTAACAACACCGAAATTATAGCAATTACAAATGCAAAGGTTTCATTTACACGTTTTTTATATCCTTATTTTATAGGTGCGTCTCTAGTAACCATACTTTCCCTCGGAATGAATCACTACGTAGTGCCTAAAAGCAGTAAGATTCGAAAAGGGTTTGAAAAAAAATACATTAATAATGCAAAACAGTCGAATGCACTAAAATATGTTTCAAATTTTAGCTTACAATTGACAGACAGTACCTATGTTTTTATAAGGAATTTTAATACAGAAAATAATGTAGGATATGATTTTAATTCAGAAGTCTATGACGGTTTAGAATTAAAGTCTAAGCTTTCAGCAGACAATATAAAATACGATGAGAAAGACAGTATATTTACACTAACCAATTGGAGAAAACGATTGGTGTTTGAAGGTAATGATCGTATATTTTCTGGGAATAAGCTGGATACAGTATTTAACTTTTCACCGAAAGATCTAGTTTACAAATCTGCCTTTGCACAAGAAATGCCCTCAGGGGAACTTTTAAAGTATATTAACATCTCTAAAAAGCGCGGCGTAAAAAATTTAAATGTTTATTTGGTTGAGCTCTACAAAAGAACAAGCTTACCAATAGCTTCCTATATCCTTACTATTATTGCAGTTGGCTTAGCTTTTCGAAAAAGGAGGGGAGGTACAGGGGTGAATTTAGCGATTGGTGTTGGAATTATGTTCTTATACGTTTTCTTTATGAAAGTTGGAGAGGTTTTAGGTTCTGTTGCTGGCGTTAATTCCTTGTCTTATGTTTGGCTCCCGAACATTCTTTTTGGGTTTATCGCGGTTTATCTCTATCTCAATGGAAGAAAATAAATTTAAAAACTACGTGCTCCTTCATTTTATTGTTTTTATATGGGGTTTTACGGCTATTTTAGGGGCTTTAATTTCAATTGAAGCCATTCCCTTGGTTTGGTATCGGATGCTACTCGCTACCGTTTTTATTGCGCTCTATTTTCTTTGGAAAAGAAAAACTTTTAAAGTAAATCGATTGGGACTCCTTAAGTTTTTTTTAACAGGAATCATTATTGCACTGCATTGGGTATTCTTTTTTATGGCGATAAAGGAGTCTAATGTTTCCGTTGCTTTGGTAATGATGAGCACCGGAGCTTTTTTTACATCTTTAATAGAGCCTGTTTTTTTTAAAAGAAAAATAAATGCGTTAGAAATATTTCTAGGGTTGCTGGTTATTGGAGGTTTGTATATTATTTTTAATTTTGAAAGCCAGTATGTTTTAGGAATTATCTATGCGCTAATTGCATCCTTTTTAGGTGCGGTATTTTCAGTTTTAAATGGAGTTTTTATCAAGAAATATACTGCAAATACAATCTCATTCTATCAACTACTCTTTGGTGTTGTTTTTATTACAATGTATTTACTATTTACGGATAGTTTCTCCTTAGACTTCTTTCAAATTTCTATACAAGATTGGATGTATCTTGCAATATTGAGCAGTATTTGTACGGCGTATGCATTCATTGCTTCTGTGCAAGTAATGAAA
Organism: Polaribacter sp.; assembly: GCA_028336245.1. Lineage (GTDB taxonomy): Bacteria > Bacteroidota > Bacteroidia > Flavobacteriales > Flavobacteriaceae > Polaribacter. The sequence continues at coordinate 2,908 of JAOKTT010000002.1, forward strand.
TATCTATCGCCGTATACCGTAATGCTTACCATTAATTTAGAGCCGATCTATGCAATCATTTTAGCCTTATTTATTTTCGGTGAAGAAGAACAGATGAGTAATACTTTCTATTTAGGCGCTTTTGTGGTATTGTTGGTCGTTTTATTAAACGGAATTATAAAGAATAAAGGACCTTTAAAAGACAACTTTCTTCAAAGATTAGGTAGAAAAAAGTAAATTAAATTTACTTGAAAAGTAAATTTTATAGTATGTTTGTCTTTACAAATAACTAGAGTCAAATCATTATAATATGGAGTATTTAGAGTTTGAAATGCCTATTAAAGAGCTTCAAGATCAACTACAAAAATGTCAGATTATTGGTAAGGAAAGTGAAGTAGACGTGAGTGCTACTTGCAACAAAATAAACAAGAAATTAATAGAAGCCAGAAAAAATATATATAAAAATTTGACACCTTGGCAGCGTGTTCAACTCTCCAGACATCCAAACAGGCCGTATACGTTAGATTATATCAAAGCAATTTGTGGAGATACGTTTATGGAGCTGCACGGAGATCGAAGCGTAGGTGATGATAAAGCGATGATTGGAGGTTTAGGTAAAATTGGAGATCAATCCTATATGTTTATCGGTCAGCAAAAAGGATACAATACTAAAACACGGCAGTATCGTAATTTTGGGATGGCAAATCCTGAAGGGTATAGAAAGGCATTGCGTTTAATGAAAATGGCAGAGAAGTTTGGAATTCCTGTAGTTACTTTGTTAGATACACCGGGAGCATATCCTGGCTTAGAAGCTGAAGAGCGGGGACAGGGAGAAGCAATTGCTAGAAATATTTTTGAAATGACCATTTTAAAAACACCTATTATTACGGTGGTTATTGGTGAGGGAGCCTCTGGTGGTGCTTTGGGAATTGGTGTTGGAGATCGTGTTTATATGATGGAAAATACTTGGTATACCGTGATTTCACCAGAATCTTGTTCTTCCATATTATGGAGAAGTTGGGAGTATAAAGAGCAGGCAGCTGCAGCTTTAAAGCTAACAGGTACCGACATGAAGAAAATGAAGTTAATTGATGGAATCATTAAAGAACCGATTGGGGGTGCGCATTCTGACAGAGAAGGCGCTTTTAAAGCGGTTCAAAATCAAATTGTGATTGCTTTTGATGAGTTAAAAGGACTTTCGGAAGAAAATTTAGTAGCTCAGCGAATGGATAAATACGCAAATATGGGGGTTTATAAAGAATAAACTTTTTTGGTTGTATCAAGAGAAATAGGAAGCTAAAATAAATAGCATTTGCTTTCGTCTCGAGACTACCGGAATAGAACAACAAGTTTCTATATTGGCTTATATGCCTAATGAAGTAAATAGTTCTTTTAATTTGGGGTCAGAGGGTCTGGGTGCATTTGCATCTACAATATTTCCCAGCGGATCAATTAAGATAAAACGGGGAATCGAATTGATTTCATATGCGCGTTGAAAAGAGTTGTCTTTTCCTGCCCATAACTGAGTGCCCGTTAATTCTTTTGCTTTCACAAAGTTTCTCCATTTTTTTTCTGCAGCGTCCCATGAGCCACCGCTTCTTCTAGACTCATCGGTAGAAATACTTATGAATTCAATATTCTTATTGTGGTATTCTTTTTCCAAACTTGCTAAGAATGGAATTTGTTGAATACAGGGTCCACACCAAGTTGCCCAAACATCGATATACACATACTTTCCTGCATAGGAAGAAAGCGATTTTTTGCGCCCTTTGAAGTTTGTGTAATTTTTAAATTCAGGAGATGGAGTCCCTTTTGCCATTGCCTTATTTTTTTTGTAGGCTTGGTTAAAGTAACTGATCATTTGCACCGTTTGTTGGTTTGCCATTTCTATTAAAATACTATCAATATTCTTATAAGAGTTTAAAAGGCTGTCTTGTTTTTTTTCTAGGTCTATGATTTTATTTTTAAATTCATTTTCTTCTAAAGCTAAAATTAAGGCAGGATTTCCAATCCGTTGACTTTCGGAAATCTGTGCAAGTATGAAGCTGTTATTCTCTGAACCTTCTCCAGTAAACTCAAAACTTGTCATAAATTTTTCTGAGTTACCGCTAATCTCAATGTCAAAACCATTTTTTAAGAATATTGGAGCTCTTTTTTTTGGACTCGTTTGTAAAGTATAAACGCCTCCTTTAGGTACTTTTAAAGTATCTTTAAAAATGCCATCTTCTTGTACCTTAATTACCTTAATAGTTCCTTCTTGTGATAAGATGGTAAGGATAGAATCTTTATTGTTTTCTAGCTTTACAACGAGTGAAAGATATTCTTTAGAATGTTTCTTATTACAGGATACAATAGCCAATACCATTAAAAGTAAAAAACTTAACTTTTTCATTTTTTTAAATTATTTAAGGCAAATATAAATATTTAATTAGATTTTTAACAGGAAAATAGAAGGGATTTAAGCAATAAAAAATCCCAAATGTACGTTTGGGATTTTTTATTATTTATGAAGTTGTTTTGGTTTCAAGCTTCTTTTTACCTTTTTTAATTTTAATGGTAAGTTTATTTTCTTTTTCATTTAAGTCCATGGATATTGTATCACCTTCGGAGAGTTTAGAATTTACAATTTCTTCCGCCAAGGCATCTTCAATGTATTTCTGTATCGCTCTATTCAGCGGTCTTGCCCCATACTTTTTGTCAAAGCCTTTATCCGCAATATAATCTTTTGCCTTTTTACTTAACTTTAAAGTATATCCTAAGTCTGAAATTCTTTTCAATAGCTTGTCCAGTTCAATATCTATAATTGCATGTAGATCTTCTCTTTCTAATGCGTTAAAGATAATAACATCATCAATTCTGTTTAAAAATTCAGGAGCAAATGATTTTTTTAAAGCCCCTTCGATTACCGATTTCTCATAGGCATCCGCCTGTGCTGTTTTTGAAGAAGTTCCAAAACCTACACCGCCACCAAAGTCTTTTATTTGGCGTGCACCAATATTAGAAGTCATGATAATGATTGTATTTCTAAAATCAATTTTTCTTCCTAAGCTGTCTGTGATATAGCCGTCATCTAGAATTTGTAATAGAATATTAAATACATCTGGATGTGCTTTTTCTATTTCATCCAATAAGACTACAGCGTAGGGTTTTCTTCGAACTTTTTCGGTCAATTGTCCGCCCTCTTCATAACCAACATATCCTGGAGGTGCACCTATTAAACGCGAAATAGCAAATTTTTCCATGTATTCGCTCATGTCTATTCGAATCAAAGAATCTGCAGCATCAAATAACTCACTAGCCAATACTTTTGCCAATTGTGTTTTTCCAACACCCGTTTGTCCTAAAAAAATAAAGGAACCAATTGGTTTGTTGGGGTCTTTTAATCCGACTCTATTTCTTTGGATTGCTTTTACAACTTTCATTACAGCAACATCCTGTCCCACAACCTTTCCCTTAATCAGCTTAGGGAGTTCGTGTAGTTTTTCTGTTTCCGCTTCTGCAACGCGGCTCACAGGTATTCCGGTCATCATAGAAACCACTTCGGCAACATTGTCTTCGGTAACCATTTCACGATTCATTTTTGAGTCATTTTCCCACTGTTGTTGTACAGAATCTAATGCGGACTCCATATTTTTTTCGTCATCTCTCAATTTCGCAGCTTCTTCATATTTTTGACCATTGACAGCTTTCGTTTTGCGTTCTCGAACGACTTCAAGTTGTTCTTCTAACTCCAAAACTTGTTGTGGAACTACAATATTTGTAATATGGATTCTAGATCCTGCTTCATCTAAAGCGTCAATAGCCTTGTCTGGAAGATAGCGATCTGTCATATACCTATTGGTAAGTTTTACACAGGCTTCAATGGCAGCATCTGTATAATTTACATGATGATGCTCCTCATATTTTCCTTTGATATTTTGTAAAATTTGCACCGTTTCTTCCACAGAGGTTGGTTCTACAATTACTTTTTGAAAACGACGTTCCAAAGCACCGTCTTTTTCAATATTTGTTCTGTATTCATTTAAGGTAGTGGCTCCAATACATTGAATCTCACCTCTGGCTAATGCAGGTTTTAGCATGTTGGAGGCATCCAGTGATCCTGTGGCACCACCTGCGCCTACAATGGTATGAATTTCATCTATAAAAAGAATGATATCCTCATTTTTTTCAAGCTCATTCATTAAAGCCTTCATGCGCTCTTCAAACTGCCCACGGTATTTTGTACCGGCAACTAAGCTTGCTAAATCCAAAGAGACAATACGTTTGTCAAATAAAATTCGAGACACTTTTCGCTCTATAATTCGGAGTGCTAAACCTTCTGCAATGGCAGATTTACCTACACCAGGTTCTCCAATTAGCATGGGGTTGTTTTTCTTTCTTCTGCTTAAAATTTGAGATACGCGTTCGATTTCTTTCTGTCTGCCAACTACGGGGTCTAGTTTTCCCTTTTCAGCTAAATCGGTTAAGTCTCTTCCAAAATTATCTAAAACAGGGGTTTTTGATTTTTTTATAGCTTTTCCTTTTTGAGTTTGCTCAAAAGGATTTGACTTTTCAGGACTATATTCATCATCTGAAGGCGTTTCTGCTATTGGGTTATTGGGTAAATCTTCAGTGCCATCTGCATGCAATTGTTTGTATACATCCTTTGCTTCATCATAGTTTACATCGTACTTCTGAATCAACTTCGTTGTTGGGTCATTTTCGTTTCTCAAAATACAAAGTAATAAATGTGCAGTATCTATAGCCTCACTTTGGTATAGTTTTGCCTCTAAAAACGTTGTTTTAAGTGCTTTTTCAGCTTGCCGCGTCAAATGCAAGCTTTTATTTCCAGAAGTCTCTGTAAACGCAAGGTCTACAGGGTTTAATTGTTCTAATTTTTTGCGCAATAGATTTGTATCTACATCAAAGGCAGACAAGATATCCATTGCTTTTCCTTCTCCTTCTCTTATTAAACCGAGTAATAAATGTTCTGTTCCAATAAACTCATGCCCTAGCCTTAGCGCTTCTTCTTTACTGAAGGCGATTACATCTCTTACTTTTGGTGAAAAATTATCGTCCATATAGCTGTATCTCTTTGTGTAAATTTAATTCTTTTTTTTTTTAATAAATACAAAAAATATGCCAATTCTGTAAAACTGACAGGTTGACTTCGATTTTAAGTGCTAAAACAATTGAAAATCAACCACATAAAAAAGGAGTAAAAATTATAAAGAAATGTTGATAACTCTCCCTAATTCAGAGGAGGATACCCTTTGAAAATAGGTGTAGAAATATTATCTTGCCTTGTTTTAAAAAAAGGATATACAATAACACAAGATATATATGACAGAGGGAGAGAAGTTGATTCCGATTAACATAGAAGAGCAGATGAAATCCGCGTACATCGATTACTCGATGTCAGTGATTGTTTCAAGAGCATTGCCAGATGTAAGAGATGGTTTAAAACCGGTGCACAGAAGGGTTTTATTTGGCATGCATGAATTGGGAATTAAAGCCACTGGTTCTTATAAAAAATCAGCCAGAATTGTTGGAGAAGTTTTAGGAAAGTTTCACCCGCATGGGGATACTTCTGTATACGATTCTATGGTAAGAATGGCTCAAAACTGGAGTGTGCGATATATGATGGTTGATGGCCAAGGTAATTTTGGTTCTGTAGATGGAGATAGTCCGGCGGCAATGCGTTATACGGAAGTTAGAATGCAGAAGATCTCAGAGGATATGTTAGCGGACATTGAGAAGGATACGGTAGATCAACGTTTGAATTTTGATGATACTTTGCATGAACCCGTGGTTTTGCCAACGCGTATTCCTAATTTATTAGTAAACGGAGCTTCTGGTATTGCTGTGGGAATGGCAACCAACATGGCACCCCACAATTTAACGGAAGTAATCAATGGAACCCTTGCGTATATAGATAACAGAGAAATTGAGATTGATGAGTTAATGCAACACATTACAGCACCCGATTTTCCTACAGGTGGAATTATTTATGGTTATGATGGTGTCAAAGATGCATTTCATACGGGGCGTGGTCGCATTGTAATGCGCGCAAAAGCGGTCATTGAGGAGGTGAAGGGACGTGAGTGTATTATTGTCTCAGAGATTCCGTATCAAGTGAACAAGGCAGAAATGATTAAAAAAACTGCAGAACTTGTAAATGACAAGAAAATAGAGGGTATTTCTAATATTAGAGATGAATCTGATAGAAACGGAATGCGCATTGTGTACGTTTTGAAAAGGGATGCAATTCCGAACATTGTTTTAAATAAACTTTTTAAGTACACGCAATTACAAACTTCTTTTAGTGTAAATAATATTGCTTTGGTAAAAGGAAGGCCAGAACAATTAAACTTAAAACAACTGATTCATTATTTTGTAGAACACCGTCACGAAGTTGTGGTGCGTAGAACAAAATTTGATCTTCAAAAAGCAGAAGCAAGAGCACATATTTTAGAAGGGCTAATTATTGCATCCGACAACATTGATGAGGTCATAGCAACGATCCGTGCTTCTCAAAATGCCGACGAGGCACGCGAGAAACTAATGAAACGTTTTGAGCTAACTGAAATTCAGGCTAAAGCCATTGTAGAAATGCGTTTGCGTCAGTTAACAGGACTAGAACAGGACAAGTTGCGTGGAGAATACGATGCAATTATGACGACCATTGTAGATCTAAAAGACATATTAGCAAATGAGCCAAGAAGGTATGAAATCATAAAAGAAGAACTTGCGCATATCAAAGATAAATATGGAGATGAACGCAGATCTATTATAGAGTATGCAGGAGGAGATATGAGTATTGAAGACATGATTCCGGATACGAAAGTAGTGGTTACTATTTCTAATGCTGGGTATTTAAAACGGACCAACCTTGAAGAGTATAAGGTTCAGAACAGAGGCGGTAGAGGACAGAAAGGTGCAACTACAAGAAATGAAGATTTCTTAGAGCACTTATTTGTGGGGACAAACCACCAATACATGATGTTCTTTACGCAAAAAGGAAAAGTATTTTGGATGCGGGTGTATGAAATTCCTGAAGGTGGTAAAAACACAAAAGGAAGAGCCATGCAAAACTTAATCAACATAGAACAAGATGACAAAGTAAAAGCATTTTTAGTTACACAAGATTTAAAAGATGAAGCATATATTAATAGCCATTATGTGATTATGGCTACGAAGAAAGGTCAGGTTAAAAAGACCTCTTTGGAACAATACTCTCGACCAAGAACAAATGGAATTAATGCAATTACCATTAAAGAAGGAGATGAATTGTTAGAAGCGAAGTTGACAACAGGAGATAGTCAAGTGATGCTCGCTTTAAAATCAGGTAAATCTATTCGTTTTGAAGAAGCAAAAACACGCCCTATGGGAAGAACTGCTTCTGGAGTAAGGGGAATTACCTTACAACATGAAAAAGATGAGGTGATTGGAATGGTTGCTGTAAATGATATGGATAGTAATATTTTGGTTGTTTCTGAAAAAGGATATGGTAAACGTTCGAAGTTAGAAGATTATAGAATTACCAACAGAGGAGGTAAAGGAGTAAAGACCTTGAATATTTCAGAAAAAACAGGAGATTTAGTAGCGATTAAAAATGTAGATGATTCGAATGATCTGATGATCATCAATAGATCTGGATTGACAATTAGAATGGCCGTGGAAGACTTGCGTGTTATGGGACGTGCCACACAGGGGGTTCGTTTAATTAATATTAAGGACAATGATAGCATTGCCGCTGTAGCTAAAGTGGGACATGAAGAAGAAGTTCCAGAAGATTTGGAAGGCGAAATCGAAAATGGCACGGAAATTGAAAATGAGTCCAGGGAACCCCATTCTACGGAGGAGGATTCAAGCGAAAACGACAAATAATAATAAATTAAATAAGTATTACAATGAAAAATCAAGTATTAGCACTTTCTTTAGGTTTACTGGCTGCAATATCATTCGGTCAAAAGAAAGAATTAAGAGTTGCGGAGAAAGCGCTAGGAAAAAGTCAGTTTTCGGTAGCATTATCTGCGGTAAATTCTGTGGAGGGTATGCTGGAGACCATGGATTCTAAGTATAAGTCGAAATATTATTTTTTAAAGGCACAGGCTTTTGCAGGTGAAAATAAATACGAAGCTGCATCCAATGCTTTTAGCAATCTTTTTGACTTTGAGAAAGAAGTGGGTTCAAATAAATACAGCAAAGAGGCAAAGCCAATGCTGAATGCTTTGATACAAAAGGTTTCTGAAAAATCTATAGCACAGTACAATTCGAAGGATTATGCGGGTGCACAAGTTAATTTTTACTTAACGTATAAATTAAGTCCAAAAGATACTAGTTTCTTATACAATGCTGCAATCAGTGCTTCTTTATCAAAAGAATACGATGTTTCTTTGAAATTTTACAAAGAATTAAAAGAGATTGGTTATACCGGAATTAGTACAGAGTATTTTGCTACGAATAAAGAAACAGGTACTGAAGAAGATTTAGGGTCAAAAATTCAAAGAGATTTGATGGTTAAATCAGGAAGCTATGAGATTCCAGTTGACAAAGTATCTGCATCTAAACAAGCCGAAATTGTAAAAAATATTGGATATATTTTAGTAAATCAAGGAAAAACAGAAGAGGCGATTGTTGCTTTGCAAGAGGCGAGAAGAGCAAATCCAAAAGATGTGAATTTAATTTTAAATGAAGCACAGCTGTATATCAAACTTGACAAGATGGATAAGTTTGGAGCGCTAATGCAAGAGGCGGTAAAATTAGATCCTACAAACCCAACCTTGTTTTTTAACTTAGGAGTGGTCAATGCAAATGAAGGTAAAATAGAGGAGGCCGTTGGGTATTATAAGAAAGCAATTGAATTAGATCCAGTATATGGAGATGCATATATGAATTTAGCGATTGCCATGTTAGGAAAGGAAAAAGAGTTGGTAGAGGAGATGAATAAGAACTTATCTAACTTCAAAAAGTATGATGCTTTACAAGAAGAACAAAAAGAGCTGTACAAAGCTGCTTTGCCTTTTTTATTGAAAGCAGACAGTATTAAAAGATCAATAGATACCGTAAGGACGCTCTTAAATATTTATGATACGTTGCGTATGGAGAAAGAGGCAGATGTCTTGAGACCCATTTACAAAGAAATGAGAAGTTAGTAGGTATTACTTTGACATAAAAAAGCCCAAAACTTAAAAGTTTTGGGCTTTTTTATATTACTTTTTTAAGGACTCTTAGTTTGTGTGTGTGTTTTTGAAGATCCGTGTTAAAAATACCACTGTGGTCTAGGGTATCTATTCTTACTTTACCATGTGCGTGAATAATATGATAGTCATTCAGAACAATACCAACGTGAATAATTTCACCAAATTCATCATCAAAAAAAGCCAAATCTCCAGGTTCACTTTCTTCTATGAAACTCAATACTTCGCCCTGTGTGGATTGCTCTTTGGGGGTTCTTAACAGTTGATAACCACACAGTTTGTATACTATTTGCGTGAAGCCCGCAGCATCAATTCCAAAGGGAGATTTTCCACCCCATAAAAAGGGAGTATTTAAATACGTAAATGCCGTTTTTAAAATTTCAGTTTTAGGCAGTATGCCCTGGAAAATAGCACTATCATATGCATACTCAGAATTTCCTAATTTTAATTTTCCTTCCTTAAAAAAAGGCAGTTGTGCGCCCATTGCTATGGTGGTTAGTTGGCTTTTTTGATTGGTGACAAAGTCTAAAAGTTCCCCAGAATAGGTGGGGATTGTATCACAAAGCCTGGTATAAAAATCAGTCGAAATTTCTACGTATTGCTTGTTGTCAATATAGCCCTCAAAATGATCAAAATGCAATCGGATTTTACTCCAATTTTTTTGCTTTTCGATAATTTCAAAATGCTCACCGAATAATAGTTGACTCCTCATTTCGGAGACGTCACATTCTTCAGCTCTCAGGGGAACAATACTTAGGTTACCAATACCAAAAAGCATAGCTACAAATATTTATTAAAAAATTAAATTCTTTCAAGCACTATTGCACTCGCACCGCCACCGCCGTTGCAGATGGCTGCAGCACCAATTTTAGCGTTATTTTGTTTTAAAACAGTGGTCAAAGCAATGACGATTCTGGCGCCAGAAACTCCTAAAGGATGTCCCAACGAGACAGCGCCACCGTTTACATTTACGTTCTCATCGGTAATATTTAACAGTTTCATATTTGCCAAACCTACCACAGAAAAAGCCTCATTCAATTCAAAGAAATCCACATCTGCCATTTTAAGATTCGCTTTTGCCAATGCTTTTGGTAATGCTTTTGCGGGCGCTGTCGTAAACCATTCCGGCGCTTGTGCAGCATCTGCATAGCTTTTAATTTTAGCAAGCGGTTTTAGCTTTAATGCGGTTGCTTTTTCTAATGACATTAAAACCAAAGCAGCACCACCGTCATTAATTGTAGAGGCATTGGCAGCAGTAACCGTCCCCTCTTTTGTAAACGCAGCCCTCAATGCTGGAATTTTCTCTATTTTCACATTTTTGTACTCTTCATCTTCAGAGAAAATAATTGGAGCTCCGCGTAGTTGCGGAATTGTTACGGGCACAATTTCATCTGCATATTTTCCTGCACTCCAAGCTTTTGCAGAGCGCTTATAAGATTGTATTGCAAATGCATCTTGGTCTTCCCTAGAAAATTCATATTTTGAAGCACAAGCATCTGCACACACCCCCATAGGTACGTTATCATAGGCATCTACTAAACCATCTCTTTGCATGCCGTCTTCGAGTGTGATGCCGCCAAACTTTGTGCCATTTCTAGCATACTGGTAATGGGGTATCGCACTCATATTTTCCATTCCCCCAGCTACTACAATTTCTGCATCTCCAAGCGCAATGGTTTGAGTAGCCAACATAATGGCTTTCATTCCAGAGGCACATACTTTATTTACCGCAGTGCAAGGAACTGTATCTGGAATTCCAGCAGCAATTGCTGCTTGTCTTGCTGGAGCTTGTCCTAAGCCAGCAGAGACTACATTTCCCATAAAAACTTCTTCTACCATTTCTGGTGCTACACCAATTTTTTCTAGCGCGCCTTTAATGGCGATCGCTCCTAATTTGGTTGCGGGGATTGTAGCTAAACTCCCCATAAAACTTCCGATTGGTGTTCTTGCAACAGCTACAATTACGACTTCTTTCATATGTTATTTTGAGTTTGTTTTTTGTTATGAATGTAGGCTAAATTAATGTTTTTTAATCAATTTTTATCGGTTTGTTTCGGTTGAATTTCTAAGGGTCACTTTTTTGCAGTAAGTTTGTCATAACAAGACACTACCTATGAACAACTTTGTAAATAAACTCTATCAAAAGAATACCATCATCTATAAAGTGATTTTATTTTTAGTTACTACGGTGGCTATTGTTTATTTGTTTCCTAAAGGAGGACAATTTAAGTATGACTTTAGCAACAGCCAGTTATGGAAATACGACAATTTGTATGCTCCTTTCGATTTTGCTATCCAAAAATCCGCAACAGAAATTAAGGAAGAGAAGGCACAAATAGTTGCCAATTCAAAACTGTATTTTATTGCTGACAAAGCGTTGGTTTCCAATGTTAAAGGCGCTTTTAATAAAAGAATAGCAGCTTTAATAGGCAATGATTCCTTATCTCTTCAGGAAAAAAATGCATTTCAGGAAATTGGATTGAGTACAATAGAAAAGGTCTATGAATATGGGTTTTTAGAAGCTGTTATTCAGAACAAGCTCTCCGATAAAGATGTGTTGGTGGCTATTAGAAAAGAAAATGTAGTACAAGACATCCCTTTTAAAAATTTTTATACTTCAAGTGAAGTTTTAAAGATTATTACAGCAAATTTAGAAGTTGATTTTGCCAATTATAGTAGAAATAAAATTTTTAATATCCTCTCTGAAATCATCAAACCAAATGTAAGTTATGATGCAGTTTTTACGGAGAAAGTAATTGAAAACGAGTATAAAAATATCTCGTATACAAAAGGGAAAGTTTCTTCTGGAGGGCTTATTATTCTCAAAGGAGACATTGTTGAAGGGAAAAAACTAGCTATTTTAAACTCTTTAAAAAGCGAATCGGAATCTAAAGTATGGACGGAGTCTAGCTACAATTGGATTATTTTAGGCTATAGTATTTTAGTTTCTTTAGCCTTATTGATGCTTTTACTATTCCTAAGGAAGTACCGTGTAGAAATTTATGAAAATAACAACAAGGTTACGTTTATATTTTTCAATGTTTTCTCGATGATTTTTATACAAACCTTGGTCATAAACTACAATTCAGATTATCTCTACGTGGTTCCTTTAAGCGTGCTTCCAATTGTTTTAAAGGCCTTTTTTGACGCTCGGTTGGGTTTGTTTACCCACGTGCTAACGGTATTGCTTTTAGGATATATTGTTCCCGATAGTTTTGAGTTTATATACTTGCATATTATTGCTGGAATTGTAACCATTCTAACGGTTTCAGAACTTTATAAAAGAGCAAATTTATTTATTTCCGTTGCTCAAATTACGGGTATTTATATGCTTACTTATTTGGCATTCTCTATTATTAAAGAAGGAAGTGCAGCACAGATAAATCTACAGTATTTTATACTGTTTGCATTGAATGGTTTGCTGTCCTTTTTATCTATTATTTTAATTTATATCTATGAAAAAGTATTTGGTTTGGTTTCTGATGTTACCTTGTTAGAATTATCAAATACAAATACCAAGTTGCTAAGAGAGTTGAATGAGAAAGCACCGGGAACCTTCCAGCATTCTATGCAAGTTGCAAATTTGGCAGAAGCGGCAGCCAATGAAATCGGTGCAAATTCCATGTTGGTAAGAACGGGAGCTTTGTATCATGATGTCGGTAAAATGGTCAATCCAATGTATTTTACGGAAAACCAAACAACCGGTGTAAATCCGCACCATGAACTTTCCCCAAGAGACAGTGCTAAAATAATCACAGACCACGTGATTAAAGGGGTGGAGATTGCAAAAAAATACAAGCTACCGGATAGGATTATTGATTTTATTAGGACGCATCATGGAACCAGCACAACGTATTATTTTCTAATGAAAGAAAGAGAAATGAATCCGGATACTGAGGTAGATATTAAAAAATTTCAATACCAGGGGCCAAATCCATTTTCAAAAGAAACCGCAATTTTAATGATGTGTGATGCTGCAGAAGCTGCTTCTAAGAGTTTGAAATTACCTACTGCACAATCCATCAGTACTTTAATAGATAAAATTATTGAAAAACAAATGGCAGACAATCAGTTTTTAAACTCAGATATTACCTTCAAAGAGATTGAAACTATTAAAAAAATAATTAAGAAGAAACTCTTAAATATGTACCACTTAAGAGTCGAATATCCGGAGTAGAAAATAAAGTAAAAAAAGCGCAAAACATCTTGTTAAATTGTAAATGTAATATTACATTTGCACTCGCAATTTCAAAGAAGCGCGAACAAGTTCATTAAAAGGAGAGGTGCCAGAGTGGTAATGGAGCAGATTGCTAATCTGTCGACGGGTGACTGTCGCCAGGGTTCGAGTCCCTGTCTCTCCGCAAAATTCAAGTAATTCGGGTGTTGGTTTTTTTTAGAATATCAAAAAAAAATAGCAAGATATTTAACACCTTCGGGGTGTAGCGTAGCCCGGTCATCGCGCCTCGTTTGGGACGAGGAGGTCGCAGGTTCGAATCCTGCCACCCCGACACAGTTGTACGTAGCAACTTTAAAATTACGGGCTCTTAGCTCAGCTGGATAGAGCACCTCCCTTCTAAGGAGGCGGTCGCAGGTTCGAATCCTGCAGGGCTCACTCTAACGGAGAATTGATTCATTTGAATTGATTTTCCGTTTTTTGTTTTTACGATTTCCTCTTGTATCATTGGGATGACAGCGAACAGTGAATTTGTTTTTAAGGTTCGAACTACTTCATTTTGCTTGTCATAACCTATTCCGGAAGGAAACACCAATCTCTGTATGCGTTTTTTTTGATTTAAATCTCCTGAAGTCCATATTTCATTGATGTTTGTCGCTAATTTTAAAGCGGTATCAATGGCTTTTTTAAGGTTCGAACTCGAAATTGACGATTGGTTTAAATTTGTGGTAATTTCTTCTTGGGTTTTTAGATATTTCGTTTTAAATTTTTTGTAAATTTTTTGTAAATTTCTGTATCAATTTCTCCAATAACATAACGCTCTTCAATAGCTTCAATTTTTGAATTGACTTCTTTTAATTGTTTTTTGAATAGTAATAATTACTGTTTTAGACGTTGGAGTATTGCTTCTTTTAGCAACACTGTTTAGAGGCACCAATACGTTTGCTTCAGGAAAATAGGTAGCCGTGCACTGTTTTGGAATCTCGTAAGAAACCACTAAAAAACCTTTAGCAGTTCTTTCTTCACCATTAAAATGGCTGGTTAAATCCACCAGGTCTAATTGCTTTAACCCTTGTGTTTTCATGTCTTCTGAATTCATGAAAACAATGCGCCGCTCGTTTAATACACCTCTATACCGATCATCTAAACCATAGATAGTTGTGTTGTATTGGTCATGTGTTCGAAGCGTCATCATAATAAATTGGTTCGCTGCTAGGCAGATATCTGAGGGTATGTTTAATGTGAAATTCGCTTTTCCAGAATGGGTAGGAGAGAAGTCGTTTTCTCTTGCATTATTAGGTAAATAAAAGCCTCCTTTTCTGCGAACACGCGCATTGTAATCTTTAAAACCAGGAATGGTTGCTTCAATCTTTGCACGAATAAAATCATAATTACCAATGAATTGATTCCAACTAGTGCGTGTATTTTGTAAAGTAGCATTCGCCATTCCTGCAACAATAGCAGGTTCACTTAGTAAATTTTCAGAAGGTGGATGCAAAGGACCATGAGATTGCTGAATAACTCCCATAGAATTTTCTGTGGTTATAAATTGCAATCCGGAAACTTGTGTGTCTTTTTCTGAACGACTTAAGCACGGCAGAATCAATGCTTTTTTACCATGAATTAAGTGGCTTCTATTCAGTTTTGTAGAGACTTGCACGGTAAGCTGACATTTTTTTAGAGCGGTAGCAGTAAATTCGGTGTCCGGAGTTGCAGAAACAAAATTTCCGCCCATTCCAATGAAAACTTTTGCTTTTTCGGCATGCATTGCTGCAATGGAAGCAACCACATCTAAGCCATGCGCTCTTGGTGCTTTAAAATGAAATTCTTTTTCCAGTGCATCTAGAAAAGAAGCTTTTGGTTTTTCCCAAATACCCATAGTCCTATCTCCTTGTACATTCGAGTGTCCGCGCACTGGACAAGTACCCGCTCCCTTTTTTCCAATACTCCCTTTCAATAAGAGGATGTTAACAAGTTCTTGAATATTATCTACCGCATTTTTATGCTGAGTTAAACCCATTGCCCAACAAATAATAATTTTTTTATTATTGATAATTAGGGTTGCGGCTTCTTTTATTTTTTCCATTGCAATGCCTGTTTGTGGCAAGAGCTCTTCAAATGAATAGGTGTCTAAATCTGCTAACATGGCATCAACTCCGTTCGTTTTTTTAGCGATAAAAACATGATTAAAAACACTTCCTGGATTTTTAATCTCTTCGGCTTTCATCAATTTTAAAATAATTTTAAGCAAAGCAACATCTCCATTAATTCTTACGGGTAGAAACACATCGGTTAAATCTTGTCCTTTTCCAATCCATTTTAATGGATTTTGAGGGTCTTTATAATTTATTAATCCAACTTCAGGTAGGGGGTTTATCGTAATTATTTTACCGCCATTTTTTTTAGTTTCTCCCAAAGCAGACAGCATTCTGGGGTGATTTGTTCCAGGGTTCTGTCCAATAACAATAACTACCTCGGTATGCTTAAAATCATCTAAAGTCACAGATCCTTTCGCAATTCCCAGTGTTTCTGAAAGGGCAATTCCACTAGATTCGTGGCACATGTTCGAGCAATCGGGTAAGTTATTGGTGCCAAATTCTCGCACAAATAACTGGTACAAAAATGCAGCTTCGTTACTGGTTCGTCCGGAAGTATAAAAAACGGCTTGGTCTGGAGATGCTAATGTGTTTAATTCCTTTCCAATCAGTGCAAAGGCAGCTTCCCAAGAAATTGCTTCGTAGTGGTCTTTTCCTTCTGGTAAATACATGGGGTGTGTAATACGGCCACTTTTGCCAATTTCATAATCCGAGAGCTTCGAAAGTGCTGCTACAGAATGCGTGGCAAAAAATAAGGGAGATACTTTATTTTTGGTGGCTTCCTCTGCAACGGCTTTCGCACCGTTTTCGCAATATTCAGCTAAGAAAGCGCGTTTCGCGTCAGGATCTGGCCACGCACAACCAGGGCAATCAAATCCTTCTTTTTGATTGATGTTTTTTAGCAGACGAATCCCCTTGAGCACACCAACTTTCTTTTTTATATGTGTTAACGCAGATACAATTGCAGGAAACCCTACAGCAGTAGCAGGAATTTTTTTGAGCTGAATTCCTGTTAATTTTTCTGGGGGTTGTGCATTCCTTTCTTTAGACATCTGCTACATTTTTTAGAAAATCAGGATTTGAATAAATAGTCATTTTATGTTCGCGTGTAAATCCTATGAGACAAATTCCAAATTCTTTTGCGAAATCTACGGCTAAAGATGAGCAGGCAGAAACAGCAATGATAACAGGTATTTTAGCAATAAATGCTTTGGTTACAATCTCGTAAGATACGCGTCCGCTAACGAGTAAGTATTTTGCTTTTTTCAAATCATCTTGAAGCAAGAGTGTCCCCACCGTTTTATCTACCGCATTGTGTCTCCCGAGATCTTCTTTAACAGTCAATAATTCCTGATTTTCATCAAAAATTGCAGCGGCATGACTTCCCCCAGAAGTTTTAAAAGTTTTTTGAAAAAGGTGCATCTTAGAAAACATAGCACGTACTATTTCAGATGAAAAATAAGTATTTGATAAGAGCTTTTCGCCTGCAATTTCTAAATCTTTTAGTTCTTGTTTTCCGCAAATTCCACAGGAAGAAACAGACAGAAGTGTTCTTTTATTCAAATAGCCTTTTCCTAAATCTTCTTTTCGAATACGCACGTTAATAATGGTAGGAATTTGAGAGGCTTCTTGAAGTACTTCAAAAATAAAATCGGAACCATTCTTATAGATATCTTCAGCATATAATAGGCCTCTTACAAGTTCTTTATCATTGTCCGGTGTCCGCATAACAACGGTATATGCACTATTATTGATGTTAATTTGCAGTGGAGCCTCTACCACAAGTGCATCGGTTACAACTACTTTTTGATGGTTTGTTATTTTTAGTCCTTGATAGGTTCCTGTTTGCATACCTTAGCGCGTTAAGCCTTCTTCACAAATTTACTAAAAAAGTAACCGTCAAAGAAAATAAAAGGAGTAAAATCCTTCTACTATAGCGAGGTTCTAATTTAAAAATATTGAAAAGATACCAGCGGCAAGAAAGCAGGATGAAAAGGAGCTGTCTTTGCTAACGGGGACTCTTATTCTTTTGAGCAAAAAATAACGATTAATTGATTGTCTTTATTGGTTGTGAAAAATAGGTAAAGGGAACCTCCCTCGTTAATTTTTAATTCTTTTCGAATTTGTGTGACCGTTTTTGGAAAATTTCTTGTGGTAATATTTGCTTTTTCTCGGGAGATGATTTTACTTATTTTTTTTTTATCGTATCCAACTACCTTGTCAATTTTAAACGTTCTCCCTGGAAATTGTACTATATGTTCAGACGTATAAATATGCGAGTGTCGATGTATTTTAAAAACGGAGAGCTGTGTTGATATTTGGTGAAATCCACCAGATTTTAATAGCGCAGCATTTGGTTCATATAAATAGGAGCGTGGCTCAGAATACTCAGATTCAGCAGGTTCGTTCCATTCGAAACTGAATGTTTGAGCTTTATTTTTAAGAATATTAATTGTTTTCACGGGAATGGCTCCTGAGTAGCCCTTTTCTAATAAAAACAAGACCTCCTTGACTTCGTTATCCACGGCAACAACTTGTATTTCCCGCACATACTTGAGTTCTTTGATGGCGCTTGTAATGTCTAGTATTGGAGAATTTTTTAGGAGTATCTGGTTTGTTTTACTGAATAAAAAATCAAGATGTTCTGGTACATTTGGAAGACAGTTTTTTAATAAGAAGACTTTTCCTTTAAGATCGTTTCTTCGCGATGGATCAATATAGATACAATCGAAACTCTGCGGGCTATTTTTAAGAAACTCGATGCCGTCTCCACAATGTGTAACAATTGTTTGTTGTTGGAGCTGTTGGTAGTTATGGGCCACAATTTTAGAGAGTTCTGCATCAATTTCACAATGTATTACTTCTTTAAAATGTTTTGCAAAATAATAACAATCAACCCCAAAACCACCCGTAATATCTACGATCGTGTTGCCTTTTAGAAGCTTAGATTTATAGTTGGCAGTGATTTCTGATGAGGTTTGTTCGATACTAACTTTCGGAGGATAGTAAATTTTTTCAGCAGAAAACCAGGTAGGTAATTTTTTTTTAGCTTTTTGTTTTGCAACCACTTGATGTGCTAATTCCTGAATAGAAACCTCTTTAAAAGGACTTCCTTTTAAAATAATTTTTGTGAGATCTGACTTTAAATGATTACAAATAAATTTTTGAATATCAGCGTTTAGAAGATGTGAGTTCAAAGAAATTAAATGTTTTTAGTTAAAGATTTTACAATTTTATTTTCTGATAAAAATTCCTTTAAAATAACTTTTAAAGCGGTATACAAAGGAACTGCTACAATCATCCCTACAATACCAAAAAGTAACCCACCAATGATAATGATTAAAAATATTTCTAAAGGATGCGATTTTGTTGTTTTGGAAAAAATAAGGGGCTGACTGACAAAATTGTCTACCAATTGGGCCATTAAATACCAGAACAATATCCATAAAGAGGTCGCCAATATTTCTGTCTGAAAGTCTAAACCAATATTACTGGTCATTGATAAAACAAACATAATTACGGCACCAATCACTGGGCCAACATAGGGAATTAAATTAAGTAATGCACATAAAAAGGCAATGACAAGGGCATTATCAATGTCAAAAATCAGTAAAATAAAGGTGTATAACACAAAGAGAATGGTAATTTGTGAGAGTAAACCAATAAAATATCGAGATAATAAGTTATTAATGGTTTCTAAAGAGTTAGAAAATCTACCTTCATTTCCATTTGGAATAAGGGTCATCATACCATTTTTTAATAAATGACGGTCTTTCATAAAAAAGAAAGAGATGAATAATACAGAAAATAAACCGACACTTAAAGAGCCTATAGCTTCTAAAATAGCATTTAAAAAGTTGGGAATTTCTTGAAATGAAGCAAGGAGGTCTACATTTTTTAATTCATTCAATACGTCGATTCCTTTTGATAAGAAATAACTATTGACCTGGGCATATATTTCTTGTACACTCGCCTGTAAGGCGTCTACTTCTAGTAAAGACAAGCTTTTACCTTGTTCGGCAATCAACGGAATAAATAGGATAATTAAACCTGATAAAAAACTCAACATTAAGAGCATTGTAAAAATAACGGCAATAGTATTTGGGAATTTTAATTGAGTACTAAGCAGTGAAATAATAGGCCGTGCAATTAAAGATAAAATAGCAGCGATAATAATATAGAAAATAACCGATTGAATTGTGAATAAGAATGCACCTAACAGGAGTATTCCACCCAAGATTCCAAAGGCTTTTAAAATTTCGTTTGTGATGGGTTTTGAGTTCATTCGTTGTATGCTTTTACGTTTTCTAAATAGAATTTATTTCCGATAGAAAATTGATGACTTGTGGATAATAAAGCGCCACTTTCAGTGACTTTCCAATCTTCCCAAGTTGCGGAAACACCGCCCATAGGAATAATTTTTGTCCACATTTTAAAGGAGGTAGGGAAGTACTGCTCATTTAAAATCCACAGGTATGAATCTCCGGGAGTGGAACCTCCAGAAGTATAGGTAACTAAAAGTGCTGCACGACCTTTATGAGTCACAATGCGGCGCTCTGTTCCTGTATCAAATATTTTATAAGGAGCAACCAACCAAAAGGAGTCATTGTTGTAAAAGTCTGTTGCTTTTTTTAAAATGTTATTATTTTCTACTTTTTTATCAGCAATAAAAACTTCCGTTTTTTTAGGGTTTTTTGCATGTAAAATTACCTTGTTATTATCCCATGAGACAGCGATAATATTTTCTTGTTTGTTCCATTTATAAAAATGCTTATTTCTGAAATTCCATACGATTGTCTCAGTATTTTTATAGGCCTGATAGTTTAGCGAATTTAGCATTTTCATGGCCAAGGCATCGGCTTCTTTTCCTTGTTTTCCTTGAGGGAGCGCTTCGTTTTTCGCAAAGTAAAAGACAGCTCCAGCTGCAAATAACACGAAAAGAATACTTCCTAAAATTTTAAAAAAGTTCTTCATGTAGGATTTCTGAAATTTCTGAAGCTAAAATATCCTTTTTTAAAGAAAGAAACGAGAAGTTTAGCTCTTAATATTGTAAATACACGTATTCTGAGAGAAAGTATTGGGGCTGAAAAAAGTTTGACAGTGCATCCGTGCTCTTTAATTTGCAGTCCTAATTGAGAGTCCTATAAAGAAGCAAAGACGTTTCTCTTTTGCTTAATGTATGAGCGCGTCTCGGAAAATAGTTTTAAATTTTTTAGGAAGTGCTTTTGTAATACGCACTGCAACTTTGCTAAAAGGAGGTATAAATGAAAGTGTTGCTGCATGTAAATACAATCCTTTTCCTTTTAAGACTAATCCCTCGTTAAAATAGGTTTGGTCTCCTAATATTGGATTGCCAATACCAAACATATGCTTTCGTAACTGATGCTTTCTTCCTGTTTTTGGTTGCAATCTTACGAGATTTAAATAGCCAAATCGTTCAGAAGGTATCGTCTGTAATACTTCAAATTCTGTATGAGCAGTTTTTTCTTCAATGGTTTGCTGTATGACCCCTTTAGTGTCTATGATGCTAATGGTAATGGCGACACAGGTTTTTTGGGTTTTTGTCAAAAATAACGCAGTTAAAGCACGGATGGCCGCACTCGTTTTTCCTATTAATAACACTCCGCTTGTGGGCTTAGAGCGTCTGATTGCGTACTTTTTTTAAGGTTTTAAGCCAGCCCGTTTGCAATGGTTATAAACTTATGACCATTCACTAGCACACCAGGAGGTTTGTTTATTACAGCGAAATAGTCATCTTCAAATAGCACTTCTAGGGGCAATTCTAATCGTTTAAAACCAAAGGATACTTTCGGTGTAAAAAGACTTATTTTTTCTCTGCCAAAATATATTTTGCAGTAGTGGCTTCAATACCGTCAATAAAAATGAGCTTTTTCTTAATGGCTTTTTTGATGCCAGGTTTTGTAGGGATCGTTTTAAAAATTCCAACTCCATATTCTTGAAAACGAATTGGATGCTCTAATACTGGTGCGGTATGGCTTTCTATAAGTATCATTATTTGGCAAAAAGTTGTCCGATATCCTTGAACGCTTTAAATTCTAGTGCGTTTTTCTCTGGGTCATTAAAAAACATGGTTGCCTGTTCTCCAACTTCCCCTTGAAAACGAATGCAAGGAGCAATTATAAAAGTGGTGTTGCTTTCTTTTAAGTTGTTTGCTAAAATATGCCAATCTTTCCAAGTTAAAACAACCCCGAAATGTGGCACGGGAACATCATAACCATCAACAGGATTTGATATTCTTTGGGGCTTAAAACCTTCTTTTTGATGGATGACAAGCTGGTGCCCGAAAAAATCAAAATCAACCCAGCTTTTCGTACTTCTACCTTCTTTATAATTTAAAATACGCCCATAAAAATCTCTACACAATTTTAAGTTTTGAACAGGGATCGCGAAGTGAAACGGTTGAATCATAATTTTTAGTTTTAAAAGATGTTGTGTTATAGTGAATATTTATGAAGAGGTATCGGTTAAAACCCCACAGCAGCGTCATCTCCACGCGCATCTGCGCCGCCTTCTAAACTTCCATTTGGCAGCACTAAAATAGCATCTACTTTACCAATAACAAGTGTTTTTTTTTCATAAATTGTATAGCCTAATGTTTTTAATGTTGTTTTTGTTTTGCTGTTAAAACCTTCTGGTTCCATGCGAATAATATCTGGCAACCATTGATGGTGAAACCTTGGCTGGTCTACAGATTCTTGCATTCCCATATTATATTCTACAACGTTTAAAATATTTTGTAAAATAGAAGTAATAATTGTAGAACCTCCAGGAGTTCCTAAAACCATTTTTAATTTTCCGTTTTTTTCTACAATAGTTGGGGTCATTGAACTTAACATTCTTTTTTCTGGTGCAATAGCATTTGCTTTTGAACCAACCAATCCATATACATTTGGCACTCCAGGTTTACTGGAGAAATCGTCCATTTCATTATTTAAAATAAAGCCAGCACCTTTGACAACAACTTTAGATCCATAACCTGTATTTAGAGTAGTGGTTACAGAAACGGCGTTGCCAAATTGATCTATAATGGAATAATGTGTGGTCTCATCACTTTCATGTCCTAGAATTTTTCCATGAGAAACCTCCGAAGATGGCGTTGCTTTATCCCAAGAAAAACTCTGCATTCTTTGGTTGATATAGTCCGTGGCTGTCAAACTATCAATCGGAACATTTACAAAGTCAATATCTCCTAAAAAGTGAGCTCTATCTGCATAAGATCTTCGAGAAGCCTCTGTTAATAGTTGAATGTATTTGGTAGAATTGTGTTCAATGTCTGATACGTTATAAGGGGCTATTGATTTTAAAATTTGAGCCAAACAGATTCCACCACTCGAGGGCAATGTCATGGATGTAATTTGATAATCCTTGTATTCAAACGTAATGGGTTTACGCCAAATGGCCGTATATTTTTGTAAATCTTCGCGGGAAATAACCCCTCCTAATTGGGCAACATACTTTACAAATAATTCCGCTGTTTTCCCTTCATAAAATCCGGCCCTTCCAAAGTCACGAATACGTTCTAAGGTCTGTGCGAGTTCTTCTTGTTTTAAAAGAGCACCTTCTTTCCATTTCGCTTCAAAGAGTGTTTTGTACGTATTTACCTTTTGGAATTTTTTAGCAGTATTATTCAAAGATATTGCTTGTTTTTTTGTGATTTTAAAGCCATTTCTTGCCAGATCAATTGCAGGTTGTATCAACGCTTTAAAAGGAATGCTTCCAAACCTTTCATAGACTTTGAAAGCACCAGCAACAGAGCCCGGAATTCCTACAGCATTTGCACCCAGCGTACTTTTATTTTTAATAATAGTACCCGCGCTATCTAAATACATGTTTTTGTGTGCACTAATGGGCGCTTTTTCCCTAAAGTCTAAAGCTCCTTTTGTACCGTCATTGTTTCGGTATATCATAAAGCCACCGCCTCCAATATTACCAGCAACAGGATATGCGACTGCCAAAGCAAAATGTGTCGCAATCATCGCATCGTAGGCATTTCCTCCTCTCTTAAGAATGTCTGAGCCAATTTTTGAAGCTTCTACCTTTGCAGAGACAACCATTGCTTTTTGGACGATCAAACCTATTTTTTTCTTTTTTGTATAGGACGAGTTGCAGTTTGTGAAAAGCAATGAAAATGAGAAAAGTAACATCAATTGTTTCATAAAGTCTTTTTAATTTCTTTAATTTTTTGATTTGAAAAGTTACGTAAATCTTCGAAGAAAAGGATGAAATCTTCCTCGAATTCTTTGTTTAATTCCTTTAAATCTTCAATGGCTAAATTCATTTTTGATTTTCCTTTAGTACGATGGTTCATTCCGGTTAAAACCTTTTCAATTCCGTCTTCAAATTGGTAATTGAATAAGAGATTGTACGCAATCATATACTTTATAAACTCCTGTGATTTAGTGGGCAAGTGATCGGAGACTTCGCTAAGCATTTTATTCACTCCGTCGGTGAAGACATCAAAGGGTATTTCAGAATATTTTGACCAATTTTTAGCTAAGAAATAGTCGTAAAAAATGTCAACAATTACACCACCGTAGTGTCCGTAGCGTTTATTTAAGCGTCTTTTACTTTTTCTAACAAGAGCATGTGAATCCGTAAAGGTATCTATTTCTCGGTGTAGAAAAATACCCTGCTGAATTTCTTTAGAAAAACTTTCGTAATTATTACCTCTAATATGATCTGCAATAAAATTACCAATCATGATATTAGGGTCGTTTTTTGATAGGTATAAATGGGCTAAAAAATTCATTAGAGAATACTTTTAATTTTTTTAAAAATAAAATATTGGCAGTGCTGTGAACTTTCAAGTTTTCTTTAAAAAAGTAACTGAAAAGCCACAACGTTTTAGTTGTGGCTTTCGGTATTTTTGGAAGGTGATCTAATAAAAAAGCACCGTACGTAAATTTAGCTATTTAACATTACAGGCATTACAAGCATTGTAACTTGCTCTCCTTCGTCAGTGCCATCTATAGGAGTTAAAATTCCTGCTCGGTTCGGTAAAGACATTTCAATTAAAACGTCTGTGGCGCTCAAATTACTTAACATTTCACTTAAAAAACGAGAATTAAAACCAATTTGCATGTCATCCCCTTGGTAATCACAACTCAAGCGTTCATCTGCTTTATTGGCGAAGTCTAAATCTTCTGCAGAAATATTTAATTCTGTTCCTGCCATTTTTAAACGTATTTGATGCGTTGTTTTACTCGAGAAAATAGAAACACGTTTTACAGAGTTTAAGAACGAAGCTCTATCTACCGTTAATTTATTTGGATTCTCTTTCGGAATTACAGCTTCGTAATTAGGATATTTACCATCAATTAAACGACAAACTAAAACGATATTATCAAAAGTGAATTTTGCATTTGCATCGTTGTATTCAATAGTTACATCACTGTCAGAACTTCCTAAAATTCCTTTCAATAAATTTAAAGGTTTCTTAGGCATAATGAATTCTGCGGTTTGATCGGCAGTTACATCGGTTCTCGAGTATTTTACTAGTTTGTGTGCATCTGTTGCTACAAAAGTTAAACTTTGCGTACTAAATTGAAAGAAAACACCGCTCATCACTGGGCGTAAGTCATCATTTCCAGCAGCAAAAATTGTTTTCGAAATGGCAGTTCCTAAAATATTTGCAGGAATTATTGTTTTACTTGGTGAGGGCAATGAAAGTGCTTTTGGAAATTCATCTCCACCAAAATAGGCCATGTCGTATTTTCCTTGATCAGAGCTAATCTCTATGGTATTATCTCCTTCTGTTTTAAAGGTGAGCGGTTGGTCTGGAAATGTCTTCAAGGTATCTAATAATAAACGCGCGGAAACGGCAATAGATCCAGCACTGTCACTTTCTACAACGACCACAGAACTCATCGTAGTTTCTAAATCTGATGCAGATATTTTTAAATTATTTTCGGATAATTCAAACAGAAAATTGTCTAAAATTGGTAATGTGTTGTTGCTATTTATAACGCCTCCTAAAACTTGTAATTGTTTTAATAACTGCGAACTAGATACAATGAATTTCATGTAATTTCTTTTCTTTATGTGTTTTACAAATATATTCTAAAAAAGTGACTTTAAAAATAAATTTATTAACAGGTTCTTATTAATTTGTTGGTAAATGTTTAAACGTTATTATTGTGTTAATCTCTTTTTTTAGGGGTATAAAATGTTATTTTTGTTCGCACTCAAATAGTTTATATGAAAAACACAGTCTTTGTTATTCTAGCTTTATTGCTAACTTCACAGGTTTTTTATGCCCAATTGCCTTTAAAATTAAATTCAAATGAAATATATGAAAAGGTGCAGAAGCTTAATTTTTTAGGGACTGCCCTATATATTGCGGCACATCCAGATGATGAAAATACGCGATTGATTGCCTATTTAGCAAACAATGAAAAGGCAAGAATGGGCTATTTGTCTTTAACAAGAGGAGATGGGGGTCAGAATTTAATCGGTCCAGAAATTAGAGAACTGTTAGGCGTTATTAGAACGCAAGAATTGTTAGCAGCAAGAAGAATTGACGGCGGACAGCAGTTCTTTACAAGAGCAAATGATTTTGGATATTCAAAACATCCAAATGAAACTTTGGAAATTTGGAATAAGGAAAAAGTCTTGAGTGATGTTGTTTGGGCAATTAGAACGTTTAAACCAGATGTTATTATCAATAGGTTTGATCATAGAACTCCAGGAAGTACACATGGCCATCACACAGCTTCTGCAATGTTAAGTGCGGAAGCTTTTGATTTGGTTGGCGATAAAAATCAATTTAAAGAACAGTTAAAACTCACAGAAACGTGGCAACCAAAGCGTCTCTTTTTTAATACCTCATCGTGGTTTTATAGAAATCAAGAAGATTTTGAAAAGGCAACAAAAGGAAAATTAACTGCTTTTGACGTAGGGGTTTATTATCCGTTAAAAGGACTTTCTAATAATGAATTAGCAACTATGGCAAGCAGTCAGCACTTATGTCAAGGTTTTGGAAGAGTGACAACAAGAGGAAGTCAAAATGAATATGTAGAATTTTTAAAAGGAGAAAAACCAAAAGATAAAAACGATGTTTTTTCTGGAATAAATACTACTTGGAATCGTGTAAAGGGTGGGGGAGAAATCGGTGCTATTTTATATGACGTTGAAGCCAATTTCGATTTTGTAAACCCATCAAAACATCTACCTAAATTGATGGAAGCCTATAAAATGATTCAGCAGTTAGCGGACTTGCATTGGCGAAAAATTAAAGATAAAGAAATCAAAGAAATTATTGAAGCTTGTGCAGGTTTATATTTAGAGGCAGTTGCAGATAGTTCTTCAGGAATACCAAATGCAACGACTGATGTGAATTTTGAAGTATTAAACAGAAGTACTGTTTCTATTGAATTGACTTCAATTACATCTACTATTGATGCGAAAAAAATTACAAAAGAATTAGAATTAGAAACGAATAAGAAAGTTAATTTTAAAGAAACAATCACCTTAAAAACTACTGAATATTCAGATCCTTATTGGTTGCGAAAAGAAGCTTCTTTAGGAATGTACAAAGTAGATAATCAAAACTTAATAGGAAAACCCGAAACACCAAGGCCTGCAAAAATTCATTTTAATTTAAGTATTGATCAAGTGCCAATCGTTATCACAAAGAATGTAGTTCGAAGATATTCAGAACGCGACAAAGGAGAGATTTATGAGCCTTTTGAAATTTTGCCAAAAGTGACGACGAGGTTACCAAATAAAGTGCTTATTTTTTCTGACGATGTAGCGAAGAAAGTCTTCGTAGAAGTGAGCGCAGGAGCAGACAGTATTGTTGGAAATATAAGTTTAAAAGCACCCGTAAACTGGCAAGTTTCACCTAAGGAAATTTCTTATAACATTGCACAAAAGAACGACAAACAGACGGTTGCTTTTTTTGTAACTCCGCCTAAAAATCAATCTGAGGGAACTTTAGAAGTAATTGCAAGTTCAGCAGGAAAGGAATACAAAAAAGAGTTGATAGAAATCAATTACAATCACATTCCAAAGCAATCTGTATTGTCCGATTCTCAAGCGAAAATGGTTCGTTTAAATATTAAAATCCTTGGAAATAATATTGGTTATATCAATGGTGCAGGAGATGCAATTCCAGAAAGTTTGCGTCAGATTGGTTATGAAGTAACCTTGTTAAATCCATTAGAAATAAACGGAGACAACTTGCAGAAGTATGATGCTATCGTTTTAGGAATTAGAGCCTATAATGTGGTAAAAGAATTGAAGTTTAAACAAAAGTATTTGTTAGCATATGTCGAAAAAGGAGGGAATCTAATGGTGCAGTACAACACAAACAGAGGAGTGGATGTTGCAGCACCTTTTTCGCTCCAATTATCTAGAGATAGGGTTACAGACGAGTTCGCAGAAGTAAGAATTTTAGAGAAAGAGCATCCAGTTTTAAACTCTCCGAATAAAATTACTCCAGACGATTTCAAAAATTGGGTACAAGAGCGTGGTTTGTATTTTCCAGACGCTTGGAGCAAAGAATACACTCCAATTTTTTCTATGAACGACAAAGGTGAATCTGCAAAAAATGGAAGTTTACTAATTGCTAAATATGGCAAAGGAAATTACATTTATACAGGTTTAAGTTTCTTTAGAGAATTACCTGCAGGGGTTTCTGGAGCTTATAAATTATTTGCGAATATCTTGTCTTTACAAAAACAGGGAGTAGAGTAATACAGAGAAGTAAAAGCAGGAAATAGCTTCAATATAAATACAGTATGAAAGAGCAAAAATATACTTGGAAAAAAGAATACTCATTCGTTTTAATTGCGAATGTAATTTACATTATTGCATTTTATTTAATCACTAATTATTTTAACGTTTAATTGATGGAGATAGAAAGCAAATTACACGCAGTAGATTGGATTATTTTATCAGTTACATTACTTTTTATTGTAATGTATGGGACCTATGTTACTCGAAAAAACGCGAATGTAACAGATTATATAAAAGGTGGAAACGATTCTAAATGGTGGACAATCGGTTTGTCTGTGATGGCTACTCAAGCAAGTGCAATTACGTTTTTGTCAACACCAGGACAAGCATTTCATAGCGGGATGGGGTTTGTGCAATTTTACTTCGGATTGCCAATTGCCATGATTATTATTTGCGTGGTTTTTATACCTATTTACCACAAGTTAAAAGTCTACACAGCCTATGAGTTTTTAGAAGGAAGGTTCGATTTGAAGACCAGAAGTTTAGCGGCAATTTTATTTTTAATTCAAAGAGGATTGGCAGCAGGAATTACCATTTTTGCGCCTGCCATTATATTGTCTGCAGTTTTAGGCTGGGATTTATTAACCTTAAATATTATTATTGGTTTTTTAGTGATTATTTATACCGTTTCTGGCGGAACAAAAGCAGTAAACGTTACACAGAAACAACAAATGATTATTATTTTTATAGGGATGTTAATCGCATTTTTTATGATCATGAGTCAGCTTCCTGCAAATATTACCTTCACAAATGCGCTTGAAATTGCGGGTGCAAGTAATAAAATGGAAGTGTTAGATTTCTCTTTTGATTTGAGCAATAGATATACCGTTTGGACCGGTATTTTAGGAGGAACATTTTTAATGTTGTCTTATTTTGGAACAGACCAAAGTCAGGTGCAGCGCTATTTATCAGGGAAATCTGTAAGAGAAAGTCAATTAGGCTTAATTTTTAACGGATTACTAAAAGTACCAATGCAGCTTTTTATTCTGTTAATTGGCGTAATGGTTTTTGTATTTTATCAATTCAATGCAGCTCCATTAAATTTTAATCCTACGGTAAATGATGCGATTGCATCCTCTGAGTATGTTGAGGAATATCGTCAATTAGAGGCAGCACACATTGCAATAGAAAATACAAAAAAAGCAATTTTTGCAGATGGTTTTCAATTAATAGAAAAAGAACAAATTCAGGCTTTAAACGAAAGAGATTTAGAACTAAAAGTTGCTTCTAAAGCTATTGTTAAAAAGGTTGATGCCGCTATAGAGGCAAATGACAAAGATTACGTCTTTATCCATTTTATACTAAATAACCTACCAAGAGGGTTAATAGGGCTTTTACTGGCCGTAATTTTATCTGCGGCAATGTCTTCAACGGCATCAGAATTAAACGCATTGGCAAGTACGACTGCAATAGATTTGTACAAGCGAAATGTAAAGGGCAAAAAGAGCGATGCCCATTATGTAACCGCTTCTAAATGGTTTACCTTGGTTTGGGGAGTTATTGCCATTTCCGTTGCCTGTGTTGCTAATTTATTCGATAATTTAATTCAATTGGTAAATATTATCGGTTCTATTTTTTATGGAAATGTATTGGGAATTTTCTTACTCGCTTTTTTCTTCAAAAAAGTGAACGGAAACGCAGTGTTTAGAGCTGCAGTAATTACACAGATTCTTATTTGCGCAATCTATTATTTCGGAATCTATAATTTAGAAACGCAAGGTTTAGATCCAATTATTAGTTATTTATGGTTGAATTTTATTGGATGTATTCTAGTCTCGTTTTTTTCGCTATTATTTGTCTTTAAATCCATAAATAAGCAAAGCAAATTAACATTAATTATTACTTCACTAGCGATCTTTAAAATTACCTATGATATATTAAATGAGGTATCTTTAAATATTATTCATGTAGTCACTTTAATTATTCTATTCTTTTTCTTGGGATTTTTTAATTTTGAAAAAACCACAATAATTGATAAATAATAATATCAAAAAGATTCGTTGGGGGATAATTGGCCTTGGAAATATTGCGAATAAATTTGCAACTGATTTAGCACGTTTGGAAAATGTAGAATTGGTCGCAGTCGCTTCTAGAAATCAACAGAGAGCGGAGACATTTGCAGTACGACACAATTCAAAAAGAGCTTATAATTCCTATGAAAATTTAGTGAAGGATGCTGAGGTTGATGCCGTTTATATTGCAACACCGCATAGTTTTCATAAAGAGCATGCTATACTTTGTCTACAAAATAAAAAAGCAGTTTTGTGCGAAAAACCTCTCGCAATGAATTTGGAAGAAGTTACAGAGATGATCTTGGTGGCTAGAGAAAATAATGTACTGTTAATGGAGGCTTTATGGACGTTTTTTTTGCCGCATTTTACCTACGTTTTAGATATTGTTAAAAGTGAGAAATTTGGTAAATTAAAAAATTTAGAAGCAGATTTTGGTTTCTATAGAGACTTTGATGAAACGAGTAGATTATTTAAAAAAGAAGTTGGTGGAGGAAGTTTATTAGATATTGGAATTTATCCAATTTTTGCAGCATTGGCTGCTTTAGGAGAGCCAGATTCTATAGACGCAAACGCAACTTTTTTTAAAAACGGTGCAGATTCCAGTTGCTCTGCAGTCTTTCATTATGAAAAGGCAAAAGCAACTTTAAAGAGTTCATTTCTCGAGGAAACTAAAACAGAAGCAGTTTTTACTTTTGACAAAGCAATAGTTAAAATAAAAGGGCAATTTCATCAACCTTCAACAGTCGTAATAATTCAAAATAAAAAAGAAGAAACAATTAATTTTGATTGCAAAACAATTGGTTATAATTTTGAAATAGAACATTTTAACCAATTACTCAGAGAAAATAAAAAAGAAAGTGCTGTTATGAGTTTCGATTTCTCTAAGAGTATCATAAAAACCTTAGATAAAGTTCGGAAAATTATTGGGTTAGCGTATCCCTCTTAATTTTTAAAATAAATGGAATTCTTATTTGCAAATAGAATCTTTTGGCATAACAATTGATTTTTATAGGTAGAAAGTCCTTTTTTAGTTATTTTAAAACACTGATTTTCAATTACATAATTAACAGAACACAGATATTACTTTTTTAAACTTAAAAAAGTAATGTCAGTATGACAGATATATAAAAAATGAGCAAACCAAAAATAATGAGATTAGACAATATGTCGCTTCATAGCATGTTAAATGAAGATTCTGAGTTAATTCCTTTGATGACGCCAGAAGATGAAGAAATTATAAATAAAGAAAGCGTACCTGAAACTTTATCAATTTTACCGCTTAGAAATACGGTGTTGTTTCCAGGTGTGGTAATTCCTATTACTGCAGGTAGAGATGCATCTATTCAGTTAATAAAGGATGCAAACAAAGGGGATAAAGTAATTGGTGTTGTTGCGCAAAGAAATGAAGACGAAGAAGAACCAACGTTAAAAGATATTCATACAACGGGTGTTGTGGCACAAATTTTACGTGTTTTAAAAATGCCAGATGGCAATACAACCGTTATCATTCAGGGAAAAAAACGTTTTGAAATAGAGACAATTATTCAAGACAAACCTTATTTAAAGGCGACAGTAAGAGAAGCACTTGAAGACAAAGAGGTAGACGATAAGAAAGAATTTGAAGCGATTATAGAATCTGTAAAAGAACAAGCGTTAGAAGTAATCAAGGAAAATCCTATGTTACCCTCAGAAGCATCGTTTGCAATTAAAAATATAAAATCAGATTCGTTCTTGGTGAATTTTATTTCATCCAATATGGATTTATCAGTTGCCCAGAAACAAGTAATTTTAGAGAAAGACAATTTAAAAGAACGTGCTTTATTAGCTTTAAAAAACTTAAATAAGGAACTCCAGAAATTACAATTGCGGAATGATATTCAGTCTAAAACTCGTGAAGATTTAGACCAACAGCAGCGTGAATATTATTTACATCAGCAGTTAAAAACCATTCAAGAGGAATTAGGCGGTGCCTCCAATGACGAAGAGTTAGAGGAAATGCGTAAAAAAGCAAAAACGAAAAAGTGGAACAATGAAGTTGGGGAAACTTTTGAAAAAGAGTTGAACCGCTTAAAAAGAATGAATCCACAAGCTGCGGAATACGGGGTGCAGCGAAGTTATTTAGAATTGTTGTTAGAACTGCCTTGGGGAATTTACTCTGAAGATAAATTCGATTTAAAGCACGCAACCAAAGTACTAGATAGAGATCACTTTGGTTTAGAAGACGTAAAGGAAAGAATTATAGAACATTTGGCCGTTTTAAAGCTACGAGGAGATATGAAATCGCCAATTATCTGTTTATATGGGCCTCCAGGAGTTGGTAAAACTTCTTTAGGGAAATCTGTAGCAGAAGCCTTGGGGCGAAAATATGTAAGAATGTCATTGGGAGGTTTGCGGGATGAGGCAGAAATTCGTGGACACAGAAAAACATATATTGGTGCCATGCCTGGGCGATTAATTCAGAATTTAAAAAAGTCAGGAACTTCAAACCCTGTTTTTGTTTTGGATGAAATTGATAAATTAAGTCAAAGTCATCAAGGAGACCCTTCTTCAGCAATGTTAGAAGTATTGGACCCTGAGCAAAATGAATCGTTTTATGACAATTATTTAGAAGTTGGGTATGATTTATCCAAAGTACTTTTTATAGCCACAGCGAACAACTTAGGGCAGATTCCTTGGGCTTTGCGGGATCGAATGGAAATTATAAATGTCTCTGGTTATACGATTGAAGAAAAAATAGAAATTGCCAAACGGCACTTGTTACCGAAACAATTAAAAGAGCACGGCTTAACAACGGAGCATTTAAAATTAGGTAAAAAACAATTGGAACAAATTGTAGAAGGATATACGCGTGAGTCTGGTGTGCGTGGTTTGGAAAAGAAAATTGCAAAAGTGGTTCGTTTTGCAGCAAAATCCATTGCGCTAGAGGAAGCATATGATATTACGTTGCCGACACAGAAGGTAGAAGATATTTTAGGAACACCAAGATTTAGGGATAAATTCGAAAATAATGAGGTTGCTGGTGTGGTTACGGGTTTAGCTTGGACACAAGTTGGTGGAGATATTTTATTTATAGAATCTATTTTGTCCAAAGGAAAAGGAGCGCTTTCTATTACGGGTAACTTAGGAACCGTGATGAAAGAATCTGCAACAATTGCACTTCAATATATAAAATCGAATGCGGAAGAGTTTGGTATCAAACCAGAAGTTTTAGAAAAGTACAATGTCCATATTCATGTTCCTGAGGGCGCAACTCCAAAAGACGGGCCAAGTGCAGGTATTACGATGTTAACGTCTTTAGTTTCCTCCTATACACAACGAAAAGTTAAAAATAAGTTGGCCATGACTGGAGAAATTACTTTACGTGGTAAGGTGTTACCAGTAGGCGGCATTAAAGAAAAAATATTAGCGGCTAAAAGAGCAAATATTAAGGAAATAATTTTGTGTAAAGAAAATGAAAAAGACATCTTAGAAATAAAGGAAAGTTATCTTAAAGGATTGACCTTTCATTATGTCACCGATATGAAGCAAGTGATCGCGCTTGCGCTCACAAAGCAAAAAGTACAAAATGCTAAGAAATTAATGTAATTTAAAAAGCCTCCTGAAAAGGAGGTTTTTTTTTGAAGATATACTTATTAATTTAGTGGAGTCTGTTGAAAATGTGAAAAATGCAAGAAATGTTTACCAGGCTTAGTTTTTTTAGGAATACATTATTTAAGAATTTTAAACAGCACTGAAAAAAGTTGTTTTAAAAGTTAAATTAAGTTTAAAAAAAAAGTCATTTTTTTAAAAATAAAAGAATAGCCTTATCTTTAAGCGCTAGTATGGTAGTTCACAGAAGATTAATTTTTTTGAGCGTGCTATAAAGTTCGTGACACTAGTTCCTTCTAATTCGAGTTTTTAGAAAACAAAGAAAAGAGTTATGGGTCAAAGGTTTATATTTTAGCGCTACATCATAAAAAAACAAAAGATATAAAAATCTTTAAGGCACAGGTAAAAAATTAAATAATAACTATAATGAAGTACAGTAAAAAATTTCAAACATCAATTTCAGCTTTGCTACTCGGCTTTCTTTTTGCTTCTTGTATTTCCAATGTCGAAGAACAGTTAGAAGAACAGTTAGAAGAAACGAAGGTTTCTTACATAAATAGTGTAAAACCAATTTTAGAGGCGAGGTGTTTGTCTTGTCATGGCGCTGGAGGTAACTTTCCAGACATATCGAGTTATGAGAAGGTGAATGCGCATGCTGCTTCCGTAAAAGAAGAAGTTGCGAGTGGCAGAATGCCTAAAGGAGGTCCTTTGACGGCGGCACAGATAAAAAGTATCGTAGATTGGGTAGATGAAGGTGCTTTACAGAACTAATAGATAGCTATGACCGCAAAGAAAATTATTTTTGGAATATTGCTTTTATTTTTTTTTGGGGCAATTATTGGGTACAAAATCTACAACAAACCCCATGTGAATGTAGCGCAAGAAAAAGCAGCAATTTCGAGCACAGCAAGTGTTCTTTTGGAAGCTTTTTCTGCAGATGAGACTGCTGCGAACTTAAAGTACTTGGGTAAAATAATTCAAGTAAAAGGAGTAATTTCTAAAATAGAAATTGTGAATAAAAAAGGAAGTATTAGCTTAGAAACAGAGGCTCTTTTTGGAAGCGTTCTTTGTACACTTACCCCAGAAGAGTCTTTGTCTATAAAAGAATTAAAAATTGGACAAGAAATACTTTTAAAAGGAATCTGTACAGGTTTTTTAATGGACGTAGTTCTTGTCAAATGTATTATTAAAAATTAAAATATAATATAGAATGAAAATTATCTATACCTTATTTCTTTTCCTTTTTGTGGCTTTTTTTGCGAACGGTCAAGAACGTTTTTTAACAAAAACAGGTACTATTTCCTTCTTTTCAAAATCGCCAATGGAAAATATTGAGGCGGAAAATAGTCAGGTCTTAAGTATTGTAGATGCGGATAGCGGACAAATGGCAATCGCTATTCTAATGCAGTCTTTTTTGTTTGAAAAGGCATTAATGCAAGAGCATTTTAATGAGAATTACGTGGAATCAGAAATCTATCCAAAAGCAACTTTCAAAGGGAATATTATCGATTTTGATAAGATAAGTGCTACAGAAACTCCAGTAAAAATTTTTGGAGTGATAACGATACACGGAGAAAGCCAAAAAATTACAATTGAGGCGATTGCTAAAAAAACGCAAGTAGCTATTCTTATGACAGGAGATTTTTATATAAATTTAGCTGATTTTGCAGTGGATATTCCTTCGATTGTGCGAAATAAAATTGCCCAGAAAATAAAGGTTAGTTTTCGATTTAATCACAAACCTTATAAATAGCAAGTAATGAGAAACTATATACTGACGGGATGTGTACTTTTAGGTAGCTTCCAAATGACGGCCCAAGATTTGTTAACTATTTTAGACAAAGAAACTCCAAAATCAGAAAATGTTGTAACTGCTACCTTTAAGGGGACAAGAATTGTAAATGGGCATTCTATAAAAAACAGAAAAAGCAAAGAACTAGAATTTATTATTGCGCACCGTTTTGGTCGCGTAAACACTGGATTTGAAGAACTCTTTGGCTTGGATCAAGCCAACATTCGTTTTGCATTTGAATATGGGGTAACGGACGATTTAACTGCAGGTTTGGGAAGAAGTAGTTTTGAAAAAACCTACGATGGTTATTTGAAATATGCGCTAATAAAACAAAAAAAAGGAGCAAATAATTTTCCTTTCGCAGTCTCACTTTTTGGAAGCGTTGCTGCGAAAAGTCAGAAGGCAGTTGTTGGAAGTGAACGAACGTTTGCAGAGAGTTTGTATTATGTAGGGCAAGTTTTAATAGCAAAAAAAGTGAATGCTTCCTTTTCAGTTCAAATAACTCCTACATATGTGCACCGAAATTTAACGGCTGTTGCTGCAGATCCCCATGATATTTTTGCTTTGGGTTTTGGAACGCGTCTTAAACTGAATAAAAGGGTTTCTTTGAATGCAGAATACTATCAGCAGTTTGATAAGTTGGTGTCGATAGTAGCGAGAAACTCCTTAGCCTTTGGTGTGGACATAGAAACTGGTGGTCATGTATTTCAAATTATTTTATCCAATGCAATTACTATGGTGGAGAAAAGTTTTATAACAGAAAGTACAGGGAACTTTTTTAATGGAGATATTCATCTAGGGTTTAATCTTTCCAGAACATTTTAGTACGCTGTTTTTTTACTTTGCCAATTAAGTTATTTATAAGCGAATTTATTTATTCGATAATTGCGTAGTCAATTTTTAGTTTTCGCAAAGCTCTTAGTGCTGTTCCAGTGTTCTTATCTTCCACTTCAACAGTTACAGAATCTCCTTCTAAGAGAATTGCTGTCAATTCATTTGATAAAGAGGAGCTAATGGACATAGCAATTTCTTCAATACATTTAGCAATTGCTCTTCTATCTGGTCGTAGCGCATCACAGGACAATAAGTTTATTTTCATGGTCTTCTTATTTTATATGCAATATACGAGCGTTGTCTTGGATCTGTAGTATAATTATCTAATTAATATCGTATAATTGAAAAATTTCAAGTTGAAGAAAGTGTACTTTAGTTCAGAAGAGGTTTGTTATAGGTAGAAATATGCACCTAAGATGGTGTATTAGCCGATCATTTTAAAAAAAATATTTGAAATTTTATTAGGAGTTATTATTTGAAAAATTCTTTGGAATTTTCCCAATGCACATCCATCTCCGTCAAGGACATGTCTGAAATATTTTTGCCTTCTTTCTTCGCAGCTTTTTCTAAATACTGAAATCTATTTATAAATTTCTTATTTGTTTTTTCTAAAGCATTTTCAGGGTTTACACCAATAAAACGCGCATAGTTGATCATTGAAAAGAAGACATCACCAAATTCTTTCTCTGTATTTTCTTTATTTCCAGCTTTTATCTCTTCGTTTAGTTCCGTGAGTTCTTCTTGTACTTTTTCCCAGACCTGCGCGGGTTCTTCCCAATCGAAACCTATACCGGCAACTTTTTCTTGAATTCTAGAAGCTTTTACAACGGCGGGTAAGCTTTTAGGTACACCTTCTAAAACAGATTCCTTCCCTTCTTTTAATTTTAATTGTTCCCAATTTCGTTTTACATCTTCTACATTCTCAACCTTGACATCTCCATAAATATGAGGATGTCTGCTTATTAATTTATCAGAAATTGAGTTTGCTACATCCCCAATATCAAAAGCTTTTTTTTCACTTCCAATCTTGGCATAAAAAACGATATGTAATAAAACATCGCCTAGTTCTTTTTTTATTTCAGGCAAATCATTGTCCAGAATAGCATCTGCGAGCTCGTAGGTTTCTTCAATAGTAAGATGTCGTAAGCTTTCCAAGGTCTGTTTTTTATCCCAAGGACATTCTGCACGCAGCGTATCCATGATGTCTAACAAGCGATTAAAGGCGGCAAGCTGTTCTTTTCTAGAGTTCATTTTAATTTTAAATATTTTCAATAACAGTGTCCGATAGGAGTGCATTAAAAGAAGTGCTTCTTCTGTGAAGCACTATTTGTAACTTTTAGCGGAATCCTTTAAATTACTCGCTTTTTTCAGGGGCTACTTTTGGTATTTCAATTTTAGAAAAATCCATTCCAGCCTTAACAAGTAAGTTAAACCATTGTATTACTTTCTTAATATTAGAGGTATAGACTCTTTCTGAATCATAGTCTGGTAAAACTTCTGCAAAAAATGCGGTTAACTTTCCTTCGCTTTCTTTGTGAGAAATTGCTTCTGCTCCTGCTGTTTTTTCAAACATAGTTTTTAGTACCTGTAACAAAGGAATGTCTTCTTCATAGGTATAAATAGCAATATTTTCTAATAAACTTACATTTTGGGAGGTACTAATTGCAATTTTTTTAGCATCTGTTAAGCCTGTTACAATAATGGCGCTTTTAGATTGTGAGATTACTTGAAACAGTCCTGGTTTGCCACTAACGGCTATAATTTTATTAAATTCCATATCTTTTATATTATTTGTGTCTTTAGACTATTTGCCTTTTTTTAAATTTGGAAAACGCATTCTGTAGTCTGCTATAATTTTTCCTTTAGAAATATTTTCTAACTTCTTTTTTATGATTCTTTTTTTCAGTGTTGAAAGTTTATCTGTAAATAAAATTCCTTCAATATGATCGTATTCATGCTGAAAAACTCGTGCTGCCAAGCCTTCTAATCTTTCTGTATGTTTCTTGAAATTTTCGTCCTGATATTCAATTTTTATTATTGGTTGTCGATATACGTCTTCTCGGACCTCAGGAATGGATAAGCACCCTTCATTAAATACCCATTCTTCACCTTCTTCCTCTATAATCTGCGCATTTATAAAAACTTTATTAAAAGTTTTTAAAACGGCTCTGTCTTTTTCAGAAAGTTCTTCATCCTCTGCAAAAGGAGAGGCATCAATTAAAAACAAACGAATTGATTTTCCAATTTGGGGAGCTGCCAAGCCAACGCCCGAGGCATTATACATCGTCTCTTTCATATTGGTAATCAATTTTTCTAAGTCTGGATAATCTTCAGAAATGTCTAAAGAAACTTTTCTTAAAACAGGATCTCCGTAGGCAACAATTGGTAAAATCATTTATTTTTTATTTAAAAAACGTTTGCAAAAGTACGATTTACAATTACGAATTGCGAATTTTTGAATTGTGAATTTAACAGGAATCGAATAGTTTTCGCTAATGCTGATTATAAAGATAAGATTGTAAAATGATAGTAGCACTAATTTCGTCTACCATGGCTTTATTTCTTCGTTGTTTTTTTTTCATGCCACCGTCAATCATTGTTTGAAAAGCCATTTTAGAAGTAAAGCGCTCATCAACTCTTTTCATTGGGATTTGTGGTAATAATTTTTCTAATTTTTGTATAAATGGAAGAATAAGTACTTCACTTTCGCTATTCGAATTATCCATTTGTTTCGGATGCCCAATTAAAATTAGTTCTACTTTTTCCGTATTGTTATACTCCTTTAAAAAAGACAATAGTTCAACAGTATTTACTGTTGTTAGGCCTGACGCAATGATTTGTAGTTCATCTGTAATTGCGATTCCTGTTCTCTTTTCTCCAAAATCTATTGCTAAAATTCTACCCATATACAATTGTTTTGGCAAAAATACGTTTTTTAAACAAAGCAGAAATATCTGTTTAAAAAAAGTATCTTCGCGTACTGTTTTTAGAGATAAATTTATATTTGCGGAAAGTATTTAATATATGAAAGAAATTAGAGAAACTATAGAGTTAGCATGGAACAACCGTGCTTTATTAAAGGAGCAAAATACTATCGATACCATTCGAAAGGTAGTTGACTTGTTAGATAAAGGGACTTTAAGGGTTGCGGAGCCAACTGCCAAAGGTTGGCAGGTTAATGAGTGGGTAAAAAAGGCAGTAGTCTTATATTTCCCGATTCAGAAAATGGAAACTTTAGAAGCGGGTATTTTCGAATATCATGATAAAATTCCGCTAAAAAGAAACTTTGCTGAAAGAGGTATTAGAGTGGTGCCAAATGCAGTTGCAAGGCACGGCGCTTATATTGCTCCTGGAACTATTCTGATGCCTAGTTATGTGAATATTGGTGCGTACGTAGACGAAGGAACAATGGTGGATACTTGGGCTACAGTTGGCTCTTGTGCACAAATTGGTAAAAATGTACACCTTTCGGGTGGCGTTGGTATTGGGGGAGTTTTAGAGCCATTGCAAGCGGCTCCTGTGATTATAGAAGATGGAGCTTTTATAGGTTCTAGATGCATTGTTGTGGAAGGAGTGAGAGTAGAGAAAGAGGCTGTTTTAGGAGCAAATGTGGTGTTGACCATGAGTACTAAAATAATAGATGTTACTGGCCCTGTACCAATTGAAACAAAAGGAGTAGTGCCCGCAAGATCTGTTGTTATTCCTGGAAGTTATACGAAGAAATTTGCTGCGGGAGCATTTAATGTACCTTGTGCACTAATTATAGGAAAAAGAAAAGAAAGTACCAATAAAAAAACATCTTTAAACGATGCTTTGCGAGAATATGATGTAGCCGTTTAAAGTTTTTAAAAAAAAACATGACAAAGATTACTGCAATTATTCCTACTTTAAATGAAGAGATTCATATAGCAGATGCTATCGCATCAGTAAGTTTTGCTGATGAAATTATTGTGATAGATTCTTTTAGTACTGATAAAACGTTAGAAATAGCTGAGAAGTTAAATGTAAAAATCATCAAACGAAAGTTTGATGATTTTTCATCTCAGAAAAACTTTGCAATTGATCAAGCAAAGCATGCATGGATTTATATTTTAGATGCTGATGAAAGGGTTACGAAAGAAGTTAAAGAGGAAATAGTTTCTGCGATAAAAGATCCAAAAGACTTTGTTGGTTTTTACATAAGAAGAACTTTTTATTTTGCCGGAGAGAAAATAAATTATGGAGGTTGTCAAAGAGACAAAGTAATTCGTTTATTTTTAAAAGAGCGTTCAACTTATAAAGGGGTTGTTCACGAAAGAATTGTTACGAATGGAAAATTAGGTTTTTTTAAAAATAAAATAGACCATTTTTCATATAAAAGTTACAATCATTATGTATCTAAAATGAACCATTATGGAGCTTTAAGAAGTCAGCAATTTTTTGAGGAAGGAAGAAAAGTAAATTTTTTCCATATTTTAATTAAACCATGCGCCAGATTCTTTATACATTATGTAATAAGACTTGGCTTTTTGGATGGGTTTGCAGGTCTAATTTTTGCAAAAATACAAGCATATAGCGTTTTAGTGAAGTATGTTAAACTTTGGTTACTCAAAAAAGGAATAAAAGAGCACTAGTTACTTTTGTAAAATAGATAATTTCGAATACATCTGTTTAGTTTAAAGGTGAAAAATGTAGTAATTTGCCAAAAAGGACGAACAAATTCTCTAATTACTTTTTTCCAACCAATCATGTTGTTTTGTTGAATAGTGCTTCCTCCAACATTTTCATCATTGCTACTAACATATTTTTTTATTGTAGTAAAAACTTTTACTTTATGTTTATATACATCTTGTTTTAATACATCAATAGGAGCGCAGTAGGTTGTTAAATTATGGGAAAGTGTCTTTGCTGCTTTTCTTCCAATAATTTGACCTGTAGTTTGCAAAGATGGAATTATAAATTTGGTAGTTAAATTATTGGAGGAGAGTTTTAAAAAACCTTTTCTGCCAGAAATATCTAAAAAATCATTTTCAGTTATTATGAGTAAAAGTTTTTCTAAATCAGGGAAAAAGTCCTTAGTTAAAAGAGCATCATCTTCCAAAACAATAGCGTAATTTTCTTTTTGTTTTGTTATTATTTTCCATAAATCAAAATAAGTTTTTGTTAAACCAATTTCTCCATCATTTAAATTAGGATAATGTGTGAAGATGTTGAATTGACTTTTTGCATTCTTTAAAAAACCTTGTGGCAACTCTTTTCCATAAACAGCAGGCATTCTCGTTAGTGGAATATTCAGTTCTTTAAATTGAGCTTCCATAAAATCGCGCCTCTTAGTGCTTTTATCTAAATTGATATAATATACTTTGTAGGACTTCATAATTTTATCCAATTTTCGCAAGCAACATCATTTTTTTTATGTGTAAACCATTTTTCCGGTGCAATAATAGTCTTGTTTTTATTTTGATTTAACCAAGCTCCCCACCAAGAAAAACTACTATTTGCTGTAATATTATGTTCGCATAAACTCATTAATAATAAATCTTCTTGAGGTGTAGATTTATGATCTATGTATATGGATTTTTCAATTTTAAGATTATTTTTTGTCCAAGAAATATCGTCAGAAAAAATGAAAAATTGTGTTTCTTTAAACCTTTCATTCATTAAGTTAACAGCGCGCTGATAATAATTTAAATCACAAGTACCATGAATACTATTTGCTTTTTTATCAGAAATGTAATCTCCTCTCCTAATATGTAAAGAGCAAGAATTTTGATGTTTTTTTATTTCTTTTGAATACAAAACTGTTGATTCAGAAAGTTCTTTTTTTACAATAAATTGCTCTAATAAAACAGGTCTAATTTCTGAAAAATATTTTTCAGTTTGAAAATATCCTTTGACATAGTTATTTCGAGGTAAGTTTAAAAATTTCTTATTGAACAATAAACTTTTTTCTTTGGTATTTCTTCTTAATCCTAATTTTGACAAGAAATTAGAAAGTTGGCTGGAAGTGTTAATATCAATTTTATATTTATCTAACTGATAACCACCATGAAGCTTATATTTCTTGAATTTGGAAATGTCAATCTCAATAGAATAGCCTTTTTGTTGCAAAGCTTTGGCATATGCATATTGAAACATTTGATTTCCAAGTCCACCAACAATTCTAACAATAATCATTAAATATTAATTTGATTCGTATATGTTTAACAAAAGTACAAATGTTATCACTACTTTTCTTCTTTTGTACTGTAGTAAATAATAAATTTTTCTCTTAGCAGTGCACTTAAATAGTAAGTATTCAGCATTAATATTTCAAGATATTTTAGATTAAAATATAAAGGAGCACCTTATTTGGCTA
Organism: Polaribacter sp.; assembly: GCA_028336245.1. GTDB lineage: Bacteria > Bacteroidota > Bacteroidia > Flavobacteriales > Flavobacteriaceae > Polaribacter. The sequence continues at coordinate 45,661 of JAOKTT010000002.1, forward strand.
TCAGAATTATGTTTTAATAGACTTACATTTTTTAAAATGTGGTTTAATTTTTAAATTATCTAACAAGGGTTTTTAAAAATAAGCAGACTTCTACATAATGAAAATTCACAGTATAAATAGATTACAGAAACGAAAATTGAGAAGGGTTGAGGTAAGTTTAAATGTTTCGCAATTACTGGATAATAGGTTTTAAATTTTTCAAGATCTACGCCTTCGCTTCTAAAAGCAAAACTATCAAAGAAGTATAAAACTGGATTTAGAGTAAACTGATTAATCGCGATGTTTTTAGAGAAAAAAGCTTCACTCCACCGCAAAGGATAGTGTGTAATGCTTTTGTAAACGCCAAAAGAAAGAATGAGCACAGTAAAAATAAAGAACATTGTTTTCGTTTTTTTAGTTATTTTGTGCTGTGCTTTTGAGAAAATATTAAAAACAAAATTGGTGTATTTATAAATAACGAAAGATAAAATTAGCAATCCGATAAGACCTTTGTAAACTGGATAACTTTCAATTAAAACTTGAAGTGATATTTTGAAATTGCTTAAAAAACGTAAGGAAGAAGCATCTAATCGAATCGATAAATACTCATAATATCCAAAGTCAAAAATGTAAAATAAAGTAATAATGAGATAGGATAGCGTTACGTAAATAGCGGCTATGTTTTTGTGAATTTTATTTTCAAAAAAACGATAGTTTAGGATTAAAACGAATATGGCAAGTGGGAAAAAAGTAAGGGCTGCTAGTTTTAAGTCAAAACGGACACCAAGCAGAATGGCTTTTTGTATTTCTGCAGCAACACTATTTTCTAATTGTGCAAAGAATAAATAGAAGAGAGCTCTGAAAAAAGTGATATAAATAAACAGGAAGAAAACATTTGTGAAGATGTACTTTATGTAATTTGGTATTTTTTTTAACATGTATTTAATATAAAAAACAAAGGTACTATTTATAGAAATACTTTAAATACACAATTTTAAAACAATATATATCTTCTTAAGTTTTTGATTGGCTCTCAAAATACCTGTGTTACAAATTGCAATAAATATTTGAGAGCTGAAGAAACACTTTGGTTGTCTATTCTAAATGTTAGTATGCTCAAAAAATCATTTCAATAATTTCGTGAGCCAATTTTGGATTCTGTTGATTATGTAGTAAATTTGCAACAGATTAAAGTGAATATAAAACCATCAACTATTTTAAAAATTGAAGGTAACAATATCCAATTTTTAAGAAGTTAAATTCATGGAAAAACAATTTTTTACAGCTGCTATTTCATCAGAAATTTTTAAAATTATTTCTGAAGCATCAAAACAGTTGCAGTTGGAAAGCTATGTAATAGGTGGCTTTGTAAGAGATTTCTTTTTAAAAAGAGGGACTGCGAAAGATATTGATATTGTTGCCATTGGAAGTGGAATCGCACTTGCGGAAAAAGTAGCTTCTTTATTGCCAAACAAACCTAAAGTGCAAATTTTTAAAACCTATGGAACTGCAATGCTGCGTTACAAAGACGTTGAGATTGAGTTTGTAGGTGCCAGGAAAGAATCATATTCGGAGGAAAGTAGAAACCCTTTAATTTTTGAAGGTACCTTGCAAGAGGACCAAAACAGAAGAGATTTTACCATAAACGCTTTGGCTCTGAGTTTAAATGAAGCCAATTTTGGTGCCTTGTTAGATCCATTCAATGGAATGGAAGATTTAGAAAATGGCATAATTAAAACACCTTTAGATCCAGATATTACGTATTCTGATGATCCTTTAAGAATGATGCGTGCAATACGATTTGCAACGCAGCTAAACTTTACGATTGAGAGGGCATCATTAGCAGCGATTGCTAAGAATTCACAGCGTCTGGAGATTATTACAAGAGAACGCATTGTAGATGAACTAAATAAGATTGTGGGGGCCGCCAAGCCATCCATTGGTTTCTTATTATTGGAACAAACGAATTTGCTTTCTCAGTTACTTTCAGAGTTAATTGATTTAAAAGGAGTAGAGGAGGTTGAGGGGCAAAAACACAAGGACAATTTTTATCATACGTTAGAGGTTGTGGATAATATTTCTAAAAATACATCTGATATTTGGTTGCGTTGGGCAGCGCTGCTGCATGATATTGGAAAAGCGCCCACTAAAAGATTTAGTAAAAAAGTTGGCTGGACTTTCCACTCACACGAATTTGTGGGCGCAAAAATGGTTTATAATTTATTTAAAAGATTGAGAATGCCATTGAATAACAAAATGAAATTTGTTCAAAAAATGGTGTTGCTAAGTTCACGCCCCATCGTTTTAGCGACGGATGTAACAGATGCTGCTGTACGGCGTTTGGTGTTTGATGCTGGTGATGATATTAATTCTCTAATGACACTTTGTGAGGCAGATATTACGACAAAAAATTTAAAGAAATTTAAGCGATATCATCAAAATTTTGAGTTAGTAAGAATTAAAATTAAAGAAGTAGAAGAGAGAGATCAAGTTCGTAATTTTCAATCTCCAATTACTGGCGAAGAAATTATGAAAGCTTTTAACTTAAAACCTTGTAGAGAAATTGGGCAAATAAAAGAAGCGATTAAAGAAGCTATTTTAGATGGACAAATACTTAATGAGAAGGAAGCTTCTTATGATTTTATGATTGAAAAAGGTTTAGAATTAGGACTTAAGTATAATTAATTTTTTTTTAAAAAACCAAGAATGTGAAAATAAGTTTAGTAGGTCTTAAAAAAAAACATAAGTTATTTTTTTGCCATTCTTCAAAAGACATATAATCAAAAACGTTAGAAAATGTTAAGTTTTCATGAGCTGGTTTCATTCCAAAATACTATGTTTCTTTTCTAGTTAGATTTATAATTGTAAAATTATTATTTATAATAATTTACTACATATTTTTCATAAGTTTCGTACTCACTAAAACCATTTTTTTCTAAGAATTTAAATCGATTTAATCCACTACTCTTTTTTTATTGTTAAAGTATAAATATTTGGTAGAGTGATAATAGGCTTCCAATAGGCTATCCATTTCTTTTAATTGTTCTGAATATGTATCTTTTAAATCTGTCAAACTCTTTTCATTTAAATTATACAAACCACTAGTGTTTGTTATTCTAGTTTTAGAGTAATATAAACTGTCTTTTAATAGACCGGTTGCTGGTTCTCCTTTTATTTTTAGATAGACAAAAGAAGATGTATCTATATAATTTGCATCTAATAAATTATTCCCCAATGTATAGTTGGTATGGTTAATTTTAGCTAAACTTATAACTGTAGGGAAAAGGTCAATTATTTTTCCGTTCTTTTTAATAACTTTTGGTTTTATAAATTTAGAAGCATAAATAAAAAAAGGAACATGCAGCGTTTCAATATTTAAATCATATTCTTTAGGTAGTAATTCTGTTTTTGTCATTGCCGTGTTATGGTCTCCAAAAAATGCAAAAATGGTATTTTCATGGTAACCAGATTTTTTTGCTCTTTCCAAAAAACGACCAATATTAAAATCTAAATAGCGCAACGCGTTTAGTTGTGCAACAGATTTAAAACCAGATTTTTCGAACAAATTTGTATCAATTTCATCTTCTTTTAATGGTTTATAACGTTCTTTTTCATCAGGAACAGTATAAGGAACGTGATTAGAAGAAGTTTGAATATAAGCGATAAAGGGTTTATTTTTTTTAGTTAATTTTTCTAATACTTTATTAGATTCTTTAAACAATTCATAATCATCAATACCCCAAACATCTACTCTATTTTCGGTTTCATAACTTCCTTCTTCAAAGATTTTTAAGTCTTTTATATTTGATTGAAAAATGCTTCTAATATTTGCCCAACTGGCACTTCCTCCTAAAAAATATAGTTTTTCATAACCATTAAATTGATCAAAAATAATTCGCTGATCTTGAATCAAAGGATTTCTTGAGGCTGTTCTTATATTTTGAATGTCTGGTAAACCAGTAATGCTTGCGAAGACACTTGCCGCTGTTCCATATTTATGAATATAGAAATTTGGAAAACTTACACTTCTTGTTATTAAAGAATCTAAAATAGGAGTGTTTTTCATTGGGTTTCCATAAAAACTTATTGGTTTTACTCCAAGGGACTCCATCATCACAATTACAACATTGGGTTTTTCAGTATAAGTAGAATCAAAAACAATCTTTCTTTCAAAGGATATAGTGTCTTTCGGTAAGTTTAAATTTCTTGCAATAACAGGATAATACTTTTTAAACTCAACCATATTTACTCCCTCACTTCTATAGGTAAAACTATCAAAAAAATTCAAAATAGGATTTAGGGCAAACTGATTTACAACATTTTTTTTAGAAAAAAAAGCCTCACTCCAGCGCAATGGATAATGTGTTATACTGCTATAAATTCCGTAAGATAAAAGTAAAATTGTACCAATAAAATAAATAGTTTTTATTTTTTTAGAAATTGTATTTGTTTGAATTGAAAATGATTTATGAATGGTTTTAGACAGTCTAAAAATAAAATAACCTAAAATAAGTATTCCAAAAATTATTTTATAAATAGGGTAACTCTCAATTAAAACTTGTTTAGATATTTTTAAATTACCCAAAAACCTTAAAGAAGAAGCATCTAACCGAATATTTAAATAATCATAATAACCAAAGTCAAAAAGATAAAATAGAGTAAGAATTATATAAGCGATTACTAAATATACATTTGCAAATTTTCTGTATTTTTTTTTTTGTAAAAAAGCATAGTTTATAATCAATATTAAAGCTGCTAAGGGAAATAAAGTAATTATAGCTAATTTTATATCAAAACGAATACCTAACCAGAAAGCTCTTTGAATTTCGGAAGAAGAAATGTTTTCTAATTGAGCGAAAAAGTAATAAAATAGCACTCTAAAAAAGAAAATATAAACAAAAAGAAAAAAAATATTAATAAAAATGTATTTGATGTAATTTGGAGTCCTCTTTAACATTATGGATATTTATGACTGCAAATATATTTATTTTAGTGGTGTTTTAATTATACTTTTATCTTTAAATGAAAAAGTTGTAATAAAAAGTAGGCTTTTATTATATTTAAAAATTAGAAACGCTCAAAAGAATATATTAGACACTTGGTCATTGAAGTTTTACTGGAGGATTGAGTACTCTAATATTATAAAAGATAATAATACAAATTCAATGGGTTTTGTATATATGAAACCGAGAGATATAACAAATAATTGACTAAAACTTGTATATTTACAAATTAATTCAATTAATGTTAAAATAGTAAAACCTTTTGTTAAACAATCAAGTTGAGTCCAATTAATTTTTAAAATAGATGAAAAGTACATCTGCGATAGCTATTATTCCTTACGGAACTTATCCAAACTTTGGTCTTAGTGGAATGCCTCTAGACGAACTATATTGGCCACTTGGACGTCCTGATAGATTGATTTATGGAACTATTTCAGATATGGAGAAAACTGATCACTTAATCACAAACCCGCGTAAATCTGTATTTTTATTTCCGCGTTTTAATGTCAAAGCTCAAATATCTGTAGTAATCTGTGAGCCTGATATTATCCATCAAAAATATATAAATTGGTCACGTTTTTTACATTGGAGATTTTATAAGATACTAACAAAGTCAGAAACACTTTTAAATAATATTGAAAATGGAATTTTATTTTTGTCTGGGGATACATTTATTAAAGATATTAATTCTGTAAGTATTTCTAAAACAAACCTTTTATCACTTATTGCATCTAAAAAAGACCGTCTTGAAGGGCATAAACTTAGACATGAAATTGTAGATTTTATAGGTAAAATTGATTTAGAGGCAGATATTATGGGACGTGGTTATAATTCTTTTGAGAACAAGGAAGATGGTTTAGCATCTTATTGCTATTCTATTGTGATTGAAAACAATCAAGAATCAAACTACTTTACGGAAAAATTGATTGATTGTTGTCTTTGTGAAACCATACCAATTTATTGGGGGGCACCTAACATTGGAAATTATTTTGATATTCGTGGTATGATAATTTGTAAAACAGCAACAGATATTAAACTGGCTTTAAAGAGTATTAGTTCAGAAGATTATACTTCAAAGCTTGATTGGATAAAAGCAAATAGAAAAAAGGCTATGAGTTATATTGATTTTGAGAAGAGAATTGCCACAATTATTCAAAAAACTTTTATCCAAAAATAAGTTTAAATTACTAATAAGCAGATAACTATTTAGTTAGCTAACTTTCGTTTTTAACTGAACAGCTGCACTCTTTTTTTATTTACATCATACTTTATGTAAACTTATTTTCTTTAAAATAAATATGTAAAAGAAGATAACCTTAGCTTAAAGATTGCATTGTTACCAGCTTAAAGTACTCTCCTTTTTCAGCAAGCAACGCTTCGTGTTTGCCTTGTTCTACAATTTTTCCTTTCTTCATAACCACAATAGTGTCTGCTTTTTGAATGGTAGACAATCGATGTGCAATCACTAAAGAAGTTCTATTTTGCATCATTTTTTCTAATGCAGTTTGAACGAGTTGTTCAGATTCTGTATCCAAAGCTGATGTAGCTTCGTCTAAAATCATAATTGGAGGATTCTTTAAAACAGCGCGTGCAATAGATAAACGTTGTTTTTGTCCCCCAGAAAGTGTGTTTCCACTGTCGCCAATATTTGTTTCATATTTTTCTGGTAAATTCTGAATAAATTCATCGGCATTGGCAATTTGAGCAGCTTCTATAATAGCTCCATCAGTTGCATCTTGTGTTCCTAACTTAATATTATTTGCGATGGTATCATTAAATAGAATAGAGTCTTGAGAAACAATACCCATTAAACCGCGTAAAGATTTTTTTGTAACGTCCTTAATGTTTTGGTTATCAATAAACACATCCCCTTTACTCACATCGTAAAAACGAGTAATTAGATTTGCTAAAGTAGATTTACCACTTCCAGATTTCCCAACTAAAGCAACTGTTTCGCCTTTATTAATGGTTAAAGAAAAATCCTTTAAAACAAAAGTATCTTTATATTTAAAAGAGATGTTCTTGAATTCAATTTTATTTGTAAAACCCTCTATTATAGCTGCATTAGGTTTGTCTTTAATACTATTTTCAGTATTTAAAACAGTCATAATTCTTTCTGCTGAAGCCTCTCCTTTTTGAATGTTATAGAAGGTGGTGGTTATTAATTTAATAGGATTTAAAACGGTATAAAATAAAAGGATATAACCTAAAAACTTACTAGAATCTAAAGCACTTGTCTTATTTATAACTTCTGCACCTCCATACCAAAGAATCGCAATAATAGTCGCAGAACCTAAAAATTCACTCATTGGTGAAGCCAGTGTTTGTCTATGAAAAACGCTGGTCATTAGATCTCTAAAGTTTGTGGTTGAATTATTAAATTTTTTTGCAATCACATTTTCTGCATTAAAACCTTTAATAATTCTTAGGCCTGTTAATGTTTCTTCTATAAATGATAAAAAGGTGCCAGTTTCTTTTTGCGCTTTTACTGAGTTTGCTTTTAACTTTTTACTAATTGAAGAAATTATGAAGCCAGAAACCGGGAGTAAAATAAAAACAAATAGTGTTAACTTTAAACTCATAAAAAGCATAATAGTTATCGAAATAATTACCGTTAAAGGTTCTCTAACGATAGTTTCTATTGAGGTTAAAATAGAGTTTTCTACTTCTTGCACATCCGAAGTCATACGTGCAATGATATCACCTTTTCTTTTTTCTGAAAAGTATGCTATAGGTAATTCTACAATCTTACTATATAGTTTATCTCTTAAATCTTTTACAATTCCTGTTCTTAAAAAAGTAATTACATAAGAAGCTAAATATCTAAAAAAGTTTTTGAAAAAGAATAATGAAAGTGATAGTAAGCAGATGAATAATAGTACGTTTATTTCACCATCATCAATAATTTTTTGATAAATAAAATAGTTAAAACTATTCTCTAGATAACTTACAATACTTGTTATTCCTTCATAGATAGGTTTGATAATTACTTTTTTTTCTGTGCCAAATAATATATTTAGAACAGGAATAAAAGCAAGAACAGATAAAACATTAAAAACAGCATACAAAATATTAAACAGAATATTTAGGACAGTAAATTTCCTGTATTTCTTTTCATATTTTATAATGTCCTTAAAGTAGCTCATTAATTTAGTTTCATTTCTTTTATAATTCGTTGAATTTTAGCATCTAAATCTGCTTCAATCTTTAGACAATTTTCCTTTGTATCTAAAGAAGTGTTTACACTAAAATAAAATTTTATTTTTGGTTCTGTTCCACTAGGTCTTGCTGCAATTCTTGTACCTTTAATTGTTTGATAAATTAGTACATTGGATTTAGGTAAATCAATAGTGGTTACTTCACCAGTAATTAAATTTGTTTTTGTAGATGCTTGATAGTCTGAAAGTGAGGCTACCTGCTCACCATCAATTTCTTTTAATGGATTGCTGCGCATCGTGCTTAACATTTGCTGAATTTCTGCAGCACCATCCATCCCCTTTTTTGTAATTGCAATTAAATGTTCTTTGTAAAAGTTGTTTTTTACATAAATATCTAATAATTCTTCATAAAAAGAACTCCCGTGTTGTTTTGCATATGCTGCTACTTCACAAGCCAGTAAAGTTGCAGTAACGGCATCTTTATCTCTTACAAAATCACCAACCATGTACCCGAAACTTTCTTCTCCACCGCCAATGAAATCTAGCTCAGGAAAATCTTTTACCATTTTGGCAATCCATTTAAAACCAGTTAATCCAATTTTGGTTTCAACTCCGTAATTTTTTGCTACCGCACCCACTAATTCCGTGGTAACAATGGTAGAACCTACAAATTGCTTCCCATTTATTTTCCCTTCTTCTTTCCATTTTTTTAATAAAAATTGTGTCATTAAAACCATGGTTTGGTTTCCATTCATCAATTTCATATTTCCTTGGGTATCTCTTACGGCAACGCCCAATCGATCACAGTCTGGATCGGTACCAATAACAATGTCAGCTCCAATTTTATTCGCTAAATCAGTTGCCATTTTTAAAGCTTCTGGTTCTTCGGGGTTGGGAGAAGTAACCGTTGGAAAATCTCCATCTGGAACACTTTGTTCTGCTACAAGATGCACATCTGAGTATCCTGCTTTTGCCAAGGCCTGGGGCACAGAAACAATCGAAGTTCCATGCAAAGAGGTAAATACTATTTTTAAATTCGCTCGATCAATTGATTCAGATAAAGAACCGTTTTTTACAGAAGCCTCAATGAAAACATTGTCTACTTCCTTTCCAATGATTTCAATTAAAGCTTCATCTGCATTAAAATTGATTTCAGAAAAATCCAATGCGTTTACATTTTTTATAATTCCACCGTCGTGTGGAGGAACTATTTGACCACCGTCTGCCCAATATACTTTGTAACCATTGTATTCAGAAGGATTGTGGGAAGCTGTTAAAACAATTCCAGCATCACAAGCCAAGTGGCGTACAGCAAAAGATAATTCTGGAGTCGCTCTTAAGTCTTCAAAAAGAAATACCTTGATATTATTAGCAGATAAGACATTGGCAACAATTTTTGCAAACTTTTTGCTATTGTGTCTGCAGTCATAAGCAATCACCACTTTTAATTGTTCTTTCTGCACGTTTTTTAGTAAGTAGTTGGACAAACCTTGGGTTGCTCTTCCTAGCGTATATTTATTTACACGGTTTGTTCCTGCACCCATAATTCCTCGAATTCCTCCGGTACCAAATTCCATATCTTTATAGAATCTGTCTTCTAAATCAGGCGCATTAGAAGTAATTAATTGTTTTATTTCCTCTTGTGTTTCAGCATCAAAAGTAGGTGATAACCACTGTTTTGCTTTGTCTAATATTTTGGTCATTTATAAGGGAGCATTTTAAGCTAATAAAAGGCAAATATACATTTTAGAAGTTGAGTTTTTCTTTAATTGAATAGTGTTTTTCATTGCTTTTGTTCTTAATTATTAATTCGCCAATAAAACCGGCTAAAAATAATAAAGTTCCTAAAATCATAGAAGTTAGTGCAATAAAAAACCAAGGATTATCTGTAACTAAAATTGTTTTAGTTCCTGCATAGAGTCTATATAATTTAACAGCACCAATATAAAATGCAGATATAGTTCCAAAAAGAAACATAAGTGTTCCCCAAAGACCAAAAAAGTGCATGGGTCTTTTTCCAAATTTTGATAAAAAGGAAATGGTAATTAAATCTAAAAAACCGTTTATAAAACGATCCATACCAAATTTAGTTTCTCCATATTTTCTTGCTTGATGTTGTACAATTTTCTCACCAATTTTTGTAAAACCTTCGTTTTTAGCTAAAACAGGGATATACCGGTGCATTTCTCCGCTAACTTTTACAGATTTAATAACCTCGTTTTTGTATGCTTTTAATCCACAATTAAAATCGTGTAACTTTAAACCAGACGTTTTTCTAGCAGCAGCATTAAATAATTTTGAAGGAATGTTTTTGGTGATAAGATTGTCATAACGTTTCTTTTTCCAACCAGAAATTAAATCGAAATCTTCATCAATAATTAAATGGTATAAATCAGGTATTTCTTCAGGATTGTCTTGTAAATCGGCATCCATTGTAATCACAACATTGCCACTTGCGAGTTCAAAACCAGCATCTAAAGCTTGCGATTTTCCAAAGTTTTTCTGAAAACGAATTCCTTTTACAGCCGCATTTTCTTTTGATAATTTTTCGATAACCTGCCAAGAACTATCGGTACTTCCATCGTCAATAAAAATGATTTCATACCGATACTGATGAGCTTGCATCACTTTTGCAATCCAATCGTGCAACTCTTGTAAAGACTCTTCTTCATTTAAAAGAGGGATTACTAAAGAAATATCCATGTTTTTAAGGCAAGTTTTATAGTTTCAAGCTTAAAAGAAAAACTTTTAAAACTTTAATTATTCTATTAATAGTTCTCTTCTTCTGATTTTTTCATGATCGCTGCGGTAATCGCGGCAACGATAAATCCACCAATAGCGTAACTAATTATACCTACTGCAGCCATAATTCCTGGAGATGAAAAAGTTGAAGTCATGGCATTTGCAGCCTCAACTTGTTCTTCGGTTAAACCTTGATCTAAGAATGCTTTATTTTGAATTTCCAGCATTTGATTCATAAAGTCAGGCTCGATGAAGTTCATGAAAAGATAATTGTAAATTACCATAATTAACCCACCAACGATAGCGACTCCAACACCAATCTTAACACCTTGTCCCCAAGATAAAAAATCATTATTTGCAGATTTATATTGCTTGATGCCGTAGGCAATGATGCCAATAAATAGGATTGCATTGATTATTGAAGCAGACCAGTGAGGAGTCAAGTGATTTCCGGTGGCAAACATTACAAGCGCGAATAAGACACTAGCAATTCCCAATGTGACACCATTGTTAACCATAAAACTTTTACTATCAACTTGATTTTCCATTTTTATTTATTTTATTTATTTACACAAATATATTCTTTTCAGTGATATAGTTTGATTTTTTACGAACTATTAAAACAATTTATTAGTATTCAGTCTTTTAAATATGTTACAAAAAAATTAGTATTATTTTAATTGTTTAAATAAAAAAAGCTTGTAAATTTGCCTTGGCAAGTCCTACACAACTAGCTCCCTTTGAATCCTCCAGGGCGGGAACGCAGCAAAGGTATTAGGTTGTAGCGGTGTGATGTAGGTCGCTTGCCATTTTTTTGTTTTAAAACTTTATTTAGAACACACTTTCGAAGCACTTTTCTTTATTTCTTATTTTCTTTTTTAGTTTTCTTGCATTACTTTTTGGATATTTACACCTAATATTAGGATTTTAGACCTTTGTTGATTGCTCTCTAACCTTAAAATTTGACAAAGTATGAGTAAAATTATTTTAGTTACGGGTGCCTCTTCGGGAATTGGAAAAGGAATAGCTACATTTTTATCCGAGAAAGGATATATTGTTTATGGGACAAGCCGTATTCCTAAAGACGAGAATAATTTTACTTTTAAATTGATTGCCTTAGATGTTTTAAAAATAGAAAGTATTAAAACTGCAGTGCAATTTATTATCGAAAAGGAAGGGAGGCTCGATATTCTAATTAACAATGCGGGAATGGGGATTACAGGGCCAATAGAAGAAACACCTACGGATGAGATGCGTGCAGTTTTTAACACCAATCTCTTTGGAGCTATTGATGTAATGAAAGCCGTTTTACCTCAGATGCGCGAACAAAAATCAGGAACAATAATAAATATTACTTCGATTGCCGGGTATATGGGCTTGCCTTTTCGAGGGGTGTATTCAGCAACAAAAGGCGCTTTAGAGTTGGTTACGGAAGCAACAAGTATGGAAGTCAAGTCTTTTGGAATTAATGTTGTAAATGCGGCTCCAGGAGATTTTGCAACCAACATTGCTGCGGGTAGATACCATGCACCTGTTTTGGGTAATTCGGCATATAGAGAAAAGTATCAAGGAAACCTTGATTTAATGGATGCCCATGTAAATACCGGTAAAAATCCGAGGGAGATGGCTGAAAAAGTATACGAAATTATAAATACTAAACACCCGAAAATCCACTATAAAGTGGGCGGATTTATGGAAAAAGTTTCTATTTTTTTAAAAAGAATTTTGTCAGACAGGGTGTATGAGAAACTAGTAATGCGTCATTATAAATTATAAGAAAAGAGCTGCTGTAGTGTTTATAAGTACTAAAAAGATATTCTTACAGTGCTTCGTGAATTTAGGTGCAAGTTGCTATCTTTGCATCCGAGCCGAAGAAGTGTATGCTTGTCTTTTTGCAAAGGAAGTAGAGCATATAAGTGCACACCATAACATTCTGGGAATGCCCCGAAAAAATAATAATTAAAACTAAATAAACACAAATGAAATTTTTTATTGACACTGCAAATTTAGGACAAATTAAAGAAGCACAAGCTTTAGGTATTTTAGACGGGGTAACTACAAATCCTTCGTTAATGGCGAAGGAAGGAATTACCGGAGCAGTAAACATTATCAATCATTACAAAGAAATTTGTGAATTGGTGGAAGGAGATGTTTCTGCAGAGGTTATTGCTACAGATTTTGACGGAATGGTAAAAGAAGGGGAAGCTTTGGCTGCTTTAAATCCACAAATCGTGGTAAAATTACCAATGATAAAAGATGGTATAAAGGCGTGTAAGTATTTTTCTTCTAAAGGGATTAAAACAAATGTGACGCTTGTTTTTTCTGCAGGACAAGCCTTATTAGCAGCAAAAGCAGGTGCAACCTATGTCTCTCCGTTTATTGGGCGATTGGACGATATTTCGACAGATGGTTTAAATCTAATAGCAGAAATTCGTTTAATTTATGATAATTACGGATTTGAAACTCAAATTTTAGCAGCCTCTGTGCGTCATACAATGCACATTATAGATTGTGCTAAATTAGGATCTGACGTAATGACTGGACCTTTAAGCGCTATTGAAGGGTTGTTGAGACACCCATTAACAGATAGTGGTTTGGCTAAGTTTTTAGCAGATTATCAAAAAGGAAATTAATAATTAGTTTTTAGTTGTGAGTTTTGAGTTTTTAGGCAGGCACTGAGAACTCAAAATTCACTATTTATAACTTTTTAAATCTTAAAAAGATTTAAAATAATGTATCCAAAAAAAGAACTCGCACAAATTGTAATTTCAGCGTGTACTCAATTTAATATTGATACGGTTGTGATTTCTCCAGGTTCCCGAAATGCGCCGCTTACCATAGGTTTTTCTAGTCATGAAGAAATAGAAACTTTAAGTGTGGTAGATGAGCGATGTGCTGGTTTTTTTGCTTTAGGGATTGCACAACAGCAGCAAAAACCGGTGGCAGTTCTATGTACTTCAGGTTCTGCCTTGTTAAACTATTACCCTGCGATTGCAGAGGCATTTTATAGCAATATTCCTTTGGTTATTATTTCTGCCGACCGCCCAAAACACTTAATTGATATTGGAGACGGACAAACCATTAGACAGGAAAATGTTTTTGAAAATCACATTTTATTTTCTGCAAATTTGATCGAAAATGAGAAATATAAAACACGTAATTCCCAATTAATTGGGGAAGCTTTACAAATAGCAGTAGCCCAAAAAGGACCTGTGCATATTAATGTTCCTTTTGATGAGCCGTTGTATGAAACGGTGCCGAGTTTAAACAAGTACCATTTTCCTAACATCTCTATGAGCTCTTTGGACAATTCTAATATCAACTATAAGAAATTAGCAGATATTTGGAATGTCGCGGAAAAGAAAATGATTCTAGTTGGTGTCAGTTATCCAGATGCAGAATTACATAAATTAATGGATTTATATGCAGCAGATGATTCCGTTTTAATTTTTACAGAAACAACATCTAATCTTCGTCATGAGAAGGCGATTGACTCAATTGATCAGTTGATATTTTCATTAGAAAATATGCAATTCCAAGAATTAAAGCCAGCAATTTTAATCACTTTTGGAGGCATGATTATTTCTAAAAGGATAAAGCATTTTTTAAGAGCATATCCACCAGAGCACCATTGGGATATTGATGAGAAAAAAGCAACAAATACCTTCTTTTGTTTGTCAGAATTTATTCAAACAACACCGGTAGATTTTTTCGCTCATTTTAATAGTTTTATAAAACCTTTAAAAAGTAATTATCAATCAAAGTGGATTGCATTTAGAGATCAAAGAAGAGACAAGCATGCTCTGTATCTTAAGAAAGTGAAGCATTCTGACTTTAAGGTATTTGAACAAGTTTTAGACCGTATTCCCAACAATTGCCAGTTGCAAATTAGCAACAGTTCGATTGTTAGGTACGCACAATTATTTTCTATTAAAAATTCTGTAAATATTTTCTGCAATAGAGGGACTAGCGGAATTGATGGTAGCACAAGTACCGCGATTGGCGCTGCTTATGCAAATACAAATCAAACCGTTTTTATTACAGGAGATTTGAGTTTTTTTTATGATAGTAATGCTCTTTGGAATACCAATATTCCTGCAGATTTTAGGATTATAATAATCAACAACTCCGGTGGTGGTATTTTTAAAATTATTCCTGGTCCAGGGACTACAAATGCGGAAGCGTATTTTACAACGCCTCATTGCTTAACGGCGGAACACTTATGTAAAATGCATGGGTTTGAATATCAGCAGGCATATTCTTCAGCATCCGTAACAGAGCAGATGGTTGGATTTTTTAATGCTTCAGAAAAGCCAAAAATATTAGAGATTTTTACGCCAAGTGCAGAAAATGATTTAATTTTAAAAACATATTTTAAACAGATACAATAATGGATTTACAAGAAGATGCGCTAGAAGGAGCAATGAATTTGAAAGAGGGTGATAAAGTGAGCTTGGTCATTGAAACGGAAACAGGTTTGGGATACACCGTTTTAATAAATGAAGAATTTGATGGTTTGCTTTTTAGAAGTGAAGTTTTTCAGGCCTTAGAGGAGAACATGGAAGTCACTGGCTATGTGAAAAATATTCGTGAGGATGGTAAAATAGATGTTTCTTTAAGACCGCAAGGTTTTAGAAATGTGATTGACTCTGATGTAGAGAAAGTACTTACAAGACTAAAAAACAGTAAAGAAGGGTTTATTTTAATTACCGATAAGAGTTCGCCAGATTCTATACGTTTTCATATGAAAATGAGTAAAAAGGCCTTTAAAAAAGCAGTTGGGCACTTATACAAACAAAAACTAATTGTTATTGAAGAAGATAGAATTGTATTAAATAAAGCGTAAATTATGATTAAAGCTGATTGGAAAACTGCGAAAGTATACGAAGATATTACGTATACAAAGTCAAATGGAGTAGCAAGGATCGCTTTTAACAGACCCGATGTTAGAAATGCCTTTCGCCCAAAAACAACAAAGGAACTGTACGATGCCTTTTACGATGCAGGAGAAGACGTGGATATTGGGGTGGTGTTGCTTTCTGCAGAAGGTCCGAGTTCAAAAGATGGCGTATATTCTTTCTGCTCTGGTGGTGATCAAAAAGCACGAGGACACCAAGGTTATGTTGGAGAAGACGGGTACCATCGCCTAAATATTTTGGAAGTACAAAGGTTGATTCGCTTTATGCCAAAAGCCGTTATTTGTGTGGTTCCAGGATGGGCGGTTGGTGGAGGACACAGCTTGCATGTAGTCTGTGATTTAACTTTAGCAAGCAAAGAGCATGCGATTTTTAAACAGACCGATGCAGATGTAACTTCTTTTGATGGCGGTTATGGTTCTGCATATTTGGCAAAAATGGTCGGACAGAAAAGAGCTCGGGAAATTTTCTTTCTAGGAAGAAGTTATTCTGCCCAAGAAGCCTATGATATGGGAATGGTAAATGCAATAGTGCCGCATGCCGAATTAGAGAGTACTGCATATGTGTGGGCACAAGAAATTTTAGAGAAAAGTCCAACCTCTATACGGATGCTTAAATTTGCAATGAACTTGACAGATGACGGGATGGTTGGTCAGCAAGTTTTTGCAGGTGAAGCAACACGTTTGGCATATATGACAGATGAAGCGAAGGAAGGTAGAGATGCTTTTCTTGAGAAAAGAAAGCCAAATTTTCCTAAAAAATGGATTCCATAGTCAATTCACAAATTGAAAATAACTAATTCGTAATTAATTAAAATGAAATCACAAATAGTAACATTCTTAATAAAGTGTCCAGATCAAAAGGGGTTGGTTGCAAAAATCACCAATTTTTTTTATGATAAAGGATTCAATATCTTAAGTTGTCAGCAATATGTAAACGCCATTGAAGACACCTATTTTATGAGGGTTCGTTTGAACGCTGATGGCACCAATATCTCAAAAGAAACTTTAGAACAAAGCTTTTTAGAATTAGCAGCACCTTTGCATTTTGACTGGTCTGTAAATTACGGAGATAAGAAGCGAAATGTAGCAATTATGGTTTCTCATACGAGTCACAACTTATATGATTTATTAGAGCGTTTCAAGGAAGGACGTTTAGATTGTAATGTAAAAATGATTCTTAGCAATCACGATAAACTGAGGCCGATTGCGGAAATGTTCAAGATTCCTTTCTATTATTTACCGGTTACTAAAGAGACAAAAGAAGCGCAAGAAAAACAGGTAATGGATTTGTTGGACGCCAATGAAATAGATTTAATCATTATGGCACGTTATATGCAAATTTTGTCGTCAGATTTTATCAAACGATACCCAGAGAGAATAATCAATATTCATCATTCTTTTTTACCCGCTTTTCAGGGAGCAAATCCTTATAAAAAGGCTTATGAAAGGGGCGTGAAACTGATTGGAGCTACAGCACATTATGCGACCTTGGATTTAGATGAAGGTCCAATTATAGAGCAAGATGTAAAGCCAGTAACTCATGAAAGCACACCAACAACCTTAAAAAGAATTGGTGCAGACATCGAGAAATTAGTTTTAGCAAGGGCTGTAAAATGTCATTTAAATCATCAAATTATAGTTTCTGGAAATCGAGCAATTGTTTTTCCTGAAGCTGGAGAGTAAAGTAACTGTTCATTGGTAGTAGTTTTTAGTTTTATTTTATCGAATCCACTATTTTTAGAAGCATTCAATTCTTAGGAGACAATGAAAATAATTTGTATTGGGCGCAATTACGCAAAGCACATCGCCGAATTAGAAAATGAGAGACCGGAAAGTCCAGTTATTTTTCTAAAACCAGATTCTGCGATATTGCCTAAAAAAAATCCCTTTATTATTCCGTCTTTTTCCAATGACGTGCACCATGAGGTAGAGGTATTGGTAAAAATAAATAAAGTTGGAAAGCATATTGCAGCAAAATTTTCACATAAATACTATGATGAAATAGGTCTGGGAATTGATTTTACGGCAAGAGATGTTCAGGCAAAATGTAAAGAAAAAGGCTTGCCTTGGGAAAAAGCAAAAGCATTTGATGGCAGTGCTGTTATTGGTGAGTTTTATGCGAAAGAACAATTCGATTTAGAACATTTGAAGTTTCAGTTGTTCAAGAACAATACTTTAGTTCAAGAGGGAAATACGGAGGCAATGCTTTGGAAGATAGATGCGTTAATTGCCTATGTATCTCAATATTTTACGTTAAAAAAAGGTGATATTATATTTACAGGAACGCCAGCAGGAGTTGGAAAAGTTTATGAAAATGACGAATTAAAAGGACTCTTAGCAGGTAAAGAAGCTTTTAGTATAAGGGTTAAATAAAATACAGCGACACGCAACATATTTAAAGGTGGTGAAGTGTAAAGATTCTAAAAAAATATGAAAGCAGAAATAATAACGATTGGAGATGAGATTTTGATAGGTCAAATTATTGATTCAAATTCTCAATGGATTGGTCAGCAATTGAATAAAATTGGAGTTTCCGTATATCAAATTTCTTCGATACAAGATGATAAACAGCATATTTTAAATGCATTAAAAGAAGCCCAAGAAAGAGCAGATATTGTGATTATCACCGGAGGTTTAGGTCCCACAAAAGATGACATCACTAAAAAAACAATTGCAACCTTTTTTAAGGACCATAAAGTTGTAGAATATCCAGAGGTGATCGCACACATCAAAAGCCTCTTCAAGAAGATAAATCATCCTTTTAAAGAGGTGCAAAGAGCACAGGCGCAACTTCCTTCCAAAGCAACTTTACTAATGAATAATTTTGGAACGGCGCCAGGAATGTGGTTTTATGAAAATAAAACAGTTTTTGTATCGCTTCCTGGAGTGCCATATGAAATGAAAGGACTCATTCAGCAGGAAGTTTTGCCAAGAATTCAACAACAATTTAAATTACCCTTTATCATCCATAAAACTATTATGACGTATGGACAAGGTGAAAGTAATATTGCAGAAAGAATAGAGTCTGTTGAGAATAATTTACCTCCGTTTATTAAATTAGCCTATTTACCTTCTTTTGGAAGAGTACGCTTGCGTTTATCGGCAAAGGGACTGCACAAAGCACAATTGGAAAAAGCGTTGGACAAGGAAGTGGCTGCAGTTTATAAATTAATTCCAGAAATTATTACTGGGATTGACGACGATGCTTCTCTAGAAAAAAGAATAGGAGACTTACTTACAAAAAGTAAGAAGACCATTGCGACGGCAGAAAGTTTAACTGGTGGCAAAATAGCTGCAACTTTAGTAGCTATTGCTGGTTCTTCCGCCTATTATAAAGGAAGTATTGTAGCGTACTCAGTAGAATTAAAAATTAATTTACTTGGGGTTTCTGCAGAAACTATTGAAAAATACTCTGTAGTTAGTAAAGAAGTAGCTTTAGAAATGGCGAGAGGTGTTAAAGACAAACTACACACAAATTATGCAATTGCAGTGACTGGAAATGCGGGTCCTACAAAAGATAATACAGATAAAAGTGTGGGTATCGTATGCATTGCTTTTATCTCCGATGAAAAGGAATGGGTGCAAGAGTTCGACTTTGGTCAACCAAGAGAAAAGACAATCAATAAGACAGTAAGTAAGTCTTTAGAAATTTTACATAAAGAAATTCTTTAAAAATTTTTCAATTTGTTTTGTTCAATATTGTAATTATGTGTAGATTTGCACCTCGTTTAGAGATAACACTATAAATACTGTCGAAAAGATGTCTAGAGTTTGTGAATTAACAGGTAAAAAAGCAATGGTTGGAAACAATGTTTCTAAGGCTTTGAATAGAACAAAGAGAAAGTTTGACGCTAATCTAATGACCAAGCGTTTTTTCATTCCAGAAGAAGATAAATGGATTACTTTAAAAGTATCTGCATCTGCTTTAAAAAATATTAACAAGAAAGGAGTTTCTGCAGTTATAAAAGAAGCAAGAGCGAACGGATTCTTAACTAAATAAGGGCAAGCAGCGTAAAATTATACAGAGATGGCAAAAAAAGGAAATAGAGTTCAAGTAATATTAGAATGCACAGAGCATAAAGGAACTGGGAAGCCAGGAACTTCTAGATACATTACAACAAAGAACAAAAAAAACAGTCCTGATAGAATGGAAATTAAAAAATTCAACGCTATCTTAAATAAAGTAACTGTTCACAAAGAAATTAAATAATTAAAACATCTAGAACTCCGAACAGAGCACATAGATTTAAAACATTTAGACAATGGCAAAGAAAACAGTAGCATCTTTACAAACAACCTCAAAGAGATTAAGTAAAGCTATAAAAATGGTAAAATCTCCAAAATCAGGAGCATATACTTTCGTAGAAGCAATCATGCAACCAGAAAAAGTAGATGCTTTTTTAGCAAAAAAGTAGTATTTACTGCACAATATATTTAAACTATTTTCTAATTTCAGAAAGTAGTTTTTTTTTGTGCCTTATTATTCCGTATTTTTGAGTAGGTTTTAAGTGCTATGGGTAGCTATTTCCAAAGAAACGCACAGCACTTATTGTTTAAGTCTTTAGAGACACCAATAAAAAAGTGTGAGCTGCGCTGGAAACAAAAAAAAGAGCAGAATCAGTAGAAGTATCCAATTGATTTCAAGTAATGAATAGTTGCAAACAAACAAATGCTGAGTTATAATGTTTTCAAAAAGCATAAAATAGAAAGATGAGTTTTTTAAAAAAAATATTCTCCAAACAAAAAAAAGAAACTTTAGACAAAGGTCTCGAAAAAACGAAAGCTAACTTTTTTGAGAAATTATCGAAAGCGGTCGCTGGAAAATCGACAGTAGATGCCGATGTTTTAGATAATTTAGAAGAGGTTTTAGTTGCTTCTGATGTAGGGGTAAACACTACTTTGAAAATTATAAAAAGAATAGAGGAGCGCGTTGCGAAAGATAAATATTTAGGTACGGATGCCTTAAACATACTCCTTAGAGAAGAAATTTCAGGATTATTATCGGAGACGAATCTTGAGAGCGAAACTGAATTTACAGTTCCTGCAGACAAGAAACCTTATGTAATCATGGTGGTAGGAGTAAATGGTGTTGGTAAAACAACCACTATTGGTAAGTTGGCCAGTCAGTTTAAAAAACAAGGGTTAAAAGTAGTTTTAGGAGCTGCAGATACTTTTCGAGCTGCTGCCATAGATCAGTTACAAATTTGGGCAAACAGAACAGAGGTACCTCTTGTTCGTCAAGAAATGGGATCAGATCCAGCTTCCGTAGCGTTTGATACGTTAACCTCTGCAGTGAATCAGAACGCAGATGTTGTTATTATAGATACTGCAGGACGTTTACACAACAAAGTAAATTTAATGAACGAATTGACCAAGATTAAACGTGTGATGCAAAAAGTAGTTGTGGATGCTCCACATGAAGTTTTGTTAGTTTTGGATGGCTCTACAGGTCAGAATGCATTTGAACAGGCAAAACACTTTACTTTGGCAACAGAAGTAACCTCTTTGGCAGTTACTAAGTTAGATGGTACAGCAAAGGGTGGTGTTGTGATTGGTATTTCAGATCAGTTCAAAATTCCAGTCAAGTATATTGGAGTAGGAGAAGGGATTGATGATTTACAAGTATTTAATAAGAATGAATTTGTCGCTTCATTTTTTAGGTAAATAACGTGAGTAAAGACACCTGTAATCTCTTTTCTAAGGGGTTTTATATTTTAAATCTGTCCCTAAAAGTTTTCTTTGTTTTGCGAATACAAGCTTTGGAGTTATTGAAGCATCACTTGCGAACAAAAGTGTTGCTGCGAGATGTCTTTCAATACTAAGGTGGTTTTCTTTGAGAACTAGCGCTAGCCATTGATATCATATTGTGAAACAAATTTTCAATTTATGTAGGTTCCTTCTTATGTATATAAAGCAGTATCTTTATATCTTTAATTTATACCTATGAAAAAACTACTGTATTTAACTTTTTTTAGTTCATTAATTGCTGGTTGTCAATATATTAATGAGCAACAAATACCTATAGTTTTTAAGAAGTACTCCGAGGCTACTGCTATACAAAAACAACAAAATCACGAGAATAAAAGAATGCAGTTTAAATTGTTTCAGTCTAAATATATAGATATGAACAAAGTTTTTAAACCTTTTGAAAAAGAATTATCTTATTTTTCTGAAGAGAACTATGCGGCATTAAAGCCGTTGATTTTGGAGCAAGACATTCCTACACTCCAAAAGCATGTAAAAACTGGTAGGCTTTCTTACGAGAAATTAACCTTATTTTATTTGTATAGAATTCGGAAATTTGAAAGTGACTCTTTAAAATCTTTGAACAGTATTATTAGTTTAAACCCTACTATCTTAGAAGAAGCAAGAGCTCGTGATAAAAATAAAAAAATAAACGCTGAGTTCACCATATACGGAATGCCTGTTTTATTGAAAGACAACATTAATACGAAAGATATGCCAACAACAGCCGGTGCAATTGCACTGGTAGAGAATAAGAATACGCAAGATGCTTTTATTGTTCAAAAACTGCGAGATAGAGGGGCATTGATTCTAGGGAAGGTAAATCTAAGTGAATGGGCATATTTCTTTTGTTCTGGTTGTCCTTTGGGTTATTCTGCTGTCGGAGGACAAACCCTAAACCCTTATGGAAGAGGAATTTTTGAAACTGGTGGGAGTTCTGCCGGAAGTGGTGTCACCATCGCTGCAAATTTTGCAGTAGCTGCCGTGGGAACAGAAACATCAGGATCTATTACATCTCCATCAAGCTTGAATTCTATAGTGGGATTAAAACCAACAATCGGTGTTTTAAGTCGGACAGGGATTGTACCCATTTCATCTACTTTAGATACACCAGGACCAATGACTAAAAGTGTAATAGACAATGCTATTTTAATAAATGCCATGCGTGGTTTTGATAAAAGAGACACTGCATCCAAGAAAATGGAGCAAGATTATTTTCAAAACGGTTTCAATTCTAACTTTAAAGGCATAAAATTAGGGGTACTAAAACCACTACTGTCAGATTCGATCTACCAAACAACGATAGGTAAATTAAAAAAAGCAGGTGTAGTGATAGTAGAAATTATACCTCTAGAGATTTCTTTCGATGGATTTATAACTTTATTAAATATAGATATGAAGTACGATTTGCCTTCCTATTTGTCAAAAAATGCAGCTAAAAACATCTCTATAACATCAGTTGCAGATATAGTCCTTTTTAATTCTCAAGATTCTATTTTAAGAGCGCCTTATGGGCAGCAGTTATTTGATGCTATTTTAGCAGACAATACAACCCTAGGAGAATTGGAACTTATAAAATCCAAACTTAGAAGAGAAGGTGAAAAGTATCTACAAGTTTTGAAAGATGAAAAACTAGACGCTATTCTATCCATCAATAATTATCATTCTGGAATTGCTGCAGTTGCAAAACATCCTACATTAACAGTACCAATGGGCTACAGAGAATCGGGAGAACCTGCTAGCTTGACCTTTATTGGAGCACCTTTCTCTGAAAGAAAATTATTGGAAATAGGCTATGGGTTTGAGCAATTGACAAAAGCGAGAAAATTGCCTAAAAACTATCAATAGAAAGAATACCAATCGTTTAAAAAGCACTATTTTTGCAATCTTAAAATAAGAACACAAAACAAAAGTTCAAAAGCCTTAAGCAGCAGACCAAATACACATATATGCGCACAAAAACTATCAAACAAAACAAAATAAACGTTGTTACTTTAGGGTGTTCTAAAAACATTTATGACAGTGAAGTGTTAATGGGGCAGTTAAAAGCCAATGGTAAAAACGTGGTGCATGAAGACCCTGAAGATGACGGAAATATTGTAGTAATTAATACTTGTGGATTTATTGGGAAAGCCAAAGAAGAGAGTATTGATACTATTTTACACTATGCAAAAAGAAAAGAAGCGGGTGAAATTGATAAAGTATTTGTTTCTGGGTGTTTAAGTGAACGTTACAAGCCGGACTTAGAAAAAGAAATTCCAAATGTAGATCAGTATTTTGGAACACACGATTTACCTAATCTTTTAAAGGTTTTAGAGGCAGATTACAAGCATGAGCTAATAGGAGAGCGTCTGACGACAACACCCAAACATTATGCCTATTTAAAAATTGCAGAAGGTTGCGACAGGCCTTGTTCTTTTTGTGCAATTCCTTTAATGAGAGGGAAGCATGTTTCTACTCCAATTGAAGACATTGTTACAGAAGCTACAAAATTAGCGGAAAAAGGAATTAAGGAAATCATGCTAATTGCGCAGGATTTAACGTATTACGGACTAGATATTTATAAAAAAAGAGCGTTAGCAAAGTTACTAGAGGCTTTGGCAAAAGTTGACGGAATCGAATGGATCCGCATGCATTATGCTTTCCCAACGGGTTTCCCTATGGATGTTTTAGATGTAATGAAGCGCGAGCCTAAAGTTTGTAATTATTTAGACATTCCGTTACAACATATAAATACCGAGTTGTTAAAGTCCATGAAGCGAGGTACAACGCACGAGAAGACAACAGCACTGCTTCATAAATTTAGAGAAGCAGTTCCTAAAATGGCAATTAGAACTACTTTAATTGTTGGATATCCCGGCGAAACAGAAGCAATGTTTCAAGAATTAAAAGATTGGGTAGAAGAAATGCGTTTTGAGCGTTTGGGTGCTTTTGAGTACTCTCATGAAGAAAATACAGGCGCTTATGTGCTAGAAGACGATGTTCCTGCCGATGTAAAGTTTAAAAGAGTGAATGAAATCATGGAGATACAATCTCAAATCTCTTGGGAATTGAATCAAGCTAAAATAGGAAAGACTTTTAGATGTCTGTTTGACAGGAAAGATGGAGAATATTTTTATGGGAGAACAGAATCAGATTCTCCGGATGTAGACAATGACGTTTTAGTAGATGCTAGAGAGCATTATGTAAAAGTTGGTGAGTTTATTGATATAGAAATTCATGAAGCTGGAGATTACGATTTGTATGGATCACCAGTTAAAAAACAAGAAAAACCTGCTTCTTTAAATCAAAAGAAAAATAAAGTCTGATGATACACAAAAAAAATCGCTCATTTGGGCGGTTTTTTTATAGTTCTATGAGTTGAAAAGGTTTAAAATAAACCATTTATTTGAGCATCTATCCTGTCAATAATATATCCTAAATCTTCTTGGTTAGAAACAAAATCTAAGTTATCCACATCAATAATTAGTAATTTTCCTTTGCTATATTCAGAAATCCATGCTTCGTAACGTTCATTTAAACGACTCAAATAATCGATAGAAATCGAATTTTCATACTCCCTTCCACGTTTGTGAATTTGGCCAACTAGTGTGGAAATATCTGCACGTAGATAGATTAATAAGTCAGGTGGTTTTACTAAGTTTTCCATGAGGTCAAATAAAGAGCTATAATTACTATAATCTCTATTGGTCATTAATCCCATTGCGTGTAAATTTGGTGCAAAGATATGGGCATCTTCGTAAATAGTTCTGTCTTGTATAATATTATCCCCTGATTTTCTTAACGCTACAATCTGTCTAAAGCGACTGTTTAAAAAATAAACCTGTAAATTGAAAGACCAACGGGCCATTTCTGTATAGAAATCATCTAAGTAAGGATTCTCATCTACGGATTCATAATGAGGTTTCCATTTATAATGTTTCGCTAAAAGTTTAGTTAGCGTTGTTTTACCAGCGCCAATATTTCCTGCAATTGCTATATGCATATGTAAATTTATAAGATTAAAAGGGAACGATAAAGGTACATAAATTTTATAATTTTAAAAATAATTAACAAATCAATTTATAATTAATACTATAAATATTTAGGTTTAAAAATAGTAGAAAAAAAGTTTTATTTCTCTGGTAGGAGCGGAGTGTTCCTTTTTTTTTAAGATGATAATTAAATTTTATGTTTTTTTTAAGTTTAAACCAAGGATAAGAATATTATTTTTGAGTCCAAATTAAAATGAAAGTTATGAAAACTGTATTTATATTTCTGTTAACAATTATTACTGCAACCACTTTTGCGCAATCAGACTTTCAAGGAAAAGCTACCTACATGTCTAAAACTACGATGGACATGAGTATGTTTGGAAAGATGAGCGAGCAGCAAAAAAAACAAAGAATGGCGCGCATGAAGAGTTTTTTAGAAAAAACATATACGCTAACTTTTAATAAAACAACTTCCTCGTTTAAAGAAGAGGCGAAGCTAGATGCACCAGGAGCCTCTGGCCCAAGTTGGGGTAGAAGTAATGGACAGGGTTCTATTTATAAAAATACCAAAGATAAAAAGATGATCGAGGACGTTGAGCAATTTAGTAAACGTTTTTTAGTTGCTGAAGATATGGAGCAATTTCAATGGGAAATGGGAATGGAATCAAAGAAAATTGGACAATATACCTGTTATAAAGCAACCCTTATAAAGGAAGATACAACGGTAGATTGGGGCGGTATTTTCAGAAGAGACAGTAAAAAGAAAGATTCTATAAAGACAAAGGAAGCAATACCGACAAAAAAAATGTTGACAGTTACCGCTTGGTATACTCCTCAAATTCCTGTAAGTACTGGACCAGATATTTATTATGGCCTGCCTGGGTTAATATTGGAATTAAATGCAGGTAGAATGACGATGTTATGTACTGAAGTTTCTATCAGTTCAAAAGAAGTATTAGAAATAGAAGCACCCAACAAAGGAAAAGAGGTCTCTCGAAAAGAGTATAATAAGATTGTAAAGGTAAAGACAGCAGAATTAAAAGAACGTTTTCAAAGCAGAGGAGACAGAGGTAGACGCTTAAATTAAAGAGTATACTCTTATTTATTTATTTAAAAAAAGGATGAAAAAAATATTATTTATTGCTGTTTTTATGACGGCTGCATCGGCATCTGCACAAATAGAATACAAAGGAGTTGTGAAGGATTCAATTGGTACTCCTTTAGAAATGGCAAATGTAATTGCTATCGATACCCTAGCTAAAAGAATAGCCTCGTATGGTTTTACAGATTTAAAAGGGGGATTTAAATTAGAATTAAAGGCAAATACTACCTACAATATTAAGATAAGTTACATTGGTTTTAAGGAAATTAATACCTATGTAAAAACAAAAACAGTCAATATCAGTGCAAGTTATGCCATGTCTGAAGACACTATGTTATCGGGGATAGAGATTATTTCTAAAATGCCCATAACAATCAGTGGTGATACCATAATTTACAATGCAGATTCTTTTAAAAATGGTTCTGAAAGGAAATTAGAAGACGTCCTTAAAAAGTTGCCAGGCGTAGAAATTAACGCGGATGGACAAATTGAAGTTGAAGGAAAAGCTGTGGAAAAAATATTGATAGATGGAAAGGAGTTTTTTAGTGGAGATACGAAACTTGCAACTCAAAATATTCCATCAAATGCAGTCGATAAAATTCAAGTTTTAAGAAATTATTCAAATGTCAGTCAGCTAAGCGGTGTGCAAAATAATCAAGATCGAGTGGCAATAAATATCAAGCTTAAAGAGGGTAAAAAGAATTTTTGGTTTGGAGATGTAACGTTGGGTGCCGGAAATTCTCCAGATACTGGCTTGTATTTATTTCAACCTAAATTATTCTATTATTCACCAAAATATACTTTAAATGTTATTGGTGATGTAAATAATATTGGAGATGTCGTATTAAGTAGGAGGGATTTAAGAACTTTTGGAGGAAGCTTTCAGAGTCAAAGCCCTTCGAATGGTACCAATATTAACATTGCAGACGGAGGAATTGGCTTCTTAACTGCAAATGCCAGAAATGCAAATAAGATAGAAACAAAGTTGTCTGCTTTTAACTACAGCTACTCTCCAAATAAAAAGTTAGATTTAAGTGGTTTTTTAATTTGGTCGAGTAATAACAACGGTCAGAAAAGTAACAATACAGTCAATTACAATGATATGGATGCTGAAGATGATTTTGTACAGAATACTACTGACCAAACGAGTAATACTGGTTTGTTTCGTTTCAGCGCCGTTTACAAGAAAGATTTTAACAATCAATTGAACTATGATATTACTGGTCGTTTTTCTAATGAATTTAGAGAAGATGCCGTGAATTCTAAAGTGCTAGGAGTCATTTCAGAAAAAGAAGGTGCAACGCCCTTTAAGATCAATCAAAACTTGAGTTATTTTTATACCCTAGGTGAGAAAAGTATTTTTGCGCTAGAAGTGCAACATTTACTGCAGGATGAAGATCCTTTTTACGCAGCTTCATTAGAGAATGATCCAACGAATAATGAAGCTTTGGAGAATGACGGTTTTGATGATGCGGCAGAAAGCTTAGGTTTAAATGGCTCCAATATGTTTTATAAACTAAAGCAGGATAGAAAAGTAAAATCAAACCAGTTAGATGCCAAGTTAGATTACTATTATATTTTAAACCAAAAGAGTAATTTAAATTTTGTTGCAGGAACGATTCTAAGTACTCAAAACTTTGATTCCCGTTTCTTTCAACTTTTGGATAATGGCGACGAATTTGATCCAACTCCCGCAATTAATGGAATCGAGGATCTTCAAACAAAAAATGACACTGAGTATCAATTTACAGACGTGTATGCTGGTTTAAGGTATCGTTTAAAAGCGGGTATTTTAACCTTTACACCCGGATTTACGATGCACTCCTATAAAACAAACAATACGCAATATGGAGGTTTAGAGTATCTTGAAGAAAAATTTATTCAGCTATTGCCAGAACTTGAAGTAATTGCTCAATTTAAAAGAAGTGAGAGTTTAACAATGACCTACAAACAAGAAGTTAATTTTATAGATGTAAATAAAATTGCAAGGGGAATCGTTGCCAATAGATATAATTCTTTTTTTGCAGGAAAATTTGATTTAAATAATGCCAGTTTTCACAATGTGGCCCTGCGATATTCTAGTTTTAATTTATTCAATGCAAGTAATGTATTTGCTAGAGTAAGTTATAGAAAAACAATAGATCAGGTGGTGAGTAATTCTAACTTTATTAGAAATTCTGTAGTTTCTACGAGCACTAGTTTAAATTCACCGGAGGATAATGAAACATTTTCAGCTTTTGGTAGGGTAGGAAAAACAATTAAAAAGATAAAAATGTCCTTAGGAGGAAGCTTTAATTATAATAAAAACTACAGATTCAGAGGTGCTGGCGGAATTGAAAATATAATATACAACCAAAGTTATAATACAGGCATTGGAACAAATTTCACAAAAGCCCCAAATGTTAGTTTAAAATACAGCGTAAGCTTTACCAATCAGCAAGATGCTTCACTTCCTGTGGATATTAAAAGTATTGTGCATGTACCTTCTATAAATTTTGATGCCTATGTGTGGGATTCTCTTACAATTACGTCAGATTTTTCATTTAATGAGGTGAGACAAGGTGGAAGTGTTCAAAATTCGTATAAAATTTGGGATGCAAAACTGGCCTACAGAAAAGACAGGGATGCTAAGTGGGAATATGAATTGGTAGGAAGTAATTTATTAGCAACGGGCTCAAGAGCTTCTGTAAGTCAAAGTAATATTTCATTTAATATAAATGAAACTTTTATTTTACCAAGATTTGTTAGTCTTAGAGTGAGGTACCAATTATAAGTATAAAAAACGTTTTTATATAAAATGGCTCGATATATATTGAGCCATTTTTATTTTCTTTCCTATTTTAGCAGTATGAGTTTATTAGGATCTAAATCTTCGATATTCGCAATGTTTAAGAGCTTAGGTCTGCTCTTTTTATTTATCTTGTTTGGATTATTTTTAGATAGTTCTAGCATGGTTGCTATTACTAATAATGCCCAAACCTATGCAAATATTAGCATGGTTATTGGTTTTTCAGTAACTTTTTACAGTATAAGTAAGCGGATTAGAGAGCAAATGATATTCGCAGTGGTCATTGCGGTATTTGGCGAGTATCTTTTTTCGATCGTTTTGGGAATGTATACCTACCGATTAGGGAATGTTCCTCATTATATTCCGTTAGGCCATGCATTAGTGTATGTGGGTGTTTTGTATTTTTCAAAAGCGAGTTCAATTATTAAAAATAAAAGTAGGTTAGAACATCTATTTACGAGTTTCATTATTGTGTATGCAACTTTTTCCCTAATATTGAAGGCGGATATTTTTGGTTTTGTGATGACCGTAATAACACTTTTAATTCTTCGCAAGAGGCCAAGAGAGCGGTTGTTTTGTTTAACGATGTATTTAACAGTGGCATATTTAGAAATTATTGGCACAAGTTATGGCTGTTGGTGGTGGCCAACAACTGCTTGGGATGTAATTTCTTTTTTACCAAGTCACAATCCTCCCAGCGGTATTAGCCTTTTCTATTTTGCATTGGATTTGGGTACGCTATGGCTCTATAAAAAAAAACATCCGATAGTTTGGTTACGGATGAAAAAAATTAGAAAAATTAAAAAAATTATCTCCCAGAAGGAAGGTATTTATCGAATTAAAAACAGAAGAGCAGCATGTCTATAAATGTAATTTCAGTTTCTAAAAAATATACGACGGAAAAAGTATTAGATACGGTTTCTTTTTCTGCAGATAAAGGACAGATAATTGGTTTTTTAGGTCCTAATGGTGCTGGGAAGTCTACAATGATAAAAATTCTTACAGGTTATATAAAACCGAACTCTGGTAAAGTATTTGTTGATGAAATTGATGTTTTAAAAAATCCGATAGCAGCGCAAAAAGTAATTGGATATTTACCCGAACACAATCCTTTGTATGCAGAAATGTATGTGCGTGAATACTTGCAGTTTCAAGCTGCTATTTATAAGGTAGCTAAAAGTCAAATAGAAGACTGTATAGAAAAAGTAGGTTTAACTTTAGAGGCAAATAAGAAAATACATCAATTATCTAAAGGGTATCAGCAAAGAGTGGGTATTGCTGCCGCTATTTTACACAATCCAAAAGTCTTAATTCTAGATGAACCAACAACTGGTTTAGATCCTAACCAAATTATAGAGATTAGAGCTTTGATTCAGGAATTTGGAAAAAATAAAACAGTGCTTTTTTCTACGCATATTATGCAAGAAGTAGAGGCCGTTTGTGACCGTGTAATTATAATTAAAAAGGGTCAAATCTTAGTTGACAAAAAACTAGAAGAACTTCAAGACTCAAAAGAACAAATAATAGAAGTTACTTTTAATACTTCTTTTGATGAGGTGATTTTTCAGAAATTATCTAACTTAAGTTCTGTGAAAAATACATCAGATAACAATTGGCAATTAACATTTAGTTCCGACAAAGATATGCGCTCTAAAATTTTCGATTTAGCACAAGAGAATCGCCTTAAAATTTTAAGTTTAACTGCTCAGAATAAAAATTTAGAAACACTTTTTAGAGAAGTAACAAACTAATGTTTAAAAATAAAACGGCTACAATTCTAAATTGTAGCCGTTTTATTTTTAAACATTGTAGCTTCCTATTTTACTAAATATTCATAAGCTTCTAACAACGTAGGAAACACCAAAACACTTCCAGCTTCTTTCAAATCTTCTTCAGAGAATTGAGTCATAATTCCAATAGGAACCATTCCTGCTAACTTAGCAGCAGTAGTTCCCGTTAAGCTATCTTCAAAAACCCAAAGATCCTCAAAATTTTCTTTTTGAAAGCCCAAAGCCTTTGCTAAGGTAATATAGGCTTCTGGGGCTGGTTTTGGTTTTACATAATCTTGGACACCAAAAACAATTGGGAAGTCTAAGGTTAAATGAAGAACACTGTTTTTTAAAAACTGTTTGGTTGCGTTACTTGCAATTCCATAAGGGATTTTTTCTTTGGATAAATAGCTCGTAAACTCTCTAACTCCAGGAAGTAACTTCGGAACTTTAAAATAAATATCTAAATGCTTGTCCTTTAATAAAAACAACTCTTTAGTTCGTTTTTCTTCTCCTATAACGGTACAAAAGTATTCTGCAATGACCATAGGAGATTTTCCATTATGGCTTCTAGGGAATGGCGCAATCTGTTGTTGAAAGAGCTCCCTGAAAGCGGACTCCCAGGCAGCACCATGGCTTATAGAACTATCGACTACTACACCATCAAAATCAAATAAAAAGCCCTTTGGATGCATTATGCGGTTGTTTTTTCGTTAAAAACCTTTGTTAAATAAGGATTTAAAAATTTATTAGTTGGATCTAATTTTTTTCTCAAAAGTTTAAAATCTTCCCATTTACTGTAAATTTTGGATAATTCTGCATCTTTCGCTGCAAAACGTTTTCCCCAGTGTGGTTTTCCTCCGTATTTTAAAAAAACTTTTTCAATACTTTTAAAAGCTTCGTAGGTATCCGCTGTGGCAGCATTTCTAGAAACACAACCCAAAGTTACCATATCTTCCTTGTACGCATAACTTAACCAAGAAGTATCTTTTTGTATAAAGCGCACATCCATTGGAATATGGATAAAAGATTTATTGGACCATTTATTGATTTCAGCTTTTAGTTCTTCAAATACTTTCGGGAACTTATCCAATCCTATAGTCCATTCTGAGAGTTCTATAGTAGATCCTCTAGATTTGGTCACTGTTGCTTGGTATAAAGATCCTTTGTGTTCTTTTCTGGAGCTAAAGAAAGCTTTGAATAGTATTTTATTAGCAATGGCCGTCATCCAAGGATATACATGCGAGTATTTGTACAATACCTTAGAGGCAGTTCTTCGGTGTTTTAAGTATTTAGGACCAAGATTTTCTGTAACATCAGCATCTGAATCTATTTTGTCTCCCGTAATTACATAACCATTATCGGTGTGAGGTAGCCATAAAATTCTTAAAAAATCATGTTTTTTTAGACGTTCTGAAATCTTAGGCAACCATTCAGAATCATTTTCTGGACCTTCTTTTACATGCAACGTGTATATCGGCTCGCACTTAAAAGTAATTTCAGAAAGTACTCCCAAAACGCCAAGGGATACGCGAACTGCATCTATCAATCGATCTTCTGAAGTTACTTTTTTAAGTGTTCCATCTGCCAATACGATACTACATTTTATCATATATTCTGAAAGTAACTTTCCACTTGTTCCGTGTGTACCGGTTGCCAATGCGCCCCCTAGCGTAATGGTATTAATATCTGGTAAACATGGAATACACCACCCTTTAGATTCAATAGCTTCTAATAGATCTCCTAGGATTACACCTGATTGTGCTGTAATTGTAAGCGCATCATCATCATATGAAATAATTTTATTATAGGTTGTCATATCCACCAAAGTTGCTACACCAGAAGCAATATCCGCTGAACTTTGTTTGGTTCCGAAAAATTTAATCTTCTCTGACTTTTTTACGATTTCCTTTAACTCTTCTTCAGATGTAATTTTGTAAAGTGTTTTATAACTATATTTAATATTGTCATTCCAACTTTGCCAAACACCACTTTTTTCTTTTATCATTTATCTTCTTAAATTGACTGCAAAAATAACAATATTGTAATTTCTTTTAATTGCAAATTTCTCTAAACGTTCTTAATTAGAATCAGTTTAAGTTAAAGTCGATTTCTTTTTATTTAACTTTTTATTTAGATTTTAACCGAATATTGTTCTTTTGAGAACACGTGTTTTTCGGCTACTTATGGCTATGTGGTAACACAGCTTTTAAAGTAATTTTGATTCGGTTCTGTCAAGAAAAAGAGAGACCATACGGAACTTACATTCGTGATAAAGTGATGTCTATATGCTTTATCTAATTTAGTTTATACGCAATTTCCTGATTTTCTAAAGTAGACAACAATTCGCTAGTAATGTGTATTTTCGTGTTTCTACTCGGTAAACTCACCTCTATTTTTTCTTTTTCATCCCAAACCGTGAAATTCAAAGCTTGTTTTCCGGGTGTGTTTTTTAGGATAGATTCTAAGTTTAAAATAGTATCTTCTTTCACTTGATTTAAGGGAAGCTGTATGGTTACTTTTTTACACAGTTCATCCATGATATCATGTAATAGTTTCATTTCTATAAATTTTAATCGGGGTTCCCCTACAACTCCTTCTTTATTGGTCCAACCGGGTTGAACGGTCGCTCGGATAAATAAAAATTGATTTGGAACTAAAAAATGTTGCATCCTAAGATAATCTTCTCCAAAAATTCTGAACTCATTACTGTCGCCATAATCTTCAGCTGTAAACATGGCCCATCCTTTTCCAGCCTTAGAAACGCGATGCTGTACATCTGTAATAATTCCTGCAAATACCAAGTTCATATTTACAAATTTAGCAAGATCTGCTTTAAAGTATTTTAAAGAAGCATTACAAAATTTTAGTTCATTTTTAAAATCGTCTAATGGGTGCGCAGAAATATAGATACCTATCACTTCTTTTTCTTGCGATAGAAGTTCCATAGTCCCCCAGATATCACATTCAGGAATATCAGGTTCAGGAAATTGAACAGAAGAAGCTTCGCCGAACATAGAGACTTGCGCGGAGTTTTCGTTTTCTTGGTATTTACTTCCATATTTCATAGCGCGCTCCAAGAAAGTCAATCCTTTTTCATCGGTATGAAAATACTGTGCTCGGTGTGTATCCTCAAAAGAATCAAAGGCGCCGGCTTTGACCAAACTATCAAAAGATTTTTTATTTGCAGCACGCAAATCCACGCGTTTTGCCAAATCAAAAATAGAGGTGTAGTTTCCGTTTTTTTCTCGTTCTTTAATAATAGCTCTTACTGCCCCGGCACCAACACCTTTTACAGCGGCCATTCCAAACCTTACTGCGCCTTCATCGTTGACAGAAAATTTTAAAAATGATTCATTTAAATCTGGGCCAAAAACGGGCAATTCCATACGTTTGCATTCTTCCATAAAGAAGGAAACGGATTTGATGTCGTTCATGTTATTAGAGAGCACAGAGGCCATATACTCTGCTGGATAATGTGCTTTTAAATAAGCGGTTTGGTAAGCAATCCAAGCATAGCAGGTAGAGTGAGACTTGTTAAAAGCATAACTTGCAAAAGCTTCCCAGTCTTTCCATATTTTCTCTAACTTGTCTGCATCGTGTCCTTTTTTAGAAGCTTGTTCTATAAATTTAGGCTTCATTTTATCTAAGACTGCAATCTGTTTTTTACCCATTGCCTTTCTCAAAACATCCGCTTCCCCTTTTGTGAAGTCTGCTAGTTTTTGAGAGAGTAACATTACTTGTTCTTGGTATACTGTAATTCCGTAGGTTTCTGCCAAATATTCTTCCATGGCAGGCAAATCGTATTCAATATCTTCTGTACCGTGTTTTCTATTAATAAAAGACGGAATGTATTCCATTGGACCTGGCCTGTACAGGGCATTCATTGCAATTAAATCTGCAAAAACAGTAGGTTTCAAAGAACGCATGTGTTTTTGCATTCCTGGAGATTCATATTGAAAAATACCTACTGTTTCACCACGTTGAAAGAGTTCGTATGTTTTTACATCATCTAAAGGGAAGCTGTCTGGATCTAGATCAATATCATGCCTCGCTTTTACAATTTTAACGGTATCTTTAATTAAGGTCAGTGTCTTTAATCCCAAGAAATCCATTTTTAACAAACCTGCGGATTCTACTACGGAATTGTCAAATTGGGTCACATACATATCAGAATCTTTTGCCAAAGCAACCGGTACATAATTGGTTATATCTCCAGGTGTGATAATAACCCCACAGGCGTGAATTCCTGTATTCCGAACAGAACCTTCTAACATGGTAGCTTTGTTGATGGTCTCTGAAACCAAATCATTTCCGAAAGACATGTTTTTGAGCTCTTCAACAAGCTGTTTTTCTTCCGATCTTAATCCTGCAACTTTGCCTTTACTTTTTGCATCGTCCCCAAAAATATTTTTTAGTTTTATTAAAGGGATCAATTTTGCAATTCTATCGGCTTCAAAAAGCGGTAAATCTAAAACCCTGGCAGTATCTCTAATAGAAGACTTGGCAGCCATTGTTCCGTAGGTAATAATCTGTGCAACTTGATTTGCACCGTATTTATTAATTACATACTCCATAACACGTCCCCGGCCTTCGTCATCGAAATCAATATCGATATCGGGCATCGACACACGTTCGGGATTTAGGAAACGTTCAAAAAGTAAATCATATTTAATAGGGTCAATATTTGTAATCCATAAACAATAGGCAACTACAGAACCCGCTGCAGATCCACGACCAGGACCTACGGCAACATCCATGTTTCGTGCTTCGCGAATAAAATCTTCTACAATTAAGAAATAACCAGGATACCCTGTTTTTTCAATTACGGATAATTCAAAGTCTAAACGCTCTTTGATGGCTGCTGTAATTTCTCCGTATCTTTTTTTTGCACCTACAAAAGTTAAGTGTTTTAAAAAATTGTTTTCGCCACGTTTTCCTTTGTCGGTTTTATCTGCAGCATCTTTAAACTCATCTGGAATGTCAAAAGCCGGCAACAAGACATCTCTTGCTAGCGTAAATATTTCAATTTTATCTACAATTTCTTGAATGTTGACGATTGCTTCTGGCAAGTCTGCAAAAAGCGTTTTCATCTCTTCTGAAGATTTGAAATAGTATTCCTGGTTTGGCAAACCGTATCGATACCCACGCCCTTTTCCAATGGGTGTTGCTTGTTTTTCTCCATCTTTTACACATAATAAAATATCATGTGCATTTGCATCTTTTTTTTCTAAATAAAAGGTGTTGTTTGTCGCAATAACTTTAATGTCATGTTTTTTTGAAAAGGTTAACAAGGTTTCATTTACAATTTTTTCATCTTGTTGATTGTGGCGCATCAACTCAATATAAAAATCGTCTTTAAATTCTTCTTTCCACCAGAGTAAGGCTTCTTCTGCTTGTTTCTCTCCTAGATTTAAAATTTTACTAGGCACTTCTCCGTAAAGGTTTCCTGTTAAAACAATAATATCTTCTTTGTATTTTTTGATGACTTCTCGATCTATTCTCGGAACATAATAGAATCCATCTACAAAAGCAATGGAAGACATTTTCGCAAGATTGTGATATCCTTTTTTATTTTTTGCAAGCAATACAACTTGATATCCGTTGTCTTTTTGTGACTTATTTTTATGGTTTCCACAGACGTTGAACTCACAACCTACAATAGGTTTCATTGGAGTTTTAGCCGTTTTGTTATGATGTAAAATAGCGCTCACAAAGTGAAAGGCAGCCATCATATTGGCAGTATCTGTCATGGCAACTGCCGGCATGTTATCGTTGGCTGCAGCTTTTACAATTTGACCAACTTCCATGGTAGATTGTAAAACAGAATATTGTGTATGGTTGTGTAAATGTGAAAATTGTATATTTTCTAACTCTGCAAGTCCATCAGAGGTGGATTTTGTGCTTTCAGTGTCTTTTAACCGATCTATACGTTGCCGAATTTTATCACTTTCTTTCTTAAGATTGATATGTTTTAAGCCAATTACTTGTATTGGTTTTGGATTTGTTTCTGAGTACTTCTTAAAATAAGTGGCATCTACATCTAATTGTTCTTTCGTAAATTCTCGAATCCGAATTAATTCTAAGAAACAACGGGTAGTTGCTTCTACATCGGCAGTTGCATTATGGGCATCGCCAAAACCTGCACCAAATAGATGTTGGTGCAACTCTGTTAACGTGGGTAATTTAAATTTTCCACCACGACCTCCAGGAATTTGACACATCAATGCTGTTTTCTCTGTACAGGTATCTAATATTGGGAGGGAAGTCATTTTGTTTTCCACACCAAGCCTATGGAACTCACAGCCCATTATATTTAAGTCAAAATTTAAATTCTGACCGACAATAAAAGTTGTTTTGCTTAGAACTTCATCAAAGAGTAGCAAGCCTGCTGCTAAAGAAATTCCCTGTTCTTCTGCTAGCTCAGTAGAAATCCCGTGAATTCTTTCTGCATCATACGGAATGTTGTAGCCGTCTGGTTTGATAAGGAAGTCGTTGTGCTCTATGATATTTCCCATTTCATCATGCAGTTGCCACGCAATTTGAACACACCGAGGCCAATTCTCTGTATTGGTAATTGGAGCATTCCAGCTTTTGGGTAATCCAGTGGTTTCTGTATCAAAGATTAAGTACATGAAAAATGTTTATTTGTTGACTGATTTTTTTTTCGAACGGAGTGTAAATTTACATTTTTTTGACTAAAATTTAGAAGGAAGTTATCAACCATTGTTTATCCTTTCTAATGCGCTGCGATCGGCATTAAACAGCCCGTTTGAACTCTTTTTGAGACCTGGGGAAAAGCGAGTAGTCCCCGTCCATTTAAACCTCCTAAAAAATATCCATAAATCTCCTCTTATTTTAAAAAGGTTTTGTATTTTTGCGCCCACTTACTACGAGATGGTAAGATTTTAATAATCAAGGTCGAGAACCTTAAAAAATTAACAAATTATGTCTGTAAAGATTAGATTACAAAGACACGGAAAAAAAGGGAAACCATTCTATTGGATCGTTGCCGCAGATGCTCGTGCAAAAAGAGATGGTAAATACTTAGAGAAAATAGGTACTTACAATCCAAACATCAACCCTGCAGTGATTGATTTAAACATTGATAAAGCTGTAGAGTGGTTACAAAATGGTGCACAGCCAACGGATACTGTAAAAAACATTTTATCTTATAAAGGTGCAATGTTAAAGAACCATTTAGTTGGTGGTGTTCGTAAAGGTGCTTTAACTCAGGAGCAGGCAGATGGTAAATTTGCAGCTTGGGTAGCGGAGAAAGAAGCTAAAATTTCTGACAAAGCAGCTGGATTATCTCAAGCACAATCTGATGCGAAAGCAGCAGCATTTGCAGCAGAGAAGGCCGTAAATGAGGCAAGAATTGAAGCAGCTAAGCCAGTTGTTGAAGAGGTTGTTGAGGTTGCAAAAGTTGAGGAAGCAGCTGAAGTAGCTCCAGAAACAATTGATGAAGCAGCAGCAAAAGCAGCAGAGTAAATTATAAAGACCTACGAGGATGCGTAAAGAAGATTGTTTTTATTTAGGCAAAATTGTAACAAAATATAGTTTTAAAGGGGAAGTAGTTATCAAGTTAGATACAGACGAACCTGAGTTGTATACAGAAATGGAATCGGTTTATGTCGAATTTGGCACTAATCTGGTTCCATTTTTTATTGAAAAAAGTTCATTACACAAAGGAAATCAGTTGCGCGTTCAGTTTGAAGATATTTATTCTGACGAAGAGGCTGATTCAATTTTAAAATGTGGTATTTATTTACCTTCAACAATGTTGCCTAAATTAACGGGTAATAAGTTTTATTTTCACGAGGTAATTGGTTTTACAGTAGTGGATGCAAATTTTGGAGAGGTAGGGCAGATTGTTCACATAAATGATAAAGCAGCACAACCACTTTTTGAGATAGATCGAGACGGAACAGAAATTTTTATTCCGATGGTAGATGCCTTTATTAAAAAAGTAAATAGAGAAAACAGTACAATAGAAGTTGAAACTCCTGAGGGTTTAATAGCGTTGTATATTTAGAAAGGTGGCCGAGTGGTCGAAGGCGCACGCTTGGAAAGCGTGTATACGGCAACGTATCGAGGGTTCGAATCCCTTCCTTTCTGCAAAAGAAAACTATTGACGTTTGTCAAATAGCTGTTTATTTTAAAAAAGATAAAAACTTGTTTTTAAATGTTTTTTAAAATAAATAGATAGGAAAGCGAGGCTTTTTAGTTTTCATGCTTGTATTAAGATTTTATTTGGTACGCACGAAGTAATTCCCTTCCTTTCTGCAAAAGAATTTTTTTAATAGTTGTAAACTAAATCTCTTATAAACTATTAAAACCCGTTGATATATCAACGGGTTTTTGTTTTAAAAAAGAACCTTTGGTTCTTATAATTATTTTTTTAGAAGTATCTTTTTAGTGGCAATTTTACTTCCTGAATAGATTTTCATTAAATACAGACCAGACGCAAGTTTTTTGGTATCGAAGTATTTTGTAGACTTTTCTTCTGCAAGAGCTAATTCTCCTAATACAGAATACAGTTCTACCTTATCAATCAACTCATTTGTTTCTATAGATATAAAATCTGAAGCAGGATTTGGAGAGATAGAGAATTGTGAATTAAAACCTTTATCTACGCTTGCAGTGCTTGTGTTTTGGTATACTTTTACATAATCTATTACCATGCTGCTGTTTGTGAAGTTAGCATCTATTGTGCCAGCATATCCTCCCATTGCAACATTTAATAACAAATATTGAGCCTTATTAAATGGCCAACCATCATCTATAGAATCATTATTATTATCTACAAAAACAGCTGGTTTATTGTAGGTGTAATAACCAACACCATCAATTAAAAAGGTGATTTGATTCGGAGACCAATTCATAGAATAAGTATGATATTCATTGACACCTTTATCTAACATTTGTTTAGAAGTATTTTGGGTATCTCCAGAACTAGATGTTGTGTGCAGTGCACTTGATACTTCATTGTCGTTATGCAGGCCATGTTCCATAATATCAATTTCACCACAAATAGGCCAACCTGCATTGGGCTGGCTGTATCCTTGGATATGCCAATAACCACCATTTTCAGGAATATTTTGTCCTAAAGTCCAGATTGCAGGCCAAGTACCACTTTCTAAAGGTAATTTAGCTTTTACATCTACACGGCCATAAGTAAATGCATATTTAGAGTTTAACCTTGCAGACGTATATTGTTTTGTATGCCCTTGATCTGTATAAGATTCTTTAATAGCTTTTATAAATAGGTTGCCGTCTTCTACATAAGAGTTTTGAGTTCTATTGGTATAATGTTGTACCTCTCCGTTATACCAGCTTCCACCGCCTGGAATTTTTGTTTGATGAAACCACTTATTTCCATCAATTGCACCGTTGCCATCAAATTCATCAGACCAAACTAAATCTGTATAAATTACATCTAATGTATTTGGGTCAGGAGCTGTAGTTCCATTAGATATGTTGTCAATTAAATAGGTTCCTGACGTTGTCGTACCATCATCAATAAAGATTGTAATTCTACTATAAATACCAGAAGCTGCGGTTGCAGTGCCGTCTGCACTATTTTTTGCATTAGAGAAATCGAATGTTATTGTTTGCCAATTTTGAGCAGCAGCAATTGAGAACGTTTTTTTAACCTGGATATTCGGTTTATCGTCAGCTTCTAACTTTAAAAGGATGTTATGATCATCAGGGTCAAATGAGAAAAAAGATAATGTTATTATTTTTTTATCATTTGTATCCACGGGTACATCTAAATAGAACCCTTGATTTGCATTTGTTCCATTGTTATGAAATTGTCCAACTTTATTAGCGTCGTCGGTTGGGTCTAATCTTGTTGAAAAACTACTGCCTTCGAAACCATTAAAATTGTCTTGAGAAGAATTAAATTCAATGGGCATTTGTTGTGAAAAAAATATCCAAGTATTCAATATAAATGCAATTAGTAGTAGGCTTTTATTCATTATTTGTTTGATATTTAAAAATTATTGTAAATATACTGAGAATATAGGTTTGT
Source organism: Polaribacter sp. (assembly GCA_028336245.1). Classification (GTDB taxonomy): domain Bacteria; phylum Bacteroidota; class Bacteroidia; order Flavobacteriales; family Flavobacteriaceae; genus Polaribacter. The sequence goes on from JAOKTT010000002.1 coordinate 86,875, forward strand.
TTTGTCATATTTAACCAATACAAAAACCATACAAACTTTATATTGATGGGTAAATTATAGTATTTTTGAAAAATGATACAACCTTTCCAATTCAAAGAATTTACAATTCATCAAGATAAAACAGCTATGAAAGTTGGCACTGACGCCGTTTTGTTAGGTGCTTGGTGCACTGTTGATAATTATCTGGATTCTATTTTGGATATTGGTGCCGGTACTGGAGTTATTTCTTTAATGATTGCCCAGCGTTCTGATGCTATGACAATTGATGCTGTGGAGGTAGATGAAAATGCATATGAACAAGCGGTTGAAAATTTTGAAAAATCTGATTGGGGAGACCGTTTGTATTGTTACAATTGTACTTTTCAGGAATTTGCAGATGAAATAGCGGCTGAGGAAGAGCGCTATGATTTAATTGTATCGAATCCACCTTTTTATACAGATAACTTTGAAAGTGACGATGTTTCAAGAAATAAGGCACGTTTTACTTCTGCATTGTCTTTTGAAGAATTGTTAGTGGGTGTTTCTAAAATTCTGTCCAAAAACGGAATTTTCTCTACAATCATTCCTTTTAAAGAAGAAGAAAATTTTATCAATATAGCAAAAGATCAGCATTTGTTTTTAAATAGGATTTGTAGAGTACAAGGGAATAAAACTTCAGAAGTAAAGCGAAGTTTATTGGCCTTTTCTTTTCAGGAAACGAAGCCACTTGAAACGCACTTAACTATAGAAATTGAAAGGCATCAATACACCGAAGCATATATTAATTTGACGAAAGATTTTTATTTAAAGATGTAGTTTTAAGAAGTAATTGCAAAGAGGTAATTTTTTTATGAAGATATGAGTTCTTCGCAATTAGCATAAATTTATTTATTTACATTATTAGGATTATACCCCGTATAAGGTACTTCTTTCTCGGTAAATTTGATACCGTAATTTTCTAATTCTTTTAAAATAGGTTCGTAAACCTCTTTAGAAATAGGAATTTGAACTCCTGGAGTTTTAATTTTTCCTTTTAAAATATTTACTGCAGCTATTCCAACAGGCAAACCAACTGTTTTAGACATTGCTGTGTATGTTTGGTTTTCTCCTAAAACAACAAAACTACTTTCTATTTGAAATCTTTCTCCATTAAGTTCATAACCGAAAAGGTGTTGCATTACAATCATGTCTTTGTCATTTTCATTTAAAGTCCAAGATTCTTCTAAAATACTTTGCAGCATTTGAGCAGGAGTGGCGTTTTTTAAACCAATTTTTTTATTCGGATTAAAAATATCAAGTTCTACTAGTTTTTCCCACATGACATCATCTTGATCTATTTTCAAGTAAGAACGTAATTTTAGTTCTACAGAATCTGATGGAGAATACGCTAAAAACAGGTTTATAAAATCTCTATAACTCATGTTTTCAGATTCTTCTATGGTATAAGAATCATCTGTCATTCCTAATTGTACAAAAATGTTCCAAGCTCTAGAAAAGCCAACTTTCCGAATCGTTCCTCGGTACATTGTAGGAATATCATCTAAGCCATAAACGCTTCTATATTTTAAAGAATCTCTATTTGCGATGGCTTCAAACTTCCCGCTTCCATTTACTTCTAAGAATTCACTTCTTTTGAATAATTTATGATAAGGAATGTATTTGTACGTTCCTTCTTGTATAAACATGGCTGCACCACCTTGTCCTGCCAAAACCACATTTCTAGGATTCCATGTAAACTTATAATTCCATAAATTGTTATCACTTTCAGGAGCAACAATTCCACCGCAGAAAGATTCAAACAATAGCATTTTACCGCCAGCATTTTTAATTCTGTCAATTACTTGCATTGCACTCATATGGTCAATTCCTGGATCGAGACCAATTTCATTCATAAAAATCAAACCTTTTTCTTTAACCTTTTCGTCTAACGCTTTCATTTCATCAGAAACATAAGAGGCAGTAACCATGTGTTTACCAAATACAATACAATCTTTAGCTACATCAACATGAAACCTTGCTGGAAGCATAGAAATAACAAGGTCTGCTTTTTGTATCTGTTCTTCACGTTGCTTTTTATCAAATACATCTAAAACAATGGCTGTTGCATTTTTATGATTATTGATTAGTTTGTGTGCGTTTTCTGTTGAAATATCTCCAATGGTTAAAAACAAGTTTTCTTTCTCCGAGGTATCTAAAAGATATTTTATAAGTGCAGAACTTGATTTCCCAACTCCAATAATTAGAATATTTTTCATATGATAAATGATGTATTTTTGTATGAAATACGAAGATACATCAATTGTTTAAAATTTAACAAAAACTAGTAATAATGTTTAAAAATCTTGTAATTACCTCTTTTTTAGGAATGTCAGCGATTATTTTGGGAGCTTTTGCTGCGCATGCTTTGAAAGATAGTTTAACCTTGCAGCAATTGTTAAGTTTCGAGACAGCAGTTCGCTACCAAATGTATCACGTAATTCTGTTGTTGTTTGTGAATACGTTCAGCGGTTTTTCTGTCGTTCAGAAAAACACGATTAGTTATCTGATTTTTTTCGGAATCGCTTGTTTTTCAGGTTCTATTTATTTGATTCAATTGACTAAAATAACAGCAAAATCTATTTGGTTTATTACTCCTTTAGGTGGAGTTTTATTGGTGTTGGCGTGGTTTGTAATGTTCATTTTTTTTAGTAATAAGACACGGATGAATAAAAAACTATAAAATAAGTTCGCTGTAAAAAAATATTGTTTAATTTTGCTTGAGAATTATAAATTCAACTAAAAACTAAATAAATGGGTCTAAATACGAAATCGATTTCGTTAGAAAACTTAGGAATTAAAAATGCCACAATTCGTTACCAACTGTCATCTAATGAATTACACTCAAAAACTTTAGAAAAATCTCAGGGGATTGAATCTTCTTTAGGTGCAATCGCGATAAACACAGGTGAGTTTACGGGGCGTTCACCAAAAGACCGATTTATTGTTAAAGATGCAATTACAGCAGGAGAAGTGTGGTGGAGTGACATCAACCTTCCTTTTGATTCAGATAAGTTTGACGCTTTGTACACCAAGGTTACGACTTATCTTTCCGAAAAGGAAGTTTTTGTTAGAGATTCTTACGCTTGTGCGGATTCAGAATATAAGTTAAACATCAGAGTTGTCACCGAGTTCCCTTGGAGTAATATGTTTGCGTATAATATGTTTTTAAGGCCTACAGAGGAAGAGTTAAAAAGTTTTACTCCAGAATGGACCGTCATAAATGCACCTGGGTTTATGGCAGATCCAAAAACAGATGGAACTCGTCAACATAATTTTGCTATTTTAAATTTTACTAGAAAAATTGCTTTAATTGGGGGTACAGGATATACAGGGGAAATTAAAAAAGGAATTTTTTCGGCATTAAATTTTATTTTACCGGTGTATAAAAAAACATTACCAATGCATTGTTCTGCAAATATAGGTAAAGAAGGAGATACAGCAATCTTTTTTGGTTTATCAGGAACAGGGAAAACAACGTTATCTACAGATCCAAATAGAAGTTTAATTGGGGATGATGAGCACGGTTGGACCGCAGAGAATACGGTTTTTAACTTTGAAGGTGGTTGTTATGCAAAAGTGATTAATTTATCACAAAAACAAGAACCTGAAATTTTTGCTGCCATTAAAAAAGGCGCAATTTTGGAAAATGTGATGATGGATGAAAAAGGAGCGGTCGATTTTTCAGATACTTCTATTACTCAAAATACGAGAGTTAGCTATCCGATTTATCATATAGAGAATATACAACAACCCTCCATTGGTAACAACCCTAAAAATATTTTTTTTCTAACGGCAGATGCTTTTGGTGTGCTGCCCCCCATATCAAAATTAACTCCAAATCAGGCGGCATACCATTTTATTTCCGGTTATACTGCTAAGGTAGCAGGAACAGAAGCTGGGGTAGTAGAGCCTACTCCTAGTTTTTCAGCTTGTTTTGGCGCCCCTTTTATGCCCTTACATCCTGCCAAATACGCTGAAATGTTGAGCAAAAAGATGAAAGATGCAGGGGTAAATGTTTGGTTGATTAACACAGGTTGGTCTGGTGGTCAATATGGTGTGGGAAGAAGAATGCCCTTAAAATATACTAGAGCAATGATTGCCGCAGTTTTAAATGGTGACCTCGGGAGTTACAAATATGAAGATTATCATATTCATTCAGTTTTTGGAGTTGCGCAACCAAGAACTTGTCCTGGTGTGCCAACAGAATTGTTAAGTCCTAGAGCAACTTGGAATAATGATGAAGCGTATTATAAAACAGCTTTTAAATTATCGAATGCCTTTAGAGAGAATTTTACACAATTTGAAGAAGTTGCTAGTGAGGAGATTCGAAGAGGAGGACCGCAACGATATGCTTTTTAGGTTCTTACACATCTTATATTTTAATAAAACATCTCTTTTGAGGTGTTTTTTACTTTATAAACTTTATTTAAATCTATTTCACAAATTTTTGAACTTTAAATTGGGTACTACTTCCAGAGTTCAACTTAAAGAAATAGATGCCGTTTGTTAAAAATTGAGTATCAATTTTATTTGAATTTACAGCACTATAAATTAGTTGTCCTGTAATGTTATAAATTTCCCCACTAAAGTTATTTTCTTTTGAGTTAATTTCAATGTGTGTTGGATATATTTTAATAATAGGTTCTTTAACAACATCATTAATATTCAAGGTGTAATTTTTTCGATTACAGTTGAGGTAATCGATGGGTTGGTCGGTATAATTTGTTAAGTATTCAATTATATAATCGGCGGTGGTTAAAGGAAAAGAATAGCTCGGGTTTGTTGGGAGTAAGTTTGGAAACACACTGGATATGTAGTCATTAAGACTTAAGGTTACTTGACTATCATCTTGAAGTGAAATGTCATCTTTAAAAAATATAAATTCATTGTTTACATTCTTTAGAACTTTAAAACTTGTGTCTAACGAATAACTAAAACTAGATGGGAATTCATTTAAAAAGTTTCTAAGTTCTGATACAGTCATTGTATAGGTGTCAAAACCATTACCAAATGGATCTATAGAATAAATAGAGAATGGTGTGATAATACCTTCATAAATTATATCTCTGATGCCACCAGAATTTTGTATTACCATATCTGAATCAGAAATTACTTGAAGAGCATCTGTATAAAAACAACCTGTTGAAGTCTTTGTTAGTGTCGATTGAGAGGAGCCTATGCTTGTGTAAAAGTTGGGGTTGTTAAAATATGTATCAATATCTGCAGATATATTGCTGTCTATAGCTAAACTGGGATCTGATAAACTGATAAGTTCAAATTCAAAGTTTGTTATTTGTTTATTTGTAACGGTTAAAGTAGTTTTTGAAATTTTTTCTAAATTTCCACCAGACATTACTTTATATCCATTGGCATGCGCAACCCCATATTCTTGGTTAGTGTGACCACCGATAACTAAATCTACAAAATCGTAGTTTTCAAGAATTTCTTCATCCTTATAACCTCCATAATGTGTAAGAGCAACGATTAAGTCAACATTATCATTAACTTTAAGGTCTTTATAATTTTCAAAACTATCTAAGCCTTCTGTAAAAGATAAACCTTGAATTTTTTTTGGATGCGTTAACGGATACCCTCCCGGACTTCCAGTCTCTACTACACCCACAAACGCAATTGAAAAATTATCTTTAGTTATAATTGCGCTCCCTTCTATAGTGGCTAGCTCTCCAGTTCCACCGGTGAAATTGTCGAGAATAAAAGGAAAATTTGCCTGGGCTATGCGTTCATTAAGTATTGATTGACCATAATCGAATTCATGATTTCCAATAACACTTACATCGAGTCCGGTTTTATTAAGCATGTCTATCATCGGATATCCTTTATTTTGATGATAATCTACAATTGGATTTCCTGAAAAAAGATCGCCACCTGCTACAAAATATACTTTTTGATTTTTAGCTTTTTCAGCATCAATTAGTGGTTTGATTTTAGCGAAATTTTCTATTTCACTATGTGGGTCATTAATAGCAAAAATTACAATGGTTTCTTGTGCAAAAGTTGCGTATTGAAAAACTAGAAAATAGAAAAATATACATATTCTTTTAAATGAGATTAACATAAGAGTCATAAATAAATCATTTTCATTTTAAACAAAAGTAAGCTTAATTTAATTTAGTTTTTGTAGTGTATAATGATCCGATATCAAAGAAAGTGTTTTGAGATAAGCAGAAGTGACTATGCAACCATTAAAATAGTTTGTTGCCAGAGTCCTTTAAATTGAAAAATAAAAGCGGCATAAAAAAAGCACCTCAATTGAGGTGCTTTTTTATTTATATAAAGATAAAAAATTATTTATTTTTCTTCGTTGGAGGTGCTGGAGGAGTAGGTTTTCCATTATTCAATTGTACTTGAATATCTCCAGTATATCCCTCTAACTCTTTCATAGCCGTCTTAACTTCTTCTAAAGTACCAGAAATAACTACTTTTTCAGTAACCGTTTTTCCGTCTATAGTTTCATTCGTAGTAATTGTTGCTGAAGCCATTTCAGGAGTATCTCCTTTAATTTCTAAACGTACTTCTTTTTTAATCTCTTCATTATGTGAATTGGTATTCGAATGTCCCCCTAAAATAGGAGCAATTACCAAACCGATTAAACACGTAAGTTTAATTAAAATATTCATAGAAGGTCCAGAAGTATCTTTAAAAGGATCTCCAACGGTGTCTCCAGTTACCGCAGCTTTGTGTGCTTCAGAACCTTTGTAAGTCATTACTCCATTAATCTCTACACCAGCTTCAAAAGATTTCTTAGCATTGTCCCAAGCACCTCCAGCATTGTTCTGGAAGATTGCCCAAAGTACACCAGAAACAGTAACACCGGCCATATAGCCACCTAGCATTTCAGCCACCAACATGTTGTTTTCTTGATATGCTAATTTACCTACCAAAACAACAAGTATTGGAAAACCAATCGTTAAAAGACCTGGTAACATCATTTCCTTTAAAGACGCTTTCGTAGAAATAGCGACACATTTATCGTATTCTGGTTTTCCAGTTCCTTCCATAATTCCTGGAATTTCCTTAAACTGTCTTACTACTTCATTTACCATTTCCATAGCAGCTTTACCAACAGCATTCATTGCTAATGCAGAGAATACAACGGGTACCATTCCACCAACAAAAAGCATTGCTAAAACTGGCGCTTTAAAGATGTTAATTCCATCAATTCCTGTAAATGTTACATACGCAGCAAATAAAGCTAATGATGTTAATGCAGCAGATGCAATAGCAAAACCTTTACCAGTTGCGGCAGTTGTATTACCAACAGCATCTAAAATATCTGTACGTTCTCTAACGATAGGATCTTGTTCACTCATCTCAGCAATACCACCAGCATTATCGGCAATGGGTCCAAAAGCATCAATTGCTAATTGCATAGCTGTTGTTGCCATCATTGCAGAAGCTGCTAATGCAACTCCGTAAAATCCTGCCAAAGCATAAGAAGACCAAATTGCAGCAGCAAATAATAATACAGAAGAGAATGTAGAAATCATACCAGTAGCTAAACCAGCAATAATGTTTGTTCCGGCTCCTGTAGAAGATTGTTGTACAATTTTTAAAATTGGCTTCGATCCTAAGCCAGTATAGTATTCAGTAAATGCAGAGATTCCCGCACCTACCACCAAACCAACTAAACAGGCATAAAATACTCTCATAGAAGAAATATCTTGAAGACCTTCACCAAAGAAACCCATTTGCATGGTTTCTGGCAACATCCAAGTAACTAAACCGTAACATGCTGCAGCAACCATTGCGATAGATGCCCAGTTACCGATGTTTAATGCTTTTTGAACATCTGCTTCTTTTGCATCATTCGATGATATTTTAACTAATAATGTTCCAATAAGAGAAATAATAATACCTACACCAGCAATAGACATTGGAAGTAAGATTGGTCCAATTCCACCAAAAACATCTTGAATTGCACCCCCCATATCTTTAATCACATAATTTCCTAAAACCATGGCAGCTAATACAGTTGCTACATAAGAACCAAATAAATCAGCACCCATACCTGCAACATCTCCCACATTATCTCCCACATTATCAGCAATAGTTGCTGGATTTCTTGGATCATCTTCTGGAATATCTGCTTGTACTTTACCCGCTAAATCAGCACCAACATCAGCAGCTTTGGTATAAATACCGCCACCAACTCTTGCAAATAGAGCAATAGATTCAGCTCCTAAAGAGAAACCAGCCAATGCTTCTAGGACAACAGTCATTTCTGATGTTGAAGTCCAAACTCCATCCATAAAATGGTGAAAGAAAAATATAAAGAAAGCTGTTAAACCTAATACAGCTAAACCAGCAACACCAAGACCCATTACTGTACCACCACCAAAAGAAACTTTTAATGCATTTGGCAAACTCGTTTTTGCAGCTTGTGTTGTTCTAACATTTGTTTTGGTGGCAATTTTCATTCCCATGTTTCCTGCAAAAGCAGAAAATATAGCACCAATAACAAAGGCTACAACGATTAAATAAGTACTGTCCATATAAAAAGCAATTCCCGCTAGAACAACACTTGCTCCAACTACAAAAATTCCTAAAAGTCGATATTCAGCGTTTAAAAAAGCTAGTGCTCCTTCATAGATGTGATCAGAAATTTCTTTCATTTTCCCGTCACCTGCATCTTGTTTCATTACCCAAGATTTTTTAACTAGCATGTATGCTAGTCCTAAAACAGCCATTGCAATTGGCATCCAAATCATCATTGATTCCATATATTATTTTATTTTGATTAGTTTAAAACGGTGGTAAATGTAATAAAATCAAACAGAAATAAAAAACCTCTTAAAGTGTTTAATTTTAAGAGGTCTTTAAAAAGGAAGTGTCTTAATTTCTATATCTTGAAATTATCGTTCTTTTTGTAGTCACTTTTTTCGTACCTCTCAACACAAGCTTTATATATTGCCCTCGCTTCTTCTGCATCTCCCCATCCACCAACGTCTACTTTTTTCTTCTCTAAATCTTTATATACTTGGAAGAAGTGTTCGATTTCTTTTAATCTATGGGGATTTAAATCAGAAATATCCGTTTTGTCATTCCAAATAGGGTCTGAAATAGGTACACAAATAATTTTTTCGTCTGGCCCTTTTTCATCGGTCATGTGAAAGACTCCAATCGGCTTTACTTCAATAACGCACATCGGAAAAGTTGGTTCATGCCCCAAAACTAAAACATCTAATGGATCATCATCTAATGCCAACGTTTCTGGTACAAAACCATAATCTGCAGGATACATCATAGAAGAGAATAACATTCTGTCAAAACGAATTTTGTGTAAATCAAAATCGTATTCATATTTATTTCTACTTCCTTTAGGGATCTCTATTAAAACATCGAAAGTTATCTTTTCTTTTGAGCTCATAAATTTTTTATTTATCTTTTTTTAATTTTATGCAAAAGTAAAGAATTCATTATGTTCTTTAATAAATTTTGTAGTGAAATTGCGCAATGCTTTTCGAAAATATTAGCTATTTAAAATGAAACAAAAAATCCTTTTTTCAATAGATGAAAAAAGGATTTTTAAAAAACATATTTAGATGTTTTTTTATAAGTACATAACTTCTTTTACAGCTTTGATAACATCATTCGCGTTCGGGATCCATTTTTCAAATAACACTGGAGAATATGGTGCTGGGGTATCTGCAGTGGTAATTCTTTTAATGGGAGCATCTAAATGATCAAATGCTTGCTCTTGTATTCTGTAGGTAATTTCAGATGCAACACTTGCGAAAGGCCAAGCCTCCTCTAAAATCACCAATCTGTTCGTTTTCTTTACAGATTTTAAAATAGCGGCGTGATCCATCGGACGAACCGTTCTTAAATCAATAATTTCCACAGAAATATTTTCTTTTGCAAGCGCATCGGCAGCTTTGTATGCTTCTTTTATAATTTTACCAAAAGAAACAATGGTGACGTCTGTTCCTTCTCTTTTAATTTCTGCAACTCCAATAGGTATAATGTATTCACCTTCAGGAATCTCCATCTTGTCACCATACATTTGTTCGGACTCCATAAAAATTACAGGATCGTCATCTCTAATAGCGGCCTTTAATAAACCTTTGGCATCATACGGATTTGAGGGAACAATAACTTTTAAACCGGGAGTATTGGCAAACCAATTTTCAAATGCTTGCGAGTGAGTTGCTCCTAATTGACCTGCAGATGCTGTAGGTCCTCTAAAAACAATCGGGCAATTAAACTGTCCGCCAGACATCTGTCTAATTTTTGCTGCATTGTTTATAATTTGATCAATTCCCACCAAAGAGAAGTTGAATGTCATATACTCAACAATGGGTCTGTTACCATTCATAGCAGAACCAATTGCAATGCCTGCAAAACCTAGCTCAGCAATCGGAGTATCGATGACTCTTTTTTCGCCAAACTCTTCTAGCATTCCTTTACTAGCTTTGTAAGCTCCATTATATTCTGCAACTTCTTCACCCATTAAATAAATGCTTTCATCTCTGCGCATTTCTTCACTCATGGCTTCACAAATTGCCTCTCTAAATTGAACTATTCTCATTGAATTTAAATTATTGTTATTTTCAAGTGCAAAAGTAAGGAATTTATGAGTAAAAAAAAGCTACTTTTTCACCAAAATAGAAGAAGTTTATTTTTTCGATATATTTTTGATTATTGTTGTTAAATTAATAGCTATGCTTGATATTAGTAGTGATAGATGCACTTCTGGTTTTAAAATATAAAAACTCCGCAGGGATTTAATAGTAAGTAGTTTATTTGCATTTTCCTAAAGGACATCTCTTTGTGTAACGAATATCTTTTTTAAAATGTTAAATTTTTAAAAAATTTACTATGCATGCATAGTAAATTAAAAAAAAGACGTAATTTCGTCCGTAAGAAAAGAATAAAATTAAAATTTATGAAAATATTAGTTTGTGTTAGTCATGTTCCTGATACCACTTCAAAAATTAACTTTACAAATAATGATGCTGAATTCGATAAAACCGGTGTGCAATTTGTAATCAACCCCTACGATGAGTTTTGTTTGACAAGAGCCATGTGGTTTAAAGAGAAGCAAGGTGCTACTGTAACCGTTGTGAATGTTGGTGGAGCTGAAACGGAACCAACGCTAAGAAAAGCTTTGGCAATTGGTGCAGATGACGCCATTAGAATTAATGTAGCTGCTAAAGATGGATTTTTGGTTGCGAAAGAGCTAGCAGCCGTGGTAAAAGCGGGAGGCTATGACCTTGTTTTAGCGGGGAAAGAGTCTGCAGATTACAACGGTCAAATGGTTCCGGGTATGTTGGCGTCTTTGGTTGCTTATAATTTTATAAACGGTTGCGTAGATTTGGAGGTTGAGGATACAAATGTTGCTGTTAAGAGAGAGATTGATGGAGGAAATGAAACCATATCAACGTCTTTGCCTTTAGTAATTGGCGGTCAAAAAGGGATTGTAGAAGAAAAAGATTTACGGATTCCCAACATGAGAGGAATTATGATGGCACGTAAAAAGCCAATGCAGGTTCTGGAAGGTTCTGGGGCTTTAGCTGCGACAAATAGTATTTCTTTTGAAAAGTTAGCTCCTAAAGGAGCCGTCAAGTTAGTTGCGGCTGATAATTTAGACGCGTTGATTGACTTGCTGCACAATGAAGCAAAAGTAATATAATATATAATTATTGAAATTTGTAGCTGTTGAAAGACAATTCACTTTGTAATAATTAAAGATAATAACACTTAAAAAATAAAATATATGTCAGTTTTAGTTTTTGCCGATTCAACGGACGGAAAATTTAAAAAAACATCCTTCGAAGTAGTTTCTTATGGAAAAAAAGTTGCTGAGCAGTTAGCAATTAATTTAGTTGTTTTAACAATAAATGCAAGCGATGCTTCAGAGTTATACAAGTATGGTGCAGAGAAAGTTGTTGCAGTTTCAAACGATGCGTTGTTAACTTTTAATGCGAAAGAATATGCTGCGGTTATCGTGCAAGTGGCACAGAAAGAAAATGCAACAGTTGTTGTGGTAGACTCTAGTATCAATGGTTTATATCTTTCGCCTTTGGTAGCGGTAAGTTTAGATGCAGGATATGCGTCAAACACAGTAAGCGCACCTTCAAGTACAAACCCTTTTACTGTTAAAAGAAAAGCATTTTCTAACAAAGCATTTTCAAACACCGTTATTTCTTCGGAGAATAAAGTAATTGGTTTGGCTAAAAACTCTTTTGGAATTCATGAAAATCCAGTATCTGGAGTTTTAGAGAGTTTTGATGTTCAAGTAGCCGTGTCAGGAGTGAAATCAGAAAAAGTGGAAAGAGTTACAGGAAAAGTAACGATTGCAGATGCAGATACCGTAGTTTCTGCGGGGAGAGGAATGAAAGGACCTGAAAACTGGGGGATGATTGAGGAGTTAGCAGACGTTTTGGGAGCTGCAACTGCCTGCTCTAAACCTGTTTCTGATTTAGGTTGGCGTCCTCATGGTGAGCATGTAGGACAAACAGGCAAACCAGTGGCATCTAACTTGTATATCGCTATTGGTATTTCTGGTGCAATTCAACACTTAGCAGGAATCAATGCCTCTAAAGTAAAAGTAGTAATTAATACAGATCCAGAAGCACCTTTCTTTAAAGCAGCAGATTATGGTGTTATTGGTGACGCGTTTGAAGTGATTCCAGCATTGATAGAAAAACTAAAAGCATTCAAAGAGGCCTAGGTTTTAAAAATATATCAACCATTAAATTAAAAAGCTCAAGACCTATCAAAATTAATTTTTGATAGGTCTTTTTTATATTTAAAATTTCCTTTGTTTATTATTACTCTAAAATATGAATGTTTGTGGTGCCAAATTATTCAGGGTCCCGCTTTTGAATAAATTAAAATAATTTCAGTTAGAATAACTGTTATCACTCTTTTTTTTTAGTAAATTGCTCCCTTAAATCTAGCTTTAGAGATGTTTTTAAAAGCTTTTTTTGTTTTTTGTAGATATATATGAGTTTAATAAAACTAACAATAAAAGGAATTTCATACAGCCAAACTCAAACGGGCGCTTATGCTTTAGTGTTAAGTGAGATGGAGGGCGGCCGCACCTTACCAATTATTATCGGTGCATTTGAGGCACAATCTATCGCGATCGCCTTAGAAAAAGAAATTCGCCCACCAAGACCTTTGACACATGACTTGTTTAAAACGTTTTCAGATCGTTTTTCAATACAAATAAAGGAAGTAATCATTCATAAATTAGTAGATGGTGTTTTCTTTTCGAGCTTGGTTTGTGAAAAAGAGGGCATCGAAGAGATTATAGATACGCGAACATCGGATGCTATTGCAATTGCAGTTCGCTTTGAAGCACCTATTTTTACGTATGAAAATATTTTAGATAAAGCAGGTGTCTTCTTAAAAACAGAAGATGCATTGGGCTTAAATGATCCTTCGGAAACCAGTGAAATATCATTGGATACAAAAAATTTATTAGGAGTGGACAAAGATTCATCTTATTCAAAA
>JAOKTT010000020.1 GCA_028336245.1 Polaribacter sp.
AGAAAGTTGTTGCCACTTTTCTTTTTGAGGAACGGTTTCAATATCCAAAAAAAGGACATCCTTTAGATTGACAGATAAATTCATAGCAGTATATTTTTCTTTTTCACTTTAAATATACAAAAAAAAGCTCCGAAAAAATTCGGAGCTTTTAAAATAAAATAAAAAGTTAAATTATCTAATCACTAATTTTTGAGTCGCTGTTTTCCCACTTTCAGTTACTTTTAAAATGTAAATTCCTGCATTGATAGTAGAAACGTTGATGTCTGATTTTATTCCAGAAAAACGTGTTTCCAGTACTTTTTTCCCTAACAAATTAAATACCGTCACACTTTTCTCTTCACTAGAAGCAGAAGTAAGCGTAAACATATGGTTTGTAATTGGGTTTGGGTAGATTGAAAAACCTGCAATTGTGTTATTAGAAATAGAGGCTGTACTATCATTTGGAGTTACATCTGCCCAAGAAGTAGAAATGCGCAAAGCATCTAATTCTATAAAGGGGGTTTCATTATTAGAATCTTGTCTTAAAACAAATAAATTTATCGCTGCAGGTGCCGCTGTATCTGAATCCACTCCAGATATTGTAGCTGTTGGCGCTGTGCCTTCAAAAGAAGCTGCATCTGGGTTAATCCAAGTACTAACAGTTAAATCATCCATATTGTATGACATAACTACGAAAATTACATCGTTTAAAGCATACGTTGCAGTTGTAAAAGTTGGATTTGAAGATTCTACTCCATAACCAATATCAAAAGTAGTACCACTTGTATCTGGATTAGGTCTTACCCAAAGTCTTGCATCATAACCACTTGCACTACCCGCTAAAGCAGCAATATAACCTCCGTCAGCAAGATCTATACTTGAACCTGTTTGAAAACCTGTAACTTTTAATAAGAAAGAAGCATATACTGTGCCGTCCGTTACATCAGAAAATGCAGTATACGTTTCAGAACCTGTTTCATCAAATGTAATTTTACTACCAGTAGAAGCTTCTAAACCAGTGTAATCTAAATTGCCTGCTGCCACTAACATCTCATCTCCGCTATTAAGCATATTCCAAGCGTTTTGACTTCCTAAAGTTGAAGAAACTGAATAATCAAAATGTTCTATTATAGGGAAAGAAACACATGTAGGGCTCGCTAATGTTTTAGAAAAATCACAGCTACTTCCAGCACCTCCAACAATTGTTATTAGAGATTCAATATATTCTGTCATTCCAGAGAATGTAATTGAACCTTCCGCTATTGTATCTGGATTATCACCACCAACTGTTACCCCATTAGGCGCTGAAATTGTGTATGCTATTCCGGTATTACCTCCTGTAAATGCAATTGTACCACTGTAGGTATCTATACCTGATGTTGTTGTATCACATGTTGAAGCCATATCTCCAAGAATTAAATCACATGGTAGAGCAACAGAAAAAGTAACTGTTTTATTTACTGCAGGAGTAATCGCTGTATGTGAATTATCTACCAACTCCATATAAATGGTGTAAGAATTTCCTGGCACAACAGTTATGCTTTCAACATTAGTATCATATTTCATTGGTTGAGTAACAGCCGCATCAGAATTTTGTTGTAAAGTCCAATGAATATGACCATCTACACCCGATCCATTTAAAGCACCTACTGTAAAATTAGAAACAGATAAAGAAACGTCAACGGATGAGGTTGAAGCGATTGTAGAGCCATCTGCTGGAGAAGTAATTGTTAAACTTGGCTCTGAAGATGTTGTCTCTCCTATCCATGTACCAGGGTCAAAATCAGTAGGTGCACTCCTTGGGGAGTTTGTATGACTCGTGCAACCACTTACCGTACTATCTGCCCAGACATTCCAATCTGCTTCATTCCAAGTACTACTGGCTGCTGTATCCGAAGCTTTACGTTCCGCTCTACCATTTTCAAATTCATGACAAGTTCCAGAACCATCTTCCCCTGGTACTCCAAAAATATCTATAATATTATCGCTCGCATCAAAAATAGCCATATTATCGTCGCCATTACTATCTGCTGCCCCTCCTGTGCCTCCAATCATATCTGGTGCAAAACCAAAAAAAGGTTCAAATCCAGAAGTTGATGAAGATTGGGCCGCAATTACATAAACAATGCCAGCCCCTAAATTACCTATAGGTGTTAAATCTATTGACGATGTTGTTGTTGTATTTGCATTTGTCCAACGTTTAATTGACCACCCCACTAAATCAACTGCAGAATTTGTTGGGTTATAAATCTCAATATATCTAGCAGAAGATGGCACAGTGCCATCTGGATCTGCTATTTCTGTAATAATAACTTGCCCAAAAGAAAGTCCGGATATAAAAAGGGTTACAAAAAAAGTAAAAATGTAATTTTTTTTCATGTTGTATATTTTAAATTAATTCAGGTGTAATTTATGCATTAAAAACAGAAAAAGTAGTGTTTGTAGCACAAATTTAAAACAATGCACTCTTTTTTAACCTTTTACTTACATGATTGTTAAATTTTTAGCAATTTGTTAATTAATCATTAAACAATTGTAAACTAAATAAATCTGGCGGTAATTACTTTATCTCTTTCAGTTTAAATGGTTATTTTTACTCTCTATATTTAACTATTTTTCATGAACAAAAGCGAAATTAAAATTCTATTGGTAGATGATGAACCAGATATCATTGAAATTGTTGGCTACAATCTTAGAAATGAAGGGTACCAAGTTTTCACAGCTACCAATGGCCATGAAGCCATAAAATCTGCTAAAAAAAATACCCCTCATTTAATTTTATTGGACATCATGATGCCAGAAATGGATGGTATTGAAGCCTGTGAAAAAATTAGAAAAATAACTTCTTTAGAAAATGTAATTATTTCTTTTTTAACGGCAAGAGGAGAAGATTACTCGCAGGTTGCTGGTTTTGAAGCCGGGGCAGATGACTACATTACAAAACCAATCAAACCCAAAGTTTTGGTAAGCAAAGTGAAATCCTTGCTGCGAAGATTAAAATCTGAAAAACAAAATGAAGAAACGGTTACCATTGGAGACATCATTATAGATAGAGAAGAATATGTGGTGTATAAAGCAGGCATTCGCATCTCATTGCCCAGGAAAGAATTTGAACTCTTCTCTCTATTAACTTCAAAACCGGGAAAAGTATTTAAAAGAGACGTTATTCTAGATACGGTTTGGGGGAATGAAGTGGTTGTAGGCGGAAGAACAATTGATGTTCACATTCGGAAGTTACGCGAAAAAATTGGAGACGACCATTTTAAAACAGTCAAAGGAGTAGGATATAAGTTTGTCTTGCTAGAGGCAGATAAATAAAACTATTTTAATGAAGATTAAAAAAACCTATTCGTATGCCCTTTGGTCGGCCATTTATTTAACGATACTGGCCGTTGCTATTGCCACCATATCTTATCTTTTTATTTCGAAAAACTTAGGAATCGGCCCTGTTTTAATTTGTGTTTTGGTTCTTTTTGTGATTTCCTTTACCATCATCCAATACCGTGCAGAGCACTTTATCTACAGAAGGTTAAAGAAAATTTATGAAGATGTCTCTATTCTAGATGTCAACGATCTGAGAAGAGAGTCTGTAACTACAGACATCGACAAGCTTTCTAAGCGCATGCAAACCTATGTAGAAGGAAAAGGGTTAGAAATAAAAAGTTTGACCGAAAGAGATTCTTTTCGGAGAGATTTCTTAGGCAATGTTGCTCACGAACTAAAAACACCCCTGTTTACGGTACAAGGCTATATACTAACGCTGCTTGAAGGCGCCATAAATGACAAGAATATTCGATTAAAATACTTGGAACGCGCAAATAAAGGGGTGGAACGCTTGGTGGCAGTAACCAAAGATTTAGACATGATTGCAAAGCTAGAAACAGACGGATTAAAGCTAAACATGGAGGTTTCTAACATCTTGGAAAGCATTCAAAATGTTTTTGATTTGGTGGAGATGAAGGCTAAAAAAAGAAATATTATTTTAAAGTTCGATCGGATTTATGACTTCCCCGTTTTTGTGGTTGGAGACATCGAAAAAATAGAACAAGTACTTATTAACCTTATTGTTAATTCTATTAAATATGGCAAGCCCAACGGAACTACCATTGTTGCAGTAGACGACTATAAATCCAATGCATTTTTAATTAGAGTCATTGACAATGGGGAAGGAATTAAACCAATACATCTGCCTCGTTTGTTTGAACGTTTTTACAGAGCAGATCAAAGCAGGTCTCGAGAGCAAGGTGGTTCTGGTCTAGGGCTCTCTATTGTGAAGCATATTGTAGAAGCCCACCACCAAACGGTCTTTTTAAAGAGTGTTTTTGGCAAGGGGTCTGAATTTTCATTTACCATGGAAAAGGCAACATAGCTAAAAATAAGAGGGTAGTACTTCCGAAGACATTACAAGCGCTCAAAATTTAACTTCCTTTACACGAGATCAAAACCAATGTCCTTCCGGTAATTCATTTGGTTAAAATGAATTTTATCAATACTTCTGTAGCTTTTTTCTAAGGCCTCTTCAATAGTATCTCCAAGCGCAGTAATTGCCATGACCCTGCCTCCATTGGTAACCACTTTACCTCCAGCAATGGCAGTTCCTGCATGAAAAACAATGGCTTCATCAATGTTTTCAAAACCTGTGATTTCTTTATTCTTTTCATATGCTCCTGGATACCCACCAGCAACCAACATTACAGTTGTGGCCGTTTTGTCTAAAACGGCAAAAGATTTTTCATGTAAATTCTGATGTGCAACGCCTTCAAACAACTCCAATAAATCTGAGGCAATTCTTGGCAATACTACCTCGGTTTCAGGATCTCCCATTCTTACATTGTACTCCACTACCGACGGATTACCGTTGTCATTCATCAAGCCAATAAAGATAAATCCTCTGAAATCAATGCCATCCTTCTGCAAACCTGCAATGGTAGGCTTTACAACCAATTCTTCTACTTTAGCTAAAAAGGCTTTGTCTGCAAATGGGACTGGGGAAATAGCACCCATCCCACCGGTATTCAAACCCTGATCTCCTTCTCCAATTCTTTTATAATCTTTCGCTGAAGGCAGTATTTTATAGCTCTTACCGTCTGTTAAAACAAAAACAGACAATTCTATCCCTTTTAAAAATTCTTCGATTACAACCGTTGTGGAAGCTTTTCCAAACTTCTCATTAGAAACCATCTCTTCCAATTCAGTTTTTGCTTCTTCTAGATTGTTTAAGATCAACACCCCTTTACCACCCGCAAGACCATCTGCCTTTAAAACATAAGGAGCTTCCAGCGTTTCTAAGAAAGCAAAACCTTCTTGTAAATTTTCTTTCGTAAAAGATTGATACCGCGCTGTGGGTACCCCATGCTTTTGCATGAACTGCTTGGAGAAATCTTTACTTCCTTCTAACAAGGCTCCATCTTTCTTAGGCCCTATCACAGGAATCTCTTTCAAGGCTGCATCTGCTAAAAAAAAATCATGAATCCCCGCAACTAAAGGGCCTTCAGGCCCCACCACTACCATATTAATAGCCTGTTCTAAAACAGTGTTCTTGACTGCTTCAAAATTAGAAATATCAATGTTAATATTGGTTGCTATTTTATGGGTTCCGGCATTACCGGGCGCTACAAAAAGTTGCTGTACCTTATTACTTTCAGATAATTTTAACGCAAAAGCATGCTCTCTGCCTCCAGCGCCTAAAATAAGAATGTTCATTTGTTTGGGTTGTGTTGTTGCTGCAAATATATTTTAAATTCTTTGGATTCGCACTTTTGAAAGAAAGACATTTTAAAAAAACCTGAGACCTCCCAAAAACCCTCTTTTATCTAAAACCCCACTTTAAAAAATATTTAACTGCGGAAGACGTATGCCATAAAAATAACTTGAAGTTCTTTGAGGAGCCACGCTTTAAGACATGGGTTATTTCTTCTTGTGGAAAGTATATTTTTTTCTTTCCCAACAAGTCCATTTTTTTACAAATATCAACATCCTCCATATATAAGAAATAACGTTCATCAAAGCCTTTTAAATTGACAAAATCTTCCGTCTTGTACAATTGAAAACAACCCGTAATATACTCTGCAAAAAAAGGTTCTGTAAGCATCTTATCTCCATAAATACCCTTAAAAATTGTTGCTTTAAACAGCGATTTCAGAAAAGGAAATCGTCTCGCAAATAATTCGGTTATGGAAGGATAGCGTCTGCATGAAAATTGATGTGCTCCGCTTGGAAAGCTCACTTTTGGTGCAATCATTGCCGCATCCTTAGTTCTTTCCAACTCTAAAATTAAATTTAAAAGCGCACTACTCTTAAAGACAACATCAGGATTTAATACTAAGTGAAATTTTGAAAAACCCTGGATACTTTTCAAAACACTATTATGCCCTGACCCAAAACCTAAGTTCTTCCCAGAGCCAGCATATACTATATCAGCATGGTTAAAAACCTTCTCAAATCTTTTATCTGATGTATTGTCTACTAAAAATAGCTTCTTTTTTAAAGACACGCTTAAAAAACAATTGATTGTTTTTGTTAGCTCTTCTAATCCTTCGTTATGCAAAACTATACATGCAGTAATGTCTAAACTTTCTCTCTTATTCACCCCCATTGTTAATAAGCTTTTTCTTGCCCCTTAAAGCTTTTAAATATCGTTTGAAATACTATTTTTAAATCCAATACAAAAGACCAATTTTCAATATAAAAAATATCTAAACGAACTCTGTGTTCTATATCTGTCTTTGTTTGCACTTCCCCTCTATATCCAGAAACCTGCGCTAATCCCGTTATTCCTGGCTTAACAGAATTTCTAATTAAATAATTATCTATTTCTTTTAAATACTTTTCTGTTTGAATATTCATATGTGGCCTTGGGCCTACAACACTCATATCTCCTTTGAGAACGTTAAAAAACTGAGGCAATTCATCCAAACTTGTTTTTCTTAAAAACGCCCCTACTCTCGTGATCCTTGCATCGTGTTTTGTTGCCGAAAGACTGTTTGATACGCCGTTCCTTTTCATAGAGCGTATTTTGTAACAATAAAACTGTTTTCCCTCAGCACCATCTCGAATTTGCTTAAAAAAGAAGGCGCCAGAAGAATCTGTTTTTACAAGCACCCAGAGAATTGGCAATAACCAGGAAAGTAAAAAAACACAAACTAAACTAGAAAATAGTATGTCAAAAATCCGCTTCACAATATAGGTTTCAGTTCTCTCAAAGGGCAAGTGCTTGGGCTTCAAAATGGGAATGGTACCAAAATGCTCTAAAATAAAATCTTTACTATAAATTGCCTTGTTTTCTGGAATTAAGCTTAACTCAATATTACTTTTAGTGCAAAAATCTCTGATTTTTTTTAGTTTAGCCCGCGCAATAGAACTTTGCTCGCAATAGATCTCATCTATATTATTGTTGGCGACATACTCTAAACCCTCTTTAATTGACCCCAAACAGGTTCTTGACACAAGCCTATTGTCAGAGAAAAAGCCATGAAAACGGTATCCTAAATCCCCTCTACTCTTAAACAAGTTCGCAACATTCTGTGCCGCTTTATTCTCTCCAAAAACAACTACATTTCTATAATTATTGCCACCTGACCTGTATCGTTTTAAAAGAAAAAAAGAAAAAAACTTAAATGCCATGATAGTAAAAATGATCAAAATTAAAACCTTCAATTGAACACTTGTAAATTTTGATTCACTAAAAAGAGTGAAATAAGAAAAAAACCCTAAAATAAAAATAAAAAATTGAGCAATTATTAGTACTAGTAATTTTGAAATATGGGTATATCTATACACATTGTAGAATTTTGTGTAAAACGCAATAAATAACCATAATATGGTAATGTAAGCGCAAAAAACGCCATCTATATCTTCTTTTGAAAAAAGGACAATAATTAAATTAAGCAAGATGACATCTAATACAATTATTAGCGGTCTAATTAATCCTGAATATTTCTTTGTTTTGTGAACCACTTATTTTATTAGATTTACAAGCGTAGAATTAAAATCCTTTAATATTTCATTTTTAGAAAAATTTAAAGAAACGTATTTTCTTGCACTTTCACCCAAGTTATTACCCAATTCCTTATTCGATTTCAGCAGATCAATAAACCCTAAAATATCCTCTAATTTACCCGAATCTATGTACTTGCCCCCTTCAGCATCTTTGATTATAGATGAAACCTCAGATTTTATATTACCCGCTATCAACGAGGGCCTTCCACTTCCCATCATTGCTAATATTTTTGAAGGCATTACAGTATCTATAACGTCATTTTTCTGAAATAGTATATGCAAATCTGCACTGCATAACAAATCTGATAATTCCTCGTAAGCAACAGGTGGATACAGTGACACATTATGAACCCCAACTAACTGCTTTGACAACCAATCCCGCTTACTACCGTTACCCACGACAACTATAAGGATATCTGACTTATTTTCAAGCATTTGCACCAACTTCAAAAATAAATCCCAATCCTGCTTCTCTCCTATATTACCAGAATATAGAATTTTGAATTTTGAAGATTGTAAATAAGAATGCTTTTTATAGCTATCTGGATTTATAAAAGTTAAGTCCACCCAATTTGGCAATAATTTCATTTCCAACTCCTTTACTTTTTTAATCTTAAGTTTTAAAAGCATTGAAGTACTTATAGTGCTTAATAAGTCTGTGGAATTCAAGAGTTTTTTTTCAATCCAAAATAAGCAATTGAAAACCAGCGAATTATTTGATTTATTTTCTATAATATTTGATTCTAACACCGCATCAAATTCAAAATCTTGAATGTGTACCCAAAGTTTTGCTTTTCTAATTTTTGATAAAATTTTACCTAAGAATACAGCACCTATAAAAGGAACAATACAAAGAACCACATCCACCTCTTTAACTTTAAAAATGTTTACAAAGGTACCTAATGAAAAATCCAATAGATGTAAAATTCTCTTTAAAAAAGAAGGGTTCACAGGGACATATTGTTTGTATCTGTGAACGGTTATTCCATCTATAACTTCAGAATAAAATGTTTTTTTTGAACTATAATTGGAACTAATTTTCCAAGCCGGATAATACGGGAAACCAGTAAGAATAGTAACCTCAAAGCCATGTGTATTATAATACGATGCCAACTGAGAAGTGTACAAGCCAATAGCCGTGTCTTCCGGATAATAATTAATTCCTATAATTGTAATTTTCTTTTTCATTTTTTTTTAAACACGAATAAAAAATTTTATTAGAAAATAAATAAGCATTCTAAATAAAGAGTTTTTAAACATAAAAGCGAAAATACAAAAATTTAAGCATTCTTTTTAAAAGGAATCATTATTCATGGAATAATAAAAACTGGACAAATGAAGATGCAAAAGTAAAAAAAGCTTAGTAACTATGTTTAATAATTTAAGTAGGGCTTCCCATACATATTTTATTTGCGCGTAAATCTTTATAAGTAGTGCCTTACTAACTGCCGATAGTTACTTCAATACAAACTACAAAAACACAAATAAAATTTATTTAATTTTAAAAAGGTTGTGAAATTGCTAAATCAAAATTCTAATAAGTTTAATCTTCTTCTTTAACATTTCATCTACTTTCCAAGTAGTAATAATAGAAAAACATGTTTATTTTGATTGAAGCACACCATATTCAAGTAAAATCTATTTTTTCTTGTAAGAAAAAAAACTAAAAAGGTTTATAAAAAAAGAAAATAAAATAACACCTGACTGTCTTTCTAAAATATTTTCTACAAACATTATTATTGAATAAAATAACAAAACAGAAAGAAAAAAATATTGTTTTTCTAATGTAAAAACCCTAAAATTAAAATATAATAAAAAAAAAATAGTAGATAAGCCAAATATTCCACACCCCAATAATATACTTAAATATTGATTATGTGAATTAAATTCACGGTCAACAAGATAGTTTGAAACATGGCTATAACATTTAATTAACGTATCATTGACATCACCAAAACCATAACCAAAAATCCAATTACTTTTTAATAATATAAAAGAGCAATTATAAATTTCTTTTCGAGTTTGTGTTGAACTTAATTCACCTTCATAAGAAGGCAAACTTAAAGTGGCATTAAAAAGAGACACTCTTTTTGATAAAGAAGGGGAAAAATTAAGACTAAAAAATAATAACCCAAAAATTGAAATTAAAAGTACTAATTGATTTCTTTTTTTGTTAAGAATAGAAAGACAATATACAATAATTGAAACAAAAGACGCTATCAAGACGCCCTTTGACGCTAATGAAATAAGCAATAAAAGGATAAAAGAAGCCTCTAAAATTAAAGCCACTTGGAATATTATCTTTTTGGTTAATTTTAGCAAATAGATAAAACACAATAAACCCAAACCTAAATAAATTGACGCGTATATTGAATGCTGTCCGATAAAAGGCAAATATTCTGTAAAATGACGAATAAAACTTGGTTCACTTAAATAAGAAAAACCTCCTACGTATATGAGATATGAAAAAACTATTACAGTAAATGCAACTACTGAATGAAAGAAAACAAATACTATTGTCTTTAAAAGAAATTTATAATCTAATAATTCTTTAAAACGCCATATTAAAGAAAAAACTAATGGGAAAACCAATAAAGAAAGGCTAATTTCTAGCTTTTTCATTGCATAGCTAATATTTGATGTATATAATAGACTAAAAAGATATACTAAAAAGATACTTGAATTTATAAGAAGTAATTTCCAATTAAATTGTTTTCTTTTTTCATTGAAAAATAAAAAAATTGAAAACAGTAAAAGAAGTATAACTGGTAATCCTTTAATTCTATTTGGTATTAATGGAAATAAGGCCAAAAAAATAAAGCTGTATTTTAGTAGGATTAGCGCATTAACTCTTTTCATTTAAAATTTATTTAATTGAACTTAATGTTTTTATATTATTAGAAACTAAAGGAATTAATGATACCAAAACAATAAAAGGAATTGTTTCTATCGATTGATAAACTATAGTAGAACATAAAAATGAGAACAACACAAAGAAAAGGAAAACTTGATTTTTCTTAATGCGACTAAAAATATTAAATAGAATAAAGTAGAAAGATAGAAAACCAATAACCCCAAAATTTAAAAGCATTTGAAGAGTACCAGATTCTACTACAAAAGATTTTGTATTTGTAACCGTTCTAGTTGCGTTTGTAACTACGCCTGTATACTGCCCTAATAATAGATTATTTGAGGTTAACATCATATCTATGCCTCTAAACCAAGCTTTTAATCTTTCACCATTTCCTGCAGATTTTGTGTCAATAGAACTTAACATTCTATCAAAGAAAAATTGAAGATCAAAATATATAAGTAAAAAAACTATCCCAAAAATACCACCAATTACCAAATATAATAATACTGTTTTTTTAATTTTCATTACATGTTTAATATAGAATTTATAACAGAGATATGGCAAAAATGCTAAAAAAAGGATCATTGCTCCAGATCTCGTTAAAGATAAAAATACACCAATTACACCTAAAAAAAAACCTATTAAATATGTATTTTCCCTTAAAATTAACCAATACTGAAAAAGGTATAAGGTTAATATGGATAAAATAATTGCATAATGCTGTTTACTACCTGTTAAAGAAGCAGGTCTTACCGTCGTCCCAAGCCACCAAGCGCCAGGCATTAAAGTATTCGTAACTTGTTCATAAACTGCTACTCCAAATAATAACAAAACTAATATAACTATCATTTTTCCAATATCAATTTTCCAAGTTTTATTAATATTAAAAGAACTAATAAAAATTGACACAAATGCTAAAAAACACATAATTCCACTATAAAAAAATGGAGCACCTCCATTTTCAAGATAGATAGTTATTATTGATGAAAAAATGGCGCTAAAAACAAATACAACAAAAATTAAGGCTTGAATTGATAAATATTTGCTTGATAATTTTACTTTAAAAAAAAGAAGACTAGTGATTATAAAAAAAGAAATAATGATAATTTGAACTAAAAAAGCTGTTTTCTTTTCAAGGAATAGCTCAAAGAAACCCCTACTTACAACAGTAAATAAAAAAATGAAGAAAACTATTTTGTATATGATATGTAATTTTACTTTAACCATTTTTAATTTCATTATTAACCATTTCAATAATGTTTTTTCTAACATTATTTGGTGGGTTTTCCATTAAATAATCAAAATGTTGATGATTTATATATTTAGTTTGTTTGGTATTATTCTTTAAGTTAACTAAAAGTTGATCCCAATCTGTATTTACCTTATTATTTGAAATATGAATAATATCGTCATAAAAACCTCTATTATTTGCGTATTCATTTAAATCTGTAATAAAATAAAAAATGGGTTTCTGTAAAACTCCAAAATCGAAAATTAAACTAGAAAAATCTGTAATTAGCATATCTACATATTGATAAGATTCATTAATATCAAAACCATCAATAAAATTAATTCTTTTAGACTCTTTTATGCCCCAATTTAAAACTTCTTGTTTTGTGGTTAAAGGATGTCTTTTAATAAATAAATAACAATTTTGTTCCTCTAAAAAACTAATTAATTTTTGTGGATCATCTAACGTTTGCTTTTTACTCCAACTATTTTCTCTCCAAGTTGGAGCGTACATAATATTTTTACCTTGGCTTGTATTGTGTTTGTAAAAAATATCTGAAATCTCAGAATATTTGCTTTTTAGTTTTTCTATAATATCAAATCTTGGAGTCCCCGTAATTCTAAACTTATCCTTACTAACATTAAATGCACTAACCATTCTATCTAAATCATAATTACTAGACACTGAATAAAAATCAATCTTATTATGAAGAAAATGTAAAGATTTTATGCTTAAATAAGTTAATATTTTATTCAGTTTACCAAAAGAATAAAAAGTAACTTCTAATTCTGCATCGAAGGCAATCTTTTTAATTGGAAAGCCATGCCATAAATTTACAATATAAGAATTCATAGTTGCTATTTTATTTAAATCTGAATATCCATTTGAAAAAAAAGACACCCCTGCTCTTAAGCTTTTCCAGACTGCTAGTGAAGAATAATAATATAAAACATTTTTGTTCTCAGATTTTAGTTTAAAGTAAGTCACTTTATCTTTAGTTAACCAATATATCTCTAATGGACTCTCTTCATCATCATTAATATATTCATATAGATATTTTGTATTGTCGATATAACCTTTAAAGTTACCAAAAATCCAAATATTTTTATCCCTAGGTATAATTTTTAATAAAAAAATAAACGGGTAAATAAAAAGAAATAAAATTCTTTTTAGATTTCTTTTTTCAGTTTTTAACATTCCTTTTATTAAGATTTTTTTGAGTAAATAATAATATAAGTAAACAAAATAAAATTGAGATACATAAATGCAACAGATTATCTTTTGAAATAAAAAATAACGCTAAAGGGTAACATAACAGTAAAAAAATTAATTTTAAAGAAATAAAGTTAATAAAGTTAATTTCTTTAAAGCTATAATAAAAATAGAAACCTGTTAACAATACATTTGTTACTAAAAAGGACATAAATGCACCTTCTAAACCGTAAAAAGGCACTAAGAATAAATTCAATATTATACTTAGCAGTAATAAAAAAATCGCTACTCTTGCTCTTATTCTCTGTAGACCCAAACTTGTTAGGATTACACCTGGAACTATACCAACTGCCCTACATAATATGATTAAAATAATATATATAGTATAGTTTTCTATTAATTGAAAATCACTTGAGAGTAAAGTATTTATTATGGTTTTAAAGTAAGTTGCAAGAGTGAATGCCGTTAAAAAATAAAACACGCCTAAGAAAGTAAACAAATTTAACATTTTATTTGTCACAAATTTTTTATCGTTTTGATTTTTAGATATTTCTGGAACAAAACCATCTGTAATAATTGCACCAAAAAGTGAAGCTGCCATTATTAATCTTAATCCTGCTTGATAATACCCAACAGTTTCCATATCTGAAAAATAGGATAAAAAGAGTGTTTCTACATAAATAATTAGAGTTCCAAAGATTAAATGAACACCGTAATTATATGATTTAGCATATGACTGTATGGCGTTTCTTATACTTAATCTAAACTGAATACTAAACTCATTTTTAAATTGAAAAAAAGAATAAATAAAATATGTAATTTTTGTAATTAAAACAATAATTGAAATGGTAACAATATCCTTACTTCCTAAAAAATGGTTTATAGTAATTAAGGCTATTAATAAAAGACCTTGAATTAGAAAACCATTTGTTTCTACTTTATAATTATTTTTTGCTTTAAATAGTGAAAAGTAAAAATTCCCAAATGAACTTGGAATTGCCGAAATTGATAAAATAATAATTACTTTTTTAGAAGTTTCATCTAATGAAATAAAATATAAAATTGGAAGTGTTAATAGAATCAATAAAGTGGAAATATAAAATTTCCCAGAAATAATTGAGGAAATTTTTTCAGAAATTTCTTCTTTATTATTATAATCTAAAACAAGAGAGTGTAAATTATAACCATAATCTATTAACAAAACACCAATTGACATTACCACAAAAGATAAAGTAAAACTACCAAAATCTGATACATTTACAACTTTTGCGATATAAAATAAGAGTAAAAAATTTATAATAGTTTTAAAAAAAAGAGTTAAAAATAAAAAGAAAAATTTCTTTTTATTAGAAGTATTAATGTGGCTAAAAAATACTTTAATCATTTTTATCAATTATACTTTTTAATTTTGTAGTAGAAATACCCGTTGTTCGCGGTAAGTAAATTACTTCGCAATATTTTTTTAAAAAATCAAATTTTCCTTCCCAATCATCTCCCATAACAAAAACATCAATTTCATTATTCTTGATATCATCTATTTTCTGATTCCAATCTGTTTCTGGAATAACTAAGTCTACATAACCTACAGCATCTAAAAATTCTTTTCTTTTCTCATAAGAGATTTTACATTTTTTTCCTTTAACCTTATTAAACTCATCTGTAGAAATGCCCACAACTAATCTATCTCCCAACTCCTTGGATCTTCTCAGAATTTCTATATGACCGTAGTGTAATAAATCAAAAGTACCATACGTTAGAATTGTTTTCATTTTTTTGTCTAGTAATAAATCAAAATAAATATCGAAATCTGTTTCTTTATTTGAAAAAAAAGATTCTAATTTAGTAAATAAAGACAATCTTTTTTTTATTCCTGTACTTAATAGTTTGTTTATTATTTTTATTGTTTTCAAACCCTCCAGGATAACAGTAACTTTATTTTTTTTTGACTCATTGCGGTAAAACCCTTTCCCAATTAATAAACCAAGTGTTCTATTTCTGCTTAAATCATTCAATGAAGTAATACCTAAATCCCCGAAACCACAACTCAAAAACAAAGTATCCTCTCTTCCTCCTAATTGCTTAAGAAGTATTCTCATTTCGGAGTAGGCTTTTGTTAAAATCATGAAACGAGTATTTGGTGAATTATATTTAGCGTCTACAATACCTATTAAAATTGCATAAATGTTTTTAAGAACACTTAGTAGTTCCACCCCTCGTATATCTGTAGTGTAGTCTATATAAATATTAGTGTCCGTAAATATTTTTTTAATTGTAGCATATTGCGATTTACTATTGAACCCTAGTGTAAATATAGAGTGCGCGTTATTTATAAGTTCTGATGCAAATGTTGGCCCTTTCATAGTAACTACATTGTCAGTATCTAAAACCCCTTGCAAATACTCCACTATTGTAAACCCATCTTTATAAAAACCCTTTGAAAGGTTAACGAACAAAACATTTTTATCTACATGCCCTTTTAATTCTTCTATTATTTTTGGAATTCTTTTAGAAGGCAAAGCTAAAAAGATAATTTCTGCCTTTTCGATAGTTTTTACATCTGTTGATGCTAGTAAAAACTTATTCAAACGTGTATTAGGAAAATATTTTTTATTTGTATTTAATTCGTTTATTTCCTTTGCTTGTAAATTATTTCTTACAAATAAAGTGACTTTATTTAAACGGTTATTAGCTAATTGATTTCCAATAGATGTTCCAAATGAGCCTCCCCCTACAATAGTAATATTCATTATCTAGTTTATTTAAATAAAGGTCATAACCTTTTATGTCTTTATAAAATTTACCACAACCAACTTTTAAGAGTGACTATAATAATCTTACTAACTTTTTTTTAAAAAATTGATGAAATAAAGCCATGGTTACCTATTTATGTCAAATTTAATGAACCTATGATAGCCGTTTTTATTGTCAATTTCAAAATATTTACGTGCATTATAGAATGTAAAAACTTATTAGTCTCAATAGGTATTTCTATACCTATATTTTTATCTCAGGAAAAAGTTCAAATAATTAATAAACAGATAATTAGCCTTCCGAAATTCATACTGTTTGAATTGATACTATAATTTTGAAAACTATTTATAATTTTCATCAAACAAAGATACCATAATTATAGAGTTTGAAAGCAATAATAAAGTACTAAAAAGACTCTTCACCGCAAGAAAAACTAAAATATTGTATCTTTCAATTTAGAGAGAATCACATCTTTTTCAGAGATTACAATATCATCTTCTTTTAATAACCAATCAATATTTAACTCTTTATCATTATAAATTACACCCACTTCTGCCCCTTTGTTATAATAATTATCACATTTATAAGAAAAAACAGTATTATCCTCTAAAGTAATAAAACCATGTAAAAATCCTCTAGGCACAAATAATTGTTTATTATTTTCTCCAGATAAAACACAAGAAAAAGTTTGTCCAAATGTTTTTGAATTCTTCCTTACATCTACAACTACATCTAATACTTTTCCTTGAATAACTCTAACTAGTTTCGCTTGAGCAAATGCACCTCTTTGTAAATGCAACCCTCTTAAAATCCCTCTTTGAGAAATAGATTGATTGTCTTGTACAAAATCTATTTTAAGACCTATTAATTTTTCAAATACTGTTTTATTAAAACTTTCAAAGAAACTGCCTCTATTATCATCAAATATTTTTGGTTCTATGACAAAGCAACCTTTTAAAAATGTTTCAGTTACCTTCATTAAATTTTCATTAAATTTTTACCATACCCACTTTTTAGCAACGGCTCTGCTAATTTGTATAATTGTTCTTTAGTTATAAAGCCACTTCTAAACGCAGCTTCTTCAATAGAACCTATTTTTAAACCTTGTCTTTCTTCTATTACTTGTACAAACTGACCTGCTTGCATTAACGATTTAAAAGTACCCGTGTCTAACCACGCGGTGCCCCTATCTAGTACTTCTACAGAAAGTTTTCCTCTCTTTAAATAGACATTATTAACTTCTGTTATTTCTAATTCTCCTCTCTTACTTGGTTTGATGTTTTTAGCTATTTCAATGACATCATTGTCATAAAAGTAAATTCCTGGAACCGCGTAATTAGACTTTGGCTTTGTTGGTTTTTCTTCTATTGATATTGCATTCTGATTCGCGTCAAACTCAACAACTCCGTAACGTTCTGGATCATTTACGTGATATGCATATACAATGCCTCCATCTGGATTGTTATTTGCTTTTAATAAAGTAGACAATCCTGAACCATAAAAAATGTTATCTCCTAAAATTAAAGCAACCTTATCTAACCCAATAAATTTTTCTCCTATTATAAAAGCTTCTGCCAAACCGTTTGGATTTTCTTGAACTTCATATTCAAAACTGCAGCCAATTTGATTTCCATTTCCTAATAACTTTTGAAATAAAGGCAGGTCTTGTGGTGTTGAAATAATTAATATTTCGCTAATTCCCGCAGAAATTAGCGTAGAAATGGGGTAATAGATCATAGGTTTGTCATATACGGGCATCAATTGCTTACTAACCGCCGATGTAAGTGGATGCAATCTTGTTCCCGAACCTCCTGCTAAAACAATTCCTTTCATCTTATTTGTATTTACTTAAATACCATTCTATAGTTTTCAAAATACCCGATTCAAAATTCTCATCTGCCTTCCAACTTAGTTCACTCTCTAACTTATCGGCATCGATAGCATACCTTAAGTCATGCCCCGGTCTGTCTGTAACAAAAGTAATTTGTTCTTTATAAGAAGTTTCTTTTGATTGTATTTCATCTAAAATTTCACAAATCTTATGAACTATGTAAAGGTTATTACGTTCGTTTTTTCCTCCAATATTATACGTTTGTCCATATTTTCCTTTGTTAAAAACCAACTCAATTCCTTTACAATGGTCTACAACATACAACCAGTCTCTAATATTTTTTCCATCGCCATACATAGGAATGTTTTCTCCTGAAATTGCTTTTCGAATGATGGTAGGAATTAACTTTTCATCATGTTGTTTTGGTCCATAATTGTTAGAACAATTGGTAGTCACCACATTCATTCCATAGGTATGAAAATAGCTCCGCACCAGAAAATCAGAAGACGCTTTTGAAGCACTATATGGACTGTTTGGTGCATAGGGTGTTTCTTCTATAAACAACCCTGTTTCCCCTAAAGTACCATATACTTCGTCTGTGGATACATGTAAAAATAATGCTGCTGCAAATGATGGTTTTATCGAATTAGGACCATTCATCCAGTGATTTTTAGCCACATCTAGCAAGGTGAACGTTCCAAAAATATTGGTTCTTATAAATGCTTCTGGATTTTTTATAGAATTATCTACGTGTGATTCCGCTGCAAAATGAATGACTCCTGTGAAATTATACTTTTTAAATAAATCTTCAACCAATTCTCTTTCACAAATATCACCTTTAACAAAGGTATATCTAGAATTACTTTCTACTTCTGTTAGGTTGGAAAGGTTTCCTGCATACGTTAACAAATCGAGATTAACTACTTTAAATTCTTTGTTATTCCCTAAGAAATAAGGAATAAAATTAGACCCTATAAAACCTGCTCCCCCTGTTATAAGAACTGTTTGCATGGTTTATTTCTTATAACTTCCTAGATACGTATTAAATTGAACTAAAAGTAGAAACAAAATCATGAACCCTGCACCCAATAGACCCAGTATAAAAGCATAATTTGTACGCACTCCTTTAATCTCGTACCCAATGGGTTGAAAGTTAGAAATCACGTTGATAACTTCATATTCTTGAGACTTTTGATTTAAGATACCTGATAGTTGCGCGTTTAAATTTCTGTTCGTATCAAAAAGGGCTAGTTCTTTGGTAGATGCTTTTTGCCCTCCTAAATCTATAGAGGTTCCACTAGATTCTTTTTTAGCCTCTTCTAACATCACCTGCATGTACACTTTTCTTAACGAATCTGTCTGTCCTAAATTACCTCGAATTAAAGAATCTGTTCTGTCTAAGTTTTCGTTGTTTAGTTCCTTTACGCGGTTAAAGTATTTGTTTTGAACAACGGATGCTAAAATGACTTCTCCTAATTTTTCAAAAACATTGTTTTTAGTGGCAACCACGTGAATTTCATGTAAATGATAATTTAAATCTGCAAATGAACGTTCAAAATCCTTGAAGGTATAGTCTTGAAGAGCTAGTGTATCCATAGTCGTGACAAACAAATTGTAAGAGCGTATAAGATCACTCGTGTTTCTTATAGGTTTTATGGTAAACTTTTTTATAGCAGCTGCAGTCTCTTTGTCTATACCAAATGTTTGCTGAATTTTTAAAGTATCTTTTTGTTGCACCAAATCATTGTAATAATTCACATTATCATACAACTGTCTTCCACTGCTAAAGTTTGGGGACACCATTAAGTCTGAAGCGTAGGTCTTTTCTTTCTTTGTTTCTAAAAATAAACCTACCACTAAACCAATAATCAAAGCGATCCCAATTTTTACGCTGTTCTCTTTAAGAAAAAGGAACACACTAATAATTAAATGAAAAAGCTCTTTAAAAATAGTTGCTATAAAAGTAAAAAAATTAGAAAAACCTTTTCCTATGATTGCAAATAAAGAGCCTAAATCTACCTCCTCTTGGTTATTATTTTCGGTATTCGCTGGTTTGTTGTTGGTTGACATGTGTACTTATTGTTTATATATAATTTAATTTTTAAAAATCTGAGCTAGTATTTTTTGTGTAATCGCATATGTAGGTGTTACCCCCGACATTCCTAACCCGCCAGAAGCCAGTGTTGCACCCGTTTCTAAGGGATTGTCTGATGCGTAATACGCATACCTAACCTGCACCTCTTCAGAAATATTTCCTCTAATCCTTGAAGCGGCTTGTATTGCTTTTTGATAATGCGCTCCTTC
Organism: Polaribacter sp.; assembly: GCA_028336245.1. Taxonomy (GTDB): domain Bacteria; phylum Bacteroidota; class Bacteroidia; order Flavobacteriales; family Flavobacteriaceae; genus Polaribacter. The sequence continues at coordinate 20,161 of JAOKTT010000020.1, forward strand.
CATTTCCAACCCAATTACATTCCAGGTAGAATCGTGGAAGAACTTTAATAAATCTTTATTTTGCAAAGAGGTCCCTAAAACCGATATCATCGCACCATCAAAAACGTCAACTCCAAAGCCTTCTAAATCTTCTTTAGACAATTCATTTTTAAACGGATAGTTGTCTGCAGTGCCCTCAAAAATATGCGCTGATGGAATCATAATATCTCCTTTACCTCCCTCTAAAATTCCTGCTTTCCCCATTATTGAAACGGATTTCACGTCTAAATGTGTTTTTATGTTTTTTTTTACAGATATACGGCTTCAACAATTCATCCATTGTTTCATACGCTTGCTCACCAAAAGCATAGTCCATGACAATGAGTACCGGATTGTCCTTTAATTTTTGTTTCTTAGGTAACGCTGAAATCTCAAAGTTTATTTTAGCAGTATCGATAATTTGTACATTAATATTCGTCCCCGAGGTGTCTTTTATATAGACTAGCCCATTTACAGAGGCAAAATCTTTTACTTTTTTCTGTAAAGGTTTGCTATCTGAATTACTCAGAAGTTGATAAATTTCGAACCCTTTTAAGCCTGTGTCCTCCTTTGGCAAGGCAGCCTTTGCATACATAGAGTTTAAGACACTGTGCATATTGGCACTTATAATATGAATAGGTCTTTCTAATAACTGATTTTGATCTAATACTTTTTTAATATTATTGGCCCAAATTTCTCCGTAAATATGGTGTCCAATTTCTTCTATCAAGACAGAACTAAAGGTGACGGTTCTTTTTTTATTTTCTAGGACTTCATTAATTGCTAATTTTCCTAACCAATAAATCAATTGAAAGAAGCGATCTGGATTTTCTTCCGAAGAAAACGCGTTGAACACCTCTAATACCTCGTCAAAAGTTCTTCCCAGAATATTTCCAAGGTGCGCGATGGTTACCTCCCGCTCTTTGTCCGTGATTTTTTTCTGAAAAAGTACAATGCCCTCTAGATGTTTCCATTCTCTTGTAAAGTCCTCCCCATCATTTAAGGTAACTCTTTCTTGAATTTTATGAGATTCTATAAATAGAAATGTAAGGTGCGTAAGAATATCATAGATTTCAGACCTTCCTCTGGTAATCTCAATATTCATTTGGTCTTTATCTATTCGGTAACAATTTCTTCTTCTTTTTGGGGGAATAATAGATTTAAAATGAGAGTTTTTATACCCTTCATCTGCAGTTAAGTTGATAAATTGGCATTCTTCAATTCCCTCGGGAAGCCGCTCAATCACATAGGTTAGTCCACTTAACTCTATTCTTTGTTCTGCAATAGAGCCATATATCTCAGGCCTTAAAGATAACAATGACTTTCGCAAAGTTTCTCCCGAAATACCCATGGGTTTATAAAAACCTCTACTAAATAAATGGCGCATAGAAATGTATAATTTTTCTATGGCATTTGTAGACTCTTGTGCCCGTGTTCTTGCTATTTTTTTTGTTTCTGACATACTCAAAGTTAATTGGCAAATATAATGTTAATTATTTAACAAAACACGGGTATAAATGTCTTTATTTCTCAATAAAACTAGTGCCTCAGAAATCATTCTATCATTCTTTAAACGGTCCTGATATACCCCTTCCATATAAAAAAAACGCGCTAAAATTTCTGTTCGTATTCGCGTTAGAATAAGCGCTTTGTTTTTTGATATTTCAATGATTTTATCATCAAATAATTCTGCTTTTATTTTAGGATATGCTCTTGAAATAGTAGTCCCTTTAGAAGCTAAGAAAGCTTTCTTAAACAATGATTCTTGCAGCGTTACAAAGGTAGTGTCGCTTTTCAAATAGTTCGTAAACTTATAAAAATCTGAGTTTTTAAAACTAAAATCCGCTAGCCTATCAATTTTTGGGTTTTCATAAAAATAGTGGGTTGCAAAATTAAAAATAGCTTTTGTTTTTAATAATGCAGCAGTACTTGCATTGGCTATTAATGTTTTTGTCTCTATATCTGGCATAATTCCTCCTCCATCGAAAACAGTTCTTCCATTTTCCGTTTTAAATGCATGGACTCCTCTGTCAGAAAACTTAGGTACTTTGCCAGTTTTAGCATCTCTATTTTCGTAATCTAATTCCTGAATACATCTGCCACTTGGTGTATAATATTTAGAAATCGTAAGTTTCAACTGTGTCCCATACGTCAGTTTTCTGTAGCGCTGTACCAAGCCTTTTCCAAAAGAACGTTTTCCCATGATAACCGCACGATCATAGTCTTGCAGAGCTCCAGACACAATTTCAGCTGCAGAAGCAGAACGTTCATTAATTAAAACTACTAGCGGGATTGCTACATCTAAAGGATTGTTTTTACTTTTATAAGTAGTGCTCCATTTTTTAATTTTCGCGCGTGTACTGACTATTTTTTTACCTTTCGGTAAAAAAAAATTAGAAATCCGTATCGACTCTAACAAGGATCCTCCGGGGTTCGCACGCAAATCAAAAATTAGTTTTGTCATGCCTTCTTTTTTTAGCTTTCGATACGCTTTCTTCACCTGAGAAGAGGCCTCATCATTAAAACGAGTGAGCGCAATATACCCCGTTTCTTCATCTATCATTTCTGCAAATGGCACAGCGTTTACAACAATCTTATCTCGCGTGACCTCCTTTGTCAAAAGCGTTCCTTGTCGCACTATCTCTAAAATAATCTTGCTCCCTGGCGTGCCTTTTAAAAACATAGAAAGTTGGGCACTCTCCATATTTTTTAAAGATTGATTACCTACAGAAACGATAATATCTCCTGCTCTTAACCCTGCTTTATCCGCAGAATATCCTTTAAAGATACTGCTTATTTCAATACCCCTTTCTACATAGTATACGGAAATTCCAATACCCCCATAAGACCCTTCTCGTCTTATTTTCGCAGTTTCTACGTCCTGTTCATTGTAAAAATTAGTGTAGGGATCTAGGCCTTTAAGTGTATTTTTTATGGCTTTGTTTGTGATTTCCGCTGGATTGATTTCAGAAATATAATACATGTTTAACTCTTTAAACAAGGTCGTATAAATCTCTATTTGCTTAGCAACTTCAAAGAAATTGGACCTAAAAGAATAGCTAACGAAGAGTATTCCTACCAACACTACAATAAGTACTCTTTTTCTAAGCTTGTGTTTTTTCATCTGTTGCTACCTTTACTGCGCTTATGAAGCTCTTTAATAATTTTTCCATTTTCAGATACAGCTCCTCATATTTAATTTCTTCCTTCCCAATATACGAAATCATAAAAACATAGGGTGCATCTAAATTATGATAGACAATTTCTTTCTGTAAGCGGTATGCTTCTCTCATTAAACGCTTCAACCTATTTCTATCTACCGCTAATTTATAATTTCTTTTTGCTACAGAAACTCCTACTTGACAAGGAAAACTTGAAGTATGTGTTGTTTGAATAAACATCATTCGCAACGGAAAACTCTTTACAGAAGTCCCCTCAGCATAGAGTTTTTCTATTAATTTTTTACTCTTTAGACGTTCCTGTTTTCCTAAGGTATTTTTCATTTACACAAACTTAATAGAAAACAATAACTTTTTAACAATTTGTAATCGCTAACTTTAAAAAAGATCTCTTTTTTAAACTAAACGATTCCTTCACTCTTCTTAAATTATTGTTTAAATTTAAACCATAATTACTAAATTTGTTCAAAAAACACAATTAAAAGATATGAAACCTGATTTATTTCAAGCTCCTGACTATTATCAAGTAGACGATTTATTATCCGAAGAACACAAGCTCATTAGAAATA
>JAOKTT010000021.1 GCA_028336245.1 Polaribacter sp.
AAAGATAAGAAAAAATAGTATAATTTTAGAAAAGAAGGGTGGTATTTTACCTTTTGAAATTTTTTTAAGAGGGAACAGGAAGTGGGGTGCTTTAAACTTCGTTTTCATTTTTTTTCTTTATGAGGTGTTTAAAATTTGTGTAATTTCGTACCATGTCTGCAACTTTAGAACTTCAAATAAAAACCCTGCCAAATGAACCGGGTGTATATCAATATTTTGACAAAAACGAGGTCATTATTTATATCGGGAAAGCGAAGAACTTAAAAAAGAGAGTTTCTTCTTACTTTTCTAAAACACACGAAAATGGTAAAACTAAAGTATTAGTAACAAAAATTGTAAGCATAAAGCATATTGTTGTAGAAACAGAAACCGATGCTTTATTACTAGAAAATAACCTTATAAAAAAACACAAACCACGCTATAATATTTTATTAAAAGACGATAAAACATATCCCTGGATATGTATAAAAAAAGAGCGTTTTCCAAGAGTCTTCATGACACGCAGAGTTATAAAAGACGGTTCAGAATATTTTGGACCTTATACTTCTATAAAGACAGTAAGAGTTTTGTTAGACCTAATCAAGGAACTGTATCCGTTAAGAACGTGCGCTTATGATTTAAGTCATCAAAATATAAATGAAGGCAAACACAAAGTGTGTTTAGAATACCATTTAAAAAATTGTAAAGGCGCCTGTGAAGGGTTAGAAACAGAAAGCCATTATAATAATGCTATTAAGGAAATTAGAAACATTATCAAAGGGAACTTTAAAGAGAGTCTTGATAAGTTTCAAGAAATGATGTTTCTTTTTGCTCAAAAAATGGAATTTGAAGAAGCGCAAAAGATTAAAGAAAAGCTAAATTTATTAGGCAATTATCAGTCGAAAAGTACCATTATAAATCCGTCTATAAACAATGTAGATGTTTTTTCTATAATTTCAGATGAAACCCATGGGTATGCTAATTTTCTAAAGATTTCTAATGGCGCGATCATTCAGTCGCATACCACAGAAATAAAGAAAAAACTAGCGGAGACAGACAAGGAGTTATTAGAACTTTTTATTGTTGAAATAAGACAGCGTTTTCATTCGATATCACCTGAGATTTATGCGCCTTTTAAAGTTGATTTAGGGGAGGTTTTAAAGGTAACAGTTCCCATATTAGGAGATAAAAAGCGCATTGTAGAATTGTCTGAAAGAAATGCAAAATACTATAAATTAGAACAGTTAAAACAGGTTCAAATTGTAGATCCCGATAGGCATGTAAAAAGAATAATGGCACAAATGAAAAAAGATTTGCGCCTTGCTGTGGAGCCTCGACATATAGAGTGCTTCGATAATTCTAATATTCAAGGAACACATCCTGTTGCTGCTTGTGTTGTATTTAAAGATGGGAAGCCTAGTAAAAAAGAATACAGACATTACAATATAAAAACAGTGGTGGGCCCAGATGATTTCGGATCTATGGAAGAGGTTGTTTATCGACGGTACAAGCGCTTACTAGCGGAAAAGCAACCACTGCCCCAATTAATCATTGTAGACGGTGGAAAAGGACAGCTATCCTCTGGTTTAAAGAGTTTAGAACTTTTAGGTCTGCGGGGTAAAATAGCCATTATTGGAATTGCAAAAAGACTCGAAGAAATTTATTATCCAGAAGATCCGATTCCATTATATTTAGATAAAAAATCAGAAACTTTAAAGATTACCCAATATTTAAGAAATGAAGCACACCGGTTTGGAATTACATTTCATAGAAATAAGCGCAGTAAAACAGCGGTGAAATCTGAGTTAGAACAAATTCCGAATGTTGGTGTACAGACAATTACAACGTTATTGCGTAAATTTAAGTCAGCAAAGCGCGTTAAAGAGGCTTCTTTAGAAGATTTAAAGGCCGAGGTTGGACACGCTAGAGCAATGAAAATTCATGATTATTATCATAAAAAACCAGTATGAAGTTTAAAGTAGCTTTTCTCCTTTTTCTTTTTTCCCTAGGTCTCTCATCACAAAAGAAACAACCTAAAGTAGGATTGGTTTTAAGTGGGGGTGGTGCAAAAGGATTTGCACATATAGGTGTTTTAAAGGAAATTGATAAAGCCGGTTTGCAGATAGATTATATTGGGGGTACAAGTATGGGTGGTATTATTGGTGGTCTGTATGCTGTTGGTTATTCTGGGAATCAAATAGAACAGATGATGCTAGATACTGACTTTTTAGCATTACTACGAGATAAGTTACCAAGAAAAGCAGAAACTTTTTTTGAGAAAGAATTTGGAGAGAAAACAGTTTTTACGCTCCCAGTAAATAAAGGTAAAATCGGACTTCCAAGAGCAATTTCTAAAGGACAGAACGTGTTAAATTTCTTGTCGGAATTACTTGATACTGCGAAACCCCATCAAGATTTTTCTAAACTTCCAATTCCTTTTTTTTGTATTGCTACCGACTTAGAAAATGGCGCTCCTGTGCTATTAGAAGAAGGCTCTTTACCTTTGGCGCTAAGAGCAACTAGTTCTTTTCCATCACTCTTAAATCCAATAGAAATTGACGGGAAACTATTAACAGACGGAGGGATTGCAAATAATTTTCCTGTAAGTCTTATGAAGGGGAAAGGGATGGACATTGTTATTGGGGTAAACGTAGAGGGAAAACTATTTCAAAAAGAAAAATTGAACTCTGTTGTTGCATTGCTCAATCAAATTATGAGTTACCCAATGTATCGTAAAACAGATGCAGAAATAAAAAAATTAGATGTGTATATCCATCCAGAAATATATCAATATTCGGTAGTTGATTTTGATGAGAAAATTAAAATTTTAGAGGAAGGAGTAGAAGAGGCAAAAAAATACACAGCTATTTTTGAAGAACTTGCTGGAAAGCAAGCTGAAAAAAAGCTGAGAAAAATAAAACGATTTCCCATAGAAAAAATGTTGATATCAGATATTGGTGTTCAAGGAATCCAGAATTACACGAGGGCCTATGTTTTGGGAAAACTAAAAATGAAAGCAGGGGACAGTCTTTCTAGGAAAGAGGTTACTTCAAAAATTCATTCCCTGTCGGCAACAAGAAACTACAACCGCATTGAATATCATTTAAGAGAAAAAGGAAAGGGTAGTTATTTATTAGATTTTAAGCTAAAAGAAGCCAAGGAAAAGGCAAATTTAAAATTAGGAGTACATTATGATTTATTATATAAATCTAGTGTTTTGGCAACGTATAGTCAGAAGCATCTCTTTAAAAAGAACGATTTGTTTTCTGTAGATGTGATTTTAGGAGACAACATAAGGTATAATTTAAATTATTTTGTAGACAATGGGTTTTATATCAGCTATGGCTTTAGGTCAAGATACAATCATTTTAAAAGCAACTCAAAGTTTAATCAAGCTTCTGACTTGTCGAATGTAAATAGTAGTAATCTAAGTTATTCAGACATTACCAATCAAGCCTTTTTCCAAACAACATATAGTAGGAAATTTGCTTTAGGTTTGGGAGTAGAGCACAAATGGATTAAAGCCTCTACAGCAACTTTAGCTTCTTCTACAGCGCCCATAACGGTTATAGATGAAAGTAACTATTTGAGTGCTTTTGGGTATTTGAAGTTAGATACATATAATAAAAAGTATTTCCCGACCAAAGGTTATTTTGCAGACTTAAATTTTAAATGGTATGCGGCCTCCTTCAGTAATAATGACCGATTTAAAATGTTTTCTCAGGCGTTTGGTACTGTAGGTTTTGCCGCTACATTTGCAAATAGACTTACCTTTCAAAACACGAATGAAGCAGGTTTTACTGTTGAGAGCCCAGCGTCCAATCTATTTGATTTTTATCTTGGCGGATACAATCAAAACTATATAAATACTTTTATTTCTTTTTATGGATATGAGTTTGCGACCTTGTCTAACAATTCATTTATAAAGTCGCAATTCGATCTAAGGTACAAGGTAGGTTCTGCGCATTATTTTTCACTGATAGCAAACTATGCAAGACTAGAAGATAATGTTTTTAAAGACCTGCAATTATTTGACAATATCAAATCTGGGTATGCTGTGGGGTATAGCTATAACTCTATTGTTGGCCCCATAGAGTTAAAGTATAGCTGGACACCTGACAATAAGAAAGGCTTTTGGTTATTTAACTTAGGCTTTTGGTTTTAAGCAAAAAAAACCATGAAGCGAATCATGGTTTTTTAAAAGCAGGTATTTGCTATCTACTAATTATTTTGTTTTGTACTTAAGTAGAATTCTTCGTACGTATTTAAAAGATTCATTAAGGCAGAAATCAAATCTTTAGTCTCTAGTAACAAACTAAAATAAAGCGTTGTGTTCTTAGGACTTGTTTCATCTGTTCTAATTCTAGCAACTTGATTCTCTATAGAAAGGGAAACGTTTTTAAACAGCTCTTGCTTTTCAATTAGAATCTCACCCAAACTATCAAAGGTTCTTTTTTCAAAAACACCCGCAACTTTCACTAATAAATCAGACAACTCTTCATCTATTTGTTTCAGGTCGTTTAATTGTCCTTTTTTTAGATTTTTATGATTGTTGTTTACGTGCTTGTAACTCGCTCTAGAAATATAACTAATAGATTGTGCTACATCTTGTAAATAGCCTAAAACCATAATATAAAATCTACTAGCTTGTACAGAGGTTTCATCTAAGGATTTAATGAAATAGAAAACACCATCTTTTAAGGAGTCAATTTCATCATTTAATTTACCAACATGTTTGTCTGTTTTGCGCAGCTTATTTAAATCGTGCCTTGCCAAATCATCTACCACATTGGTATATAATTTATTTACTCTATTCGCAACGCCAGAAATATGATCAGCACTTTCTTCAATAACCCCATTAATAGTAATTGATTCTGCTCTTTCTATGTATTCTTGTTTTTTAACTTCTTTGGATTTTTTTCTATGAAGTACCGTGTTTCTTCCAATTAAGAGTGCTACCACTGCTAATAAAATTGGAATCATCACCATATCCCAGCTAATTAAGTATGCAACTAAAGCTGCGGCTAAGAAAGCGGTAATTGCGGTTAAAAACCAACCACCAATAACATTAATTACTCCTGCAACTCTATAGACAGCACTTTCACGTCCCCAAGCTCTGTCGGCTAAGGAAGTTCCCATTGCCACCATGAAAGTCACATAAGTTGTAGATAATGGCAATTTCATTGAAGTTGCAATCGATATTAAAATTCCTGCAACAATTAAGTTTACAGAAGCTCTTACCATATCAAATGCAGGCAGTTCGTAGGTTTTGTCTTTCGGTAATTCTATAACAGGTTTTTGAAATTTAGAGTCTACAAAATTTAACATTGCTTTTGGAAAAATAAAACTGATTCCTTTATTGATGGTCATGGCAGTTCTTACGACAACTCTTGACAACGGATTGGGTTGAAATTTTTCATGTCCTTCTCCCTGTCGAGAGAGATCAATACCAGTTTTTATTACATTTTGAGCTTTACTAGAAGTCCACAACGTAACCACCATAATTGCACCAGCTACTAATAATAACCAAATATTAGAGGGCACTTTTTTAGCTAAAACGCCCATGGAAAATGCATCTGCACTTAAGCCTAGGGTATTTATTAAAGGGTTATTTAAGGCCTGATAAGAATTCCAAGCAGCAATCGGTACACCCACAAAGTTTACCAAGTCATTTCCGGAGAAAGCCATTGCTAAAGAAAAGGTACCGATTCCAATAATTAATTTTAAAACATTTATTTTAAAAGCAGAGATTAAAATCTGAGAAATAATGGACCAAATAACAAAACTTCCCGCTATAATTGCGATGGTATTTCCTTCAATTAAACCTTTTACATTGCCGTAAAAAGGAGTTCCTTTCATTCCTTTTATAATTATAAAATAGGTGATTGCTGTAATTGCAAATCCACCAAATAAGGCACTTATATACGTAGCTCTTTTTTCAAAATTGAAAGAGTAAATCATCCTAGAGGTAAATTGGACAATGGCTCCTACGGAAAATGCGACAACAACAGAGAGTAGGATTCCAAAAATTATTTTAGTAGCCGTTTCGTGGTTGATATAACTCCAAATATCATTAAAAGATTGGGCATCATTTGCTGATATTTTGATCAAAGAAATACAAACTGCAGCTCCTAATAACTCAAATACAATAGAAACCGTGGTCGAGGTTGGCATTCCTAATGAGTTAAAGATATCCAGTAGAAGGATGTCTGTAATCATTACCGCCATAAAAATGAACATGATGTCTTGGAACATGAACATGCTCGGGTTAAAAATTCCTTTCCGTGCTACTTCCATCATTCCACTAGAGGTAATTGCTCCAAAGAACACTCCTAAACTGGCAATGATCATAATATTTCTTACGGATATTGCTTTTGAGCCAATTGCTGAGTTTAAAAAGTTTACAGCATCGTTACTCACTCCTACGACTAAATCTACAATAGCTAAAACAGCCAAAGCTACTAACATTAAAATATATGGATCTCCCATTTTGATTGATTAAATTAAGTTTTGCGAATTTACAAACATAAAAAAAATTAAATGTTATGCTTACGTTATTTTATACTGGTTAAAAATGAATGTCTACTTGCAGTCTATAGAGTAGTTGATTTGTTTTGAAACCAATATCTGTATAGCTGAGGTCTGTTTGTACTTTTAATTGATGTCCTGAAATATACTTAGATAAGCCCAAAGTATATTGGTTTTCAGCATCTTTTCCTGTTATGTTTTTGTCTAAAGAAATATTTGTGTACCGCCCAGAAATTTCTAGTGTTTTAGATATTAAATATCCAGTTTGTAGATTTAAACCAGTACCAACTTGCACTTCGTCCCCAGTTAACGAACCGTCAGAATTTTTTGCAAATGCATCACCCGCAGTTCTATTTGCGTATTCTGCCATTAAAGAAAACCCATTATGCTTGTACATTGCATCTAAAAACAAAGTAGAAATATTTGTTGAATAAAAACCAGTATCATTGGTCATATAAGTTCCTTGGTTACTTCGTGTTTTCGAGGCATTCTTATTGAAATCGTATGCAAACCCTAGCGATAGTTTTGGAGAAGGCTCAAACTTTAAGTCACCTCCTTTGTAGTCTCCTTTGCCGGTAAAGTCCCCAAAAGGAAAAAGTTCTATTCTTGAGGTATATTGATGTCCGCCAAGATTTCCAGTTGTAATATTTCTTCCTTCACCTTGGGCTATAGAAAATATTTCCTTTATTAAGAAGCGATCTGTAAGTTTAAAGTGATGTCTTAATTGCACACCCATATCTCTATCAATTGTAAACCTGCTGTTTAGTAGAGAACGATCTACCTGTTGAAGGTTCGCAGAGGATATCACACGCTCCCTGTTTCCTGGGAGTTTGGTTTGACCAAACCATAAGACAAAGTTTCCAGAGAAATTCCACTTTAAGACGGCATCTAAAATATATCTTGGTGCATTACTTGTGTATTTTGAAGCCCCTGATTGATCTTTATTAGACAGCCCTAGCTCTACTTTATATTTTAATTTTGGAGAATATGCAAAACCATCAAATTTTAAACGAGAGCGTCTAATCATCATGGAGGACGCTGGATTGGATACACCATTATTTACATCCCATTTGCTAGTTGCAAGTGTTTGAAATCGCAGGCCTATCTTCATAGTCCAAGTACTGTCTTGTCCTATTAAATTAAATAGTCCTTTTCCAAATTTGGGCGCGTTAATTTCTTGTGCATTAGAACCTAAAAAGGCAAAAAAACAGAGCACAACAGTCACTTTTTGTAGTGTTAGTAAGTTCATTATTATTAGTTTTTGTCGCTGCAAAGAACTAATAATAATGTTAAGTTAACGTTATTAGAACATTAAAAAAATAAAAAAACTGCCTCGGCCAAAGGCAGTCAGTCTTATAAAATAGTTGACAAAAACTAATGTTTTTATAATGACGATTAATCTTTAAAGATTAATGTAAAAATACAAGTATTTATCATGTTTTATGTTTAATTTAAATTACTAAAAGGTTAACAGTTTTTTGAATTTAACATTTAGTTAATGTTTCTGTAATACAATCATAATTTACTGCTAACACAGACTTAACAATACAATAAGACTTTTGCACTAGAAAATAATCAACAATAATGAAGAAATTTTTATTTGTAATTTTTATTGCATTCAGTCAAATTGCTATTAGCCAAGACAAAGGGACATTAAAAGGGTTGTTAACCGATAAAGAAGCAAATAATGAGACCTTACCATTTGCAAACGTGTTTTTAAAAGGCACTAATATTGGAGCAACAACTGATTTTGATGGAAATTATTCTTTTCAAGTTCCTACAGGTACGCACATTGTGTCATTTAGTTTTTTAGGATATAAAACAGTAGAAAAGACTTTTACAATTGTAGCATCACAAACAGTTGTACTGAATCAAATAATGTCTGCTGAAGAAGGGGTGGCTTTAGATGAGATTGTAATAAAGTCTTCCACAAGTAAAGAGTCTGCAAGTGCACTTTTATTAGAGCAAAAGAAAGCAACGGTAATTATTGAAAGCATTGGAGCACAAACATTGGCAAAAGTGGGTGTTTCGAATGCTGCAAATGCAACAACTAAAATATCTGGAGTCACTAAAAGTGAAAGTTCTGGAGATATTTATATTAGAGGTCTAGGAGATCGGTATTTATCTACTACAATGAATGGTTTGCCAATTCCTTCTGATGATGTGGCTAATAAAAACATTAATTTAAATTTATTTTCAACCAACATTATAAAAAACATAGGAATTAGTAAAACATATAGTACAGGAGGTTATGCAGACCAGGGTTCTGGTAATGTAAATATTAACTCTAAAGAATACTCTAAAAAAGGATATTCTATTTCATTAGCAGGTGGCACAGACACAAATGTGGCCAACCTTTCTAATGATTTTCGAACCACTCTTGTGAACAAGGATGTTACTTTAGGTTTTCATCAAAAGGAGTTTGCGCTTCAAAATTTAGTTACCTATCAAGGTTGGGATACAGAAACTTTATCCGCACCAATAAACTTTAATGCTTCTTTTTCTGCGGCTAGAAAATTCGAAATCTTTGGGAAAGAGCTAGCTATTTTTTTAACAGGCGCTCACGCTAAGTCTTTTGAGTATAGAAATGGTGTTTTTAGAGCGTATCGTTCTAATGTCTTGGATAAATCTTTCCCAGCTACTTCAAGACAAATTAATATAGATAGAGGTATCAATCCAAATGAAAAGGATGTGGAAGAATATATTTCAAGAACGAATACAACAGGGTATATTAATGTAGCTTTAAAATTAAACGATAACAATAAAGTTAAATACAACACACTTTTTGTAAACACCGGAATTGACAATCTATATGAGCAAGGAAGAAAAGGTTATGGGTATGTATTTGATCAAGACCCGCAAGAAGATGGAGCATTTATAAGAGATCAAAACTTTAAACAAACAACTCTTTTTATCAATCAATTAATGGGAGAGCATAAATGGAATGAAAATAATGAATTAAAATGGGCTGGAGGGTATAATTTTGTATTAGCAGAAGAGCCAAACAGAGTTAGAAATGAAGTAAATATTTTAGATATTACAGTTTCGCCAATAATTCAATATGCGCATGTTGGAGATTTTCAACAGAGGAAATCTAGCCAAAAAATTGAAGATATAGAATACAATGCATTTATAGAAAACAGATGGGCTTTAGGTTTAGAAGATGGGGATGAGAACAAACCGTATTCGTTAAATTATGGTTTCAACTATAGACATAAAGAAAGGTCTTTTAATTCTTTATTTGTAGGTATAAAAGCAAAAGATTTTACCGCACCTTCTATAGATGAATTATCATCAACATTTACTACTACTGGTTTTAATAACGGCTTAAAATTAACTACACAACCCGCAGATAGATATCAAGCAGAATTAGATATTATGGCAGGTTTTGTAAGTTTTGATTTTCAATTAGACACTCAATTATCTGGCAATTTAGGAGTGCGTTTTGAGAAAAATGAAATCGATGTAATCTGGGATGTTGGAAATTATGTAGGAAGAATTGGAACTTTAAATAGAGTTTATGAAAGTCTATATCCAAGTATAAATTTAAAATATGAGTTGGCAGAAAACAAGTATTTGCGTTTTGCTTCTAGCATTACACAAACATTGCCGGAGTTTAAAGAATTAGCACCTTTTGACTATGTGTCACCAACAGGACGTGTTATCGGAGGAAATCCTACTTTAGATAAATCAGAAATTTACAACTTCGATTTAAAGTACGAAATGTTTCCACAAAGAGGTCAGTTATTTTCTGCAACCGCTTTCTATAAACAAATTAACAACCCAATCAATTTAGCTTTAAAAAGAGGGTCATCAGGGTACTTCAGTTATTTTAATACGGGGGAAAAAGCAACTATTTATGGTTTTGAATTAGAAGTGAGAACAGATCTATTAAAAAATGACAATAATGAAAGTATTTTAAATATGACGGCCAATCTAACAAAAATGTGGTTAAATCAAGATTTGTTAGAGGACTTTCAATACAAAAACATTACGTCATCTAGTTTACAAGGAGCGGCAGGTTTTATTTCAAACGGATCATTAAGTTATGGGGATAGAAAAGAAAAGGAGTTTGTAGCAACTTTAACAGGTAACTATTCTTCGGATAAAATATTCTCATTGGGCTCTCCAGAAGATTTGTTGAATAGCAATAAATTTTACAACGATGAAATTATAGAAAAAGGGTTTGTAACATTAGATTTGGTTGTAAGCAAAAAATTGTCTAAAAACATACTAGTAAAATTGGTAGGACGTAATTTATTAAATCCAGAGATTAAACAAACCCAATTAGTAAAAAGCTTTATTACCAATATAGAAACGAATGAAACTGTATTGTCATATAAAAAAGGGAGCCAGTTCACAGTAAGTTTTAAATACAGCTTTTAACCAATTAATGATTTGTTAACAAAAAAGTTAAATTATTACAGAAACCAAACACACTATTAATCTTTAGATAAAGGAATGTAAATAGTTATTCAATTTCTTTGTAGGATATTAATAACCATATTAAACTAAAAATGAAAAAATCAATTTTTAAAATTTTAAACGTAGTAGCTTTTTCTTTAGTTACTTTAACACTCACAAATTGTGGTAGTGATGATCCTATTATAAACCCAGAAGAGCCAATATCTGATGTTATAGCCAGATTAAATTCAGGTGTGATGGAAGGTAATTTAGATGAAAGTTATACGTTAAATTCGAGCACTGCTTATCGCTTAAATTCTTCTTTTATAATCGAATCAGGAGTCACGTTAACAATCCCTGCAGGCACCAATATACAAGCATTAAACGGTGGGACAAGTGTTTATATTGCCGTTTTAAAAGGAGGTAAAATAGACATTCAAGGAACTGAATCTAGTCCAGTATATATGTCTTCTGCCTCTGGAAATGCTGGAGATTGGGGAGGATTAACAATTTGTGGAGATGCTACTACAACTGCTGGTGAAGATGTAGAAGCAGAGGTTGGTGGTTTTATTTATGGTGGAACAAATGATGCTGATAATTCAGGGTCAATCAACTACTTAATAATTAAAGGTACAGGGGCTCAAATTAATGCAGACTCTCAGTACAATGGTATTTCTTTATATGCTGTTGGTTCTGGGACATCGATTAGTAATGTAGCTGTAATTGATGGATCGGACGACGGTATAGAGTTTTTTGGAGGAACCGTTTCTGCAACCAACTTATTTTTAGAAAATAATGAAGATGATTCTATAGACTGGACAGAAGGATGGAACGGAACCGTGAACAACGCTTATATCTCTCATACAATTGCAGGTTTTTCTACTGTTTTTGAAGGAGATAAAG
Organism: Polaribacter sp.; assembly: GCA_028336245.1. Lineage (GTDB taxonomy): Bacteria > Bacteroidota > Bacteroidia > Flavobacteriales > Flavobacteriaceae > Polaribacter. The sequence continues at coordinate 11,815 of JAOKTT010000021.1, forward strand.
ATAATGGAAATCCAGAATTTAATAATATTACAGCAATCTCTACTGTGGGTGGAACAGCTTTACAATTTAAAAAAGAATCAGGAGCTACAATTACAGGCTTATCTTTAACAGGATATGATGTATCTATAGATATGAAAGATGATGGTCCTTTATCTCATGTTCAAATTGATGGAGCGGTTGCAGACCCTTCATTGTCTTACACAAACACAGCGCTTGTTACCGCAGCAGACTTTGCTTGGGTAAATTCTAGCGTTTCTATAACAACGTTACCTTTACAAGGAACGATTGCTGGTAAAGTTACTTTAGATGCTGCCATATTATATGTATTAAGCTCTTCTTATATTGTTCAGGCTGGTGGAGAATTAGTAATTCCTGCAGGAACAAAAATTCAAGCTGAATCTGGTGGTACAGATGTGTATATTGCGATATTAAAAGGCGGTAAAATAGACATTCAAGGTACTGCAGACAATCCTGTTGTGATTTCTTCTACTTCAGCTTTAGGTGGAGATTGGGGAGGATTAACTATTTGTGGAGACGCTACAACTTCTGCAGGTGTGGCTGTTGAAGCTGAAGTTGGTGGTTTTATTTATGGAGGCACAAATGACGCGGATAATTCAGGATCAATAAAGTATTTAGTAATCAAAGGTACAGGAGCACAAATTAATGCAGACTCTCAATACAATGGTGTTTCTTTATATGCTGTTGGTTCTGGGACTACTATAGAAAATGTAGCTGTAATTAACGGTTCGGATGATGGTGTTGAGTTTTTTGGTGGTAGTGTTTCTGTATCTAATATATATTTAGAAAACAATGAAGATGATGCTGTAGACTGGACAGAAGGTTGGAATGGTACGGTAACGAATACCTACATTTCTCACACTGTTGCTGGTTTTTCTACTGCTTTTGAAGGAGATAAAGATAACGGGAATCCTCAATTTGTAAACTTAACAGCAATTTCAACTGTTGGTGGTACAGGATTACAGTTTAAAAAGACCTCAGGAGCTACAATTACTAATATTTGGTTAGAGGGGTATTCTCCAAATATAGATATGAAAGATGATGGTCCCTTATCTCATGTTCAAATTGATGGAGCTGATGCTTCTACAACTGCAGATTACAAAACAGGAACTAAAGTAGATGTCTCTACTTGGACTTGGAAGAATGCGGGTTTATAAGGCACTAATTATTGATTAAGGAAACTGAAAGAGCAGGCGTTACGCCTGCTCTTTCAGTTTTAGACGAAGTTATAAAATGATTGCATAGCTTCACAATTTTTCAAAATAATAGAAAGGATTGCTCATCACTTAATTTCAATTATTTATCCATACTTTCTGATGCTCTGTATAATTTACCTCCAGCAATTCCATTGATATAGCCAATTAAATCTTTTTTAGAAGTTCTATTCGCGTCAAACGCAATATTGGCAATACTGTCTATGAATACCACTTTCGCGTCTAAAACACCTTCTTTTTTAGAGAGTTTGGATTGAATTGTTTTTGCGCAACCAATTTCACAAGTCATCCCAGAAATTGCAAGTGAAACCTTTTCCTTTTTCACCTCTTTGTTTTCTTTGCAGCCTGTTATAATAAAAAACGCTATTGCTGTAGCAAAAAATATTTTTTTAATGTTCATAATATTTAATGATTAAATTATATTACAAATTTATTAATAATCAGGTTGATATTTCAATAATTGTAAGACTTTTGCAACTTGAATGAATAGCACATGAATAATCAACAACAAAAGTGGTTGTATTTTAGTTTACTTTCTTTGGTTTGGGGAAGTTCATTTATTTTAATGAAGAAAGCATTAATTGGGGTAACACCTATTCAGGTGGGTGCTTTGAGAATGATTTTTACTGCAGTTTTTTTACTGGTAGTAGCGGCTCCATCATTAAAAAAAATACAAAAGAAGCATTATAAATTCATTGCTTATACTGCCATTGCAGGTACCTTTATTCCTGGATTTTTATTTGCGTTTGCAATTACAACAATAGACAGTTCTGTGGTTGCTATCTTAAACTCTTTATCGCCCTTTAATACCTTAATTTTTGGTGCAATTGTATTTGGTTTTGGTTTTAAGAGAAGACAGTTATATGGTGTTCTAATTGGCTTAGTAGGAACTTTAATTCTTATTTTAAAAGGTGCTGCTCTTAACCCGAATCAAAATTATTGGTATGCTTTACTAATAATTATTGCTTCTATTGGTTATGCGTTTAATGCAAACATAGTAAAGAAGTATTTGAGTGATTTAAGCGCACTTTCTATTGTAACTGGTAATTTTTTATTGCTGTTAGTTCCTGCCATTATTGTTTTAAGCTGCACAGATTTCTTTGTAACGTTTGATTTGGGAAATGAAGTACTTATGGAATCTCTGGGATATTTAGCAATTTTATCAATTGTAGGCACAGGAATTGCAAAAACGATCTATAACAAACTAGTGCATATTTCAGATCCTGTTTTTTCTTCTTCCGTAACGTATATTATCCCTTTGGTGGCGATATTTTGGGGTGTTTTAGACGGTGAAAAATTGAGTCCACTCCAAATTTTTGGAGGCGTGTTTATTTTTCTAGGTGTGTTTTTGGTGTATAAGAAGAAGTAGCTATTTGTAAATACTATGTTTAATAGTATCCATAAAAAAAAGAGCCAAAACAGACTGTCTTGACTCTTGATTCTTGCCCCTTGTTTTTTAGCCAGTTCTAATTATTCAAAATCAGCATCAGAAACACCTTCGTTTACTTTAATTTCCTGCACTACGAAATCTAAATTCATTGGGCCAGATTTAATTCCAATTGCATGCGGAAATTTAACTCCGTTTACTTCTTTATAATCAGAATAGACCGTTGGCGTTTTCACTTCTTTTCCATCTGGTGTTTTTGCAGTTTTTACTTCTTTTACTTTTAAACCAGAAGTCATATCATAATAAACTTCGCTATCCTTATATTTTAAAACAATAGCATTTTTACCTTCTAAAGGCTCAATTCTTAACAATTCTCCAGAAGCATATGCTAAGTCTTTAAAAATACCACCTTCAGCTTTTGCTTTAGAAATTTCTTCTGCAGTCATCTCTTTCTTTTGACCTCTTGAAGACGAGTACCCTGTAGTTCCGTTAAAAACAGTTTTTTGCATGGTGTTCCCCATTACAGAAATTTCTTGTGAAGATTTATTATTTGCAGCCGCTTTCATTGTCATTACTAAAGGCGTTCCTTGAATTGTTGCATTAGCTATGGTCATTGTAGTGTTAACAGCCATTACTTTGTCTTTTCCTCCAATGGCTTCAAAGTAATTGTTCACTACATTTTCTGCGGTCATTCCTTCTGGAATTGGCAAGGTCATTGCTGGCTTCTCTGTTGGATTTCCAGCTACATCAAAATAATTAATGATATAATTTGTTTTCTCTAGATTGGCTAGTACATCAATTCCTTTTCCAGTAATAATGATTCTTGCTTTGTCACCTGTAAAATATTTGATTGCCGCATTTTGAACTTCTTCGAGCGTTACTGATTTTATCTTTTGAATATAGCCTTCATAAAAGTTTACTGGTAAATTATAGCGCTCAATGTTTAAAGCGAAATTTGCTACTGTTCTTGGTTTTTGAACATCCATTACAAAACTACCAATATAAGATTCTTTGGCATTTCTAAGCTCTTCTGCACTTACGGTTTGATATCTAATTTTATTAATCTCTTTCTGTAATTCTACAACAGAACTATCTGTTACCATGTTTCTAACGCTTGCAGTCGCTTTAAAAGTCCCAACATACCTACTTTGGCTTAGATTAGAATAAGAACCATATGTATAGCCTTTGTCTTCTCTTAGGTTCATAAACAAACGCGCAGTTCCGTCTCCACCAAGAATTTTGTTGGCTAATAAAGCAGCATAATAGTCTGTATCTCCTAAAGTTAAATCTATTGTGTTGATAATCGAAATTTCAGATTGCACCGCATTATCCATGTTGATAAAGTCAATTTCTGTAGTCGCTAAAGTTGTAACTTCAGGCATGGTATATGCAGGTATTTCTCCCGGCATCCAATCTGTAAACAAACGTTTTACAAGTTTTTTAGTTTCCTTGATGTTGATGTCTCCTTCGATTACTAAAATCGCATTATTTGGTTTTAGATAGGTGTTGTAATTGCTTTTTACATCTGCTAAGGTGATTCTTTTTACACTCTCTTTTGACGTAAATTCACCATAAGGGTGGTTTCTACCATAAGTTAAAACATTTTCTACACGTCTTGCTACACTGGTTACGCTCTTTTCATTAGATTTTAATCCATCTAAAGTAAGTTGCACTTCTTTGTCAAATTCTTCTTGTGTAAACGTTGCATTTTTAATTCCATCTGCCATAAGAGCAAGGATTTCAGGAAAGTATTTTTCTAAAGAAGAGGCAAAACCTCCAGCGCTATAAAAGTTAATATTTGCTCCTAAAAAATCCACCTTTTCATTGAATGCATCTTTAGTTATGCTCGGGGTTCCACGGCCAAGTAAGCTTCCCATCATTCCAGAAACACCTGCAATTTCCCCTTCAAAATAAGGCTTATTGTCGATGGATAAGTTTGCGGAAACTCTTGGTAATTTATGGTTTTCTACCATAATTACTTTTAAGCCATTAGGCATATTAAATTTTACAGGGACTCCTAGCTTTACAACTGGGTCTGGCCCTGCCTTTGGTATTGTGCTTCTGTCTATTTGTGCATTTGCACTAATTGTTGCTACAAAAAGCACAAGGATTGCTAAAATTTTTGTTTTCATAATTGGTGTTATATTTTAAGAAATTAATCAACGTTTTAATTATATTATTTTGTTTTCGGTAAATATTCTAGAATTAATCGTTGATTAGGATTTAGATATTTTTTTGCAACCGTTTGAATTTCTTCCCTCGTGATAGATCTGTAGATGTCAATCTCAGAATTAATTAAATTGGTATCTCCGTATAATACATGGTAGCGCGCTAAAGAATTTGCCACCCCTTCTACACTTGAATTTGAGTTTACGTAATTATTTTCAAATTGATTTTGTAGCTTCTGATAAGACCTGTCTGAAATTAATCCGGTCTGCATTAAAGCGATTTCTTCATCAATTTCTTTAATTAAATCTTCTAGCTTTGTTTCTCCTTGGGGTAACCCATATAAAATATAGGTTCCATAGTCTTCCTGACTGGCGTTAATAGCACCTGCCTGAATTGCCATTTTTTTATCATCTACTAACTTTTTATAAAGTACAGAACTTTTTCCAGTACTTAAGTAAGAAGAGATCATGTCTAAAACTCTAGAGTCTCTTGTTTTCATTGAAGGCGTTCTGTAAGCAGCCATGATTGCCGGAATTTGAATATTTGGATCAAACCCTTTTGCCGTCATTGCTTCTGTAATTGGGTCTTCTTGTGGGAAGTTTTTCTCGATTGCGGCACCTCTTGGGATAGGACCAAAATAGTCTTTAATCATTTTTTTTGCAATAGCAATATCAATATCACCGGCAACAACTAAGGTTGCATTATTTGGGACATAGAATTTTTTATTAAAAGCAAGAAACTCTTCTAAGGTGGCAGCATCTAAATCTGCCATTTTACCAATAGTAGTTCCCATATACGGGTGCTTTTTAAAGATATTTTCTTTTACAAACTCTAAAAATCGAGAATAAGGTTGGTTGTCTACGCGCAATCTTTTCTCTTCTTTTACGACTTCATTCTGAGTATCAACACCCTTTTGTCCAATAATAGGATGTAGTAAGCGCTCTGATTCCATCCAGAGTCCTAATTCTAACTTATTCGAGGGAAAGATCTCGTAATAGTAGGTTCTATCATCTGTAGTATTGGCATTATTTTTTCCACCGTTAGAGGAAACTAGTTTAAACCACTCGCCTTTACCAATGTTTTTTGTTCCTTCAAATAACAAATGCTCAAAGAAATGAGCCATTCCTGTTCTCCCAGGTTGTTCGTCCTTTGCACCTACGTGGTACATTACAGAAGTTACTACTACTGGGGCAGCGGTGTCTTTGTGTAAAATAACATGCATGCCATTATCTAAATCATACTCTTGAAAATCAACTTGTTGGGCATTAGAATAAAATACAACCAGTAATATGGAAGTAAGTGTTAAAATACTTTCTTTCATTTTTTTCATTTTTAAATTAATATTCCATAAAAAGTTAGACGCTTGATGAAATAATATGTTACAAGGTTTCACAGAAATTGCGTGTTATCAAAAATAGGGAGAATTTACTAAAAGGAGTCTTAGACAACTTATTTTTTTATTAGAGTTTTAACTGTCTATTTTTTTTAGGGCAATGTTGTAGCTTTCTAAAAAAAACGTATATTTGCACCCTCATTTTCAGTAAAGAAAGTGAATTAACTAGTAGTAATACGCAAAACAAATAGTATGTACGCAATCGTAGAGATAGCAGGGCAGCAGTTTAAAGTTGCAAAAGACCAAAAAGTATACGTTCATCGTTTACCAGGAGAAGCAGGATCAAAAGTTACTTTTGATACTATTTTTTTATTGGATGATAATGGAAGTGTATCTGTTGGCGCCCCAGCTATAGAAGGAGCATCAGTATCAGCTCAAATTTTAAATCACTTAAAAGGTGATAAGGTAATTGTCTTCAAAAAGAAAAGAAGAAAAGGTTACATCAAGAAAAATGGACACAGACAAGCTTTAACAGAGATTCTAATTGAATCTATTGCCGCTTCAGGTTCTAAAAAAGCAGCTCCTAAAAAAGCGGCTCCAAAGAAAGAAGAAGTGAAGGCATCAGCGCCAGCAGTAGCTAGTAATTTAAGTGCGATGACGGTAGCTGAATTAAAAGCCGTAGCTAAAGAAAAAGGTGTCTCTGGATATACTTCTTTGAAGAAAGCAGAATTAATCGAAGCTTTAACTAAATAAAAATTTACAAATTTTAAAACCATAACATCATGGCACATAAAAAAGGAGTAGGAAGTTCGAAAAATGGTAGAGAATCAGAATCGAAACGACTAGGAGTAAAAATATTTGGAGGACAAGCTGCAATTGCAGGGAATATTATTGTTCGTCAAAGAGGTACAACTCACAATCCAGGAGAAAACGTTTACATGGGTAAAGATCATACTTTACATGCAAGAGTTGACGGAGTGGTTGAGTTTAGAAAGAAAAAAGACAACAGGTCTTACGTTTCTATCACACCTTTTGAAGCTTAAAAAATTAAGTTTTATAAAATATAAAAAAGCACTAACATTTATTTGTTAGTGCTTTTTTTCGTTTAGAACTTTCCATTGTGTACTTTTACTGACATGAAATTTGTCTATAATTTTGTGGTTTTTTTGACAGCAATCGCCCTGCCCTTGCTTGCTGTATTTAGTAAAAAAATAAAACTTTTTGTTGTCGGAAGAAAGGAAATATTTTCTAAAATAGCTCCATTAAAAAACGAAAAAACCATTTGGTTTCATGCAGCATCATTGGGCGAGTTTGAACAAGCAAGACCAATTATTGAAGAATTAAAACAACAGTATAAAAAACATAAAATTTTAATCACCTTTTTCTCACCTTCTGGCTATGAAGTAAGAAAGGACTATGAATTAGCGGATGTTGTTTGTTATCTTCCCTTAGACGCTCGTAAAAATGCAAAAAGATTTATCAAAGAGGTGAATCCAGAATTAGCAATTTTTATAAAATATGAGTTTTGGCCAAACTTTTTAGATGCGCTTAAAAAGAAAAAAATTAAAACGATTTTAGTTTCTGGGATTTTAAGAAAAGACCAATTATTTTTCCAAAGCTATGGTACTTTTATGAAGCGGTCTTTAGCGGCATTCGATCATTTTTTTGTCCAAGACAGTAACTCTAAGGTATTGTTAAACTCCATAGCCTACAACAATGTAACGGTGGCTGGAGATACGCGTTTTGATCGCGTATCAGCGATTTTAAAACAAGACAATTCGTTAGATTTCATTCAGGAGTTTAAGGACAACACACATACCGCTGTGGCTGGAAGTACCTGGAAAGAAGACGAAGCATTATTGATACATTATATTAATAATAATGCAACAGAAGATGAGAAGTTTATCATTGCTCCCCACAATATTAAAAGTGATGCCACTTTAGAATTACGTGCGCGGATTGATAAAAAAACAGTTTTATATTCTGAATTTAAACAAGCTCAGTTTGTTGGAGATTTGAAAAGCTATCAGGTTTTTATTTTTGATACGATTGGTCTTTTAACCAAAATATATGCTGCTGCAGACGTAGCATATGTTGGTGGAGGTTTAAAAACAGGATTGCACAATGTATTAGAGCCAGCAACTTTTGGAATTCCAGTGGTTATTGGGAATACATTTGATAAATTTAAAGAAGCGGTAGATTTAGTAAAATCAGGAGGTTGTATTGCTATAAAAAATCAAGAAGAATTTACAGATAGCTTTACCAAGCTAAAAGACGATGAACAGTTCAGAACATTAACCGGAGTAATCAACAAGAGATATATCGAGGCCCATCTTGGAGCAACAAAATTAGTAATGAAGTATATAACAGTTACTTTAAGTTAATTATAGTTTTTGTGAAGTAGAATTTGAAAACCACCCAGTACAATGCATACATTAGTAGACAACTTTGGAAGACAAATGGAATATGTGCGCTTGGCAGTTACAGATCGTTGCAACTTGCGTTGTCAATATTGTATGCCTGCACAAGGAATAGATATTGTACCAAGACAAGAATTACTAACTTTTAAAGAAATGTATCGCTTAATTCGCGTCTTAACAGAATTAGGAGTTCATAAAGTACGTTTAACTGGAGGTGAACCTTTTGTGCGCAAAGACTTTGTTGGATTTTTAGAAATGTTGTCTTATAATGATCTGTTAGAAGCAATTAATATTACCACAAACGGTGCGCTGATTTCTCAGCACATTGATAGAATTGAAAAATTAGGAAAAGTAAAAGACATCAACTTAAGTATTGATAGTTTAAATAGAGAAAAATTTGCCAAAATTACCAGAAGAGATGCTTTTCCCGAAGTGTATAAAACATTAGAACTGCTTGAAAAAAGTAGTTTAAATCTAAAATTAAATGTAGTGGTGCAATCTGGTTTTAATACAGATGAGATTGTTGATTTTGTACGATTTACAAAAGATAAAAAGATTGCTGTACGCTTTATTGAAGAAATGCCTTTTAATGGAAAAGGACAACGTAAAATGGAGGAAAATTGGACATTTAACAGGATTTTAAATGAGATTAAAGCCGAGTTTGATGTGAAAGACATCCTCTCAGAAAAATCATCCACTTCAAGAAACTACGCAATTGAGAATCATCTCGGAACTGTTGGAATTATTCCTGCATTTACCCGAACTATTTGCAACAATTGCAACCGAATTAGAATTACAAGTACTGGAACTTTTAAGAACTGTCTTTTTGATGACGGTGTTTTTAATTTGCGTGATTTTATTAGAAAAGGTGCTTCTAATGACGATTTAAAAGAACTCTTCCTATCTTTAGTACATGAGAAACCAGAAAATGGTTTTATAGCAGAAGCAAATCGAAAAGATGGCGGTGCTTCTGAAAGCATGAGCACCATTGGTGGCTAGTATAAATTTTATATGTTTTGTGAAGACAGGAATCAGTAATAAAAAAGTAAATATAAAACGTATTTGTAGCACCACTAATATTTCAGATTAATACGAACAAATAAGTACAGAGTTAACATGATATCAGTAGCAAATGCTTTACAAACTGTTTTAAATACAACACAAGATTATGGTGTCGAAGAAATTCCATTTCTAAAATCTGTAGGTAGAATTTTAAAGGAACCGGTTTTTGCAGACAGCCATTTCCCTCCGTTTAATAGAGTCGCTATGGACGGGATTGCAATCGATTTTTATCAATTTAAAAGTGGGCAAAGAGCTTTTTTAATAGAAGGAATTCAAGCTGCAGGAAGTGTACAAATTACGCTCCAAAATTCAAAAAATTGCATAGAAGTCATGACGGGAGCCGTGTTGCCTAATCATACAAATACTGTTGTTAGATATGAAGATGTTAGCGTTGAAAACGGAATTGCAACGATAACAATTGATGCAATAATTGATGGGCAGAATGTCCATACCAAAGGAAAAGATAGGAGATCTGGAGATCTATTAATACATGAAAATACAAGAATATCTGCAGCAGAAATTGGAGTTTTAGCAACCGTTGGGAAATCGTATGTAAAAGTTGCAAAACAGCCAAAAGTAATGATTGTTTCTACTGGAGATGAATTGGTTGGTGTTGATGAGATTCCACTAGCACATCAAATTAGAAGAAGCAATGTTTTTACGTTAGTTTCTTTGTTAGAGAAACTAAATATCACTTCTGACACTACACATATTACAGATGACAAACCACTTTTAAAATCCAAGATAAAAACATATTTACAACAATATGACGTGTTGCTTTTTAGTGGCGCAGTAAGCAAAGGTAAATATGATTTTCTTCCTGAAGTTTTTGAAGAATTAGAAGTTGAAAAATTATTTCATAAAGTAACGCAAAGACCTGGGAAACCATTTTGGTTTGGACGCGCAGCGTCTTTAAGCTCTAGTGAACTGCATGTTTATCAAAATGAAAATAAACAAACTATTGTCTTTGGTTTTCCTGGAAATCCTATTTCAACTTTTGTGAATTGTTTGGCGTATTTTTATCCGTGGTATTACAAATCAATAGGATTAGAAACGGAAGAAGAAACGGCTATTTTAGGAGAAGACGTCAATTTTAGACCAAATTTAACGTACTTCTTACAAGTGAAGTTAGAAAATAAAAAAGGTTGTATTGTTGCCTTTCCAATTGCAGGAAATGGTTCTGGAGATTTAGCAAGTTTGGTGAAAACAGCTGCTTTTATCCAATTACCAGAGGATACGTTAGCTTTTAAAAAAGGAGAAGTTTTTAAGATAATTAGATATAGATAATGAGTGATTTTAGTCATTTAAACAAAAAAGGAAATCCTAAAATGGTAAATGTTTCTGATAAGAAAATTACCAAAAGAACAGCCATGGCAAAAGCAAGCATGTTCTTAGGAGCAACCATAATTTCTCATTTTAAAAACGAGGAGTTGATAACTAAAAAAGGGCCTGTTTTTCAAACGGCTATTATTGCAGGAATTCAAGGGGTAAAAAAGACCTCAGAACTAATTCCTATGTGTCATCCATTATTAATAAATGGTGTAGATATTGACATACAAATTGTAGATTCTGAAAATATAGAAGTGTTTTGCGAGGTATCTATTGAAGGGAGAACTGGGGTAGAAATGGAAGCTTTAACAGGTGTAAATATTACCTGCTTAACCATTTATGATATGTGTAAAAGTATTCATCAAAAAATGGTAATTAAAGAAGTAAAATTAGTAGAAAAGACAGGAGGAAAATCGGATATTAAAAATGAGTAATCACAAAAAACACACAAACTTAGAAAGAAGAAATAATGACAATTTTGCACCCAATGAAATTTCAATTTTGGGTACAAATTGCAACACTATTTCTGATTTAGTTGGGCAGGTTTCTCAAAAATTAGCAGACTATAAATTGGTCTATTTTGATGCTTCTCATGCGAAAAATGTAAAAGAAAATAGACTGTCAGAGTTTGTCTTCCATCACGAAGGGAATGTACAAATAACAACTACTGGAACTATAAATAAGTTTCAACAACGTTTAGATTTTGCACAGTTTGATTTTGTATTTATCAACGGGAATCATTATCAAGGAGCCAAACAAATTTTGATTTTAGATCCAGCAAAAGAAGCTTCTGTTTTAAAAAGAGTAGCGCAATTAGAGAATATTTGCTTTGTTATCAAATTACAA
>JAOKTT010000022.1 GCA_028336245.1 Polaribacter sp.
AGGACTGGTCCCTTCACATACTATTTGTTGCACTATTGGTTGGGTGGTAATTACAGCGCTTGGTAGCACGTTAATTGAAAACACTTCACTCGCTTTTGGAGTACAAGTACCCAATTGGATCGTTGCAAAGAAATAAACAGTTTCATTTCCCGCTAAGTCTGTTTCCGTGGGAACATAGTTGTTATTTGTAGCTCCAGTAATTGGTTCTGAATCTGCAGGAAGATTAGAGCCAATCGTATTTTTGTACCATCGGTAGCTGGGAGTTGCAGCACTACCTGTGTAATTAACCGTTAGTGGAGCTGGAGTATCATTATAACAAATAGCTGTGGTATTGCTATCTGTTATTGCATCTATCGCAGGTGCTGTTATCGTGTATTGTTCTTGAAGCAACACATTATTATCATCGTCTTCAATATTCAATGTATAGACTCCTGGGGCTAAATTATTTATATTTGGGGAGTTTGATTCAAAAGTGTCAGGGCCAGTCCATGCAATCAAGTATGGTGTGGTTCCTCCTGTAATCATTGTATTGATTTGACCGTCATTTGTAAATCCATCTGTTGGAAAACAACTTACGTTTGTAACCACCGCATTGGATGTTAATGGGGCTGTTACATTCGTTTGTACTGAAAAAGGAGTTCCTGCACAGCTTCCATTTATAGGCGTGATTTCGTAGGTAACAGCTACCGTTGTGTTGCCATTATTTGTTAAGACTTGACTTATATTAGCACCTGCTGTTTGTGCTAAAGCTCCTGTAATAGCTCCGTTAGGACTAAAACTAGGTGCAGACCAGGTATAGGTTGTACCTGCGGGAACACTGTTATTTCCATTATTTGCTACTGAGGGATTAAAACTAAATACTTGTCCACTATACGTTGTTATGTTAGCAGCAGGACTTATTACTGGCACTTCAAATACTTGGATTGTTGCAATATCAGAAATCGTTTCACACGAACCTATCACTATTTTAACAAAATAATAGTTAGTTGCTGCAGTGCTCGTAGGAGTAAAATTGGGACTATTCGTTCCTAATATTTCATTAGCATTCACCAAAGATGCTATGCTGTTTTGATACCATTTGTATATTGGGATTCCTCCGTTATTGTCTGTTGTGACCGACAATTGAGGAGCGGCTGCATTTACACATAAGCTAGATGAATTTGGTTGAGATGTAATTACAGCTTTAGGGGTTACTGTAATTTCAGAGGTTGGTCCGGGTTGGTCTCCACATTCGGGAGTACTTACTACTGCGTAGTAAAACACAGTACCAACAACATTTGTTGGTGGCGTGTATGTGGTGTTTGTTTGGCTGTTAAGTAGCGATCCACCTGAACTTTCATCAATGGTATTAGAATACCATTGATACGAACTGTTTTCATCATTTGTAGCTGTTATGGTGAGTGTTGGAGCGGTCTCAGTTTGACAGACTTCTTGAATAATATCTGAGCTTGAATTTATATCTATTATGGGTGTTGCAAATATTTCAAAAGTACGAGAAGTAGTAGCTACAAATCCACAAGCATTTGTTACAGTTAACGATACCGTATAGACTCCTGGAGTAGTATATTCAATATCTTGTGGATTTTCTGCAGTACTTATGCTGGGATTCCCATCTGGAAAACTCCATTCATAATCTGGAGTTCCTGCAGTTTCACAATCCGTTGTATATGTGCTACCTGGGCTTATAATTGCAGCATTACAACTATCTGAAATCAAATCGAGCTCAAGCGTAGTTGCTAATACCGCTGCAGATAGTGCACTGCGATCCTCTTTGACGATTTTATTTACTTTTTCTTCCTTAAAATCTATAGTATTCTTACTTATTGCATGCAAATTGGTATTTGTTATGCAATAAACAAATAGCAAAGCAAGTATTGTTTTAAACTTAAGGTTAAAACAAATGGGAGGTAAGTGTTTCTTTTTCATAGTGTTATTAAAAAAAACAATTAATTTTTTTTACTTAATTAATTGTCTAATTAACAAATATAATAAAATAGATGAATAAGTTGCCTTTTTTCTAATTGGTTTTGCTGTAAAATTTACTAATTTTAAACAAATTACATGTTTTTTTTAGTTAAAATTTGCAATCTATCTATTTCTTAGAAAAAGCTATGAAAATTAGTCTCATTTTCATTTTTACAGGAAGCGGAAGCCTTGTTGTTTTGAAGGAGAAATTACTTAAACTATTTTTGAAGAGTTTTCTTTAGATTTTGAAATTTAAAGCGTGTCTACAAATTTTTTAAATACTTTTTTATGAAGCCCTATATCTAGATTGGGAGAAAGCGATGCGCGCACAATATAATCTTTGTCGCCTTCTTTTGTCGTTCCTTGCGTAGACGTTGCTGGGATGGTCCAATAACATCCATTGAGCTGGCCATAACTTACACAAAACTTACTTTCATTTGGTATTTCTGCAATCATTAAATTGATTAGTTTATAATTCAATGTTCTTTTTTGAGCTTCTTTTTCGGCTTCACTGGCGCCATTTGTAGGAAGGTCTAATGAAAACACGGATGGTGTAAATCCTGCTGCTGCCAATGTGGGAGAAACAAAATTAATTTTTGCAGTTGGCAAAGTTGTTTGAATGAAGGTTACAAATTCACGCGTATTTTTATAGGCAGCTGCTATCCTTTGGTTCATAGAAGGCAATTGCTCTGCGAGTATTTCCATTTGAAGCTTTGTTGCTTCATTGTCGCAAAGTTGAAGGTGCGTAGCAATTTTATCCATCAATGTTTCTGCTTTTTTATTTCCAACACAGTAGCCTGCAGTACATTTTCCACCACTTGGAAACTTAGATCCACTGGCATATGAAATGGCACGCATGGTGGAGAGTATTTCACCGGCCCCTAAGAAGTGCACATTTGGACAAAAAGTTTGATCTAAAATAAAAACAGGGTCAATAGCCGTTTCGCCAGAAGTAGTCCTGCGAACTTTGTTTAAAACTGCCTTTAGTTCAAGAAGTTCAGGAACCTCTACTCTTGGGTTTGTTGGGATTTCTGCAATAATATAGGGCACTGCATTTTCGTTTGCAATTTTCTCTAAAATAGTGTCAATACTTTGGACCATATCATTGGCACCATCCACTGGTAAATCTACCACTTCAACACTATCAAGAGTTGCAGCAACCCTTCTTGCTTGGTCATTTGTACCCCCATAACAGTTTGGAGGGACAATAATTTTAATATTTTTTCCTGGATATTTTTCAAGGGCGTCATCAATGAGCCCCATCATAATTGCATATTGAATAGAGAGTCCACTAGAACCGATAATAGGAGTGGTAGCTGCTCCGGTAATATGTGTAATTGAATTTAAAACACTTGTTTTTGTAAGTGCACTTAAACGTTCGCGGTTGAAAGGAGCAGAAGCGATAAGGAATTGCAATGCCGTGCGTGAGTTTACAGGAGTCATCGCGATAGATTCTCTTCTTCTTACATGTTGAATCTCTGGAATATAGTGTGCATTATGAGTTCCATTAATTAATAACACACTTCCTAAATCAACATGCATGTTAATGAA
The DNA here is from genome assembly GCA_028336245.1 of Polaribacter sp. Classification (GTDB taxonomy): domain Bacteria; phylum Bacteroidota; class Bacteroidia; order Flavobacteriales; family Flavobacteriaceae; genus Polaribacter. Next base: position 3,517 of record JAOKTT010000022.1, read on the forward strand.
AAAATCGATCGGTAAGTTCAGATTATAATCACCTATTTTATTTTCTTGAGAAATGAAAATACGACTGCCTTTAAAAGCAGTAATTTCTGAGGACTGTTTTATGTGTTTCAGCTCAAATTGATAACCATACACTTTTTGAAGTATTTCAACATCAAAAAATGCTGGCAACTCGTCAGTATATAGAATTTGGGTATTTTTATTTTCTAATAAATTTTTTCTTAAAATGGCTAAAACAGGCATTGTTTTCGATGAAAAGCTGATGACATTTTCTGAATTTATAGCATTTATATTTCCAATGGCCCATTCTAAAATACAGGACAAGGGATGTCCTAACCGAATATAATCGTAGGCGGTAGGAAGTTTTTTTAATGCTGTAGTTTCTGAATTATACTGCTGAAATAAAATTTCAAACTGTTCTAAAAATCCTGTTTTGGCTAATTTTTCGTCATAAATATCTAAGCGATGGGTTGTTAGATTCAGCCAATCCATTGGCATATTTTCTAAGACCTCTTTACTATATTTTAGTGCTTTAGTATCTTGCATAAGTTTACTTATATTGAGATAACAAAGGTACAATAATTAGATTTTCCGAGCGCATTCTCATTGGATTTTTCCGGTGTTGTCGCTGCCTTGCTACTAGTGGTATTTGGTATAAGAAAAGCACGTGTTTTATTTCCGTATTTAGCAGCTAATAAAATTTTTATTTAGGATTTTAAGTTCTTTGCAAAACAAAGACTCTCAGGAATATCTTTTAGTTTTCCATATTTCGGAACTGAAAGATAACCATTCCTTTCATACAATTTATACGCTTCTGGTTGTCTCACTCCCATAAAAAGTACACAGGTGTCCTTGTCCAATGTGTGTGCCCATTTTTCCAATTCAGAGAGTATTTTTTCACCAATCCTTTGACCTCTTGCTTCTGGAGAAACATACATGCGTTTCAGCTCCATGGAATTTTCAGTATACCTTGCAATTGCTCCGCATCCAATAGGTTTGCCATTTTTTAAAACCAATACAACATGTTTTAGCTTTGAAATAGCATTGAATTGAGCTAGTGGATGTGCAGTTCCATCTCTTTCTGCTAAGTCTTCATTTAAGAGCGCTACGAGATTTTTGAATGCGCCATTATCTGAATTGGTTCTCACGATTTCAATCATATTTTTTTAATTTCTGCAAGTATCTTTTTATAGAAAATAGGCGGTTCTTTCAATAGTAGTTGTTTATGTGCAGGTGGCAACTTACTTATTTTACTTCTGATTCCTTTGCGCCATGACTTTTTGCTGTTGCAATCCAATGCTCTGAAATTCCTTTAGTGTCTGCTCCTAAGCCTCTTGACAAATACAACGCAACCGCAAGTAATAATACAGCGGCTTCGTGAAGTTCTTGCAGCGTTTGTATGCTTCCAAATTGTTTTTGTGCTTTTAAGAGCAGTAGTTCGTTGTGTTTTTTTGTAAAAATGATTAGGTTTTCGCTGGCGTCAGTAATTTCCGGTATCATCAGGCAATCAATCCATTCTTGGCCTATTCTCAGCGCTAGCATTTCCGGAGACTCCGCACCTAATATGCGCCACAAGGCTACTGTTTTTGTATCTCCTGAGGCAGCTAAACCCGAATCTAACAGCAATTCAAAAGCAATATTTGCAATGTTTTGCATCACGTCTAAATAGGCATCCTGTGCTTCTTCAAATTCAGCAGCAGCTTGCCCCTTAAGATATGCACCGACACTAAGCTTGGGTAGTTCTAAAACTTCAGCACAATCGGTTAAGCAGGGGAAGGTTTTTCCTTCGAACATATAGGTTGCTTTGTCAAATTGAAGGTGACGCCCTAATGGGTATAAGCGACAGGCCAATGGACGCCCAAGATGCACACTGCAGCCCGTCTTGGTGTCGTACTGACTACATGCTTTTTGTCCTTTATTATCTGCTGTTCCATCAAAACGCAATCGAATGCTTCCAAATTCACAGTAAAGATTCCGAAAGACGCGCGGTGTCATTTTTTTTTCTCGACTCAATCGCATCAATTCCCATGGGTTCAACTGCACTGCTTTCCCAAAACAGCAGCTTCCGGAGCGGGAGCAGGTAAGGGGTAAGATACTTTTTGCACTGAGTTTTGTTATTTGCATTTTGTTATACGTTGTGGTATTTGTATGTATGGTTTTATTCGAAGGAAATACATTATTCCGATAGGTGTATTTATTTTTTTTACGGTTTTTTTTTATAAAAGTTATTGGTCTAAAATAAATTCTTCAATAAGATGCTTTTTAGTCGGGTGCACAAAAAAACAATTTCTTATTCCGTTGTCAAAGGTTCTCTTGATACTTGTTGTTTTTTTTAGGCCCAATCCAATGTGGTTGTAAAACTCATAGTTATGAACACGCATAATTTCTTCAAGTTGATCTTCGATCCTATTAAATAATATTTCGCAGATTATAATGGGTTTAAATTTATCGATTGTCAAAGAGCCTTCTCTTAATATTAAGTCTTCACAACCTTCTGTATCTAATTTTATCAAGTCAATATTTGTAGTTTTGTTTTTTAAAACAAAATTGTCTAGGGTATTCGAATTAACACGTGTAGTAATTGATTTAAGATGTGGTTTTGTTCCGATGTTGTGTTCTCCAGATAAATTATAAATGTCAGGGTATTTTTTATTTCGTATTTCACAAAAATCTATTTCACCAAAGCGGTCCGACAAGGCTAAAAAATTCACCTTAATTCTTGCTGTAAAATCATTTATTTTTATGTTCTCCGAAAGATAGATCTTTGAACCTACCGAGGGCTCAAAAGCTTCAATTTTCAAAGTTTTATTTACTTCTGCCCCTAAAAGACTAAAGTAACCAATGCTAGCACCGATATCAAAAAAGTGGTCAACTTTTTGAATTAACTTCATGAAAATCGGGGTATACTCATAATTTTGACTTCCATTCCAAAAAAGCTCTCTAGTAACAAAGCTTGTTTGATTTGTTTTTAAAGTAATTGAATGCGTGCCTTTAATTTTTACCTTTAAGAATCCAGAAGGATGTATTTTTATCTTTTTCGGTAAAATTGGTGCTAAAACATAGTTTAAATTTCTTATAATTTTATTCAATTTTGCATTATATATAATTGAGTAGAAGATTGTCATTTGTTTTTTCATAGGTACTAAAACACGTTTGTGTTCGATTTATTTTTTTTGTCGCTTATAAGATCCATGCAACGAAGAACGAATTTAATAAATAAAAGATGAACAAAGAGTCTCCGCTTTAAATTTTACAAGCACGTCTAAAAATTCTGATGCATTCCATTGCGCTAGATTGATTATGATGAAGACTGTCCTGCTTCTAAATGAACTTTTATAAATTAAACAGCTTCGTTTTAATGAATGATAGCATTTTTTGGAGGGTACTTTTTTCAATAAAAAACAGTTATTTTTAATCGATTAATTCATAAAATAGAAGCCCGTGTATAGGGATGTATGAAAGTAGCCCTTAAATGAGCTAAAAATGAGTAATTAGTTTTACAGACGGTGCTATCTCCTTTTTTAGCTGTAATTTTTAGAGCGTTTTTGTGCAGTCTTTTAGGATTGAAAATAACAAATGCAATTGTTTCTGAATTATTTTTTTAGCGAGTCCTATTAGCGCTATTTTGTTGAGTACTCTTTTTTTAAAAAAAACCACTCTCTATGCATAATTGTGGGTCTATAGTTGCAATATCTATTGGAGTTTTTTTAGCATATATAGAAATCGTTTAAAATAATTTACTCTTTATTTAAAGTAAAAAAAGAGGGTAAGAATTATTATTCTTACCCTCTTTTAAAATTCTATAAAACTTTTATTGCTTTATAATTTTCCCACTTTTAAGGGTTGTAAGACCTTGTTTAATTTTATAAAGGTAAAGTGCTGGTACTAATTTTTGTATATCTATAGGCTGCGAAGCTTGTATCTGTTGAGATAAAATCTTTTTACCTACTATATCGTACAATTCAAATACTGCATTTTCTAATTTTTCTTTCGTATTTATGTATATGTACCCTTGTGAAGGGTTTGGGTATAAAGAAAAAACTTCTTCTAAAACCGCTTCTGAAGATAGGGTTGAAGCCTTTGTATAGTACCAGTATGACTCGTACTGGCTTCCTGTTAATTCACTCCATATTAAAAAATTTATGTCATATTCAGAAGCAGTCCCTTTTCTAATTAGGTTTGTATCATTTTCTTCGATCGTATATACTTTTTTGAAGCTTGGTTTATATACTTCTATAGAAGGGTACCACTTAAATGCGGACCATGTTACCAAAGGAACAATTAAATCTTCATCATAAGTACGCTCCCATTTGTTTGTGGGAACAAAATCTAGGGCATTCGTATTCCAAATATAGTCTGCATACGAAGTTTGTCTACTATCACTGTTATACGTAGCTTCCCATTTTTGCTCACCAACAAGTGCATTACTTTCATTATTATGCCTATACATTGCATAGAATGTCCTGTTATTATTACTGTCATAACGCATTTCATATGTTGTGTAAGTTCTTAAAGATGCTATAGAAGTATCATAAGATTCTTGAATGTAAAGAATTTCATTTTCATTTTCATCAAAGAAGTGCTCCCATTTACCTCCGGTATAAAAAGAGCTGGATGCAGTGTCCCAAGAATAGCTAATATCTAATTTTTGAAAGTTATTATCTGTATAACTGCGCTCCCATGCATTGCGTCCTTCAGTATACCACGTTCCATTAACATATTCTCGTATATACTCTTTGTTTAAAATTTTATTTCCATTAGCATCATACGCTTGCTCCCAGCCCCAATTTATCTTAAAAGTGTTTGTTTCGGGATCTAATTGATAGGAAAGATTTGTTAACTCATCTCTACTAAAAACATCCTGGTATACAATTACGCTATAGTTTTTAAGAATCAGAGACGCTGAAGCTGTATCCCATTCATAGTTTCTATGTCCCAAATGTCTATTCATATCATCCACATCCATCTCCCACTTGCTTTGTGGTATAAATGAACTTGTAGCATTGTCCCATCTATAATAGATTTCAGAACTAATATCCATGCACCCAAAACACATAGAGTTCGAGTTAGGACCAATTTCTCTCTCCCATTTACTTTGTGGAGTATAAACGGTCGTACCATCTGATGTATTTACAGAATAGCTTATCTGTGTTGTGAAATTCCCTAAATTATCATATATACCCGAATATTTGTTTTGAGGTATTTGATTAAATTGATTTGAATTTGCGTCCCAAGAGAATGCATATCTGATATACGTATTTTCAGTTTCATCATAATAGGTTTCATTTTTATACGATGGTATATAACTTTCTGCCCCTGTATTTAAACGACTACTTATAGATAACGTTTGTAAATTATTATCATTATACTGATATTCTGTCTTATATTTCTCTGTAACCACTTCATTGCTATTTCTTAAGAAATCTTCGGTTTTGATTGTGTTGCCATTCGCATCTAGTGTGTTTTCACTATTATAAGCTAGATACATAGATTCAGTATTGGCGTCCCATGAATATGAGTTGTTCCCCAAATTATTGCCGGAGTCATCCCTTAATATTTCATATTTTCCTCTTATATGAAAAGATTGTGAAGTGGTATCCCACTCATACCAAATGTCTTCTAGAAATGCTCCATTAGCATTGGACGTCATGTCATTTGACCAATTCCCATGTATTGATTCTTCAGGGCTTATGTTGAAATTTCTTCTTATAAATGTAGATCCTTCTGTCCTGCGCTCCCAATATTTTTTGACGTCTAGAGATGCTGTTTCTGAATTGAAATAATATTCTATTTCTAATGTTCTCTTTCCATTAGTGTCATAGCTATATTCCCAACCATTCCCATCAGCTAAAACTTGATTTTGGTAAAAATAATTTTTATTTAAAATCTGAACATTACTCTCATTATAATCCTTTTCCGCTTTGTGTTGAGTAACAAAAGTAGCTGCAGTGGCATCCCAGTAATAACCCAGATATAAAACTTCTCTATTACTCGCATCGTAATAATGTTCACCTTTGTAGTCAGGAACAAAAGCAGTGGCAGTTGCGTCCCAATTATATCCTAAATGTAAAGTCATATTATCGTTCTCATCAAATCTTATTTCATCTCTTCTAACAGGAAAAAAGTCTGCGGTAATCCAATTCTTATATAATATTCCAGTTCGGTTGTTGTTCTCATCGTAGGTGTATTCATATTTAAAAATGGGAACAAAAGATTCTTGAGTAGAATTCCAAGAATAGTTAATTCTTTCAATTATATTCTGATTGGCATCATAGATGTTTTCATACCTAGTTGTTAAAGAATCTCCATCAAAACCAATTGTTTTAGAGCTGTCTAATTTAACTGTAAAATTTTCTTCGTTAAATAATGCCTCAAAACTGTTTTTACCTGAAGAATTTTCAGTTTTTTTAAAATCAGTTTTTAGATTTGTTCCAGCACTAGTTTTTAATCTTTTTATTTTCGGATTTAGAATACTAGAATTTTGAGTTTTCGCTTTTTTTACATTTGAGGTATGCAGAGCTGCTTGGTTTTTATTAAATTCAAGCAAAACTGGATGGTTTTTAAAATAAGAAAGTTCATTGGTTTTTTCTTCAAAAGAAGTTGGCTGATTTACAGAATACTTTTTTTGAAGTTCTGCTGTAATTAATTGATTGTAAAATTGATTTTGTTTTCTTATTTGTGTTTTAGATTGTGAAAAACCTAAAAAGGAACAAAAAAAGAATACATAAATAATGAGAGTAATTTTTTTCATAATAACTTGTTTTTTTAAATTAATAGCAAACTAATATTTATTTTTCATTTTTCCAAAAAATTAATGATTTTAAATACATTTTTTCAGTTTTGGACACACTTTTTATTTAAATATATACAAATTAATCATATGGGGTGCTGTATTATCTATTTTGGTAAGGCTTTCAAATCCGCGAATTTTTTCGCAAGTAGTCTAGAAATCGTAAAATATGGTATTACAGTTCGTTGTTTTAATTCTGGATGTTTGTTAATTCAGTTTCTAATGCTAATTTTGCATTCTGTTCAATTGTCGATAAATTTCCATTTAGTAAATTACTGTTTTCATAAGGGTCGTTCACCAGATTGTACATTTCCGCTATTCCAACTGAACTGACAATAAGTTTATATACTCCATTGCTTATTGCCCATTCATCCTCTGTGCCATTAACCAATTCAGAATATTGATAATCTCTTATGCTTGCCGCATGTGTAAGCAATGTTTTAAAACTTTTACTATCGTAAATTTCGTTTGTTGAACTTCCTGTAATTTCGGCTATTGTGGCAAATAAATCGGCACTTACAATGAGGTTAGTATCTGTTCCTGTTCGTGCAACTGAAGTACCAGAAATAAACAGTGGCATATTGATGACATCTTGATATAAAGTGTTTTTTACAGTTGAACTTGAATAGGGATGCTGCGCTACTTGATTTGGTGTGCCATTGTCGCCCATAAAAATTATTATTGTATTCTTTCTTTCATCTTCGGGAATATTGTCCAGCAATTTACCAATCTGAAAATCCATTGCTTCAATCGCAGCCATATAGTATGGAATTAGGTCTAACCTATTATTGTATATTGGCAAGTTACCTTGACTGCGCATATTACTGGGTGGAACGTGAAAAGGGGTATGTGGTGCATTATAGGCCAGCCTAAGTTAGAAAAAGTAAACGAACTATAGAGGTCTCTGCAGGATTTTCCGAGAACACGAAACAGCGATGAATTATAAATGATCTTGGCTATAGTATTTATTTTTTAAACACAAAGGAAATCAATCGAGGTAGTCCGTTTTTATTATTTTCATCAAACCATTCTTTCATTTCCACGAGTTCAAAACCGTTATTTTTTGCATCATCAATATATTCCGAAACGTGGTGAATATAAACTTCTAATTCCTTTGTTCCGTTTTTAGTTTCATAGTTGGCTTTACTTCCTGAATATTGTTTAAATGGGTGCAGCTCGCTTATGAAAAATAGACCATTGTTTTTTAATTTCAGCCTTGCTTGATTAAAAACATGGTTTAAGTTTTTTAGATGTTCAAGAGTTAAACTGCAAGTTATTAAGTCAGCAAAGTTATTGTCAATTTTCCAACTTTCAGTTAAATCTGCTTTTTTGAAAATGACTCTTTCGTCTGATATTTTTTCTTTGGCTTTCTTTAGCATTTCTTGAGAAAAATCCAACCCAATTATTTGCTTTGCTTTTTCCAATAACCATTTTGTGTTTTTCCCTGTTCCACAACCTAATTCCAAAACACTTTCAAAATCATAGTTTTTTAAAGTTTCTATGGTAGCTGTTTTATCTAAATCTCTTGTACGGTTTTCATTTGTGTCATATTGACTTGCCCAAATATTATATGCTTTTTTAATGCTCATTTACTGTTCTTTCTATATTAATGCCAAAATATTTGTGTAGGGTTAGTTGCGTTTTTTAATTGCTAAAGTTAGCAAATACAAACCAGATAGGAAATTTGAAATCTTGCCTTCGGCAGGCAGGGTTTTTCTTAAATAGGCGAGTACTAGCAATAAATTATACACGGTATTATAGTAGTGTTTATTTTACTTAAAGTAAGTTTTTTTTGTCATTTAGAATAGTTTATTTTACATTTGGCAAAATTTAATATTTTTAATTATGAAATTAAAGTATCTGTTTCCTAACAAGTATAAGAAAATTGGTTGGTTAATCCTCATTCCATCCGCAATCATTGGTTTGATAATTCTTATTTTAGAATTTGAACCTAATTCTTTGGATTTTAATGTCCCTGCTATTTTTATTGACGAACTTTTTGGGGATAAACATTTCTTCGGAATTGTAAACAATAATATTTTAAATGAAATTTTAGGCGTTCTAATATTATTGAGTTCATTATTAGTTGCTTTTTCTAAAGAAGAGTCAGAAGATGAATATATTTCAAAAATTAGGTTAGAAAGCTTGATTTGGGCTGTTTATTTCAATTACGCTATTCTTTTAATATCATTTGTATTGATATTCGATTTGGCTTTTTTATGGGTTATGATATTTAATATGTTTACAATTTTATTGTTTTTTATTATTCGATTTAATTGGCAAATTTATAAACTTAAAAAAATCGCTCATTATGAAGAATAGCATTAAAGTCGAGAGAGCAAAAAAAAATATTACGCAAGCTGCTCTCGCTACACGAGCAAAAGTCAGTAGACAAACAATTAATGCTATGGAATTGGGGAAATATGTTCCATCAACACTTTTGTCTTTGAGGTTAGCTCAAATTTTTGAAGTAGAAGTGAGTCAGATTTTTACTTTAGAAGAATCCGATTGGGATTAGGACATATTACTGCCAACGTGTTTGTGTAAGGAAAGTTGCGTGGTTAAGCAACTAATTTAGTAAACAAATACGAACCCGAGAAAATTCCAAAGGAATTTTCCAAATAAGCACTTGCCAAAGCAATTAATTATACACGTTGTTGTGCCCAGTTATTTTAATCGGTAAATTGTTTTATTTCTTTCTCCTAATTTTTGAAATAAATTTATTTCTACACCTTTTTTTAAATCTCTACTTGCAGTTGCAGAAGAAATGTCTTTAAAAATATCCATATAATCTTTTCTAGTAAACTCAATTTTATTTAAAGCTACAAAATAGTCTAATCTGTCTTTTTCGTTTAATGTTCGATTATTGAAATCTAATAACTCACTTATTGAAATGTCAATTACTCTTAGTATATATTCAATAAATTTTGTTGACTTTCCAGACTTATCACTTTCAGCTAAAGCTTTGTAATATTTTTCTTGATCGTTACTTATTAATGTCTCAAAAGGTAAAAACTCAAAAACTGGATATTTTTCCATTAATATTAAAGTTTGCCATAATCTTCCCATTCTTCCGTTTCCATCTAAAAATGGATGTATAAATTCCATTTCGTAATGGAAAACACAGCTTTTAACTAATTCAATTTCGTCTGACTTTTTCAAGTATTCATAAAGATCTTTCATTAAGTAAGGAACATTCCCAAAAGGTGGCGCTAAATGCTCAACTTTTGAGCCTTTTACAATTCCGACACTTTGATTTCTATATTGCCCAGAATTTTCAATTAGACCTTCCATTAAATTTTGATGTGCTTTTAAAAAGGACTTTTCATTAGAAGGGTTGTATTGTTTTAAGTTTTCATAGATTTTAATTGCATTTAAAACTTCAAGAACATCTTTTTTTGGGCCAATTACCTTTTTGTTTTCAAGAAGTGCAGTTATTTGTTCTTCGGTAAGTGTGTTTCCTTCTATTTTTAATGAAGAATGAATAGTTTTGATTCTATTCTGTTTTCTCAATTTAGGTGAAGGTTTGTTTAATAAGTTAGCATTTACCTCGCCTATTTTCTCCGAAATAGAAGTAATTAATTTTAAAATAGAAGATGTTATTTCGTAAGGTGGTTTCATTTATGATACTATCATTTGATACTATCAAAGATACAATCATTTAACTCAAATTATAGAATGAAACGGAATTTTTTAATTGGGCACAACGTGGTTGTATATGGTTTGTTGCGTATTTCAAGAAACTAATTTAGTAAATAATTACCGACCAAGAAAGTCCGCGAGGACTTCCGTAAGAAGGCGAGAACCAAGCAATAAATTATATACGGTGTTGTAGCACGTTTTTAATATTCATACAATATTTCATCATCAGAATTAGTAATATTCAGTTGTACTTGATTTCCGTCAACTTGTAAATTTGAAATATCGAAACTCAACTCTTTTGTAATAAATGCTAAGCATAATTCCTCATTTTTTAAGGATAATCTTAAATTTCTTTGTACTGGATTTGATTCCAATATATCTTCTGAATCGATGAGTTTTAATTCCCAAGTATCTCCACTACATCCACTTGAACTAAAGTTTATTTTAAGACAATTTTCGGTTATTTCCAAACTATTAATTGTTAATTGGTCGGATGATGCATTTGCATATTCCTCCGAACTAATTAATGTCGTGAAATCACAAGTCATTGAATTGTCACTATCATCATCATTATTACAACTTGCAATAAAAATAATTACTAAAATAATTCCTAAACTTAATTTTCTAATTTTCATAAATCTGTTTTTACTTTATAGATGCAATAATTACGGAATGGTTGCGTCAAACGTGCTACAACGTGATTGTGTATGGTTAGTTGCGTGGTTAAGCAACTAATTTAGCAAATAAATCACAGATAGAATATTCCGCAGGAATGTTCGTAAGTCGGCAGTGAACAAGCAATTAATTATACACGGTGTTGTAAGTAGTTTTTATATTTACATTGAACCAATACTCCATGGCTTTTCGGCATTTTTGCTGTAGTCTCTTTGAAAACCACAATTATTTAGACTGAAAGTAGTGCCAAAGTTTTTTGCAACACCTTTATAACCGTCATTACAGTCAACATCTAAATTCACGTTTTTTACTTTACCGTCATCATAAAATGTGGTTTCAGTAAAATCAATATCAATGTTTCTCACAAGTTTAAATTCAGTAGCTATTTTAGTCAGCTCGTCTTTTGTCGTGTTTTCTGTGATTATTAAAAACGCTTTTTCAGAATCTGTTGAGTAAGTAGTTTTACCCGCTTCGGTTTTCGCACAACTTAAAGTTGTAATACATATTAAAAATAAAATTATTCTTTTCATTAGTTATTGTTTTTTCTATTGGTGTCCGTTTTCCGATTTTCGTTACAATTTTGGGTAATTACTTACAACGTTTAGTATAAAAAACGTAGGGCAGTTAGCTAATACTTTCGTTTTATTACTTAGCTTAATATAAATATTTTGCTTTTATTATTTCTTCTGTAAACGCCAAATTTTATATTTAGCGGGCTTCATTAATGTGCACAGACATTCTGGTTTAATATGAATTCCCTATGTTTTTTATACATTGTTGTAAAACGTTCACACACAGTAATTATTTATAAAAACTTTAATATGAAGCCAAATAATTATAGCATTGGAACTCTTAACTTTTTTTTTAAAATGAAAAGTTTAAACTAGCAAAGGCGAAATGGAGTTGAATAAAATTATACCGATTAGTTCCGTCTGCACCACCTTCAAGCAGCCGATAACCGATGTTCCCTTGCATATTTTTAGTAAAATTATATTTTCCAGATAGGGAAAGGTCAATTGCTCTTCCTTTACTTGCGATTATACCTTCTCCAAAAAACACAACACCTACTTTTTGAGAAATACCCCAATTCGCTAAAACGTTTACTAGCGGCACGAAACCAATACTAAAATTTTCGCTTAACAGTTCTTTATTCTTCAAAGAGGTTCCTGCATCTCTAATTTTTGCAGAAAAGCCAAGACCGAATTTAAAATTGTTATTACTTATGATTCTTTGATTATAGGTAAGGCGATAAGAGTTAAACTTATAGACAGCTTCTAATGGTAGGTTAGCTACAAAATTTTTTCCATCAAAAAGGATATCCCTATCTATTGTTCCATTTACTACAATTTTTAAAGGTGCATAAAGAATTGAAAAGTGGTGTTTATCATTTAATAAAAACCCAGCACGAAGTCTGAAAAATGGACTTACTGGAGTCGAAAAATCATTTTTCAGAGAAAATAGAGTTCCATTATTGCCATTACGAATATTATTAGAGCCCGTAAATAATACTCCTGATTCGATATTAATAAAAGTCTGAGCATTTGTAGATAAATTCAAGTTCAAACAAATAAAAAGAATCCAAAAGCATGGTTGGAAAAGAAGCTTAGAAGCTAAATGATTCATATTAAGTATTTGTTTTTTGTAACCGTGTTATTTAATGTTTTACAAAACGGTCGTGTATAAGAACAGTAGGGCTGAAAATAAGCGACTACCATTCGGTTGAACACAAGCCGAATTTTTAAATTTTTCTTATTACTTTTTCTTTTTTCAATAAGCCAAATTTAAAAATTTGGCGGCCTCTAAAAGTGCCAGAAAAATTGGGTTAAGCACCAATTGCTATTGTTTTTATACGTTGTTATAGCCAGTTTTAATTTTCTAAATATTTTTCTTTAATTTCTTCAAGTATTTCTTCTGGTTTTAAATATTCATCCTTTATTATATCATCAATGCTCATTGTTTTTTCATCAATCAAATATTCTATTAATATTCTGTCTCTTAAATATTGTTTAGGAGTTAATGATCCGAATTCGGTTTTTACCCAATTATGATTCGATTTCTGGTATCTTTCAAAAAGTTTCGATAATGGGTAGGTATGCTGCTCTCTTATCTTATAATAAGATATATATTCGGCATAACCTTCATTTATCCAACTTGGTGTTACCATGAATCCAAATTTTGAATAATCTGTATACATTTGACTATGTACTGCTTCATGAGTTACTACTTGGACTAAATTTAACCATTCATACTCATTTCCCTCTTTTGTTAAGGTATTCTTTCTAAATTCAGGATAACCGATATATATATGCTTATTGTACTTTGAAGATGCTATATTGTTCATTCCGAAAACGCTAATTAATTTTTCATAAAAGGTGTCTTTAACAAAGTATAATTCAAATATTTCTTTGTCATTGTAAAAATCACTTTGTGTCAAGTTAATTAATACTGAATCCAAAATATTCTTAACGTCTTCGTTTAATTCAATTCTATCATTAGAGTGAATTTTGAATAAACTATATTCAAATTGCCTATCAATAAAAAGTCTTGGAAATTGTATTATTACAATTGTAAGAATGATTATTGTGATTATTATTTGGATTGATTTTTTTAACAACTTGATTTTTTAATTGGCTATAACGGTGAGTATAAGAGGCGTTTTAATGCCTTTTATACATTGTTGTAAGTAGTTTTTCTAATTTCTTTTATCTCCTCTATAGTAAATGCAGGGCGTTTTGAGTGAATCATTGCATGGCAATTTGGACAAACTGGGATTAAATCTTTGATAGGGTCAACTTCATATTCTTTACCTATATCGGAAATCTGGTTTATATGATGCACATGTATGAATCCCTGTCCAACTTCTCCAAAATGATGCTCAAAGTTAAATTCACATACTTTACACAAAAATCCATAGTGTTTTAAACATCTTTTACGTGCTTCTGGGTTTCTTTCATATCTCGTTTGTGTAATGTCTTTTGACTTCCCTTCTCGAAATGTTTCTTTTATTTTTGTTACAACATCATTTGAAACAAAGCTGTTTTTGATATACTTATTTTCCTTTATGAAATTGAACCAATTAGATTCTAAATTTTCAATAATCTCTTGTTTTATTGAAATCCCACTTTGCTGAGGGAACCATTGTTGCACGCCATTAATATCAACGGATTCCAATGATTCCTTATCAAATAATGAGTTCTCATTAGGATTTATTAGAATGTCGAACTCAATGTCGATGTAATTAGTAGTCTTTCCCTCAGTTCCATCCCAATGAGGTGCGACATAATATGATGACTTTGCATATCCACTTCCCATAATGCCCCTTGGCTCTTTACCAAGTCGTATTAAGAAAACTCTATCACCCTTTTTAATACTTTTTGAATTACCACAACTCCATCTCCTTTCAACATAACCTACAGTTTCAAGTTGGTCAATGCTTTCTTCTAAATCTGTCCAATCCCATCTATTCGGGTTCCATGCAAAAAGAAATGTATTCATATTATTTTTAATTACTTACAACTTGTTTATAGGCTTACTTTTTGTCTGCATCTTCTCCCATATTGGCAGGATAGGCAGATGTTTAGTGTTTATATAACGCGCTATTTTTTATATAAAAATAGGTGATTAAAACAAATCATCAAACGGATTTTTAATTTTTTTTAAACTTGTTTTTGTTACGTGAGTATAGATCATGGTGGTTTTTGGGCTACTGTGTCCTAATAGTTCTTGAATATATCTAATATCGGTCCCTTTTTCTAATAAGTGGGTCGCAAAACTGTGTCGTAAGGAATGCAATGTAGCTTTCTTGGTAATACCTGCTTTAAATAGCGCATTTTTTAATACTTTTTGGGCACTTGTATTGCTGTATTTACCTCCGTTTTGACCCTCAAATAAATATTTTTTGGGTCTGTAAGCAATGTAATACTCCCTTAATATTTTTAGAAAAGCAGTAGATAAAAGAGTGTACCTGTCTTTTTTTCCTTTTGCCTGCCGAACATGAATAAGCATTCTCTGGCTGTCAATATCAGTTATTTCTAGAGCAATAGCTTCACCAATTCGTAAGCCAGCAGAATACAACAGACTCAAAAGTGCTTTGTGTTTTAAGTTGGTAATTGTGCTAAAAATAGCTTTTATTTCGTTGCCACTTAATATAACGGGTAATTTCTGTTCTTTCCTAGGTCTTTCAATAGGGATTGCTTCGTAAGAATATCCTTTGTATTCAAAAAATTTTTGTACGCTGCTGATAAACTGATTTTGATATGAAATTGATTTATTGGGTAGAAAAATATAATCATAGTTAAAAGCCGCTACCGTTCTCTTAGAGAACAGGTCTGCTTTTTTTAAGAGGGCATATCTAATATAAATGGTAGTAATATCTACATACGTATACACCGTACTTTTACTCAATCTTTTTTGAAGCAACCATTTTTTAAATTTTTGTAAATCAAAGGTATAAGACGCTGGTATTTTAGCTATTAAATGTGAATTTCTCTTTTCTGCGATGTTACTTTTATCAATAAAAGGTTGCAACTCGGAAAAAACAACAGTCCATTTAGGGTTTTTAAAATGGGAAACAACACTTCTTATGTTTTCTAAAGAGCGCTCCATATAAAAACAACGCAGGGTACTGCTCCAAAGAACATTGTCAAGGTTTTTAAGATGATTTTTTAGCTCCTCATCATATGCAAACCGAATGGAGAGTACGTTTTTTGTCCGATGTTTAGCAGTGCTTAACGTTATCTTTTTCATAGGGTGCATGACATAAATTTAAGCTTTTTATTTGAGAATCAGTGCCTAGGGTCTCCAGCAATACTCATTTTTTTAGATTTAAGAATGTGCATGCTACAGAAGCCAAAGCGGTTGGTAATTGTACCATAACAGCCATAAATTCCCATTCCGTGTATAGGATATTGTTGCACAACATCTGTAAAATGTACCGCATCAAAATACTGCCCTTCCGCATCAATAAACGTGCTCAAGCGCATCAGCTTTCCTTGTGAAGTCTTATTAAAACGAGTGGAAACCAACTGGCCGTATAGAACCACTTTTTGGTCTGAAAATTCCGCCATCTGTTGTGCCTTTATATGCGGATGAAATGGCTCTGTAACTAACGAAAAATAGTTGTGAATGGTAAAACCCAACAACTCCATTTCATCATACACATTTTCTAACCAATGCGTATGTAATTTGGGAATTTCAAAATTTTGCTGCTGTACTTGAAATAATTTTACTTGGGGGTGTTTTTGCTTGGATTTTGTAGCATTTAATTTAAAGGTAGCTTCCCAGAGCAGAGTAGTTTTTTGTTTGTTGGTTAACCGGAAAGCATCAATGCGAATTAAAACAGTAAGTTGTTCTATGGAGATGGCAACACGCGCTATAAAATCATCCATAGAGAGAAAAAGTCCACACAGTTGTCGTTCCGTTAGCACCCGTTGTACTAGTAAATGTTCTAAATTTTTAAGATATCCAAACCCTA
>JAOKTT010000023.1 GCA_028336245.1 Polaribacter sp.
GCACTGGATTTTTATAAAAGAGCAGCACCAAAATCTTTGGGTTTAGAATGGGTTCAAAAAGAAATATTACCACTAATAGCCAGATATAAGGCAAGTATTCCAGATATTTTAAGAACTTTTGTAGAACACATTGCATTGCAAATAGCCCGCATTGTAAAAGATTCAAATGCGGTTTTAATAACAGGTGGAGGTGTTTTTAATACTTTTTTAATGGAAAGGATAAAATACTGGTCGCAGAGTAAAATTGCACAGCCATCTGATGCCGTTATCAATTATAAAGAAGCCTTAATTTTTGCATTTTTAGGAAGGTTGCGAATTGAAAATCAGGTGAATTGCTTAAAGAGCGTGACAGGTGCTCGTAAAAATCACTCTTCAGGAGTTCTTTTTTTACCATAGGTTTTGAATTAAAAAGTTTAAAAAATTGTTTTTTTTACAGTAAATTTGTCCATTATCAAATCCCTATTCAGAAATCTAAAAAAAAAGACCCCCAAAGAATGAACCAGCTTTAACTTCTCTAAACGAATTTATATCGTACACACCGCGCATAAAAATTTAGAAATTAAGTGGAACTTTTAGAATTAAATAGGATGAAAGAATTACTCAAAAGATACGAAAATAAACAACCCGAAATTGTTTTTCACTGGAAAGATCCAGAAACAGAAGCCGAAGGTTGGACGGTTATAAATTCACTCAGAGGCGGAGCCGCTGGTGGAGGAACACGCATGCGAAAAGGCTTAGACAAGAATGAAGTATTGTCTTTGGCGAAAACAATGGAAGTGAAATTTACAGTTTCTGGTCCTGCCATTGGTGGCGCAAAATCAGGAATTAACTTTGATCCCAATGATCCAAGAAAAAGACAGGTTTTAGAGCGTTGGTATAAGGCAGTAACCCCTTTGTTAAAACACTACTATGGTACTGGTGGTGATTTAAATGTAGACGCGGATAAAGATGTCATTCCGATTACAGAGAATTGTGGAGTTTGGCATCCACAAGAAGGAATTTTTAATGGACACTTTAAGCCAACAGAGGCAGAGAAGATCAATCGAATTGGTCAATTGCGTTTGGGCGTGATCAAGGTGTTAGAAAATAAAGAGTTTTCTCCAGATTTGTCAAGAAAATATACAGTTGCAGACATGTTAACGGGCTACGGTGTTGCCGAGGCTGTGAAACATTACTACACTATTTATGGAGGGAAAATCGAAGGAAAAAGAGCCATTGTTCAAGGATTTGGGAATGTAGGCTCGGCTGCTGCGTATTACTTAACCCAATTGGGCGCTAAAGTAGTAGGTGTTATCGATCGAGATGGTGGCGTTTTAAAGGAAAATGGGTTTTCCATGGAAGAAATGACGCAGTTATTCTTAGCAAAAGATGGCAATCAATTGGTTGCTGAAAATATGCTTTCTTTCGAAGAAATTAATAAAAAAATATGGAGTACGCCTGCAGAAATTTTTATTCCTGCCGCAGCTTCTAGGTTGGTTTCTAGAGCTCAAGTTCAGCAAATGATTGCTGTAGGACTAGAGGTGATTTCTCCTGGAGCGAATGTTCCCTTTGCGGATAAAGAAATTTTCTTTGGACCTATTATGGAACATACTGATAATCATGTTAGTTTGTTGCCAGATTTTATTTCTAACTGCGGTATTGCGAGGGTATTTGCGTACTTAATGGAGGCAAGAGTAACGCTGCCCATGCGCGATCAAGATATTTTTAACGATACTTCAGAAATTATAAAAAAAGCGCTTCAAAAAACATTTGCAGAAAGCGCTTCAAAAACTAAAATTTGTTCTACTGCTTTTGAAATAGCATTGAAACAGTTAATCTAAATTAAAGAGAAACATGGAAGCAGTAATTATCGTTGTATTTGTAATGGGGTATTTGGCCATTACGCTAGAACACAATATAAAATTAGATAAGTTAATTCCTGCCTTAATCATGATGGCCGTTTGTTGGGCGCTGGTAGCGCTTGGAATTGATAGTTTTTCTAATTGGTTTGATTCGAGCTCCCATGGTTTGTTAGAGGGCTTTGCCACGATGCCGCACGATGATAAAATGCATTTGGTAGAAGAAACTCTGTTGCACCATTTAGGAAAAACAGCAGAAATTTTAGTATTTCTTTTAGGGGCGATGACCATTGTAGAAATCATTGACTATTTCGATGGGTTTGCGACTATCAAGGGCTATGTAAATTTTAAAAGTAAAAAGAAACTTTTATGGATGTTTGCAATACTTGCTTTTATTTTGTCTGCAATCATTGATAACTTAACAGCAACGATTGTCTTGATTTCAATTTTACAGAAAATTGTCAAAAAGAAAGAAGACAGAATCTGGTTTGCAGGTTTAATTATCATCGCTGCCAATGCAGGAGGGGCTTTTTCTCCTATTGGAGACGTAACAACCACCATGCTCTGGATTGGAGATAAAGTTAGTACTGGGAAGTTATTTACTTATTTATTCATTCCATCTGTACTCTGTATGGTTGTCCCAACCTTTATTGCAACCTTTTTGTCTGCTTTTAAAGGGGACATTGCCCTGGATGAAAATGAAGTAGAAAAACCAAAAAACGAACACAGTGCGCGCATGTTGTATTTAGGATTGGGCGCTATTTTATTTGTTCCTTTCTTTAAAACAATCACCCATTTGCCTCCATATGTAGGAATGATGTTCTCTTTGGCAGTGGTGGCCACCTTTGCAGAAATGTACAGTCGCACAATATTCTCAATTTCTAGTATCGACAGTGCTGCATCTGACGAAAATGCCCACCACAGTCCGGTACACGCTTCTTTATCTAAAATAGAAATGCCAAGTATTTTATTTTTCTTAGGAATTTTAATGGCAGTTGCTGCCTTAGAATCTTTGGGGATTTTATTCAATTTTGCAGACAGTTTAAAGCAAGGAATTCCTTTAATAGGCTCTGAGTTAGAGGGAACGGTTGTTTCTGATCTCGTGGTTATTTTATTGGGAATAGGCTCTGCAGTTATTGACAATGTGCCTTTAGTTGCTGCAAGTTTAGGGATGTTCTCGGAACCCTTAGACAATCCTTTGTGGCATTTTATTGCATTCTCTGCAGGTACTGGAGGTTCTATGTTAATCATTGGTTCTGCAGCAGGAGTGGTAGCTATGGGGATGGAAAAAATAGATTTCTTTTGGTATTTCAAGAAAATATCATGGTTGGCATTGATTGGGTTTCTAGTAGGCTCTATTGCTTTTGTAGTGCTCCGATCTTTGATTTAAAATTTATCATAAAAATGCCATTTTGATTCGTTTCAAAATGGCATTTTTTAATGTATTCACTAATTTTTTTTCTCCATCTTGAAACAATTTAAGGTTGGAAAGTGCGTTGTACCTAAAGAACAAAAACAAAAAGGAAATGATGTCATTTTTTCAAGAGAATACAGCACTTTTAGAGGCTGCAACTGAGCAGAAAACACTCTCTATCTATAAATTAATTATGGGTGGTGGCATTGGGGGCCGCGTTATTCTTGCCCTTTTATTTGTGCTGTTAGCAGTGGCTTTGTATCTCTATTTTGAACGTTTTTTCGCCATTAAATCTGCTTCAAAAATAGATGAAAATTTCATGAATCAAATTCGTGATTATGTTTCTAATGGGAGGTTGGAGGCTGCAGAGGCCCTTTGCAAAAGCAAAAACACCCCGACAGCACGATTGATAGGAAAAGGGATTTCTAGGATTGGGAAACCCTTAGAAGATATCAATACCGCTATTGAGACTGCTGGAAAGTTAGAAGTCTATCAGTTGGAAAAGAATGTCAGTGTTTTGGCAACCATTTCTGGAGTAGCGCCGATGATTGGTTTTTTAGGAACCGTTATTGGAATGATCATTGCCATTCACGAAATTGCAAATGCTGGAGGTCAAATTGATATAAAGATGCTGTCGGATGGTTTGTATACCGCAATGACCACTACGGTAGGTGGTTTAATTGTGGGGATCATCGCTTATATGACGTACAATCACCTCGTAGTAAAAACAGACAAGGTGGTGTACCAAATGGAAGCAAAATCTGTAGAATTTTTAGACTTATTAAATGAGCCAGTATAGCATATTGGGACCAGCAGTTGTTATTCATACTTCAGGCTTTTAATTTTAAAATATTTTAATACCAATGAATTTACGCGGAAGAAATAAGGTAGACCCCACATTCAACATGTCGTCCATGACGGATATTGTGTTTTTATTGCTGATTTTTTTTATGCTGACTTCAACCTTAGTAACGGTCAGTGCAATTGATGTTTTACTACCAAAGGCGAGTGGTAAAACAGAAAACAGTGCTTCTGTAGCGGTTACAATTACAAATACAGCCTTGTTTTATATTGATAAAAAAAAGGTCAATGCGTCCAATTTAGAAGCCGAGATTCTTCGCAAGATGGGTGCTGAAAAGCAAAAGACGGTCGTTATTCGTGGCGACAAAGAGGTGGCATATAAAAATGTGATGCAAGTGATAGACATTGCGAATCGAAATAAATTAAAAATGATTTTAGCGGTAAAAGGCAAATAGTACGTTCAGCGTCTTGCGTGATCGAAGATGCATATAAAAAGGAGCATGATAGTATTAAACACAAGGCACAAACAGAAGTCAGCGGCAATTACCGTAGGAATTCTTGTGCTTTTAATTTTTGGACTTTTTAATTTTGGATTGGATTATTTAGATCCACCAGCAGAATATGGGGTGGCTATAAATTTTGGAGATGCAGCGATCGGAAGCGGTCCACCGGTGGCAGTAACAAAAAAAAGTACTCCAAAAAAAGCGAGCGCATCTGGGACGGACATTCCGGAAGAAATCTCAAAAGAAGCATTGGACGAAATCGTGCTCACCAGTGATATTTCGGAGGCACTTTCTATTGTGGAAAAAGAAGTAGTAAAAAAGACAGCAGTAGCAGAAGTGCTTGAAAAAGTAGAACCTGCGCCGAAACCTTCCAAAGAAAATCAAGCTGCATTGGATAAATTATTAAGCGGAACCTCTGCTGAAGGGAAAGAGCAAGGTGAAGGAATTGATGCGGTTGCTGGTGCAAAAGGAGCGCGCACTGGCGCTTTAAAAGCGTCAAAATATTACAAAAATGCGGGAAGTACCTCCAGTAAAAATTATAATTTAGTAGGGAGAAAAGTATTGGAAACACCCAAGAAACAGCCCAATTGTCAAGAAGAAGGAATTGTAGTAGTTCTAATTACAGTAGGCAAAAACGGAAAGGTACTCAGTGCAGTTCCTGGGGAAAAAGGAACTACAAATACAGCGCCTTGTTTGGCACAACCTGCAAAAGAAGCTGCACTTAGTACGCGTTGGAATGCAGATGCGGAGGCACCTGCAATCCAAACAGGAACTATTATTTATAAGTTTTCCTTAACTAAATAATCATGTATCTTTGCGCCTTAAATTCCCTTTTCATTTGAAAAGGTAGCCATCAAGCCAGCAGTAATGACGTATAAAGAAACCCTCGCATGGATGTTTGTGCAACTACCGATGTACCAGCGAGAAGGGACAGTTGCCTTCAAAAAAGACCTTACCAATATTATAGCCTTTTCAGAAGAGTTGGACTTTCCAGAGAGGAAGTTCAAGACAATTCATGTGGGGGGTACCAATGGAAAAGGATCTACCAGTCATATGTTGGCCTCTATACTTCAAGAAGCAGGCTATAAAGTAGGCTTGTATACCTCTCCACATTTAAAAAATTTCACGGAGAGAATCCGCATGAACGGCCAGGAAATTCCAAAAGAAAAGGTGACCGCCTTTATACAAAAAAATAAAAACTTTTTAACGACACACAAACTCTCTTTTTTTGAGATGACGGTAGGGCTTGCTTTTGCTTATTTTGCTGCAGAAGCAGTAGATATTGCAATTGTAGAAGTAGGCATGGGAGGAAGGTTAGATTCAACCAATATCATACAGCCAGAGGTTGCTGTCATTACCAATATTGGATTGGACCACACACAGTTTTTAGGAGAAACTT
Organism: Polaribacter sp.; assembly: GCA_028336245.1. Taxonomy (GTDB): domain Bacteria; phylum Bacteroidota; class Bacteroidia; order Flavobacteriales; family Flavobacteriaceae; genus Polaribacter. The sequence continues at coordinate 5,956 of JAOKTT010000023.1, forward strand.
TGCCAGAGATCGCCTTTGAAAAAGCAGGAATTATAAAAGAGGCTACGCCTGTTATTATTGGGGAGGAGCAATTGGCAGTAAAAAGTGTTTTTATACGCAAAGCAGCGGCCGTAAATGCGCCGATTTCTTTTGCCTCCGATACAGCAGAAAGCTACCCCACAGATTTGTTGGGGGAGTATCAAAAGAAAAATGTAAAGACGGCGGTTTCTGCAATTCGTGCATTGCAAGGCTTTCAGGTTTCTGAGACTGCGATTAAAGCAGGTTTGTTGCAAGTAGGAAAAAACACCAATTTAAAAGGGCGTTGGCAAATTTTGCAGGTAGCCCCTATGGTGCTCTGTGATACGGCCCACAACGCAGAAGGATTGGCCGAGGTGTTTTTGCAGTTACGAAAAGAAAAATACGCGCAATTGCATTTTGTTTTTGGAGTAGTATCAGATAAGAAATTAGAAGATATTTTACCGCTTTTTCCAGTAGATGCTCAGTATTACTTTTGCAAGCCAGACATTCCAAGAGGGCTTTCTGAAGTCAAATTGCAAGAAAAAGCAGCGGCATATGGTTTGCTTGGAGCTGCCTATCCTTCGACAAAAAAAGCCTTAGAAATGGCTTTACTAAATGCAAATCAGCAAGATATCATCTATGTAGGTGGAAGTACCTTTGTGGTTGCTGAAATAATTTAAATAAAACTTCATTTTTTGTTTGGTAGATTAAAAATCGGTGTTATATTTGCAACCGCTTAGAGCAAGAAGTACTCTTGTTTCAAGCATTCCTTCCGACTAGGAATTAAAACATAACGGGCAATTAGCTCAGTTGGTTCAGAGCATCTCGTTTACACCGAGAGGGTCGGGGGTTCGAATCCCTCATTGCCCACAGATGAGCGCAAAAGTCTTACAGAAATGTAAGACTTTTTTTTATTCAAGACTGGCGCAAATTTATTTGTGTAAAGTTTTGAATAAAAAAAGGAACTCGCGTAGCTAGTTGTCTTTTGCTATTTTAAAATGGGGTAAACTAGGGATCTACAATCCCTCATTGCCCACATCAATCACAATCCTGATGAATTTTTCATCAGGATTTTTTATTTTGAAGAAAATGAGAAGCTCGCTTTATCATTTTTTTAAACAAAAAATACGCTACGAGCCCAGCTCGTAAGGTTTGTATTTGCAGCAGCGGTTTTCGAGGGCTGTACCACTGTATTTTCGGTAGGAAGAGCCTCCTTTTTTTAGGAAGTAAGATTTTTAAGTTACTGAGGAGTACAAAAATATAGGGCAAGAAATTGTACTCTTTAATTTATAGTACTTCTAAAAATGAGGATCGTGAGACGATACAAGAGAAACGATAGATAGCAAACGAACACTCATAAAGCAGCACATTACAAATTACAAATCCATTCTTTTGCCTTTCTGGGAACTGTAAAGCCGCGGATCTGCCATAAAATTTCTTGCAAATACAATAGAAACCATTAACTTTGCTTGGGTCATAATTTTTAAACCGTTGTCAAGGTGTCAAGCACAGCGCTTTTAACAAGTAGCTGTTTGCCGTAATAATTTGTGGCATGGCAGCGAAGATTACCAAGACCAGCGCCTGTTAGCTGCTGGAAAGAAATAGATGAAAGAGATAAAAATTGCCGTTATCGGTTTGGGGTATGTTGGTTTACCACTAGCAAGACTGTTTGCAACAAAGTATGCCGTGGTTGGTTTTGACATCAACAGGCAAAGAGTTTCAGAGCTGATGACAGGGATAGACAGTACCTTGGAAGTGGAATCTGAGACTTTAAAAGCAGTGTTGTTGGGAACACCAGGTGCAGCCAAAGGATTGTTTTGTACTGCAGCAATAGCACCAATAAAAAATTGTAATTATTATATTATTACCATGCCTACGCCAGTAGACAAGAACAATATACCGGTGCTTACGCATTTGTTAGAAGCCAGTAAAACGGTGGCGGCAGTGCTTAAAAAAGGAGACATCGTTATTTATGAGTCTACTGTATATCCAGGAGCTACCGAAGAAGATTGTATTCCGGTGCTAGAAGCGGTCTCTGGTTTAATTTTTAACAGAGATTTTTTCGCCGGCTATTCTCCAGAACGCATCAACCCCGGAGACAAAGTAAATACCATTGATAAAATTCTAAAAATCACCTCAGGATCTACACCTGCCATCGGTAAAAAAGTAGATGCTTTGTATGCATCTGTAGTAACTGCAGGTACCCATTTGGCGCCGTCTATTAAAGTAGCAGAGGCAGCAAAGGTTATTGAGAACTCTCAAAGAGACATTAACATTGCTTTTGTAAATGAGCTCGCAAAAATATTTAACTTGATGGACATCAACATCCACGAGGTGTTGGAAGCAGCAGGAACAAAATGGAACTTTTTACCCTTTAAACCGGGACTGGTAGGCGGCCATTGTATTGGCGTAGATCCCTATTATTTGGCACACAAAGCAAAGGAGTACGGCTACCACCCAGAAATTATTTTAGCAGGGAGAAGGGTGAATGACAGCATGGGGCCTTTTGTTGCCGCTGAGGTTGCCAAGTTAATGATTAAGAATGCCATTGAAGTCCGAGATGCCGAGGTATTGGTGTTGGGGATTACTTTCAAAGAAAACTGCTCTGATGTTCGGAATACAAAAGCGGTTGACGTGGTAAACGAATTGACAGATTTTGGCACCAAAGTAACCATTTATGATCCCTGCGCAAACCCAGAAGAACTCAAAGAAGAATACAATTTAGTCTCTCAGAAAAACCTTCCACAGAAGAAATTTGATGCAATTGTGCTCACGGTATCTCATAAAGAATTTGAAAATCTAGATTTAAAGGCATTGAAAAAAGAGCATACCATTGTGTATGATGTGAAAAACTTTTTCAATCCCAAAGAAGTCAATAAAACCTTATAAAGATGAAGAACTTTGCATTGATGGGTGCCGCAGGGTATATTGCGCCCAGACACTTAAAAGCAATTAAAGACACCAACAATAATTTGATTGCCGCTTTAGACAAGTTTGATTCTGTAGGCATTATGGACCGGTATTTTCCGAATGCAAACTTTTTTACGGAATTTGAGCGCTTTGACCGCCACATCGAAAAGCTTAAGAGAAATGAGGCAATTGCCTTAGATTACGTAAGTATTTGTACGCCAAATTACTTGCATGACTCCCATATTAGGATGGCTTTAAGAAGTGGTGCACATGCCATTTGTGAAAAACCAATTGTACTAAACCCATGGAATATTGATGCCTTGGAAGCCATTGAAAAAGAATCTGAAGGCAATATCAATACCATTCTTCAATTGCGTTTACACACTGCAATTATTGCTTTAAAAAAGAAGGTAGATGCCACCCCTAAAAACGGAAAATACGAGATTGATTTAACCTATATTACTTCTCGAGGGAAGTGGTACGATGCTTCTTGGAAAGGAGAGTCCTCAAAATCCGGAGGCATCGCCACCAATATAGGCGTTCATTTTTATGACATGCTTTCTTGGATTTTTGGAAGCGTGCAGGAGAATGTGGTACACTTGAGAACTCCCCACAAGGCAGCGGGCTATTTAGAATTTGAAAATGCGCGGGTGCGTTGGTTTTTATCGATTGATGCGGAAGACCTTCCAAAGGAAGTAAAAGAAAAGCAACAAAGAACCTTTAGAGCCATCACTATAGACCGTGAGGAATTGGAGTTTAGCGATGGTTTTACCGAATTGCATACCATAAGCTACCAGAAAATACTCCAACACCAAGGCTTTGGCTTAGCGGAAGTGCGCCCCTCCATAGAGATTGTGCACGACATCCGAAATGCCGAAATAGAGAAATTAGGGTACAAACACCCGTTTTTGAAATAAAAAAATAGCGTATATTCGCCTCGAAAGAAAGAGTAAAGAGAATGAAAAAAAGGGCAATTATTGTTTCAGGATACTTCAATCCAATACACAAAGGGCATTTAGAATACTTTAACAATGCCAAGGCGCTAGCAGATGCACTTTTTGTAATTGTAAATAGCGATGCACAGCGTGTACTGAAAGGTTCTAAAGAATTTCAAAAAGAAGCAGAACGCTTGTTTATTGTTCAGAATATAAAAGCGGTAGATACGGCGATTATTTCTATTGACAAAGACCGCACGGTTTGTGCTTCGATACGTGCTATTTTTGAAACCTATGGCGAAGAATACCAATTAGGTTTTGCCAATGGTGGTGATCAAGACAACAATTCTATTCCAGAAGCGCCCACCTGTAACGAATTAGAAATTGAACTCATAGATGGCCTTGGAGATAAGATACAATCTTCTTCTTGGTTGCTCAATAAAAAATAAAACGATGAAAATTGGAATCACTTTTAGTGCTTTTGACCTTTTGCATGCAGGACATATAAAAATGTTAGAAGATGCGAAACGTCAATGCGATTATTTAATCTGTGCGCTGCAAACGGACCCTACTCTAGACCGTCCAGAAAAAAATGCACCCGTACAATCTGTTGTAGAAAGATACATTCAGCTGAAAGGATGTAAATATGTAGATGAAATTGTACCCTACGCTACAGAACAGGACTTAGAAGACGTATTGCGTTCTTTTAGAATAGATGTACGTATCTTGGGAGATGAGTATGCCAGCAAAAATTTTACAGGAAGGGCTTATTGCGAAGAAAAAGGAATCCATTTGTATTTTAACAAGAGAGAGCACCGTTTTTCTAGTAGTGGTTTGCGAAAAGAAGTGCAAAATAAAGAAAATTTAAATAAGTAGACCGCGATAAGCGGCCGTTACTTCAAGAAGATATAAATGAATATTACGGTAATTGGTTCTGGGTACGTTGGCTTGGTCTCTGGCACTTGTTTTTCAGAAATGGGAAATAAAGTGACCTGTGTAGACACCGATCGTCAGAAAATCCAAAATTTAAAAGCAGGCATACTGCCTGTTTTTGAACCAGGTTTGGAAGCCATGGTGTTAAAGAATGTTCAAAATAAGACACTTTTTTTTACGACCGATTTAAAAGCGGCCATGCAATCGGCAGCCATTATTTTTATTGCCGTGGGCACGCCTATGGGAGCAGAAGGTGCTGCAGATTTACAGTATGTGATGGCGGTAGCCAAAGCCATTGGTCAAAACTTGCAAAAAACTGCGATTGTAGTAGGGAAGTCTACGGTGCCCGTAGGAACTGCAGACAAAGTAAAAGACATTATACAAGAAGAACTTGATAAAAGAGGCCTTGCCATTGATTTTGATGTGGTGTCCAATCCAGAATTTTTAAAAGAAGGCGATGCCATTGCAGATTTTATGAAGCCCGATAGAGTGGTTATTGGTGCCACTTCTGCCGCTGCCTTTGCCGCTATGAAGCAGTTGTATTCTCCCTTTTTTAGAACCCATGACCGTTTTATTACCATGGACATTCGCTCTGCAGAAATGACAAAGTATGCTGCAAATGCCATGTTGGCCACTAAAATATCCTTTATGAATGAGGTGGCAAATATTTGTGAGCGGGTCGGTGCAGATGTCAATCAAGTGCGCATTGGAATTGGTTCCGACAAAAGAATTGGATACAGCTTTATTTATCCCGGAGCAGGGTACGGAGGTGCCTGTTTTCCAAAAGACGTGCAAGCATTGCATCAAACAGCCAAAGAACAAGGGTATAATGCGCGCCTAATTGCTGCGGTAGCCGCGGTAAACGATGCACAAAAATTAGTGATTGCAGATAAAGTTATCAAAAGATTTGGAGAAGATTTAACGGGGCTTACCTTTGGTCTGTGGGGCTTGGCATTTAAGCCAGGAACCGATGATATGCGGGAAGCAGCGGCTATTTATACCATCAAAGCGCTGGTAGCGCGAGGAGCAAAAATAAAAGCATACGATCCAAAGGCAATGCTGGAAGCAAAAGAATATTATTTAAAAGACCTTCCGGAGGTTGCCTACTGCACTGCAAAGTACGAGGTATTAAAAGGCGCAGCTGCCTTAATTTTATTAACAGAGTGGAAAGAATTCCGTTCGCCAGATTTTGAAGAAATAAAAGCACAGTTGAAAAATCCGGTTATTTTTGATGGCAGAAATCAGTACAATGCATTTCAGTTGGAAGAAAACGGCTTTGAATATTACCAAATAGGAAAATAATATGATGCACAAAGATGCGAAGATATACATTGCAGGACACCGCGGAATGGTGGGTTCTGCTGTTTGGCGTGCTTTAGAGAAAAAGGGATATACCCAATTAATAGGAAAAACAAGTGCTCAGTTAGATCTAAGAAACCAGCAGGCGGTGCTTGATTTTTATAAAAATGAAAAGCCTGAGGTGGTCATTGATGCTGCGGCAAGAGTGGGTGGTATTTTAGCCAACAAAAATTTCCCGTATCAATTTTTAATGGAAAACATGCAGATTCAAAACAATCTGATCTCGGGTGCTTTGGAGGCAGGCATTGAGAAATTTATTTTTCTCGGAAGTTCCTGCATCTATCCAAAGTTAGCAGCACAGCCGCTAAAAGAAGAATACCTTTTAACGGCACCTTTAGAACCCACCAATGAATGGTATGCCATTGCAAAAATTACAGGAGTAAAAACCTGTCAAGCCATTAGAAATCAGTTTCAGAAAGACTATGTGAGCTTGATGCCAACGAATTTATACGGTTCTTTTGATAATTTTGATTTGGAAACCTCTCATGTATTGCCGGCAATGCTTCGAAAATTTCACGAGGCGGCAGCAACCAATGCACCAGTAACACTTTGGGGAAGTGGGAAACCAATGCGCGAATTTTTATTTGTAGATGACATGGCAGAGGCCGTGGTATATGCCTTAGAAAATAAGCTCCCAGAATACTTATACAATGTAGGATCTGGGAAAGACATCACGATTAAAGAATTGGCAGAAACCATACAAAAAGTAACAGGACATCAAGGAACTATTATTTGGGATGCTGAAAAGCCAGATGGGACGCCAAGGAAACTAATGGACGTCTCTAAGATGAAAGACGTTGGTTGGAGTTATCGCACAGCGCTGCAAGAAGGAATAGAAAAAACCTATGCATGGTTTTTAGAAAATAGAGAAGTAATTAAAGAGGTAAAGCTCTAGGTGTTTGCAAATACCTAAGAAAGAATAAAAGAATATGGAAAAACAAAAAGTAGCATTTATTACAGGAGTAACCGGACAGGATGGGGCTTATTTAAGTGAGTTTTTACTAAAGAAAGGATACCGGGTGCATGGCATGAAGCGGAGGTCCTCTTTATTGAATACAGACAGGATAGATCACTTATACCAAGACCCACACGTAGACAACCGGAATTTCTTTTTACATTACGGAGACATGACGGACAGTACCAACCTTACGCGTCTGATCAAAGAAATTCAGCCCGATGAGATTTACAATTTGGCAGCCATGAGTCATGTAGCCGTTTCTTTTGAGACGCCAGAATATACGGGAAATGCAGATGGTTTGGGAACTTTACGTATTCTAGACGCCGTACGTTTGTTAGGCCTTGAAACTAAAACAAGAATATACCAGGCTTCTACCTCAGAACTCTATGGAAAGGTACAAGAAGTACCACAATCAGAAACAACGCCTTTTTATCCGCGTTCTCCCTATGCAGTTGCAAAGATGTATGCCTTTTGGATTACCGTAAATTATAGAGAAGCCTATGGCATGTATGCCTGTAATGGTATTTTGTTCAATCATGAATCTCCCTTAAGAGGAGAAACATTTGTAACGCGTAAAATTACAAGAGCTGCGGCTAGAATTGCTTTAGGCTTGCAAGATAAATTCTATTTAGGAAATTTAGATGCAAAAAGAGATTGGGGCCATGCCAAAGATTATGTACGCATGATGTGGATGATTCTTCAAGCACCGGTAGCTGAAGACTGGGTAATTGCCACAGGAACTACCACTACTGTGCGCGATTTTGTACGCATGAGTTTTGCGGAGGTGGGCATAGAATTGGAATTTACAGGAAGCGGTATTGCAGAAAAAGCCGTGGTCAAAGCATGTAACAATCCAGAATATCAGATACTAGTAGGGAAAGAAGTACTTGCGGTAGACCCGAAGTATTTTAGACCTACAGAAGTAGATTTATTAATTGGAGATCCTACCAAAGCGAACACAAAATTAGGGTGGACACCAGTGCATGACTTGGCTTCCTTGGTCAAAGACATGATGCAGGCAGATGTGAAATTAATGCAAAAAGACCAGTATTTGAAAGAGGGTGGGTATACCACTTTAAATTATTTTGAATAGCCTTAACAGGCCTTACCATTTTTTTGTTCCCGCCAAAAAAACAACCACACCGAAATCAGACATGTGCGTTTGGTTTGGGTGTGGTGGCATGTAAAAACAGCAAATACCCCCCTTTTCTTACGGGCAATTGCAGGACAGCAGTAGTGCTCCTTGAAATTTTCATCCTTAAAATATAATTTTAAAAACAGGTATAAATACGGGTTTTTAGACCAGTTTGTTGGCATACATTTGGTAGGAAAGAAAGAGTGAAAAAAAGTACTGCCAATTTCTACGTGTTGCTAGCACTGCGAAAAGGAAGGTATATCTTAGGAATACAGGATGCTGCTTTTAAGGAAGCCTCTGTGACTGCGATGCGCTTCTTTCTGTCAAAACAAGAGTTGATTTGATCCGAAATATACCTGCTGCAATGAAGAAAAAAAACTTGATAATTTTTGGACCCGGACCCGAAGCCATTAAAATGGCACCTTTGGTCAATCAGTTTTTAGGAGATGCGCGTTTTGAAACACGGGTATGCCTTACTGGATACGCCCAAGATTTTAGAGACCAAGTGCTTGCTTTTTTTAAGATCACCCCTACGTATGACTTGAGCTTCATACAATCCAATCAAAGCTTGTATTCCTTAACCGGAGATATTATTGACGGCTTGCAGCCTATTTTAGAAGAATTCAAACCCGACTATGTATTTGTAAACGGCGATACTACTTCGTCTATGGCGTCTAGCATTGCCTCCTTTTATTCCGGAGCCAAAGTTTGTGACATCGCGGCAGGTTTAAGAGCCCAGAATAAACACACCCCTTTTCCAGCAGAGATCAACCGACAAATTACCGGAAGAATCAGTGATTTTCATTTTGCACCCACAAAGGCGTACAAAAAAAACCTGCTGCAGGAGAATGTCCAATGGCAAGACATTGTAGTCACTGGGAATATGGCCATTGATGCTTTGTTGCAAGGTGTTGCCCTTGCAGACACTTGGGAAGATCCTGAAATTGAAGCGCTGAAAACAATAGTTACAGCAGCGCAAAAACTAATTTTGGTAACTGAAAACAGTCGCGCAAATTACGGGCAAGGCTTTGTGAATCTTTGTCAAGCATTGCAGCAACTAGCACAAGACAATCCAGGGGTGCAAATTATATATCCCGTGCGGTTAAAGCCGCATGTACAAAAAACCGTAGCGCTTCTTTTCGAAGGGCTTCCCAACATTCAAATCGTGGCACCTTTAGACTACCCCGCTTTTGTATGGCTCCTAAATAAAGCACATGTAATTATTACAGACCGCGCAGATGTACAGGAAGAAGCGCCAAGTTTAGGAAAACCGGTATTGGTGCTGAGCGACATTGCAGAGAGGCCCGAAGCGGTAGCCGCAGGAACGGTGCTACTGGTAGGAACTAATACAGACAAAATAAGAAAAGAAACACAAGAATTATTGGACAATCCGGCGGCATATGCCGCCATGAGTGCCTTGCAAAATCCGTATGGAGAAGGTTTGGCAAGTCAGAAAATAATTGAGTTTATCTCAAATGCATGATTTGATAGGAAAAACACCACACTTCTGCGAGGGAGGTGGCTGTTTTAAACTAATTTGTAAAAAAAGAGAGCATACAATACAGTAACAAGCACCAATGCTATGAGGTCCTTTTTTAGAGGGAAGGGCAGAAAAAAAACGAGAATGCTAAAAAGAGGGGTGATTTTAGCGTTTTATTCTCGGTTTTTAGTAAAAGAGGTGCAGAAGACGCACTAATTTTTAACGAAAACGATTGAAGTTTTACCAGCTATTGCTCATTGTTTTTAGTTAGTATATATTTGAAATAAATATCATCTTATGATTTTAATTGCAGACGGAGGTTCTACAAAGGCAGATTGGATTGCCATCAATAGCAAAAAAGAGGAGGCTTTTAGAGTGCGGACCTTGGGTTTGAACCCTGCCGTAGTTCCAGAAGCAGAGCTAGAGAATAGAATTATAAACATGTTTCAATTGATGCACATAAAAGAAGAGGTTACTGAAATCTTTTTTTACGGTGCGGGCTGCGGAACACCCATTCCTACCGCAATTTTAAAAAACACCTTAGAAACCATTTTTGTAAATGCAACAGTAGTGGTCGCAGAAGACCTGTTGGCAGCGGTATATGCTGCTACCGGAAAAGATCCTGCCGTTGTCTGTATTTTAGGAACGGGTTCTAATAGCTGTTATTTTGATGGGAAAGAGCTGCAAATGTTAGCGCCTTCTTTAGGATACATCTTAATGGATGAAGCCAGTGGTAATTATTTTGGGAAAAAATTAATTGTGGATTATTATTATAAAAAAATGCCCATTGACATTCGCTTAAAATTTGAAAAAGAATTTAATGTAGATGCAGACCACTTGAAGAAGCATATTTACAGAGAAGCAAATCCCAACATGTTTTTAGCAACCTTTGCAAAGTTCATGTTTGACTTTAAAGAAGAAAAGTATGTGAAGCGCTTGATCAAAAAAGGATTCCAAGAGTTCTTTAAATACCGCATTTTACCATACCAATTGAACCAAGAGACCCCCATTTATTTTATTGGCTCGATAGCGCATTATTTTAGAGATGTTTTAGAGAAGGTAGCCGCTAAAAATAACTTAAAAATTACAGGTGTTATCCAACGTCCAATAGACAACTTAGTGGCCTACCACAAGAATAATATTGGAACTTAGCAGGGTCTTTTTTCGAGGAGCAATGCGCAACTGCGGATCACCCAAGTAAGGGTACAATCCTTTCCAATCGCATGCCTCGAGAACCTTTGATGAGGATGCTGTGTGCCTTTATTGGTTGTGCAATTAGGTGTTCTTGCAAGGACTCAAAAGTTTTAAATTGTAGATTTTTAGTAGTGGTTTTGCTGAAGAGTGCACCTACATAGTAGGTATTCTCAAAAAAACAGCCGTCTGTAAAGTCCACAATTGCTTGGTGTTCCTTTTCTGCAGTGGCACCCAGCTCAAACATATCTCCTAAAATAACGGTTTGAAAGGCTGCCGGTAGCTTTGAGAAATTAGCAATGGCGGCTTTCATACTGGAGGGATTGGCATTGTAGGCGTCTAAAATAAGTTGATTGTTGGCGGTTGTTAGTATTTGAGAACGGTTGTTGTTGGGAACATATCCAGCAATTGCTGTTTTTATCGCTTTTGGCGACACCTCAAAATAAAGTCCAATGGCGATGGCTGCTGCAATGTTGGAGTAGTTGTAATCTCCAATTAAAGTACTGTGTATTTCTGCAGACCCCAAAGTAACTTTTACAAAGGGAGCGGCGCTTTGAAATGCAATATTCTCTGGGAAATAAATACGTCTAATACCTTCAGATTTTGAGATTTGCAGGGCATCCTTCGGATTGACAAAGGCGTGTTTGTTGTGTGCACGTAAAAAAGCGTAGAGTTCACTTTTTCCCTGTATCACTCCTTCCAACCCTCCAAATCCTTCCAGATGTGCTTTTCCAAAATTGGTGATATAGCCATAATCGGGTGCAGCAAGGGTGCATAGGAATTCAATTTCTTTTTGATGGTTGGCACCCATTTCTACAATGCCAATTTCTGTTTCCGGGGTCATGGACAGCAGTGTGAGGGGAACCCCAATATGATTGTTGAGGTTCCCTTGGGTTGCCGTGGTGGTGTATTTTTTAGAGAGTACTGCGTTGATGAGTTCTTTGGTGGTGGTTTTTCCATTGCTACCCGTCAAGGCAAGTATCGGTATTTTTAATTGTTTTCGATGGTATCTTGCCAAGGCTTGCAGCGTGTTCAAGACGTTGTCAACAAGAATTGTTTGTGGACCTGTGTGATAGGCTATTTCGTCTATAATAGCAAAGGATGCGCCTTTGGCTATTGCTTTATTTGCAAAGGTATTTCCGTTAAAATTTGCACCTTTTAATGCAAAAAAAAGCGTGTTTTTTCGAATAGTGCGTGTATCTGTATCCGCGAGATAATAGGTTGAATACAGGTTGTAAATTTTTTCAATTTCCATATGCTAAAGCTAAAAAAAAGCCTCATTGTTACAAAACAAGGAGGCTTTTATTTGTTATAAAAACACATTTATCTGTTTGGGTTTCTAGTTGTTTTTGAGTCGCTATTATTCATTGGACCTAACTTATCAGTCACACATCTAAAACCAATGTAGTTGGTGGCCATATATTCCGGTAAATATCTTCGTTGTGCTGGGTCTAACCAATATTCTCTGTCGGCCCAAGACCCTCCTTTGTACACTCTTGTTTTGTCACTAATCAAGGTGGTTCGTTTTTTTGAATCTAAAACTCTTTCTATTTTACCGTCGTCATTCGTACCTGGTACTGGGTCTTTTGGTGAATTATACATGTTGTTGTTTTCCAAAGAATCTTTTTCATACCAGCGCGTAGAGCTTAAATCGCCATCTCCAATATTTGCATTGTTAGACTGTGAGAAATTTCTTCTGTAGGTAGCATCTGTTTTTGTAATGGGCATGTATTTAATGGTCCCTGGAAGTTGTTTTGGAACTATTTTTCCATTGGGAAGTGTATCATAAACGGTCGGTGTATCATCTCCTGCAATGACCACTTTTCCCTCTGAATTAATCATTTTTTTAGTAAATATATTGCCTCTAAAATAATTAAAATCATTGGCTTCATTGTCAATGGTTGGTCGGTATACATCTGCAACCCACTCCGCAACATTTCCCGCCATGTCATACAATCCGTAGGCATTTGGTGGGTAGGATTTAATTTTTATGGTAATGGCAGATCCGTCAGAAGTCCATCCAGGCAATCCACTATAGTCTCCTTTTCCTTGTTTAAAATTTGCCAACTGGTCTCCACGATTCCTTCTGTT